>JAFZIO010000006.1 GCA_017554335.1 Bacteroidales bacterium | reverse complement strand
GGCCTGTCGGAGGCGGAAATCGAGTATCTTGGCAAGACGGGGCGCGGGGTGGCAAAGGCCTCCAGGCGCGACCTGCCGGTGCTCGTGGCCGGCGGGCAGGACGGGGCGACCACCGTCACCACCACCATGATAATAGCCTCCTTGGCTGGCATCAAGGTGTTCGCCACCGGCGGAATCGGCGGCGTGCACCGCGGAGCGGAAACCACCATGGACATCTCCGCAGACCTGGAGGAGCTGGCACAGACGCCCGGAATGGTGATCTGCGCCGGTGCCAAGAGCATCCTGGACCTCGGCCTCACGCTGGAGTACCTGGAGACCAAGGGCGTGCCTGTAATCGGCTACGGCACCGACGAGCTGCCGGCCTTCTACACCCGCCGCAGCGGCTTCAAGGTGGACTACCGCCTGGACACCCCGGAGGAGGTGGCGGCCGCGTTCCGCACCAAGCTGGACATGGGCCTGCACGGCGGCATGCTGGTCACCAACCCCATCCCGGAGGAGTACTCCATGGACCCGGAGCGCATCAATGCCGCCATCGACGAAGCGGTAGCTGAGGCCGCGCAGAAGGGCATCAAGGGTAAGGAGACGACCCCTTTCCTGCTCGCCCGCATCAAAGATATCACAGGCGGCGACTCGCTGGCCTCCAACATACAGCTTGTGCTGAACAACGCCCGCCTCGCTTCCGCGGTGGCCAAATGCCTTGCCAATGGATGATCTGCTGAAAGACCTCACCCGGCAGGAGTATAAGGAAGGCTTCGTAACAGAAGTCGAGCAGGAGTATGTGCCCAAAGGCCTGAGCGAGGACATCATACGGCTGATTTCGGCAAAGAAGCAGGAGCCTCAGTGGCTGCTGGACTTCCGCCTGGACGCCTTCCGCAAATGGCAGAAGATGGAGGAGCCCCACTGGGGCCACCTCAAGCTGCCCAAGATTGACTATCAGGACATTATCTATTACGCCGCCCCCAAGAAGGACAGCGAGCGCCCTACGGAAATCGACCCGGCGCTCATGGAGACCTTCGACAAGCTGGGCATACCCCTGAAGGAGCGCGAAGTGCTCGCCGGCGTGAAGAGCAAAGAGGTGGCGGTGGACGCCGTGTTCGACTCGGTAAGCGTCACCACCACCTTCCGCAAGACGCTGGCAGACAAGGGGATAATCTTCTGCTCCTTCTCCGAGGCGGTGCGGGAGCATCCGGAGCTGGTGCGCAAGTATCTGGCATCCGTGGTGCCCGCCGGCGACAATTTCTTCGCCGCCCTAAACTCCGCCGTCTTCTCCGACGGCTCCTTCTGCTACGTGCCCAAGGGTGTGGAGTGCCCCATGGAGCTTAGCAGCTACTTCCGCATCAACGCCGCCGGCACGGGCCAGTTCGAACGTACGCTCATCGTGGCCGACGAGGGCGCGAAACTGAGCTACATGGAGGGCTGCACCGCCCCTATGCGCGACGAGAACCAGCTGCACGCGGCGGTGGTGGAAATCATAGTGGAGAAGGACGCCGACGTAAAGTACAGCACCGTGCAGAACTGGTACCCCGGGGATGCGCAGGGCCGCGGCGGCATACTCAACCTCGTAACCAAGCGCGGCCTGTGCCGCGGCGCGGGCTCGCACCTCAGCTGGACGCAGGTGGAAACGGGTTCCGCCGTCACCTGGAAGTATCCCAGCACCGTGCTTATGGGCGACTACAGCTCTTCGGAGTTCTACAGCGTCGCCATGACCAATAATTATCAGCAGGCTGACACAGGCACCAAGATGATACACATAGGCCGCGGCACCCGCAGCAGGATAGTGTCTAAGGGCATCTCCGCCGGGCACAGTGAGAACAGCTACCGCGGGCTTGTCCGTGTGAACCCCGGGGCCGTTGGTGCGCGCAACTTCAGCCAGTGCGACTCGCTGCTTATCGGCAACCGTTGCGGCGCGCACACCTTCCCCGTCATCATAAACCGCTGCCCGCAGGCAGTGGTGGAGCATGAGGCCACGACCTCCAAGATCAGCGACGACCAGCTGTTCTACTGCGGCCAGAGGGGCATTTCGCCGGAAGACGCAACGGCGCTCATCGTCGGCGGCTACGCAAAGGAGGTCCTCAGCCGCCTGCCCATGGAATTTGCAATTGAAGCTCAGAAACTCCTGAGCGTGTCCCTGGAGGGGGCGGTAGGATAATGGAAGCTCAGAACATACTTCAAGACATATACTTCGTCCTCCTGTACGGAGGCGTAATTATGCTCAGCGTTGTGGCGGCTGTTTATCTGCTGTTTCGGCGGGGGAATGCCATTGCGCCCGAGGTGAAGCCTCCGGTGCGGCTGCGCAGGTGGGCGGCGGCTTTCCTGATAGCATGTGCTTTTAGCCGCGTGTTATGGGCATACTACGCCTTTCATCCTTCACCTGCCCTCTACGAGATTGTTTGCGACCTGGATCTGCTGATACTTTTCCCCTCCATAACAGGCATCCTGGTGTCTATGCTTCAGGACCGGTACAGGCCGGTGTGGCCGATGCTGGTGGCGCTGATTCCGGCCTTCGTATTGTCGGCCCTTTGTATTATCCGGGGAGACGATGCGCTTTTCCTGCCGCTGAGCATTTACGTTTATGCGCTATATGGACTTCTGATGATTTTTATCTTCTTTGCCGTCCGTCGCTACGGCCGATGGCTCAAAGACAATTACGCAGACCTGGAGAACAAGGAGGTTTGGTCCAGCGTCATTATTCTGGCGCTTTTCCTGCTGTTTTTCGTGATGTACAATGCCACGGAAGGAAGCAGCGTGCTGGTATATCTTCTTCAGATAGACTGTATCATCATTGTGGGACTGTTGTTATGGCGGGTGGAAACGCTGCCGGAGCTGACCGCCAACGCTGTTCCGGAAGCCGAACGGGAAAAGCTGGAACAGGAGCAGAAGCAGAAGGCATCGAAGATGGACTCCCTTCTGAAAAAGCATTGCGAGAACAAACAGCTTTACTTGCAGAACGACCTTACGCTGGCGCAGCTGGCAGGTGTCATCGGCACAAACCGGACTTATCTGAGTCAGCACTTTGCCCAGAAGGGCATCACCTATAACGCTTACATCAACGGACTCCGCATCCGCCACTTTGTCCGCTTGTACGAGAAAGCGGTGGCCGACGGGCGTGCATTCACCGCCCAGCAGCTCTCTTCCGAGAGCGGCTACCGCAGCTACAGCACCTTCAGTTCAACGTTCAAGCAAATCATGGGAACTACTGTTACGGAGTGGATGCATAGCGCCGGGAAGTAGTTATTCCACCCCAAACTCTCAGAATTTACAAAAACAGTTTCAGAATTTGCAAAACTTGCATTCTGAGACTCCCGACCTATTGCAAATATGGGTCGGGGGGGGGGTATATTTGTTTTTTATGAAAACAAATCAGCATACCATATGAACACAAAACACAAAGAGTTTTATGACGCTCCATCGACGATGGTCCTGGAGGTGAAAACAGAGTCCTGTCTCTTGAACACGAGTGACTACAGG
>JAFZIO010000005.1 GCA_017554335.1 Bacteroidales bacterium | reverse complement strand
GCATCATGGTTATCAGTATCAGTAGTTTTCTCATATATTAATAAAATCTGATTAGTTGTCAATTCTTGCTTGATGCTCGTAATAAAAGCCCAGCTTTTCAAGTCCCTGCTGTATCTCCGGGCAGGACATGAAGAGATTCCATAACAGGCCGCTGCGGTAGTTCTCTATCATGACCGCCTCAGGGCCCTGGTCTATTGCCAGATAGTGGTCTATCACGGGATTGTCACAGCCGGGGTTGCAGGCGTCGTAGAAACCGTACGGGCCGAACATCTCCGGAACGTCGTAATACAGGTGGCGAATCACCTGCATGGACTCCTCCGGGGTGTAGACTATGGAACTGACGGCCGCAGTAGGAGACACAGTTCCGTTCTCGTCCGGCGTGCCAGGATGATGCGAACAGTAGCCTACAAACGGGTCGTCTGATGAAGTAAAGCCCCAGAGGTCCTCGCCGTAGCCCTTGTGTCCCTTGGGGTTGTCTATGGCGTAGGCGCGATGGATAAGCGTGTGCGCCTTGTTACGTTCGAAGTAGTTGGTGTACCCGTCACAGAGGCCGCGGGGATCGAGTCCCAGCCAGGAATAGTGGCAGAAGAAAAGCGGGCCGCCGAGCTCCATACCCAGGGGCAGCTTTATGCCGTAATACTCCTTGCCGTTGTAGTAGTAGGGTGAGGTTTTGTAGGACGCCTCATAGCACTCGCGGCCGATAGGATACGTGGGCGAGGATGCCGCCAGCACGTATGTGATGAATGTTTCGTCGAAACCCTTGATGCGGTGATTCATCTTCCAGCCGTAATTCTTGGACCAGTGCCAGTAGAGGGAGTCGGTGCCTCGGGTGTACCAGTTCCACTCCACGTCCTCCCACAGCTTGTGGCAGCGCTCGGCAAGCTCAAACTCCTTGTCGCGGGTGAGCCACTGGCGGGCGGCCAGCAGGCCCTCCACCATGAATGCCGTCTCCACCAGGTCGCCGCCGTCGTCGAACTGGCTGAAGCTGAACGGCTGCATGGTGTCGGCGTCGTACCAGTGGGCCCAGGCGCCATGGAAGCGCTCCAGCTTCTCCAGGGACTCCACCATCTTGCCGATTCGGGCTACACCCTCCTCGCGCGGGTAGTACTCGCGCTCGGCACCGGCGATTACGGCCATCATCCCGAATCCGGAGCCGCCTATGGTGACTATATTGCCGTTCCGGTCATTGTTGCGCTCGCGGGCGAGGCCGGTGGCCGGGTCGGCAAAATCGGTAAAATACTTGATGGTATAGCGCTCCACCGTATCCAGCAGGGCGTCGTCGGACAGCTGCTTCTGGGGCCGGGGACCACAGGAGCACAGCAGGGCGGCAAGCAGGGCCGCGGCTATCAGGCTATTCTTCATAACGGAAAGAGGCTTCGCGTACCTTGTCGGAGGAGCCGCCGATGAACAGCTTGAAGTCGCCGGTCTCGGCACCCCAGCTCATATCCTGGCGGTAGAACTCCAGCAGGCTCTTGTCTATGGTGAAACGTATCTTGCGGGACTCGCCGGGCCCCAGGTACACCTTGGTGAAGCCCTTCAGCTGCTTGACGGGGCGCGTGACGCTTCCCACTAGGTCGCGGATGTACAGCTGTACCGTCTCCGAACCGGCACGCTCGCCGGTGTTGGTGAGGGTGACGTCAGCGGTTATGCTTTCGTATCCGCCGAAGGAGTCCGCAGAAAGTTCTAACTCCGAATAGTCGAAGCTGGTGTAGCTCAGGCCGTGGCCGAAGGCGAACAAGGGCTCGTTGGGCACGTCCAGGTAGCGGGACTGGTATTTGGCGTCCGGATCCAGGAAGGGGCGTCCGGTGTTCTTGGCGTAATGGTAGATGGGCACCTGCCCGAGGTTGCGGGGGAAGGTAACGGAGAGCTTGCCGCCGGGGTTCACGTCTCCGAAGAGCACGTCGGCCACGGCATATCCGCCCATGGTTCCGGGGAACCAGGCCTCCAGCATGGCGCCGGCGTACTGTACCTCTTCCGAGAGGTCGAGCGGACGGCCGTTAAGCAGCACCACCACGACGGGCTTGCCGGTGGCCGCCAGCTTCTGCAGCAGCTCGCTCTGCACCCCGGGGATGCGTATGTCGGAACGGCTCGCCGCCTCGCCCGTCCACTGGCAGTCCTCGCCTATGACGAGCACCACCTTGGATGCGCTGTTGGCGGCGGCGATCGCCTTGCTGAAGCCGCTGCGGTCGTTTCCGGCTTCCTTGCAGCCTTCGGCATAGATGACGTTGGAGGAGCCGTTGGCCTCACGTATGGCCTCCAGTATGCTGGCGGGGACGCTCTTCTCTTCGCCGGCACCCCTCCAGGAGCCCAGCAGGTCGTCCTTGGAGTCGGCGAGTGCGCCTATTACCGCTATCTTTTCGCCCCTGCGGAGCGGCAGTATGCCGTCGTTGGTAAGCAGGACCATGCAGTCCGCCGCAAGCTTGCGGGCGAATGCCTTGTTCTCGCCGGTAAGCGTCTGTGAGGCCTCACGCTCGGGGCTGCAGTACTTGTACGGGTCGTCGAAGAGGCCGAGGGCGGCCTTCACGTTGAGCACGCGGCGCACCGCGGTATCCAGCGTACGCTTGCTTACCTTGCCGCTCTTAACGAGGTCTTTCAGGTAAGTGAAGTACGAAGCGCCCTGCATGTCCATGTCCAGGCCGGCGTTGATGGCCAGACGGCCGGCGTCCTCAACGTCCGCGGCGAATCCGTGGTTGACCATTTCGTTGATACCGGTGTAGTCGGAGACCACGAAGCCCTTGAAGCCCCATTCATTGCGGAGAACGTCCTGCAGCAGGAAGGAGTTGGCCGTTGCCGGCACGCCGTCGAGCTCATTGAAGGATGCCATGACGCTCAGCGCTCCTGCGTCCACCGCCGCCTTGTAGGGCGGGAGGTAGAATTCACGCAGCCAGCGTTCGGACATGTCCACCGTATTGTAGTCGCGGCCGCCTTGGGGTGCTCCGTAGGCAGCAAAATGCTTCACGCAAGCAAGGAGGGTGGCCGGGTCGGAGAGGTCGTTCCCCTGATATCCGCGGGTCATTGCGGCGGCAACCATGCTGCCGAGGAAGGGATCCTCGCCGGCACCTTCGGAAATACGGCCCCAGCGGGGTTCCACGCAGATGTCGCACATGGGCGAGTAGGTCCAGTGCAGGCCGGCGGCAGTTGCCTCGACCGCCGCTATTCGGGCGGCCTCTTCTATTTCCTGCTCATCCCAGGACGCAGACATTCCCAGGTTGATGGGGAAGATGGTGCGGAAGCCGTGGATGACGTCGTAACCGAAGAGCAGGGGTATGCCCAGGCGGGTCTCGTTGACTGCAATTTCCTGCAGTTTGCGGGTGTAGTCGGCCGTATATGCGTTGAAGATATTGCCGCAGCGGCCGGAACGGATGTCGTCTATATAACCTTGACGCATGGTGGGTCCGGTAACGCTCCAGTCGCTCGTAAACAGTACCAGCTGGCCGATCTTCTCGTCCAGGGTCATCTTTTTCATCAGCTTTTCTACGCGGGGGTCGTTAAGTTCGCCTTGAGCCGGCGCGGCGTTGCAGCCGGCAAGCATGACGCAGGCGGCAGCCAGGATGATGAGAGAGGGCTTCATTATGTATCAGTGTTATTATGTGCGGGTAAATATAGTAATTATTTAGAAATCAATGCTGAAAACCATATCGAATTGATGGGGGTTCAGCGAGTCGGGAATACCCATGTTGTAATAGTACTTGACGCCTATTCTGGTATCATAAGGAATCCATAACAGGTTGCCAAGGACGGCGCACAGTTCCGCCCCGGCTCCGCCAAGGTGCATGGGAGTCTTCTTTCCCGGGCCTCCGAAGAAGGCATAGTCGCCGTGCAGGGTGCACTCCAGGTTACGCAGATATGCCACGGGGCCCAGGCCTGACCAGTCCAGGGGGGCGAAGGGGAAGACGTAATCTGCGGTAATACGGCTTTGTATGGGATATGACGATACTTTGCCGGCCAGGCTCGAGTAGTTCCCCATACCGCGCGGCATCACAGAGGCGTAACGCTCTACGAACGGAGCATCCCCGTAATGGGTCTGGATAATGCCGGAGAGCTTTATCCCGTGGGTGTCCATCAAGCCGGGGAGATATCCGTAGGTGTAGAAGTAGGCGTTGGGGTTGAAGATGCCGGTAGCTCCCGGGCGCCCGCTCCATCCCACTTCCGCACCAATGCCGAGCTTTGGATAAACGCATCTGGGGGCCACTGACTGAACGGCATACCACCTCACGCTGGCGGACAAGCGGTTGAGCGGAGCGGACGTTCCCTTGGTAATCATGCTGTTGGAGGCGTCCCAGCGCAGCTGAGGAACCAGGCCGCGGCGCCATCCTCCGTAATTGAATTTCCAGGGTATGTACATCAGCAGGGAGGCGTTCAGTGTTGGAATATCCTGTGCCTCCTCGCTGTTTATGCTTATTACATGGGAGAAGTTGGAAAAGCTTTTCTGCAGGAAATACCATGAAGGGTGGTCGCTGCTTACGCCGGAGCTCAGCTCTATTACGGGATAAAGGGCGCGATAGCTGATTTTTACCTCTCCCTTGTGCGTCCAGTGGTCCGAATAGCGGGCGTTGTAGGCTACTATACCGTCGAGGTTGCTCAGTTCGTTTTGGAACAGCGCAATGGCTCCTAGCCCCGCCGAACTTAGCATGGAATCGAAGCTCAGGTTGTCTATGGCGTTATAGTTTATGTAGACGGGTGCCCAGGAATGGAATCGGAAGGCGTTTGCCAGCTTGTTGTAAGGCATGGACTCCGGAATATCCGCTCCTGGCGCATCGAATTCCACTACGCCGGGGCCGGTGGCGGCAAGATCATCGGCGAATTCGTAGCGATGCGTCTGCGAAAAGTCAACCCTTACCGGGGCCGGCAGCGAATCGGACGGCGTACGGTAAACCAGGCGCCCTTCCCTTCCGGGCATGCTGAACACCAGCGCACCGCCGTCCGGGGTGAAGCGGAAGTCCGATGCCCCCTGGGGGTTGGAGCTGATGCGGAAGGCCTCGCCGCTGGCCGGGTCGAAGGAGTACAGTTCGTCCACTCCGTTGAGGTCGGAAGTGAAGTACAACAGGCCGTCCCGCTCGAAGAGCCCCTTTACGGTTGTGAAGCCGCAGGGGAGGAGCTGACGGAAGCCGTCGCGGACGTCATAGATCCCTTGGCCTTCGGACGTTACGGCACACGCCAGCAGGCGCTCCCCTACCCATTCCGTCTCCACTGCCTGCATGCCCGCAGGGGCCTCGTAGCTCTCCAGCACCTCTGCGTCAGAGGCGTCGACCACCAGCACCCGGGAGCCTCCCATTACAGGGTATTCTATTACGGACAGGCGCATGCCGTCCGGCGATACGGAGGGGCTGAACCAGCGCGTGCGGCGCTTGAGGCAGCTGTTTCCATTCTGACCGTCGGTGTACCATATTTCCGAATAGGAATTGCGGTCCCAGCGGACGTCGCCAACTATTTCGCTCCAGTAGATGCGGCCCAGGGCGCTGCTTGTCTTGAGGCCGGAGCTGTTGTAGGAGAACTGGCTCACCACCCTGGGGGCCTTTGAGGTGCTGTCTATGGCCACCAGCTGCGATACGTCGGCCTGTCCCCTGCTTATGCTGTACAGCGTTCCGGAGAGATAGGTGCTGCCGGAATATGCGACGTAATGACGCCTGGCCGGGGTTAGCTGCTGCGCCTCCTGGAAGGGTGCGCGGGCGGCTTCGTCGCGGCCCCATCGCTCCCGGAGGGTGTCGCAGACCTCGGTAAAAGCGTCCTTGAATGTCTTGCCCGAAACCTCTTTGACCGTCTTTTGGAAGTTGAAGAAGGGGAAGGGCCACCGCTTGTTGCGGGTCAGGCGCTGATAGTAGCGGGCCGTAAAGTCGGGTGCGTCGTACAGGCTGCGCATGCCGGCCGTAGTGATGTATCCCAGGGCGTAGTGATTAGGGGCGTATTTGTCGAGCGACCCGTACAGCCACTGGTACCAGTCGCGCTGGTCCCCGTCCCGGAACGCCACCCTGTAGTATTCCAGGAATTCGGCGTTGCGCCCGCGGCCGGAGCCGGTAAGCTCGGTTTCAGCCACCACGGCGTCTCCCTCCAGGAAGGGCAAGCCGCTGTACATCATTGCCATGGCTCCCTGGAACAGCTGCCCAAGGACTATGTTCCATACGCGGTATACTGAGTCGCAGCCGGCCTGCATCTGGCTTACGTGGCGCGACTCATGTATTGAAAGGTGCTGTTCCCACGGAGTGGCCAGCGGCTCCTGGAAATCCGGCGTGGTGAGGAGCTCCATACGCTTCGGAGTCCACATTACCATGCCGTTTGCCAGGCTCTCCCACGGGTGCAGAATCACCGGCAGGGGCTTCTTGTAGCACTGGTTAGGGGTATATCCCGCCGTTGTTCCTACGGGAATCTTGGCCTTTTCCAGGTTGGCGGCATAGACCCTCGCCAGAGAATCCATGCCCTCCGGATATACGACCTTGTAACTTTGTGTTGTTATCTGGCGCCAGCGCACTCCGCCCGGCTCGTTGCCAGCAGTATACAGCTGGGCAGCGGCCGGCACAACCGACAGCAACACTGTCAGCAGCAATACGGAAATGCGCTTGCGCATAGAAAACTAGAGCTTGCGGGCTCCGTCTGAGATTACCACGTCGTATACCTTCAGGTCGTGGCCGAACTGGGCGCGGAAGCGCTCCTTCGCGGTGGCTATGAAGGCGTCGTAGTATTCGTTCTTCACCAGGTTGATGGTGCATCCGCCGAAGCCTCCGCCCATGACGCGGGAGCCGGTGACGTCCATCTTGCGGGCCAGGCGGGCCAGGTAGTCCAGTTCCGGGCAGCTTACCTCGTAGAGGCGGCTGAGGCCGAAGTGGGTCTGGTACATCATCTCGCCCACGGTCTCATAGTCGCCGCGCTCGAGGGCGTCGCAGACGTCAAGTACGCGCTGCACCTCGCCGATGACGTATTCGGCGCGGATGAAGTCTTCCTCGCTGATCTCGCTGCGCACCTCGTCCAGCCAGACGCGCTTGCAGTCGGACAGGAAGTCCACCTCGGGATGGTTCTTCTTGATGGCGGCAGCGGCCCTTTCACAGGACTGGCGGCGGAAGTTGTAGGCAGAACTTGCGAGTTCGTGCTTCACGCAGGTGTCGAGCAGAACGAGCTTGTATCCCTCCGGCTTGAAGGGGAAGTACTGGTACTCCAAGGTCTTGCAGTTCAAGCGGATGAGCTGGCCTTCCTTGCCGAAGCAGGAGGCGAACTGGTCCATTATGCCGCACATCACGCCGCAGTAGTTGTGCTCGGTGCTCTGGCCGATACGGGCGAGGTCGAAGCGGCTGAGGCCGTTGCCGTTCATGTCGTTGATGGCATAGGCGAAGCAGCTCTCGAGGGCCGCCGAGGAGCTGAGTCCTGCGCCCAGGGGCACGTCGCCTGCGAACACGGCGTCGAAGCCGGCGACCTTGCCGCCGCGCTTAATGGTCTCGCGGCACACACCGAAGATGTAGCGGGCCCACTGCTCCTCAGGCTTGTCCTCCTCTTCCAGTCCGAAGCTGGCGGAGACGTTGTAGTCCAAGGAATAGAGGCGCACGCGGCCGGTGCCGTTGGGTTTGATTTCTGCCAGGATGCCCTTGTCGATGGCTCCGGGGAACACGTATCCGCCGTTGTAGTCGGTATGCTCGCCTATAAGGTTGATGCGTCCCGCGGCAGCGTAGAACACGCCGCCTTCTCCGAAGAGCTCGACAAACTTGCTATGGATTCTCTCTTTCATTTGGTTATCAGTGTTATACGTTAAACAGGAAATGCATTATGTCTCCGTCCTGGACCACGTAGTCCTTGCCTTCAATGCCCATCTTGCCGGCGGCGCGGACGGCTGCCTCGGTTTTATACTGTACGAAGTCTTCGTACTTGATTACCTCGGCGCGTATGAAACCTTTCTCAAAGTCGGTATGTATGACGCCGGCGGCTCTGGGGGCCTTGTCTCCGGCGTGGATGGTCCAGGCGCGGCACTCGTCGGCGCCGGCGGTGAAGAAGGTCCTCAGGCCCAGAAGCTTATAGGCACCCTGGACCAGGCGCACGACGCCCGACTCTTCCAGACCCATCTCTTCCAGGAACATCTTGCGGTCTTCGTAGTCCTCCATTTCGGCGATGTCTGCCTCCGTGCGGGCGGAGATGATGAGTATGCCGGCGTTCTCGTCCTTTACGGCTTCTTTTACCGCCTCAACGTAGGCGTTTCCGGTGGCGGCGGAGGCGTCGTCCACGTTGCAGACGTACAGCACCGGCTTGTTGGTCAGCAGGAAGAGGTCGTGGGCCAGCTGGGCCTCCTCTTCATTGATGAGGGCCACGCTGCGGCAGGACTTGCCCTGCTCCAGGGCAGCCTTATAGCGAGTCAGCAGATCCGCCAGCTTGCGGGACTCCTTGTCCCCCGCCTGGGCGGCTTTGACGCACTTGCCGAGGCGGGCCTCAACGGTCTCCAGGTCCTTTATCTGGAGCTCCGTGTCCACGACTTCCTTGTCGCGCACGGGGTCTACGGAGCCGTCCACGTGCACCACGTTGCCGTCGTCGAAGCAGCGCAGCACGTGAAGGATGGCGTCGCACTCGCGTATGTTCGCGAGGAACTGGTTGCCCAGGCCTTCTCCGCGGCTGGCTCCCTTCACGAGGCCTGCGATATCCACGATATCCACGGTCGCAGGGATGGTTCTCTGGGGTTTACATATGTCCGTCAGCACCTCCAGGCGCTTGTCCGGCACGTTTGTGGAGCCCAGGTTGGGCTCAATTGTACAGAAAGGGAAATTTGCGCTCTGGGCCTTGCCGCTGCTGACGCAGTTGAAGAGTGTAGATTTACCTACATTCGGCAGCCCGACTATTCCGCATTTAAGTGACATATTAAGCGTTTGTTAGTCTACAAATTTACAAATTTTTAGCATATTTGCGGCATGAGACTTACTATGAAACTTCTTCTTTGCTTTTTTGCGGCCCTGCATGTCTTTGGGGCCGGAGCACAAACCGATAGCCTGCTGGTGGTCAGCTGGAACGTAGAGAACTTCCTGGACCCGCGGACAGACAGCACGGGGCGGTACACTTTCGGCCGTTTCCGCAGTAAATGCAATGCCATTTCCAAGACCCTGCTGCTGATTGCCGGGCGTTACGGGCGGCTGCCGGACGCCGTTGCGCTGATGGAGGTGGGCGACCGCTACGTGCTGGAACGGCTCCTGCGCGACACTCCCCTGCGGAAGCTGGACTACTCGATTATTCATTACGACTCCCCCGACCGCCGCGGCATCGATTGCGCGCTGCTGTACCGGCGGAGCACCCTGACGTTACTGCGATCGGCCCCGATGCACCTGTACGACAGTTCCGGTGCCCTGATGCGCACGCGCGATATCCTGCTGGCGGAGTTCGACGGGCTTGCGATTCTGGTGAACCACCACCCGTCCAAGGTCGGCGGAGACTCCGAGCGCCGGCGGGCGGTCGCCATGTCCCGCATGCAGGCGCTGATGGATTCGCTCTCTGCGACGCCGTCCACAAAACCGGCCCTAAATGTGGATGGGAGACGGCCAGTATTGGCCGTCGGCGACTTCAACGACGATGTCTGGTCCCACGAAGGGTCCCGTCCGGCTGTAGAAGGGACGATTAAGTACAACGGCGCCTGGGAGAAGATAGACGGCTACTTCGCCCGCGGCCTGAACGTCAACGAGTCCGTCTTCTCCGACCCCATCCTTTCCGCGCCCGACCGTAGCTTCGGCGGCACCAAGCCCCGCCGCTCCTTCTCCGGCCCCCGCTGGCTCGGCGGCGTCAGTGACCACTATCCGGTTGTATTCCAGATAGTAATCGATAACGCTTCCTCTTGCAGCCATACGTCCCGGAGCGGCCGGAGGGACAGTTTCGTCTCGCTGCTTCGTCCACTTCGCTTGCTCGACGGCTGACATCCTCCCTTTTACGCTGTGCGTAACGGTCGTCGAACAAACGCCGTCGTACTTCGCACCGCAGCGCTCAATGGTCCTCCGTTATTCCGCTCGACTCAGGCCCCTCCGGCCATCTCCGCGCCTCCAGCTGCCGCGGCAGCGTTATGCGACGGAAGTGTGGCGGTGCTGCAGGAACCGTGTCCACCCTCGGACACGTTAGAGGGAGGGGCCCACAAGCGGAGCGCAGTGGGAGGGATGAGCGCGAAGCGCGAAGTTCTCTGCAGCCCGCCACCTGCAGGCGCAGATGCCGCGGCGGAAAAAGAGACAAAAAAACTGCCACCAGGGAAACTGGCGGCAGTTATAACACTTTGGCGTAGAATCCTAGTAGAAGCGTGCCCTGTTATCCTTGACGTTGTCGTACTCCATCATGGTAGGGACAATCATCTGGGCATTGTACTGGGTCTTCTGCAGGTTCTCGTTCTGAGCGTCCTCCTCGGTAGAGAAGGAACCCTCATTACGATCGCTCACCTGGAAAACGTACACGCAAGCCTGACCGGCAACGGGACCGCAAATCTGTCCCTCGGGAGCCACGGAAGCGGCGCCGAGGAGAGCGGGCTCAATATAGGTGCGGCCGCCGAAAGAAACATCCTCACGCTCGCTCCTGCCTGCATTCAGGGTAGTAGCAATCTCGCCAAGGTCGTTCATGCCGGCAATCTTCTCGGCCACATTCTTCTTGGTAACCTCCTGCAGTTTCTCGTTGCGGAGAATCTCGTTGATGGAAGGTGCAACCTCGGCAACCGACTTGTAACCATCCTCACGGATAGCCTTCACGGCCACCACGAAGAAGTAGTTATTGTTGACGGTAATGATGTTGGAAGCCTTTCCGGCCTTGTTGTCGTAAACCCAACGGGTGATTTCCTTGGCCTGGTTGATGGAACCGTAGCTGGAAGTAGCCTCGGTCACATCGTTCTGGTGGTGGGAATAAACACCGGTGGAATCGACAGCCTTCTTGTAACCCTCGTAGGTACCGCCGGTGATAGTAGCGAAGCGGTTAGCCTGGGCATAGAAATCATTGAAAGTCTCCTTACTGGCAAGAGCGGTCTTCTCAAGGACGGCCACCTGCTTCTTCGCGACGGGCTTGGTGCGCTTGCTCACCACTACGACATGGCTGCCGTACTGGGTGTTGAGCACGAAGGGCTTGTTAAGCTCTGCAGTTATCACGGGCTCGAAGCCGGGGATGATGTAGTTCTGGGTGAACCAACCGAGGTTGCCCAGCTCGCCGTCGGCTGCCGAAGCCTGGTCTACGGAGTAAAGTGCTGCAAGGTTGGAGAAGTTGCCGCCCTTGGCAATTACACCGCAGAGGCTGTCTGCCTGATGCTTGGCGTTCGCACCCTGGAAAAGGATGTGCTTAACATACACGGAATCGGGCACGTTGGCTGTTCCCATGGTCCTGACGCTGCGGAAGGTGTTGCCGTTCTTGTAAACGGGAGAAGCTCCCTGAGCGCCGCTGAAAACGAAGTCTGCAATGTCGGAAGACAGGTTGCTGGCAAGTTCGTTCTTGGTGTACCAGTAATCGGAAGCGGAACGCTCGGAGTTCTTCAGAAGGAAGGCCTTCATGTTGCCGGTGGTGGCGAAATCTTCCACCACTGCCTCCATATCGTCGCTGGTCTTCTGAATGTCGGCCTCTGAAGGCACAACCTCATAAACCACGTACTCTATGTCGCGGCCCGCGTTCTGCTTGTAGTTCTTCTTGTGAGCCTTGTAGTAAGACTTAATCTCCGCGTTGGTTACCTTGACGGTGCTGTCTGCATAATCGAAAGGAATCATCACATAGTCCACCTTAACGGTATTGTTGTTCTCGGCAGCGATACGCTCGGCAAAGAACTTGGGAAGTACCGAAGAATTGGTGAACAGGGCGCCGAACTTGTCGTAGTACTTCTGTACCATGACTGCGTTCTGCAGATAGTGCCAGTAGGTCTTAAGCTGTCCGGAGGTGTCGCCTTCCACCTGATTCTGCACGAAGTCGCGGAGAAGATCAGGATTGTATGCACCGGTCTCGTCTACGAAACCGGGGTTGCCGGCAAGCACGGGAGAGATGTTGTTACCGGTGGTGAGGTCAACGATTTCGTCCTCACCTACGCGGATACCTGCATTCTTGGCGTTCTTGATGAACATATACCTGTCCAGGAAGTCCTGCCATGCGGCATTGCGGACCTGGGTCTGGCTCTGCTCGTTCTGAACGGAAGAACCGGTAGCGACCTGCTGTATGGTGGTAAATTTGTCCACATTCTCCTGGAAATCGGTGTAAGACACGCTCTTTCCGGCTATCTCGCCGACGTCATACTTGGAAGACATCGACTGCACAGCCGTCTGCAGGGTATTGGGATCGATAATGAAAGACAAAAGGGCCAGTGCGATGATAATTGATATCGCAAGACCGAACTTAACGCGAATTTTTTGAAGAACCGCCATTGTGTTGTTTTATTTTTAATTTCTTTTAGTCAAAGGTAATGGGCCGCGAAATTACTAATTTTTTGGGAAAGCACCAATAAAATTCACAGAATCAATCACAACAAGGGTAGAATCCTGCACTGTAACCCCGTAACTGTTGAACGGTTTACGGAGAATTGCGTTGCGGGCATGGTCGTCCGCACGCATTCCGTAACCCTGCATAAAGCCGTCCGGGGAATACAGTTTTACATAGCAATCGGTGTATATTTCTTTCTTGGTTTCGTCCCAATAAATCGTGTCCGTTTCTATGGTTTCCCGATTCAATACATTATGAATCATAACGTTGCCGAAAGCCGACCATACATCGTCCGTCTTGCCGGTCTTGTCTACTTTATGGCTGGCGTTATCGGAAAACACCAGGCTCTCCAGCAAACCTTCGTCGTTGTAGGAATAGACGGAAAGGCCTTTAGGGAAATAGTCGGTCTTGAGGGTGTCGCTGTCGTAGGTTTCCATAAGCGGGGCTTCTATCCTCATCTCCACCTTTCCGTTCTTGGTCTGAACGGAAAACATGTTCTCGAGGGTCTGCACCGGCGTCTTGGAAAGGTCCAGCGAATCAGCCTCCTGCAACTGGCTGCTGCAAGAAACGACAATACTGGCAAGCGCTGCTACGCCTGCCAGTATGGAGATATATTGGAACTTGTGTCTCAAGTTTCTATTTGACGGTCCTGGCCGTGGTGGTGGCCCTCATGCCGCCGCAGACCACGGTGTAGGAGTCACCGTTGTTGACGCCGTACATGAATGCGTCTGCCGCTGCAGGGAAGAACCTGCTGTACTGTCCGATGTAGCGGTTGGCATCTTCCGCGAGGGAAGGATCTGCCGCCTTGGCCTTGTTCATGTAGTCGCAAGCCACCCAGTAAGGAGCCCTGCGGGCGATTTCGTCGCCGCCGCAAGTGGTGGATCCCCAGATGGTTCCGAGGAGCAGGTATGCCTTGCCGGCAAGGTTCTCGTCCATTGCAGGAACCTTGGAGGCCGCCTCGTATGCGGAAGCGGAACGACCGTTCTTGAAGCAGTAGAGAGCAAGCTCGTAGTTGTATGCGGCATCTGCCTTGACGTCGGAATCTTCACGGTCGATAGCCTCGTTGAGGTACTTGACTGCGTCGGCCACGTTGCCCTTTGCGGAGTGCAGCTTGTACAGGTAGTATGCGGCATCTGCCGAAGGCTCGAGGGTATACATGGTTGTAACGGCGTTCAGGTAGAGGTCGTTGTCGTTGCAATCCTCGGCCAGGCTGAGCATCTTGACGATATTCTTGGCAAGTGCGAGGTCGTTAGGATTGGCCTCGTAGCGGGGACCGAAGAGGGCAAGCAGGTCGTCACAGGTGGCCACCTTGCTGGAAATGAACAGATTCTCGATGTTGGTGTGGAAATCGGCAATCTGCTGCTTCTCCAGGTCGGAAGCGGGAGTGATAGCCTCAAGCATGGCGAGGTTCCTCTGGTAGAGGTTGAGCACATCCTCGGTACCGAGCTGGCCGGCGTTGTAAAGGTCGACGGCAGCCTTGAAGTCGTTGAACAGCACGGATGCCTTGGTCTCAGGGCCGATGGCTTCGATCACGCCCTCATAGATATCAAATACGCGCTTGGGATCGTTCTTGATATACTTGGCGGCATAGCTGGCCTTGTTGTTCAGGGCAGTAGATGCATACTTGGGATAATACTGTGCACGAACATCCTGCAGGGTAAGCAGGGTATCCACAAGACCCTCGACCATGATGGGGTTCTTCGCGTTCTTCGCGATGAGCTTGGACACGAGGTCGGAACCATTGATGAGGAGGTTCTGGCTGCAGCTCGGAGGACACAGCGCGTATGCCTTACGCCAGTTGGGGGTGGCGTCGTCGTAATTCTTCTGTTTGTAATACTCTGAATAGTACGAGAGATACTTCATGCACTCATCTGCGTTGGGGCCGTACTTACTCTTGTCCTGTGCTTTCAGTCCTGCACCGGAGAGTAACAATGCAAAGCTTAATGCTGCTAATAATACTTTTTTCATATGTCCCATTTTTTAATAATTATTCATACCTGTTCTTGACGAACCAAATGTCGTGCAAGTTAAAACCAATGGAGAAGTTACAGTATGTCTCCCTGATCATGTTGTTCTTTATCGAACCCCTTTGTCCAAAATCCATACCAACGGTTATTCCATTGTAGAACCTGAACACGGGGAGCGTAGCGCCAAGCGTTATGCCATAAGCATTTACGGGGTTACCGTCGAGCATGAAGTAATCCTTCTTCCAGTATGCTCCGGCCCTGTATGCTATCTTCTTGTAGTAGTAGCGGATATCGCTCCTGTTGGGCACGTACTCGACGCCTACCCGGTAGGATTCGGAAAGGGCGGCGGTAAATACCGAGGCGGTGGTGCCGGCCATGGTGTTGCCTGTCATGCCCTCCCGCACGTCGATCCCGGTGTTGCGCCAGTCGGAACGGGTGTAGTCGACCTCCGCCATGAATTTGTCGGCGTAACGGAAGCAGAGGCCCACTCCCTTCTCGCTGGCCAGCGTGACGTTTCCGGGGACGCCGGACTTGTAGTACAAGGTATCCGAAGCGGCAGTGCCGGTGGAGTAACGGTAGCTCTCTATGTTGCCGGAAAGCCGGGCGGCCGTCTTGTAGGTGGCGCCCAGAGTGAGCGAACTCTTGGTGCCCAGGGGTTGCTCGTACTGGATGCCCACCTTGGCCGCAGGTGCGGTAAGCTGGAGGACGTGTCCGTTGGACGCTCCGTTGAAAGAGGCCTCCGAGAACGTTTCGTAGTACTTCTTCTCTATCTTGCCGAAGTGGTAGATGAATTCCGCTCCCAGCGACAGCCTGCGCCAGAAGGTGACGCCGACGGCCGCAAACGCCTGGTAGAGGCTTCCGCTGCCGGATGCGGTGTAGGCCACATTACCGGTGTTGCCGATTATGTTCGGGTCCGTTACGAGGTAGCCGTAACCGTAACCGGTGTCGCTGTAAGGCATGATACCTATCATCATCGCCGACGTCTTCCATATAGGGAAGGAAATCATGCAGTCGGTGATATTGAAGGTATTGGATGCGGAATGCATGTCTCCCTGACGGAAAATCTTATTATCCTGGAACAACGAATAATCCGCCATAAAAGACAGGGTGTCGCGTGCCGTAATGGATGCGGGATTAAGGGGGTTGAGGAAGCGGTGGCTCCTGTTTGCAATGCCCACTCCGCCCATGGTCTTGTTGTATGCGTTGCCGGGGGACGCCAGGTCGCCGACGCCGAAAATGGAGTACGGGGTATAACTGCCGTAGGTCTGGGCGTTCGCACCCAAACCGGCAGCCGTCAACAGTATAATTGACAGCAACAGACTACTGAATATTCTTCTTGACATATTCATCAGTAATTATTGCCAAACCCAGCAAACCAAGGTTACAAACTACAAATATCGAGTTTTTCATCCGCTTGGCAAAATAAATTGCATCACCGCCGGTGAAAATCACAATGTTTTCCGGGTTTGAGCGTATATACCCGTCTATTTCAAACATTATACCTGAAATGACTCCGGACTCGATGGAGCCCTTTACAGAGTCGCCGGGAAACTTGACTTCCGCAGGCGTATCCACCAGGGGAAGAGCCCTGGAATAGCGGTTCAGGGCCTTGAACCTGGTGCGGCATCCGACGGAGATGTTTCCTCCTAGATAGCGGCCCTGGGCGTCCAGGTAATCAACGGTGAGAGTCGTTCCAAGGTCGAAAACAGTGCAGGACTTGCCTTTGAACATATACTTTGCCGCTACCAGCGATGCTCCCCTGTCGTAGGTAAGGTAATCCGGAATACCGTATGCAGACAGCTTGTCGGGATGGTTGGCATCCATAAGCAGCAGATACTGGCAAAGGGATTTCAGCCTGTTTTCTTCTTCCTGGCTAATCTCCCGCACGGAAACCACGGCCATAACGAGAGGCTGCTGCTTGTCTATGAGGGAATCGATGAAATCCATCACCTTCTCTCCCTGATAGCGAACAGTCTTACCCAGGACGGATTCTTCCGCCCAGGCAGCCTTCACGGCAGTGTTGCCTATTTCCACCAAAAGGTTAGCCATTACAAAAATGCACGAATTGCAAAGTTAAAAATTTTTTTATTCCAGTCTACCAAGTATCTCCCTGGCTTTTGCCAAAGTATCTACTTTTCTGGTAATTATCTTGAGTTTCCCTTCGCTTTGTTTAAGTTCCAGATTGTATATTCCGGAGTTGATCTTATCCAGTATTTTTGCGAATATATCCGATTGGAAATACGGAGACATCTGGTTGGAAATAAAGAACGCTATGAACATTCCATTCTTTATAATAACCTTCTCGAAGCCAAGACGGCTTCCGGCATTACGTATCTTAACTACCTCGAAGAGGTTCTCCACTTCCGTGGTCATCTTGCCGAAGCGGTCCTGCAACTGGGAGGCCAGACGGTCGATTTCCTTATCCGTCTGCATGGAATCCAGTTGTTTATAGATTCGTATCTTTTCTGCTGTGATGTCTATATAATCATCCGGAATCATGGCCGGCTGGTCGGTTTCCACGGTACAGTCGGTGGAATAACTTCCCCTTGCGCCTTTCTGCACCATGCCGGTTTCCACCCCGAGCTCCTCCATCGCCTCGGAGAGTATCTTCTGATACGTCTCGAATCCCATTTCCGTTATGAAGCCGCTCTGTTCGGCTCCCAGCAGGTTGCCGGCGCCACGGATGTCGAGATCCTGCATGGCTATGTTGAAACCGCTTCCGAGGTCGCTGAACTCTTCTATTGCCTTCAGGCGCCTTCGGGCATCGTCGGTGAGGGTGGTAAGCGGCGGCACTATCAGGTAGCAGAAGGCCTTGCGGTTGGACCGGCCTACCCTTCCCCTCAGCTGGTGCAGGTCGCTCAGACCTATAGTCTGCGCCTGGTTTATTATTATAGTGTTGGCATTAGGGATATCCAGTCCGTTCTCTATAATGGTGGTACACAGCAGCATGTCATAGTCGCCGCGTATAAACTCCAGCATACGGTTTTCAAGCGTTTTGGATTCCATCTGGCCATGGGCCACGCATATTTTCATGTCGGGCACCAGACGATGGAGAATCTCGTAGATTGCGGGTAGTTCCTCCACTTTGTTATGAAGGAAGAATATCTGGCCGTTACGCTTGAGTTCGTATTCTATGATGCTCTTTATTTCATCCTTGTCGAACAGTATAATCTCCGTCTGGACGGGGATACGGTTGGGCGGAGGCGTGTTTATTATACTTAAGTCGCGAGCGCCAAGCAGGGAGAACTGCAAGGTTCTGGGAATAGGCGTAGCCGTAAGGGTAAGGGTATCTATTCCCGTACGCATCTGACGGAGTTTTTCCTTGGCCGATACGCCGAATTTCTGTTCCTCGTCTATAACCAGCAATCCAAGGTCCTTGAAAACAAAACTGTCGGACAGTATTTTATGGGTACCTATCAATATATCAATCTTACCTTGTTCCAGGCGCTTCTTTATATCACTCAGTTCTTTAGCGGTGCGCAGGCGGCTGACGTAATCTATGTTACAAGGCAGGTTTTTCAGGCGTTCTGTAAAAGTATTGTAGTGCTGAAGCGCCAGGATTGTGGTAGGCACCAGGACAGCTGTCTGCTTGCCGTCTACCGCCGCCTTGAAAGCAGCCCTGATTGCTATTTCCGTTTTTCCGAATCCTACGTCTCCGCAGATAAGGCGATCCATGGGGCACACCCCTTCCATATCCCTTTTTACTGCATTGGAAGCCAGTTCCTGATCCGGAGTATCCTCAAACATAAATGAAGATTCCAGCTCTTCCTGGAGATAGGTATCGGGAGAAAAAGCGTAAGCCTTGGAAGCCTTGCGTTTGGCGTATAACTGGATAAGGTCCTTTGCTATATCTTTAACCCTGGATTTGGCGCTGTTCTTTAACGTAATCCAAGTTTTGGATCCCAGTTTATTTATCTTCGGAGCCTCTCCATCACGGGAACGGAAGCGGGATATCTTATGCAGGGCATGAACCGAAACAAAAACCACATCTCCGTCCCTGTAAGTAAGCTTTACTACTTCTTTCATGCGGCCGAAGTCGTCCCTCATCCTCACAAGCCCGCCGAATACGCCCACTCCATGGTCTATATGGACTACATAGTCTCCTATATTGAATGAATTAAGGTCGTTGATGGTAAGTTGCTCGGACTTTTCTACGGTTCTTCTCAGGGTTACCCTGTGGAAGCGGTCGAATATTTCATGGTCCGAATAGCAGCATATCTTGTCTTCCTTATCTATGAAACCGTTATGAATATTCTTCCCTTTTACAAATAAAGGCAACGGGCATCCGCTCTGGCTCAATATGGAAAGTATTCTGTCTAACTGGGCTTCCTTTTCTCCGTAAATATAGACCTTATAACCATTCTCAATCTTATTCTTTATATCCTCAGCCAATAAATCAAAGTTTTTATTGAATACCGGTTGTGGAGCTATATTGAAATCTACAGGATCTGCATCCTGTAAAGCGAGAGGTGTATCTATGTAAACCCTTTTATAGTCAGATAATTCATCAAAGAAAGATTTCTCTTTATACATATCTGAAGAATCAAGCCATATTACGGTATTCTTCGGGAGTACCTTAATAATACTGTCACCTTCCGCAGCTCCTTCCGATATTATATCAGAAATGATTTCTGCTTTATCCTCTTTTGAAATAGACAGCTGGGTATTACAGTCGAACAGATGTATACTCTCTATTTCATCTCCCCAGAAAGAAATACGGAAAGGATAGTTTCTGGAGAAAGAGAATATATCTACTATAGAACCTCTTATAGCAAATTGTCCGGGAGCTGAAACGAAGTCAACCTTTTCAAATCCTTCTCCGGATAGTTTTTCCGTTATTTTTTCAAAAGAAATACTATCTCCTTCCTTTAAAGTGAAAAATGATTCTTTAATAGCTTTACCGGACGGCAGCAACTCGTCCAGGGCTTCAGGATAACTTATAATAAATATCCTCTCTCCTTTACTATAGTTTATAATCTTTTCTACTGCCGAGGTACGCTGAACGCTTAAGGAAGATTTATAGTTGCTTTTCTCTACCCCTTTACCGGAAGAAGGAAGAAAGAATACATTATCTCCTTCTATTAATCCATATAAATCTGAAGAACAGTATTCTGCCGCTTCTTTATTGGGTAAAATGATGAAATTCAATACATTGTCAGCGGCCTGACTAAGTACGAACCACCTGGCGGACATAAACAGAGATCGGCAGAATACTTCATTTTTGTTTTGTATTCTGCTTTTCAGAAGCGAGGTGGACTTTTTGTTTATCAACATCAAGTTCCTATTTGTTAATAATCCGGTTGAAAACTATGTTTATAAGTATGTTTATAGTTGTTTATCCTTTTACTGCCTGTTTTCTCAACAACTTAAAAACACATTATAAAACAATGTTATCAACAATCTTAAAATTTATAATTATTTGATAATTAAATATTTCTACTAAGAATTAACAAATTCACAGCAGTATATAAAAACATCAAAATATAAATTAAAAGAACTATATTTGTAATTGTAAAGACTAAGACGAAATGTCCGATTTTAATCCCCACAATACAAACGAGGGCAAAGATAAGGATTTAGACGGAATAATCCGGCCCCGGGAACTGGAAGATTTCACGGGACAGGCAGAAATCGTATCCAACCTGAAGATTTTCATAGAGGCAGCCAAAATGAGAGGCGAGCCTTTGGATCATACCCTCTTCCATGGTCCTCCCGGACTTGGAAAGACTACTCTCGCCCATATCATAGCCAATGAAATGGGAGTCAACATGAAGATTACCTCGGGGCCTGTCCTGGACCGTCCGGGTGACCTTGCCGGCCTGCTCACTTCACTGGAGACAGGAGACGTTTTGTTTATAGATGAGATTCACCGTCTTTCTCCCGAGGTTGAGGAGTATCTCTACTCGGCAATGGAGGATTACGTAATCGATATAATGATAGACAAAGGTCCCGGTGCCCGTTCGGTAAGGATTTCCCTTAATCCGTTTACCCTGGTGGGTGCAACCACACGCTCCGGTTTGCTTACCGCTCCCCTTCGTGCGAGATTCGGAATAACCAGCGGCCTGGATTATTATGATACCGACCAACTTGTCAAAATAGTAAAACGCAGCGCCGATATACTTAAGATAGGTATAGATGACGATGCTGCAAGGGAGATTGCACTGCGCAGCCGCGGCACTCCCCGTATAGCGAACGGCCTGCTGAGGCGCGTAAGGGACTTCTCCCAGGTTATGGGTGACGGTCATATAGACCTCCAGATAGCACGTTATGCCCTGAATAAGCTGAATATAGATACCAGGGGCCTGGACGCCATAGACAACAAGATTATCAGAACTATAATCAATACGTTCAAAGGTGGTCCTGTGGGTGCAAATACCATAGCAACGGCAATAGGTGAGGATCAGGGAACCTTCGAAGAGGTTTACGAACCTTTCCTTATAAAAGAAGGTTTTATAGTGCGTACCCAGCGCGGACGTATAGCAACTGAGCTTTCTTATAAGCATCTGGGACTGGAAAAGGAGCCTGAAGAAGGTACTTTGTTCGGGCAGTGATTGCAGTTGTGACGAAAATTGATTAAAATTGCAGGATATTTAGAATACCAATTAATAATTATAAAATGGCCGATAAATTATTATCCAAAATTCCTGAAGGACCTTTAGCCCAGAAATGGACTAAACGTAAATCAGAAATTCACCTGGTGAGTCCCAACAACAAGCGTAAACTTGAGATTATCGTAGTAGGTACCGGTCTTGGCGGAGCATCTGCAGCCGCTTCCCTCGGAGAACTCGGATATAATGTCAAGATTTTCTGCATCAGCGACACACCCCGCCGTGCCCACTCCATCGCTGCCCAGGGCGGTATAAACGCAGCAAAGAATTATCAGAACGACAACGACTCTGTCTACCGTCTGTTCTACGACACCATCAAGGGTGGCGACTACCGTGCCCGCGAGGCAAACGTTTACCGTCTTGCAGAAGTCAGTGCGTCAATTATCGACCAGTGCGTTGCCCAGGGTATTCCTTTCGCACGCGAATACGGCGGATATCTTGCCAACCGTTCCTTCGGTGGCGTGCAGGTAAGCCGTACCTTCTACGCCCGCGGCCAAACCGGCCAGCAGCTGTTGCTCGGTGCTTATGCATCCCTCAATAAGGAGATTGCAGCAGGTACAGTGAAGGCATATCCCCGTCACGAGATGCTGGACCTGGTGGTCATTAACGGTGAGGCAAAGGGTATAATTACCCGCAACCTGGTTACCGGCCAGCTCGAGCGTTTCGGCGCCCATGCGGTTATTATTGCTACCGGCGGTTATGGAAACACCTATTTCCTTTCCACCAACGCAATGAACTCCAATGGTTCCGCAGCACTTCAGTGCTACAAGAGGGGTGCTTATTTCGCAAATCCCTGCTTCGCCCAGATTCACCCTACCTGTATTCCCGTACACGGTGACCAGCAGTGCAAGCTGACCCTTATGTCCGAGTCTCTGCGTAACGACGGACGTATCTGGGTTCCCAAGAAGAAGGAGGATGTTGAGAAACTCCGCAAGCACGAAATCAAGCCTTCCCAGATACCTGAAGAGGATCGCGACTACTATCTCGAGCGCCGTTACCCTGCATTCGGCAACTTGGTTCCCCGTGACGTTGCTTCACGTGCCGCCAAAGAGCGTTGCGACGCAGGTTTCGGTGTGAACGAGACTGGTCTTGCAGTGTTCCTCGACTTCGCCGATGCTATCAACCGCCTCGGTCATCAGAAAGTTGCCGAGCGTTACGGCAACCTCTTCGACATGTATGAGAAGATCACCGCTTCTTCCCCTTGGGAGGAGCCTATGATGATTTATCCCGCAATCCACTACACCATGGGTGGTATCTGGGTTGACTACGACCTTCAGACTACCATCCCCGGCTTGTATGCGATAGGTGAAGCCAACTTCTCCGACCACGGTGGAAACCGCCTCGGCGCTTCCGCCCTTATGCAGGGTCTTGCCGACGGTTACTTCATTGTTCCCGTGACCATCGGTGACTATCTCTCCAAGAAGTTCGCAGAGCCCAAGACCGATATAAACCGTCCTGAGTTTATTGAGGCTGAAAAGGCTGTTCAGGCACGTATCGAAAAGCTCTTCGCCATTAATGGAACCGAAACAGTGGATTCCATTCACAAGAAACTCGGCCACATTATGTGGGAGTATGTAGGTATGGCCCGCGAGAAGGCAGGTCTTGAGAAGGCTATCAACCTTATCAAGGATCTTAAGAAGGAGTTCTACGAGAATGTAAAGGTTCCCGGAACCCAGTACGAATTCAACCAGGAACTCGAGAAGGCCCTCCGTCTGGAAGACTTCTTCGAGATTGGCGAACTGATGGCCCGTGACGCCCTTAACCGTAACGAGTCTTGCGGCGGCCACTTCCGCGTGGAGAGCCAGACCGAGGAAGGTGAGGCCAAGCGTGACGATGCCAACTACATGTACGTTGCTGCATGGGAGTACAAGGGTGAAGACAAGGATCCCGAACTCCACAAAGAGCCTCTCGTGTACGAGAATATCAAGGTTATAACCAGAAATTACAAGGACTAATATGGAATTCAATTTAAAGATATGGCGTCAGAAGAACGCCAAGGCAAAAGGACATTTCGAGACCTATCATATTTCTGGTATCGAAGAAGATGCGTCTTTCCTCGAGATGCTTGATATCCTTAACGAGCAGCTGATCCGCGAGGGTTGCGACCCCTTAGCCGTAGAGCGCGGATGCCAGAGCAGCGGTCCCGTTTCCTTCGACCATGACTGCCGTGAGGGTATTTGCGGAGCTTGCTCCCTGTATATCGACGGCCGTGCCCATGGTCCGGACGACCATGTGACCACCTGTCAGCTGTTTATGCGTCATTTCAAGGATGGAGCCACCATTACAGTGGAACCTTGGAGAAGCGCCGCTTTCCCTGTAATCAAGGACCTTGTGGTGGATCGTTCCGCATTCGACAAGATTCTGCAGGCCGGCGGTTTCATTTCCGTGCGTACGGGTTCCGCCCAGGATGCCAACAATATCCTTATTCCTCACGACAAAGCTGAGGAGAGTATGGATGCTGCAGCATGCGTCGGATGCGGTGCCTGTGTGGCTACCTGTAAGAACGGTTCTGCAATGCTCTTCGTGGCTGCCCGCGTAAGCTCTCTGGCACTGCTTCCTCAGGGACGTCCCGAGGCAAAGCGCCGTGCCAAGGCAATGGTTGCGAAGATGGACGAACTCGGCTTCGGTAACTGTACCAACACCCGCGCCTGCGAGCTTGAGTGCCCTAAGGGTATAACCGTTGCTCACATCGCAAGGCTCAACAGGGAGTTCCTGAAAGCTAAGTTCTCAGACTAAATAAATAAAAAACGGAGGTTTTCTTACCTCCGTTTTTTATTACCATAAGAAATTGTTAAACGGCCAGCGGCCGGCATGAATCTCCGCAACCATCTTATAGATGTCGTTGCGGAGTTTTGGTAATCCCTCGCGGGAAAGGGCAGACATGAAAATGCACGGCACTTTCTTTTCCTCTATCCATTCGTGCTTCAGGTCTTCCAGGCTGCGGTTGTTTTTTCCACGTGGAACAAGTGAGAATTCATCGTATTCCTCGTAGGTGTAGGCGTCCGTTTTATTGAATACCACATACTGCGGCTTATCCCCCGCTCCTATATCTTTCAGGGTCTTCTCAACCACGGTCATCTGCTCTTCGAAATCGGGTGCTGACACATCTACCACATGCACCAGCACGTCAGCCTCACGAACCTCGTCCAGGGTGCTCTTAAAGGCCTCTATCAGCTGGGTAGGCAGTTTACGGATGAATCCTACCGTGTCGCTCAGCAGGAACGGGCAATTCTCTATAACCACCTTTCGCACCGTGGTATCGAGGGTGGCGAACAGTTTGTTTTCCGCAAAGACGTCCGATTTGGAAAGCAGGTTCATCAGGGTGCTCTTTCCGACATTGGTGTACCCAACCAGCGACAGGCGTACCAGCTGTCCGCGGTTACTCCTCTGGGTGGCCATCTGCTTGTCGACCTTCTTAAGTTGCTCTTTCAGGCGGGCGATGCGTTCACGGACGATACGGCGGTCTACTTCGATCTGGCTTTCACCCATACCTCCGCGGGTGCCTATACCTCCCCTCTGGCGTTCCAGGTGGGTCCACATGCCGGCAAGCCTGGGCAACATATAGTTGTACCGGGCAAGTTCTACCTGCATCTTGGCGTAAGAGGTCTTTGCACGCTGTGAGAAGATTTCCAGAATAAGGCTTGTACGGTCGATAACGGACGCGGTCTTTATCACTTTTTCCACGTTTCGCTGCTGCATAGCGGTCAGCTCGTCATCGAATATGACGTATTTGATTTCGTGTTCTTCGCAATAAGAAGCTATTTCCAGCAGCTTTCCGCTTCGTATGTATGTAGCCTTTTCCGGTTTATCCAGCTTCTGGACAAACTTCTTGTCTCCTATAACACCGGCGGTATCTGCCAGGAACTCCAGTTCGTCAAGATAATCTTTTATCTTGCGTTCATCTTCTCCCTGACGGATAATACCTACAAATACTGCCCTTTCTTCCATTTTTACCTAAAAAAAGGCCATCCGTTTGGACAGCCTTTTATAAAACATAGCTGAATAACTATCTCAACTGGAAAATCACAGGGAAGGTGTAAGTAACCTTAACCTTGCGGTCACGCTGCTTTCCGGGAGTCCACTTCGGAGACATGGAAACAACGCGCACAGCTTCCTTATCGAGGGAAGGATCGACGCCACGGAGAACCTTCACGCCGGAAACACTGCCGTCCGTATTAACGGTAAACTGGAGCATTACGCGGCCCTGTACGCCGTTTTCCTTTGCAACATCAGGATAAACAAGCCTCTGGTTAACCCACTTGGTGAAATCATTTGCATCTCCACCCTGGAACTTGGGCTTCTCTTCCACGAGCTGGAAAGGAATGGTCTCTTCTTCCACAACCTCTTCCTGAACATCTTCCACGTAGTCCTGGATTTCTACACCAAGGCTTGCATCGTCTTCCGTGTTGATGATATTATCGTTGATCTTGATATCGTCATCGATAATGTCGATCTGGTCGGAAAGAATAGGAATCTTTGCCATTTCGGGCGGCGGGGGAGGAGTCTCCTGGGTGATGGGGATGATTTCTTCCTCAATGAGTTCCTTGTTCTCGGCCAGCAGGGACGTATCTGCCTTCTCCTTACTGCTCCATTCGAATGCGAAGAGGACAATAAGCAGGGCAAGAACAAATCCGATTTCCACGAACAGCAATCGCTTGTTCTCGAGGCTGGCTTTTTCTGATTTCTTGACTTCCATATTGGGTACTTTACGTTTATTTTAGTCTATTCAAGTCTCAAAGATAGAAATTATAAATTTCAATTCCAATTTTTGTTGTAGATTTGCGTTGTTTTTACAGCACAAAACGATGGTCAGGTACTTTTTTGAGGATATTAAGTTTGAGTACAAGAACAAGCAGTTTAACAACCGCTGGCTTAAAGTTGTGGCCGAGAGCGAGATTTGCCGCCTGGGCGATATAAATGTCATTTTTTGCTCGGACCCGTATATACTCAACATCAATTTGCAATATCTGGGCCATGATTATTTCACGGATATTATAACCTTCGATTACTCCCAGAAGCCGGTGATCTCAGGAGACCTGTTTATCAGCGTAGATTCCGTCAGGGAAAATGCCGTTTTTTACGGTACCGAGTTCCAGGAAGAACTGCACAGGGTGATAGTCCACGGTATTCTTCATCTGATAGGTTACGACGACCACACTGACGAAGATACCGCCGTCATGAGGTCGAAGGAGAATTACTACCTGGCGTTGAGGGAAAAGCTTGCCGGAAGTGGAAAGTAGGAGTTTCGACATAATAGTCGTCGGTGCAGGGCATGCCGGGTGCGAAGCTGCCGCTGCCGCCGCCCGCCTCGGCTCGTCCGTCCTCCTTCTGACAATGGACGAACTCTCTTTTGCCAAGATGTCCTGCAATCCTGCGATAGGCGGAATAGCCAAGGGGCAGATTGTCCGGGAAATCGACGCGCTCGGCGGACTCAGCGGAATAGTTACCGACGAGTCTACCCTGCAGTTCCGGATGCTGAACAAGTCCAAAGGGCCGGCAATGTGGAGTCCCCGCGCCCAGTGCGATAAAATCCGTTTTTCCCTGAATTGGTATAAACATCTCGTAAGTATCTGTAACTTAGAGATTTATAAAGATATTGCGACTTCTTTTCTCTTTGAGAATTCAAAAATTTGCGGAGTTTGTACTGCTGGAGGTCAGATTTTTAAGTGTAGAGCGCTTATTTTGACCGCCGGAACCTTCCTCGGAGGCAAACTCTTCGTCGGCCGTAATAAGCTTGAAGGAGGCCGGATCGGAGAGATGCCGTCTCTTGGTCTGACCGACCAGCTGGTCGAACGGGGAATAACTACCGACCGAATGAAGACGGGCACTCCCCCGCGAATCGACATTAGCTCCGTAAACACGGAAGTCTTATCCCGTCAGAAAGGAGATCCTAAACCGGAGCGTTTTTCTTTCTTGAACATTCCCTCCCGGGTTCAGAGACTTGGAAGTCAGATGGATTGTTTTATCCTTCACACCAACGAGGCTGTCCATGAGAGCCTCCGTGAAGGCTTCGGCGATTCCCCTTTGTTTACCGGTGTTATCCATGGACGCGGTCCGCGTTACTGTCCGAGCATCGAGGATAAGTTGAGGGTGTTTCCCGAGAACGATGCACACCAGCTCTTCCTCGAACCCGAGGGATACGGAACCAACGAATACTATCTCCAGGGTTTCTCCTCTTCCCTTCCGTACGAGGTTCAGATGAATGCCCTGCATAAGATAAAAGGATTGGAAAATGTCAAGGTCTTCCGTCCTGCGTACGCTGTGGAGTATGATTTCTTTGATCCAACCCTGTTAAAGCCTACGCTTGAATCAAGGGTAATTCCTGGCCTTTACCTTGCCGGCCAGGTGAATGGAACAACAGGTTATGAGGAGGCTGCTGCACAGGGATTGATGGCCGGTATTAACGCCAGTCTGGCGCTGCAGGAAAAGGATCCTTTTGTACTTCACAGGGACGATGCGTACATAGGAGTTCTTATCGACGACCTGATAACGAAAGGCGTTGATGAACCGTACCGTATGTTCACGTCACGTGCCGAATACCGCATCCTGCTGCGTCAAGACAACGCAGATCAGCGCCTCACTCCCCTATCGTACAAAATCGGACTTGCCACCGCTGAGCGTTATGATGCGACCATGAAGAAATACGACGCAGCCGATCGTCTCATGACTTTATGCGAGAATAATAATCTGACAGCTGCGGCTATAAACGACTATCTGGAGGCTTCCGGTTCTGCAAAACTAACCGAATCTAAGCGCATCGCCGATATTGCCACCCGCCCGGAACTAACCCTCAATGACATCTTAAAGTTTGTTCCACGGGGAACACTCAAGAGTTGCGGTTTTGATGATTTGCCCGATGACAAGGTTATAGAATCTGTTGAAATAAACCTCAAGTATAAAGGCTATATTCAGCGTGAGCAACTGCAAGTAGAGAAACTCCGTCGCCTCGAGTCTCTCGAAATTCCTGAAAACTTTGACTTCGACAAACTTTCCGGCCTTACCATAGAATGCCGCCAGAAGTTTAAGCGTTACGCTCCCCGCACCATCGGCCAGGCCTCCCGCATCTCCGGGGTCTCCCCTGCCGACATCTCTGTCCTACTTGTCTATTTCGGGCGATAGGAACATCCTACGCTTCACAGGGTGCTTCTATTTCTCCACCCTCAGACCTACGGTCTTCGCCTTCCCACTGCGCTACGCTTGTGGGCCCCTCCCTCTACAAGCGAGGGTGCTTACGGTTGCGAAATAGAACACCCTGCTCAGTCGCAGGATGTTCCCCGTGGAACGATTACAACATTTGGAGCGCAGACTTGATAATTTGCTCTACAGAGGCGCGAGGGTTGGCCTTGAGGATTGCTTGAATGGCCTTCTGGGTGTTGGCCTTGCTGAAGCCGAGCATCTGCAAAGCGCTGGAAGCCTCGTCTGCTGCGGCATTGGACTCAGACTGGAACAGTACATCGGAACTCGCACTCTCGCCCTTCACAATCTTATCCTTAAGCTCCAGAATCATACGCTGAGCGCTCTTAAGACCAATACCCTTAACAGACTTAAGCGCATTAACATTTTCGGAAATAATGGCCTCCTCCAGCTCTGCCACCGTAAGCGATGACAAGATCATCCTGGCAGAAGCGGCACCCATACCGGAGACGCCCGTAATCAGACGGAACAACTCACGCTCCTCCTTACCAGCAAAACCATAATCCACCTGAGTGCCGTCTCGAGGATTCAGCTGCGACTGAATATAGATAGTCGCTTCCCTCTTCCCTTCCAGCGCCTCATATGTCTGAAGCGAAATCTCAAGACTGTAACCCAAACCATGGTTATCCACCACCAATCTGGTAGGAGTAAGCTCCGCTATTTGTCCGGAAATGTAATCAAGCATAATTCTAAATATCTCAACAAAATTAATTAATTATTTGTAATTTTGTGTAATGGACAGAAGAGAGTTTATAGGTGCTTCACTCACAGCAGCTGCCGCCGCAGGGCTCAGTGCCTGCGGTGTAAAAACCACGGGCAAGCCTAAGGCTACGGGAGCTAAGATGAAGCTGTCGTTCTACCCCTACGAACTGCAGCTGGCTCACACATTCACCGTCTCATCCTACAGCCGCAAAACCACCCCTGACGTTCAAGTAGAAATAGAATACGAAGGCCTGACCGGCTATGGGGAGGCCTCTATGCCACCTTACCTTGGCCACACAGTCGAAAGTGTCTGTGATTTTCTGTCCAAAGTCGACCTAAGCGGCTTCGACAGCCCCTTCCTTCAGGAGGATATAATGGAGTATCTGGACACCCTGTCGGAAGGAGACGCTCCGGCAAAAGCGGCTGTTGACATAGCCCTGCACGACCTGTGCGGCAAGTTGTCCGGCCAGCCACTCTACCGCCTGTGGGGCTACAACCCGGCCAAAGCAGGACCGACCACCTTCACGATAGGCATCGACACCCCGGAGGTCGTACGTGAAAAGACCCTCGAATGCGCCGGAAAATTCAAGATACTCAAAGTAAAAGTAGGCCTGGACAGCGACGAGATGATGATCCGGACCATCCGAAGCGTCACAGATGTTCCTCTTGCCGTAGACGCCAACCAGGGATGGAAAGACAAGCAGAAAGCCCTGGACGAAATCTTCTGGCTCAAGGAGCAGGGGATAGTGCTGGTAGAGCAACCCATGCCCAAAGAGCGTCTGGACGACGTTGCCTGGATTACAGAACGCAGCCCGCTGCCTATTATAGCTGATGAAGCAATACAGCGCCTGAAAGACATCCCCCGCATCAAGGGGGCCTACTCCGGAATCAACATCAAATTGATGAAGAGCACCGGCCTGCTTGAGGCCAGGAAAATGATAGCCTATGCCCGTGCGGAAGGCATGAAGGTGATGGTAGGCTGCATGACGGAGACCTCCTGTGCCTGCACCGCCGCCGCCCAGCTGGCACCCGCCGCCGATTTCTGTGACATTGACGGCAATTTATTGATTACTAACGACTTATTTGAAGGTATGAAGGTGGTGAACGGAGATATGATACTCCCCGACCGCCCCGGCCTCGGCCTTAAGAAGCTATGACGACGGAAGAAGTAAGAGCGCAGTTCCCGCAATTGAAGCGGACGGTTTACGGAAAGCCGCTTGTCTATCTGGACAATGCAGCAACGTCCCTCAGGCCACAGTCTGTAATAGACAGGTGGACTGAGATCTCGGCGCAGGGGACAGCCAACCTGCACCGAGCCGTCCATCATATAGCGGCGGAGGCTACAGAGGCCTACGAAAACGCCCGCAAGGCGGTTGCGGACTTCATTAATACCGCTGAAACAGAGGAAGTTATCTTTACTTCTGGAGCGACCCATTCACTCAATCTCGCGGCCTTCGGAATAGGGGAGACCTTCCTGAAAGATGGGGACGAAATAATAATAGGGGAGGGGGAGCACCACTCCGACATCGTTCCCTGGCAGATGCTCCGTTGTCGCAAGAATATAAGCATCAAAGTGCTGCCGGTCGACGAAAACGGGCGGCTCTGCGTGGAACAGCTCGAATCCCTCATAACTGAAAAGACCCGCCTGGTTTGCGTGGCCCATATATCAAACGTGCTCGGTCTGGTCAACCCGGTAAAAGCGATATCGGACATCTGCCGCAAGCACGGCGTGCTGCTATTGGTAGACGGTGCACAAGGTGTTGTGCATCAACCAGTTGACGTTCGTTCGCTGGGGTGCGATTTTTATGCTTTCTCCGGCCACAAGATGTACGGAGCTCCAGGCACCGGCGTGCTGTGGGGCCGACGTTCGTTGCTGGAGCAGATGCCTCCCATGTTCGGAGGAGGGGAGATGATAGAGACGGTTCGCTGGGCCGGAAGCACATGGGCTCCGCTGCCCCGCAAGTTCGAAGCCGGCACGCAGAACATCTCCGGCACGCCCTGCTTCGTCCAGGCCATCGAGACACTTCGGAATATGCCCCAGGACGACGGCATCCGCGATTACGTCTACGATGCCCTGCAGGCAATCGACGGCCTGCGGCTATTCGGTACGACCGCCGACCGCAGCCTGAAGGTGCCTGTGTTCTCGTTCTACGTGGAACATGCGCACCACGAAGATCTGGCCCTCATCCTGGACAAAATGGGCATTGCCGTGCGCTCCGGGCAGATGTGCGCCGAGCCGCTGATGGACCGGTTTGGCGTCACCGGCATGCTCAGGGCGTCCTTCGCACCGTATAATACGATGCAGGAAGCGGAATATTTCGTATCTTCGCTGCGCAAAGCGATAGGCATGCTGAGATGACACTTAAAGAGAAACAACAGCAGATAATCGACGACTTCTCGATGTACGAGGAGTGGTTGGATAAATATGAATACCTCATCGAATTAGGCAAGTCCCTGGAGGGCTTGCCGGAGGAGAAGAAAACGGAAGACCGCCTCATCAAGGGCTGCCAGTCGAGGGTTTGGCTGGACTGCGAGAAGCGTGACGGCATTCTGTGGTTCGATGCAGACAGTGACGCCCTGATTACCCGCGGCATAATTGCCATGCTGGTAAGCGTTTATTCCGGCCGCAGCGCACAGGAAATCCTTGAAGACGATTTCAGTTTCCTTAACGAACTTGGTCTTAAGGAGAACCTTTCCCCCACCAGGGCCAACGGCCTTGTGTCCATGATAGCGACAATCCGTGCTAAAGCAGCAGAAAATGAGTGATAAAGAAGTACTTACTCCGGAGGACGTTAAGGCTCTTGCGCCCCTCTACGACGACGTAATCCTGTCACTCAAGCAGGTGTACGATCCTGAAATTCCGGTTAATATATACGACCTTGGCCTTGTCTACGAGCTCAATATAAACAAGGCGCACGAAGTCTATATCAAAATGACTTTCACCGCTCCCAATTGCCCCATGGCGGACGAGGTGATGGCGGAAGTTCAGCATAGCGTAGAGGACACTCCGGGCGTGAAATCCTGCCAGATAGATCTCACTTTCGATCCCGTGTGGGACCAGAGCATGCTTTCCGACGAAGCCCGCGTCGCCCTTGGCATGGACCCGGAATTATGAGAGAGCTCTACCTGCTCCTCGGAACCAATCTTGGAGACCGTCAGGCCAACATAAACGAGGCTCTGATGCGCCTGAACAAGGTTTTCGGCACTCCTGTCAAACAGTCACCAGTAATAGAAACCGAGGCCTGCGGCTTCGTGGCTCCGCCGTTCCTGAACGCCATTGTTGTATATAAAAGCGCCCGCAGGCCGGAAACGGTTCTAAAAATATGCAAGCAGATTGAGCGTGACATGGGGCGCACGGACGCTCCCGAATATGCCCCGGACGGCTCCAGAATCTATCATAACCGTATCATAGACATTGATATTCTTACATACGGTAAGCTCCAAATGGCAACGCCGGAACTCAGGATTCCCCACCCTCAGGTGGAGTCCCGTGCGTTCGTAAAAGAATTGCTCTCGCTGATTTAGGCCGCCTTCTTCTGAATCGAGTAACTCAGTCCCATCTGCTTCAGGCGGTAGATGAACTCGTTGGTTACGGAAACGGCGAACTTCTTTGAGCGGAACTCAAGGTTGTATCCGGTACCCCTGTCGTGCAGCTGTATGCTGAACGGAATCTTGCCAGGATTGTCTTTCAGGAGGCGCTGCAGCTGCTTGCGGAAGGCCTGCGACAGCTGCTCGGTGTCTATGTCGACCGTAATTCCGGACACGAAAGTCTCCGCTACGTTACCCAGGAGCAGCACCTTGCGTATCTTGAAGGCGTACGGGGCAGTCTTGCCCTGCGCCCTTTCGTCCGGCTTCAGGAAATAGCGCTCGTCTATGTCTCCCTGTAAGTAGAGGTATTCGTGCGGCTTCATATAGGCTATGTAAGCCTCGTAATCCTTGCCGAAGAGCGCGAATTCGTAATGCCCGTTGTAGTCTTCCAGCACCACGCGGGCTCCCGGAGCGCCGCTTTTGGTGGTCACCGTCTTAACGTCCGTTACGATGCCGGCCAGCGTGCAGGCAAACTTCTTCTTCTCCTTCTCCACCTCCAGGATCTTTTCCTGCAGACGGCCTATAGACAGGTTGGTAAAGTTCTCGAGCTCAAAGGAATAACGGTCGAGCGGATGAGAACTAAGGTACATTCCCACGTAGTTCTTTTCCTCCTGCAGCAGGGCCAGAGTATTTTCTTCTTCGGGTGCCGCCGGCATTACGGGGCGCTGCGGTTTGAGCTCTTCCACCTCTCCGAACAAGGACAGGCTGTTGTCCATTTTGTCCGTCTTGAAGAGGTCCATGTAGCGGGTGAGCTCGTCTATGAAGCGCTCTCCGCTGGCACCCGGAACGAAGAACTGTGAGCGTCTGTAGCCGAAGGAGTCGAAAGCTCCTGCAAGCGCCAGTATTTCAATGGCTTTGGCCGTAAAGACCACGTTACGCGAGTCTTTGGCGCAGCGCTCGGCCATCCTCTCCACGAACTCGAATACGTCCTTGAACGGGCCGTTTTCCTCCCTTTCCGCTATTATTGCGTCCACAGCGTTGCTGCCGAAGCTCTTAAGGCCTCCCAAGCCGAAGCGAATGTTGCCCTCCTTGTTCACGGTAAAGCGGGCCTCGGACTCGTTCACGTCGGGGCTCAGCACCTTGATACCGTGGAGCTTGCAGTCAGCCATAATCTTCTTGATCTCATCCATGTTGGAGAGATTGCAGGAGAGGTTGGCGGCAAGGAATTCGGCGGTATAATGGCACTTGAGCCAGCCTGTCTGGTAGCTCACCCAGGCGTAGCAGGTGGAGTGGGACTTGTTGAAGGCGTACTGGGCGAATTTCTCCCAGTCCTTCCATATCTTGTCCAGCGTCTTCTCCGGATGCCCGTTAGCCTGGCCCTGGCTCATGAACTTGTCCTTCAGCACCATCATCTCATCTATCTTCTTCTTGCCCATGGCCTTACGCAGGCGGTCCGCCTCGCCTTTGGTGAAGCCGGCGAGCTTGCGGCTGAGGAGCATCACCTGCTCCTGATAGACTGTGATGCCGTAGGTTTCGTCCAGGAACTCCTCCATCTCCGGCAGGTCGTACTCTATCTTCTGCAGCCCTTGCTTTCGGGCGACGAAGTCCGGGATGTAGTCCATGGGGCCCGGCCGGTAGAGGGCGTTCATAGCGATGAGGTCCTCGAAACGCTGCGGCTTGAGGCGCTGCAGCCAGTTTTTCATGCCTTCCGATTCGAACTGGAACACCACGGTGGTGTCGCCGCGTCCGTAGAGCTCCAGCGTCGGCTGGTCCGCTATGTCAATGGCCTCTATGTCGATGTCGATTCCGTGGCGCTGCTTGATGTTCCTCAGCGTCTCGTGTATGATGGACAGGGTAATCAGGCCCAGGAAGTCCATCTTCAGCATGCCCACGTCCTCGATGTAGTGCCCGTCGTACTGGGAAGTCCAGACGTCCTTGCCGGTTTCCTTGTCCTTCGACAGGCAGATGGGGATGTAGTCCGTGAGGTTGCCGCGGCCGATTATGGTGGCGCAGGCATGCACGCCCACCTGGCGAATGCATCCTTCCAGCTTCTGGGCGTACTTCAGCACCTCCTTGTTGATCTCCGGGCCGTTTTCCAGCTCGTTGATGAACTCCGGCACGAGGCGGTAGCAATTGGCAAGGGTAATCTTGGCGTCCACCTCCTCCATGCCCTTCTGGAACGTACGTTTCTGCTTGACGCCGTCAACTTCTATCTCCTTCTCGATGACCTTGAAGCCCGGTTTCAGCTCGTCCAGCTTGGGGTTGAAGGGGTATTCCTTCTCCACCTTCTCGCTGAGGCGGTCGGGTACCATCTTGGAGAGGCGGTTGGACTCGTCTATGCTTACTTCGCTGATGCGGGCGACGTCCTTGATGGCGCTCTTTGCGGCCATCGTGCCGAAGGTGATGACGCGCGACACATGGTCGGCGCCGTAATTCTTCTCCACGTACTCGTGCGCGTCTTCCAGGTTCTCGAAGTCCACGTCTATATCAGGCATGGAGATGCGGTCCGGGTTAAGGAAACGCTCGAACAGGAGCTTGTATTTGATAGGGTCCAGGTTGGTGATACCCAGGCAGTAAGCCACTACGGATCCGGCGGCGGAGCCACGTCCGGGGCCGACCATGTAGCCATGCGAGCGGGAAGCCGCTATATAGTCCTGAACGATGAGGAAGTAGTCCGGGAAGCCCATCTTGCAGATGGTCTTGAGCTCGAAGTCAATTCGCTCGTTCTGCTCCTCGCTGAGCGTGCTGCCGTAGCGCTGGTGCGCGCCGTTGTAGGTAAGTTCGCAGAGGTAGGCCACCGAGCGGCAGAATTCGTCGCCACGGTACTCCTTGCGCTCCATGCCGGTGTTTTTGTCCTTCGATACAGAGTACCGCCCTTCGTCGATTATATCCTTGTACTGCAGCAGCTTGGCGTCTATGTTGGCAAGGAACTTGGGGTCTATTTCGTACTTCGGCAGAACGTGCGGACGGTCGATTTTGTAGGCCTCAATCTTGTCGGCCACCTCCAGGGTGTTGGCGAGAGCCTCCGGGTGGTCCGGGAACAGCGCCGCCATCTCCTCCTCGCTCTTTATGTACTCCTGCTGGGTGTAGCGGAGGCGCTTGGGGTCGCTTATGTTGGCGTTGGTAGTGAGGCAGATGAGGCGGTCGTGCACGGGGCCGTCCTCCTTGTTCAGGAAGTGGGCGTCGTTGGTCGCAACCACCTTGATGCCAAGCTCCTGCGCCAGCTTGAAGATACCCTCGTTTACCACCAGCTGCTGGCGGTAGACCTCGTAAATCTTGTCGTATGCCTCCTCCGGCAGACCCTCCACCTCGGTCTTGTGGAGCATTACCTCCAGGTAGTAGTCGTCTCCGAAGACGTTCTTGTGCCACTCGGCGGCCTTCCGGGCGCCTTCGTAGTCGCCGGCCATCAGGTTCTTGGAGATTTCACCGGCAAGGCATGCAGAGCTGCAGATAAGGTCTTCGTGGTACTTCTCCAGGATCTCGTGGGTGACGCGCGGCTTGTAGTAGAAGCCCTCTATAAAGCCCTCGGAGCAGATTTTCATCAGGTTCTTGTAGCCGTTGTAGTTCTTGGCCAGCAGAATCAGATGGTAGTACTGCTTGTGGTCGTTATCCCGGAGGTGATGGTCGTAATGCCTCGTTACATATACTTCGCAGCCTATCAGGGGCTTCACTATGGGCTGCTTGTCCGGACCCAGGTTGCTCTTGTCCCACCCCCACTTCAGGAACTCCTTCACACCGTACATGTTGCCGTGGTCTGTGATGGCAAGGGCGGGCATATTCAACTCCCTGGCGCGCGCAAACAGCTTCTTGATGTCCGAAAGGCCGTCAAGGATGGAGTACTGGGTATGGACGTGCAAATGAACGAATGGCATAGCACAAAGATATACTTACTTTGCCAGTTTGAATCCCAGCTGAACGTCTTTGGCGCTGGCGAGGGTCTGCTGGACGGCTGTGATGGTAGCGTTGTTTGCGACCTGGTTTACAGCCTCAAGAACCTTCTGGATGAAGGCCACGAACTTGTCGGCGGGGAAGAGGACGTTGCAGCCGCTGGAGGTTGTCTTGATGGTACCTACAAGCTTGAAGGTGAAGATCTTGGCGAAGTTGATGGTGAGCTTGGTGCCTTCTTTGGTCCAGGTGCCGGGGAGGCTGATCTTTCCGGCCTTGAGGGTGAAGGAACCGTCGTTGTTGAAGCTCAGGACCGCTGCGCCGGGCTTGATGCCGGCCTTGGCGAGGAGCTCGTCACACTTCTTCTCGATGGTGCCGGTGCCTGCGGAAGTGGCAAGGCTGGCGAGAACGTTATCGGAACTTGCGCCTACTGCTACGCCCTGGTATTTCCAGTCGCCCTTAATGTCGAATGCTGAAGACACGGCATTGGTGCCGGCAACTACGTCGCCAACCTTCTCGGTTGCGATCTTAAGGAAGGAATCAAGCCAAGCCTGTGCGTTGGCTGCAGATGCGCAGAGCACGAGTGCGCTGAGAACTACGATGATCTTTTTCATATTAGTAAAAGTGTTAAACGTTGTTTTCTTCTGTGGGCCAGCCGGGCGCAGACACCCTGTGTTCGATGCCGTCGGGAGTCACAAGAACTGCACCAACGTCGGCCTGTGCAAGGTGTCCTATTATATCAAACGCCTGGAAGTCGTGACGGAACTGTTCGAATTGGGAAATAGGCACGGCAAGCAGCACCCTGCAGTCCTCTCCGCCGTTCATTGCGGCGGAAACTGGGTCGAAGTCCATCTCCTTGCCAAGGGCGAAACTGCCCGCCTCGAAGGGTATCTTGTCGGCATACACCTTGGCTCCGAGGCCGGTGGCGGAAACCAGACGCAGCAGGGCGTCCGCAAGCCCGCGGTCCACGAAAAGGGCGGCGGAAGGGGTGACTCCCGATTCGGCAAGGGCCTCCGGCAAGCCTCCGGGAAGCTCCGGCTTGAGGTAGGACGCCACCAGCATGCGGTAGCGCTCCAGGTCCTCCTTGGGGGCGCCGACACCCTGGTCGAAGCGGCTCTTCCCCCTCTCCAGCAGCTGCAGGCCGCAGTAAGCGGCACCCAGGGCCCCGCTCACGCAGAGCAGGTCCTTGGAAGCGGCGGCCGGGCCATCGACGGCGGAAGCGGCACCTATGGCCGATACGCTGATGCTTAAACCGTTGCGCGAAGGCTGAAGGTCCAGCGACACGGCCTTGTATCCAAACTCTCCGGCGGCTGCAAGTACTCCGCCGAACAGCTCTTTTACCTGGTCGAAGCCCAGTTTTGCCGACAAGCCGAGCGCCACGGACAAAGTCCTGGGGCTTGCCAGGCCTGCGTAAAGCTCTCCGGTTACGGCGACTACGCTCTTGTAACCCAGATGCTTGAGGGGGAAATAAACCAGATCGAAGTCTATGCCTTCCAGCAGCATACGGCTTGCGCCCACGACCTTCTGCCCGGCTTCGGGCGTAAATGAGCTGTGTTCAAAGGGCTTGAAAGGGGAGCCCTCGAAAAGGAGCCTTATGGCCTCCCTGCGGCCAAGCTGTGCGAAATCTTGCATAACGCAAATATAATAAATTAGTGTTAAATTTGTGACTATGAAAAGAATTCTAGTGCTTGCAGCCCTGCTGCTCAGTTCCCTGGGTCTCCTTGCCCAGGAAATACGTTCTATCGACATCGACGTTTACATCAATGAAGAAGGCGACGCTTATATCCAGCAGCGCTGGGACGTTACCGTGGTGCGCGGCACCGAATGGTATATCCCTATTGAGAACCTGAACGGCAGCGAGGTGCTTGGCCTCAGCGTGGAAGAGGACGGGGTGGAATTTGCCGACGACGGACGCCATTGGGATTCGTCCCGCAGCCTCTCGGAGAAGGCCGGCCGCTGCGGCATAATAGACAAGGGCAAAAATGGCGTGGAGCTATGCTGGGGCCAGGGTTCCCTTGGCGACCATAAGTGGACGGCAGGCTTCGTGGTCACCGGCCTGGTGCAGTCGCTTAAGGATTACGACGCCTTCAACTTCATGTTCGTGAACACCGACCTCATAGCCAATCCACAGCACGCTTCGATCTGCTTCCACAGGCTCGACGACAAGCCTTTTACAGAAGAAGAAACCCGTTTCTGGGTATTCGGATGCGAGGGCGAGTCGGAATTGAGGGAAGACGGCACCATCTTCTTTGAAACCGACCGCAGCTTCCGCAACGGCGGCAGCCTGATAGTCATGATGCGCTTCGAGAAGGGAATCTTCAACTCCCAGAACGTGAAGAACATAAACTTCTCCAAGATGCAGAAGAAGGCCTTCAAGGGCAGCGACTACAAGAAAAAGCCCAAGCTTTCTTTCGACGACCTGGTTGCCTATGTAGCAGGCGGTTTGTTCATTCTGGTGGCGCTTCTTGCGATCCTCCTTGTCATATACCTGATAATCAGGGATATAATTCTGAAAATAACCGGCCGTGTCTGGAAGCCTGAAGTGTTCGGCACGGCCAAACCGGACGGATGGAACCGCGAGGCTCCGTTCAAGGGGAGCATTCCAGTCGCAACCTGGCTCATGAAAGACGGCTCGCGCCTGACATTCGCCGGAGACCATCCGGAGAGGCGCATGGGTGCCTATTTCCTCAAATGGATTGCCGACGGCACGCTTACGCCAGTAAAGGCGGAGGACGGCCATTTCGACCTGGCATTCCCGGCGGAAGAGCCGGACTTCTCGGACGATTGTGAAAAGCAGCTGTACAAGAAGGCCCTGGCGGCATCCGGCGAAAACCGCATCCTGGAAAACGGCGAGTTCAAAGCATGGGCCAACAAACACAGCTCGGCCCTGGTAAACTGGCCTAAAAGCGTAGAAAAAGAGGGCAAAGCCCAGCTTTCCAAGTATACCGGCGACAAAGTCTCCGAATCAAGGAAGCTCCTTCAGTTCAAGAACTTCCTTTCCGAGTTCACCCTGGCCAGGGATCGCGAAGTGCCGGAGGTCGGCCTCTGGGGTCAGTATCTCGTGTTCGCCCAGCTGTTCGGCATAGCAGATAAGGTCTCCAAGGGCCTCTCCAAGCTCTATCCCGACCAGTTTGCCGAGTTTAGCCGCAGCCATGGCATGGAGCCTCAGATTATGACTTCTGTGCTGCATTCATGGACCGTAGACGCCGGCAATGCCTACAAGACGGCATACGACCGCCATCTGGAGAGCCAGGCGGCCTCTTCTTCCCGTTCTTCCTCCGGCTTCGGCGGCCACTCCTCCTTCGGCGGAGGCGGCGGCTTCTCCGGCGGCGGCCACGGTGGCGGCAGCCGCTAGCTTCGCCAGCGGCTCGTTACGTCCCCCGCGCTTACGCGCCGCCCCCAGGGGCACGGGGGCATGCCCCCGAAACCCCCAGCCCTCCGGGCTGTCAAAGAAGAGGGCCGCGGCAATTTGCCGCGGCCCTCTTCTTTATAGATAAGGTTAGAATTACTTCTTCAGAGCCTTGCGGGTGCTGTCGTACATGATAGGAGTACCAATCATGATGGAAGCATAAGTACCCACGAGGATACCGAGGCAGAGGGCGACGGACAGACCGCGGATGCTCTCACCACCGAAGATTGCAATAGCAAGCATAGGGAGGAGGGTAGATACCGAGGTGTTGACCGTACGGGTGAGAGTCTGGTTGAGAGACTTGTTCACCATCTGCTTGAAGTCGTCGTTCGGGTGCAGGCCAACATTCTCACGGATACGGTCGAAGATAACCACGTTATCGTTGATAGCGTAACCGATGATAGTCAGGATAGCTGCAATGAACGTCTGGTCCACATCCAGGTTGAACGGCAGGATACCGCTGAACAGCGAGAAGAAGCCGATCAGGATGATGGCAGTGTGTGCCAGGGAGACCACGCCGCCGAGACCCCAGCTCCAGCCCTTGAATCGCCATGCAATGTAAGCGAAGATGATAAGGAGTGCGAGGAGCACGGAGATTATAGCGGAACGCTTGATATCGCTTGCGATGGAAGCACCCACCTTGTCGGAGGAGATAATACCGTTAGGATTCTCCAGGGTGGAGGTGAAGTCGCTCAGCTGCACATCCTCCTTGAAGAAGCCCTTCAAAGATTCGAACAGCATGCCTTCGATTTCGGTGTCCACGGAAGAAGACTCATCCTTGACCTTGTAGGAGGTCGTGATCTTCATCTGGGAATCACCACCGAACTGCTTGACCTCAACGGAAGACTCGGGATCTGCAGCGTTGAAAGTATTGTTGACGGCAGCGCGGACGGCCTCTGCGGTAACAGGCTGGTCGAAGCGGACGACGTAGGTACGGCCGCCGGTGAAGTCTACACCATAGGTGAAGCCCTTGAAGAAGATGGAACCGAGAGCGATGACGATCAGGGCGCCGGAGATAATGTAAGAGAACTTACGGCCCTTGATGAAGTCGATGTTGGTGTTCTTCAGGAAGTTCTTGGACCACTCCCACTCGAAGCTGACGCTCTTACCCTTGTTCACGCGGTCGTCGATGATGAGACGGGTGATGAAGATGGAGGTCAGAACGGAGGTAACGATACCGATGATGAGGGTGGTAGCGAAGCCCTTGATAGGACCGGAACCGAAGAAGAACAGCACCAGACCGGTGAGGAGGGTGGTCACCTGACCGTCGATAATGGCGGAGTAGGCGTTCTGGTAACCGTCGTGGACGGCCTTGCCCAGACCCTTGCCGGCCTTGAGCTCTTCCTTGATACGCTCATATATAATAACGTTGGCGTCCACTGCCATACCCAGAGTCAACACCAGACCGGCGATACCGGGCAGGGTGAGAACTGCGCCGAAGGAGGCGAGGGTACCGAAGAGCAGCAGCACGTTGGTGAGCAACGCGGCGTCGGCAACAAGACCAGCTCCCTTGTAGAAGATGATCATGTAGAGGAGCACCAGGATGAAGGCGATGATGAAGGAAATGAGACCGGACCTGATGGACTCTGCACCGAGGGAAGGACCTACGACCTGCTCCTGAACGATGGTAGCAGGGGCGGGCAGCTTACCGGACTTGAGAACGTTGGTAAGGTCGGTTGCCTCCTCCATGGAGAAGTTACCGGTAATTTCGGAAGAACCGCCGGTAATCTCACCGTTGACGGTAGGATAGGAGTAGACGGTACCGTCGAGCACGATGGCGATCTGCTTGCCTACGTTGTCCTTGGTCAGGCGGGCCCACACGTTGGCGCCCTCTGCGTTCATGGTCATGGACACGGAAGGATGGCCGCCGCGGCGCTCGTTGGTGGTAACGCGGGCGTCGGTCACAACACCGCCGTCCAGAGGGGCCTTGCCGTCACGGCTGGAGGCCTTGATGGCGATGAGCTCGAAGATGTTGTCGGCCTGCAGCATATCGGAGGGCTTCACGCTCCACATGGGGCGGAACTCTGCGGGGAAGAGGTCGGCAACCTCGGGCATGCGGAGGTACTTGCCAACCGCTGCGGTATCGGCAGCAGCTGCGTAACCGATGCAGGCGTTGCCCCTGTAGTTCGTAGGCTGAAGCACTGCGAACAGAGGGTTGGCCTTCTTGTAGGCGGCCAGGTTGTCGCCGCTCTCGCTCTGGGCCTTGAGCTCCTCGGATACGAGGTCACCTTCTTCTGCGGTCTCCTCAACTGCGTCGTCGTCCTCGGCGGCAGCGTACTGTGCCAGGAGGGCGTTGGCTTCCTGCAGGTAAGGGGTGATCTCAGCAGCGTCGAACGTTGTCCAGAACTCGAGGGATGCGGTTCCCTGGAGCAGCTTACGCACACGCTCAGGCTCCTTCACGCCAGGGAGTTCCACGAGGATACGGCCGGTGTTGCCGATCTTCTGGATGGAAGGCTGGGTGACGCCGAAGCGGTCGATACGGTTGCGGAGGACGTTGAAGGAGTTGGAGATGGCGCTCTCGGCTTCTTCCTTGATCACGGCGATGACCTGCTCGTCGGTGGATTCGGGCTTGATGCGGTCGCGCATCTCATAGGTGCCGAATACCTGGGACAGCCTCTGGCCGCCGGTGATGGTCTTCCACTCCTCTGCGAAGAGGGTGATGAAGTCGCTCTGGGAGTTGACCATGCGTGCCTTGGCGTTGGCGAGGGCCTGCTGGAATTCAGGGCTCTGGTTGTTGCCGGACAGTGCACGTACGAGGTCCTCGAGCTGAACCTGCAGCATGACGTTCATACCGCCCTTGAGGTCCAGACCCAGGTTGATCTCCTTGGCCTTAACTTCTTTGAATGTGTTTCCGAAATAAACTTTCTGGGAAGAAATGGAGTCTGTGTACCTCTTTTCTTCGTTCTTCTTCAGTGAATCAAGGAAATAAGCTTGATCCTCTGCGGCAATCTTGCCGAACTCGGGGGTCTGGCTGAAAGCCTCGGCCTTTGCAGCTGCCACCTTTGCGGCCTTCTTCTCCTGGATGCTGGTAACAGCGGTGAAGGAAAGCTGCCAAATGCAGGCAATTGCGAGCAGGATTGCTACAAGTCTGATTGCTCCTTTACTTTGCATACTATATTAATAATTAATAATTGTCCAAAAATAGCTTGCAAAGATAGTATATTTTATTGGAACAAACCAATTAAATATATAAAAAAGGTTACTGGACCCCTTTGGGGGCTCCATCGAAGCCGCAATTGTTATTCTTTAGTGAATAAGAGGATATGTTTATCGAAAGGGTGGATATCGTAAGATATTATTAATCTGCAGACAGTGAACTTCTGGCAGAGATTGGGATTCTCCCCATGAAATCAGTATGTCGCACTTATACTCAAAAGGAACCGGTTGAGTTTTTGTCCACAACTGAATAAGAGTTTCATTATTTATCCACCCTTTTATATTTGCAATTTCTTTAAAGTTCTGATTGTTGTACTTAGTAAACAGAAGCGTAATGTTATCGTCAAATTGAACTGATGCTGGTTGACCAGATAGGACAAAAGGTGTGGTGCTTATGGAAACAATATCCTCATAAGGGCAGAAGGTGGAGGAAAACTTAAAATACAGGCTTATGCTATCACGGGAATGACTAGAAATCACTAAAATGCATACACCGTCTTCTGAGCTAAAGGGTAATGCGTCGCCATCAAGCGTTCCTTCCACTATGTGTTCATAAACAGATGCCACAGAGCCAGATAAACTCTTATAAGATTGCTCAAGTTTCCATGTGTCGCTGCAACCGGCAAATAAAACGATAACGATTAACAATAAACACTTTTTCATGGAATGGGCTAGTTATGTGCAAAGTAATAATCATACGGATAAATATACTGATTATAATCAGTTTGCGAAATGAGCAGCCCAATATAATTTTGAAGCTGAGTTTTGATTTGTCCCCAATTGGAATTATTTGTCGCTAATGATTTAATAATAAAATGAGGCAAATAAGATATAGAATCATAATTATAAGAAGGATTGGAGAGACATTGGTTGTTATCATCATATAAGTCAACAAACATTGGTGAGTAGTATGAGGGGTTGGTTTTGTCCCATGATTGTCGAGATTGACCGAAATAGTAATCCCATGGTAGAATACTATTGTCTACTCCACCTACGAAAGTGTAGTAATAGTGACTTATTATCCAAGAAACATACGAAGCAAAAGATTCTTTAATAATAGAATGCAATGAGGTATACCAAAGATAATTGTTTTTGTAATAGTATTGAGTATAATGCCCGAGTTCATGGCAAACATTAGCGAACAAGTAGCCGGAATCGCATATAGCACTATTAGTGATCTCTATATATGGAACTCCAATTAAAACTGCATTAAAACGCCCAGACCAAATAGGTGAAGTTCGGGTCATAATAATTCTTATAACATTATTGCATAACGGTACGTCTATGGGGTGGTTTTCAGAGAAGTAACATACAGCGGCTCTGTGAATGGTAGATTCAACATTAGATAATATATGAATAATACCATTACCGAGGCCGCTTACATATGCCATATGCTTTGTTATAGGCGCTGTTGAATTTGACTCGGTAAGCTTCCACCGTGGTTGTGAATATATACAACTCATTTCATAAGAGTCAGGAACGACGGCAGAATAGTGTCCACTAGCATCAGTGTAGAAATCAAGAATACTACTCCCCAATTGAAACCTGATCATAAGGTTAGCCATAGCTAAATTAGAGTCTAATAAGTCATCGTAGTTTACAACAGTTCCAGAAATGCTACTTCTGTGAAAATCAGGAGTTATGCCAAGAGTATCGTAACAGCATCTTTTGATAGATTCTATTTCTGCCTGCGAAACAAACGATGAAATATCAACACTTGATGAGTCTGGTAAAAATACAGAATAATCAATAGAATAATCCAGATCTTCAGGAAAAGGATATGAAATAGGCCAAACTATATATAAAGTGTTTATTGGTGATAAATATTCACATTGTTCACCGTCATCATTAATAATTACATACCGCTCTTGATATTTGTGGGGTAGCGTCAAAGAGTGAGACTCGCGTTCAAAGGAGGAGTCTAAAAAGTTGGATATCTGTGGTGGAACGCATCTATAATTGAAAGGTATGTAGGCAACCTTTAACCTCTCGTCTGCTTCGAGTTTACATTGTTCTTCTTCGCTTTTAGGAAACACAGAAACAGCATAATGTGTTGGTATTAGCTTTGCGGCCTCTATCTCGGAAAATGCAGAAAGGGCGGCCTTGAAATTGGAAAAAGCATATGGATCCGGACGGGGCATAACCCAAGACTTGACCTCATTAGAATAAAGAGCATTATTATACTTATCGATGCTTGTTGATTTAGTTATAAGAGATACTTTGGCCGGTCGCTCAGAAGTAATATTAATTTGTGAACAGCCAACAAGGGCAAGCAATAGAATTATAGATACGATTTTTTTTACCATAGAACCTTACAACTATGTAATACAAATAAAACAAAAATTATCAATAATTCAAACAAAACACTATCTTCGTATCATGAATGATAAAAGACTTGCTAGCCTTGATGCCCTGAGGGGTTTCGATATGCTTTTCATCATGGGATTCGCTTCCCTGATAATAGCGGTTTGCAAGCTGTTCCCGGATGGGACGGAATCCTGGATTTATCATCAAATGAACCATGTGAGCTGGAACGGTCTCACTCATCACGACACCATCTTCCCGCTGTTCATTTTCATCGCCGGTATTTCATTTCCGTTCTCTTATGCCAAGCAGCTGGAGAGGGGAGTGCCTCGCTGGAAAATCTACTGGAAGGCCGTCAGGCGCGCCCTGGTGCTCGTTTTGTTCGGTCTCATCTGCAACGGCCTGCTCAAGTTCCAGTTCGCCGACCTGCGCTACTGGAGCGTGCTCGCGCGCATAGGTCTTGCTGGCATGTTCGCGTCCATATTGTTCATGAATTTCAAGCCGTGGGGCCGGGTAATCATTGCCGCCGTTCTGCTGGTGGGCTACTGGCTTCTGGTGGGCTTCGTGGTGGCTCCGGATGCGCCTGCGGGAGCCGGTCCGCTGACGCTGGAGGGCAATATAGTGGGATATGTGGACCGCTGCCTATTTCCCGGACACCTGTACAAAGGCACCGGTGGCATCTTCGACCCGGAAGGCACCCTGAGCACGGTTCCCGCCATCGTGACGGCAATGCTGGGCATGTTCGCTGGTGAGTGGGTGCGCAGGCAGGACGTCAACGAGCGCAAAAAGGTGCTGGGAATGGTCGCTGCGGCTGTTCTGCTGCTGGTGGTCGGATTGGTTTGGTCCCGCTGGTTCCCGCTCAACAAGAAACTCTGGACCAGCAGCTTCGTGCTGGTCACGGGCGCTTATTCGCTGGCGCTGTTTGCCCTGTTTTACTGGATTATTGACGTCAAGGGCTGGAAAGGTTGGATTCTGCCGTTCACGGTAATAGGCCTGAATTCCATCACCATTTTCATGGCCCCGCGAATCATAGATTTCAAGTTCGCCACCAACTTCTTCCTCGAGGGCCTCTGCGGCCTCATGGACCCCCTCTGGGCCAAAGTGGTCTGGCAGTGCGGCTACCTCGCCCTGGTCTGGCTGTTCCTGTATTTCCTTTATCGGAAGAAGATCTTCCTGAAGGTGTAGCTTAGAAAGAATAGCCCATTTTAAGTCCGGCCCTGATATAGCCTCCGGCAGCTTCTCCGGAAATACCCATCCAGAAGGAGCGGGTTGAGTTCTTGTCTGAACGGATTCTGCCTCCAAGCTCCGCTTCCAGATAGGGAGAGAAGGGATCATCAAGCATTTCCATGCCTGCGGAGAGGCCCAGGTACGGCGATAAAAGATTGTTGCAGAAGCTCCAGCGGAAATCGGCATACACAGGAAGAGAGAAGTGGGTTGTATTTGCCCGATGACTCTCAGCCCAGTAGAAGCCAGGCGCCACGCCGAGACCCAAGAATGAATGAGAGCTGAAGTGATAGCCGAGTTCTGTTCTCATTTGAATGACATCAGGCGCGAAGTAGCCCCCTTCCAGGATTAACCCCAGCCCGCGTTTGTCATACCGTGCTTCTTTCCAGGGCCCGTCGCATCTCTTAATGGTACCACCGGCAATGAATACAGGTACGCTGGCCAGCATGAAGGCCAATCCGGAGATTACTGCGGTGCCTCCTAACAAGTATACTACAATCGGCACCCAATTCTCATTAAAATAGGCTTCTTCTGGTTCGGGCGGAGTACGCCATGGTGCTACTGCAAGCAGCATAAGACCGCCCCCGGCGGCGGCAGTTAAAGCGCCGCTGTACAACATACCCTGGGCAGACGCAATTGCAACCTCCCCCTGGCCCTTCCAGGACGTGCTGTCCGCAACCTGCCCGTGCAGAAGCGATGCTCCGTACAGCAGCAGAAGAAAAACCAGCAATGCCTTTTTCATGTAATCGTGGTGCTTAGTTCTTAAACAGATGGATATTGTCAAGGGATACTTATGTTATATAGATGCATTTAGATTGCTTTCCGTTGCATATAATACTATGTGTCAGAATAACGTCACTGGTGGAAAATGAGACTAAATAGAGATTAGGCAGCCTAATTTGAAATCAGAGACAGCGTCATCTCGAACAGTTCCGGAGCTTTCCAGGGTGTATACAATTTCTTCAAAGCCTTAAGGTCTTCTTTGCAAACGGTAGCAAGGAGAGTTCCGTAGTCGAAGCCCACCTTCTGGCCATCCTGTATGACAAGATCCATTGTAGATGAATACAGATAAAGGCCACCGACCGTCAATGACCCGTTCCAAAAACGAAAGTCTTTAGGTGCGCTTGAACATACAAGATTCAAAAACTCTTTTTGCCCATCAGACATATCAAAAGGAGAAAGCCCGATGCTGTTGGATATTGAAATGGGAAGAGTGATTTCACGCCCCATCAAAAGCCGCTTGAATACCTCCGAGGCACCGGAATCCACGAATTCAAACTTATATGTCTTATTCCCCAGCTTTACACCAAGCGACAGACCCTCAAGTCCTTTGTATTTTGATTGTTCCGTTTCCCCTAAAGCCCCCTGGGTTCCTCTATAGAGTTCATGCCAATCATCCCAGGCTGAAGGAAAAACTTTATATTCCAAGGCCTTAGCGCCTTCCACTATTATAGTCACGGGAGCGTGGGTATCATTGGCCATAATAGGTATTTGTGCTTGAGCTCCGAGTCCATAGCTATATTCCCAGCCATCAATCAACACGTGATACCTATAGGGCTGGAGTACTGTTGCAGGTTGGAAGCGCGTGGAGGCATCCGGCTCATAAGTGATATCCAGAGAGAGCGTGGTTCCTTCCTGCGGGATTACATCCGGCGCGTCAACCTCTTCAGTGGCGACATCGTAAAAGTTTGCGCCCATGCAGCCGGAGAGCGCAAACAACGCAGCTAAATTGAAAACAGTGAAGAGCTTTTTCATACTTAAATCACGTTACATTATATAAATGCTATAAATGCGGATTATAAGGCCATCTTGCATTCAATACATGAATTAAAGTGGTGCAGGACCTAGCGCACAATGTAAGGACCTGCACCGCTAAATACTTAGTCGCGACTATTATGTATTTGTGGGTCTTTCATTTAAGTGCTAGTTGTTGTTTGTGGTAGTCTTTTTAATTGGAATCAATGGTTTTTCACCAATTGTGGTATGACCAAGCCAATCATTATATTCCTCGATGTAGTATCTTTTGTGCATTACTAATTCGCCGGAAAGGTGAATTGTATCAGAAACGTCCGGGTAATAGCTAGATAAAACAATATAGAAATCAGTCTTAAACAAGATGTCATTTCCATCCCCCAACTGAAAGCGGAACCATCCACCACTAACGTAATCATAATCATACCCACGATCCATTATGGACCAGTTGTAAGAATCAATATGACATGGGGAATAATATTTCCCTTCCACAAAATAAGAGGTGTCGCTTCTGCTATTAAAAGGGAATTGCGCAATAGGCCAGTATTTGCCTTGTCTGGAATCATCGCACAAGATACTATTGAATTCGGCTAATGAGTCTATTGACACCCAAAACTCAGAATAAGCTAACTCATCAGGTCGGCCCCCAAAAGTCCAATCAAAGCGAGGCCGGTCTCCGGAATAATAGAATGATTCTCCATCAATTGTACAATTCAGTTCCCATGCCGGTCCATAGCCACTAATAGGAGTCCTAAGTTTCGATAAGCAAGAAGTCAGGACCAAGAGCGAGAATATAAAAACTCCAATTCTTTTCATTTCTGTATTACTGCTGCTCCAATAGTGAGTTTAATTTTGCAACGCAGGTGTCACTGAAAGCACGTTCTTCCTCCGTTATGTTGAGGTTAACCAAATCATCTTCAGTTAGAGTTTGTACATATACGCTGTCTCTAAGCAGAATATGCTGGATTAGTATTGAGTGATGGTTAGTCTGAAAAAAATGCTGTACTTCCGTAGCTGACAGTTGTGAACATGGAGTGCTTGTGCCGCCACTCTTTGTTCGTGGCCTTTTGCCTGCCAGCTGTTCAGAAACGACCGGTTCTGCCGGTTCCATTACAAGGGTGGAACATGAAAACACGCAAAGTGTCAGGATGGATAGTATGAGATACTGTATTTTCATATCTTGCAAATACTTGATTACTATTACCAGCAAATCCAGAAAGGCAATTGATCAATCACTGTGTTACCATGGCGGACCGTTGCCAAATTCAAAATAGGCCCGAAGGATGAAGGGGTCGTAAGAGGAGAGGGTAAATCCAGGGAATCAATAATGTCGAAACAATAAACAGTAACAGTTTGCCCATCAATTGATGTTTGGAATGTTTCAGCTAGGGGTATCGTATCTAAATCAATCTGCACATTATCTGGAGTAAGAGGGGCAGGATAATAATCACTGTTAATCCAAACGCCAAAGTAATTGTTGGCAGATGCAACGGTGTTTTGCAACTTATCGTAATATATCATTGCACCGTGCTTGGTGCTCCAAATCTCGTAAGGTTCATAGAATAATGGGCCTTCAGAGGTACGATTGATGGTAATAACATTAATATCTGTACATTCCCTCCCCGGTCCATTTGTCATTTTCATACAGACGTAAGTCTTTTCACCATCAGGAGCTACGCAAGCAAATGAGCGCACGGATGTGGTGTCAGTCCATGTATAGCTGTTAGTAGTCGGATTCTTGTACCCCCAAATATATCTGATTTTCCCGGTTGAAGCAAGTTCGTCTAGTTTGTTTCTAACTTCCATATCAGTCGTAACACAAGTTGCTGTAACCGTATAATGATTCCCATTCTGTTGATTTGCCTGAAGGGACATGGCAGGGAATCCGAGAAGTGCACGCTTATGCTTGTAAATATAGGCCCCACCATTGTGGCTCTCTAGTGAAATAGTTGCTACTCTGCCAGGGTTGGAGATGTTAATAATGCCATTAGAGAAAGTAACAGTAGTATCTGTGCATGATAATACAGGGTTCGAATAGGATGGTGGGAGTGGTAATGTACAAAAATAATCGCCAGCCAAGGCAAAGTCTTCGGGCCCAATAAATACTGTCTCTTTCTGAGTTACTATCCAATCCCAATAATCTGTTTTTCTGAATGAGTGATGAGAAGCCGTATCAGCTATATAAAATGAGTCGAAAGGAGTTTCTTCAAGAGGAATAGGATGAGTGTTTGAAAAATCTCTGGTGTAATTAGGTACTGCAAGCGCACTTGAAGCGGGGACAAATGGAATACGAGAAGTTAGAATTAACCGAACAGTGTCGCTATTGGAAACTGTATTAATTGAACTCATATTATTTTCAAGATACGAGCTGTTCACATAATCTAAGCCTAGGGAACCTGAAGGAGATTGGTGAACAAGAATGCTGTCTTGATCAAACAGCGGAACGTCTATACCATTAGGTGCCCACGGCCAAGTTTTCCTGTATTTTGCTTTGGATACACAAACATTGCCGCTACCAGAATCCCTATTAACAAGAAAGGACAGATAAATATTGTCAATTCTGGCGGCAAGCATAGACAATGCTTGTAACCACCAAGTTGATGATGAACCGTTATTAATGCTAAGTGTGAAGTCAAGCAAATCAGGCTCAAGAGGTACATTAGTAGAAGATGGCCCACCATTAACTATTGACAGATTCTCTATAGGATGACCATAATCTCCTTGTGGGAAGCCGATACTGTCCAATTCATTTTGCCATGCGACGTGATAAGAATATGTAGCATTACTCCCGCCAGGAACATAATAGTACATCATCTGTTTTGCCGATTGGCAACTATAACATGATAATAAGTAGATTAGTAATGGATCGAAAATGTGGTATGTAATAACTCCGGGAACAAAATTACCATACAAAGCATAATACAAATCCGTTAAAGCGAACTGAAGTCCAACAGGCACATTAACGCCCAAATGAGGGGCGTCAAAAGATACATAACAATCAGTATAATGAGGATGAGGCGGACTATCTTGTTCCATCGAGCATAAGGCATAGCGGGCGATAAGACCGCCCATACTATGGCCTACTATAATATTTCTATCTGCGGAGCCTTGCTTTAACCCATTAATCCAATCAAGTATATCAACAAGCAACGCGGCATTGTCTCTTATATCCGCATATGGATTAAACCAATCAACGAAAAATACATCGTAATTGTTTTTAATTTCATCGTCATTTTTAAGTACGGAATCATAAAACCAGGAAAAATCAAATTCACCTTTCCCTTTAAATGCTAACCTATTACCTAAAGCCGTTATGTTCCCGAAAGATTCTATTAATCCAATCATACCATTATCGAATCCTTCCACAAAGATAAACGGCTTGACAACTGCTTCGGAGTGAGAAGATTTATACGTAACTCTTGCACTGACAAGTTCTCCATTAATGAATTTAGCAAACAAATGGGAGCCTGTTGGCTGTGTGTACGTTCCACTTGGAGCGGCAGGAACGCTAGTTACATTAAGTATAGCATGACTCTCAAGAGTGATATTGCCACTGAGTGTAACCCTCATCTTAATTGTTTTTTCTCCAGGCGACGAGTAATAAATGGTGGTCTCATAGGGTGACACTATTGACCTATAGCCAACATTGTTTTCTTCCCCTGCGTCAAACTCTATGCTTATAGGATTAACATTACCATAGAGATGAGAGGCATCAAACTTAAAATGTACAGATTGACCAGAATGGTAAAACTGGCTCGGCGTAAAAACAAAGGTGTATGCTTCATCATAAGGATTCTGCCAGATTCCGTTCGAATACACATCATAAACCTTACCGTTCTGATAGTTTATTAGACCAGAAGATAATGCGTTACTGACAATATAATTATATTTGAAAACAGCCGCGCCAAGCTGGACTGCGCTTGTGTCTGCCAGTGCATCTGTTAAGTTGTCGGCATTAAGTGAAGCCGCGGTTGAATTAACCTTTGCCGAATTAATTGTTGCCAGAGCATTCCGGAATAGTGCGATGTCAGAATAGTTATCATTCGACAGAGTTCCGTTATATTTGTGTAAGTCAGCCAATTCAACAGCTGCATCTAATAGGTATCCCGTAGGGACTCGATAGGTCTCAAGATATTCAAATACTGATGATACCAGATTGGAAGGAGAGTTTTGCGCATATGATGGCCTTAAAGACAAGATCAAGGACAGACTTGCGAATAGTACAGGAATAATACTCTTCTTCTTCATAATACTTTACTTAATAGATGCTAAAAGATGGTGCTTCGTTGCATACGGACATTACAAATCAAATTCTCCGTAATATGCGTCGCCGTTAGGCAATGTGAAAAGAAGCAGGTAAGAACAACCAGACTGCAGCACCGGGAATATTGCAGGGGTGCCATAGGCATTGATAGTATCCTCAAAGATGTCTCCGGTCGTTATATTGGTTATGGTGGTTTGGACGGGACCGAGATTCTCTGAGAAGAAAACAATAATAGAAGATAGCGCACAATTGTAATAAGCTTCTATTGGCACATTCGTTCTGTTAGGTCGCTCTGCGTCGAAAGAATTGGCCGGCAATATTACGATTTGCTCTTCTTCTCCTTGAACGTGTGAAATGGAAAATAAAGGTAGCGTAGCCAATGAGGCAACAAGAAAAGAAAGAATGAGTTTTTTCATTGTGATTAATTATTAGATTGTGATTGTCAGATGACAAAGTTACAGATCAGGTGCTGATTGCTCCAAAAATTTCGGCTTTTAAAACCTAATAGGCGACAAAGCAAAAACGGCCTTTCACGTTTGTGAGAGGCCGTTTTTGAAGTGGCGCAATAATAAAAGTCTAACGCTCTTTGTGGTAATCTTTGTAAATGCCTAATAGTCAAGTGTTTATGTGTGTGACGGGGGGGGGTAAGCGGGCGCGGCATTGAGACAACGCGCTAACAATCAAAGCTTTAGCTGATTGTCTCTAGGTATTCTTGCTTGTAAGTGGCTTCGGAGTTTAGAATCGTTTTCTTGATTCTTGACTTTTTCATGTATGCCGCATCAACTGAAGGCATTCCCAATATGATACTAATCGTAGTTGCGTCAAAACCTGCGAACAAGTAGCTAACAAAACGATAATCTGCTTCGGAATACTTGGGGAAGTCTTCACGGAAGTGTTTCATTATACTGTTGAGGCTGGCGTCTATTATAACCTCAAAACGTTTCTGCCCGTCGTTGTCTCCGCTAATGTCTTTTAACATCTCTTTGACCTTCTCGTAAACCAAGCGCTGCGAATCTCTCCTTTCATTAGCCAGCTGATAGGTCTCGCAAAGCTCTCCCAGACGTTTGAACTGTGACCTGTAAATGCTGGTATATTCCTTTCGGATGGCGATCATCCTGGCATCACGTTCTCCGATTTCATCCTGAAGGCGTATCCGCATAGACTCCGCTATTTCAGCAAGCCTTGTCCTCTCCTTTTTCAGCTTTTCCGTTCTTGTCCGGTAAACCAGATAAATTGCAGCGGCAATAAGCAGAAGAAAAATAAAGACTAACAAAAAGAAGACTTGCTCGTTCTTTTCTTTAACCTCAATTTGACTGTTCTTCAACGCAAAATAGTTAACTCTTGCCTTTGCCGTTGCTTGTGAGAGTTTAAGATTAACCAGCGAATCCTGGTAGTTCAGGGACTTGCGAAGAAAAGACAGGGCTGCAGGATAATCCCCCTCACACTCGTATGCTGCGGATTGCCAAATATCAATCAAAGAGTATTCCTTATTCCCATCCAAAGCATATAATTGCTCGAATACCTGTCCGGACTCTTTATTGTGTCCACAAGCAGCCAGTGAATAAGCGTATGAGGACCAAAGATTTATATTTCTCAGTGAGCCGTTTGCCGACAATACTTCTCTATATAAAGACAGTGCGGTCTCATCGGAATGGTTGTGTCTAAGAGTAAGCAATAAAGCATAATCCTCTTTAATCGAATTCTTCAGCGACTTGGAAACGGAAGGCTCGTTAATCACCTCGGCAAAGATATCTTCGGCCTCATCGTAACGCTTTAAACTGGCCAGGGCGCGCCCTTCAAGGGCAAGTGTGGAATATTTGTACTTTTCCAGACCGTTCTCAGAAAAGGTTTTTGCAGCCATCTCGGCGTACCGTAGCTCTTCGCTAAGGTCGTAAACCTTGTTGCAGAGAGAAGAGAGCGTCGAGTACACCAGCCCTACATAGCGCATGTCAGTCGCCTTGGGAATCTGGTCCTCGGCAAAAGTCATGGAAACCATGGCGTTTTCATATTCTTTAGCATTGTAATAGGCAACACCCTGGTAATAATAAGCTTTCATCAAATCATCCGCAGAACCGCGCCTGGCGTAATAGTCCACGGCGGGCGCTATGATTCCCGTATCGGTTGTGTCGATGTAATTCTTGTCGAGAGCCATTGCATACAATAGAGCATGCCTGGCCTTCGTTTTGGGACGAATGACTGTCTTTTTTGGAATTGATTCCAGGACAAGCAGTGCGCTGTCCGGACGCTCTTCAATGAATGACCCAACATCTTGCAGGATGTCCCTTACGGCCTGTTTCTCGCAGGCCGCAAGGGACACCAAAACGGCGCAGGCTAACGCTAACTTTTTTACTCGAATCACAGATTCCTATCTTGTAGTTTTGCGAGTTGCTCAGGCGTAAGACCGGAATACCTGGCAACTTGTTCAGGATCCAAACCATCGTCCAGCATGGCCTTTGCGATCCGCTGACGCTCATTATCTTTTCCCTCTTTCTGTCCTTCGTCATGCGCGTATTTGATCTGATTCCTAATATCTCTTTCTGTAGTCATATCGTAGTGGTATTTGATCTTTTCCTCAGGGGCAAAAGTATGAAAATCCGCCGATTTAAACAACAGGTCAAAGAACTCTCCTTCAAATCCTTCCGGGCGCTCTTTGAACTCTGCCATATGGTTAAGTGCATAGCCGACTTTTTCAATCAACGGCGCCTTTGAATCGCGGCGGCACTTGGTTACCTCAAGAAAAATGTAGTGAAGATGGTCTGTCATCAATTCTCCGCTGTTATCCTCTTTAAGCGAATACCTGTAGAGGCACTCTTTTGAATCAGGGTGCAAGGAGAATCGCATTATTCCGATAAAATATACAGGAGCGAAGCCATATTCGTCGGCACCCTCCTCCAGTTGTCTCTGTATTGCGAATGTTGAATCGAAAACCGCCCGATCGTAGAAGTCAGACTGCTTGGCTTGCTGAACTTCCACTAAGAATCTGTTTCCGTTTTCATCGGTACACTCAACATCAACCCTGACGCCCTTCTTGTCAGGGTTTTGATTCGTGCTTTCTTCAGACGTGTAGGTAATGGAAGCAATCTTTCGCTCCGGAATGAGCGTTTGGAGAAAGAGGAGCATAAGGCGTTTTGCATCGCCAAATTCTTTAAAGGAACGTTTGAACCAATCATCCAACATGATGTCTGCATAGCGGTCGGGGCCGCAGGAGAGTGAAGAAGTTTTCATAGTCATCATTTTATTCATTAATGCTTCAAAGATGATAATAACTTCGTCACACCATGATAAAAAACGTAAATATCTTATTTGCTAACAATTCTTTTGAAAAAATTGTGGCCGCAAAAACAGGCGGCTGCGGCTCGGCCGGGTTGCGGGGAGCAACACCCAAAGGGCACTCCTCCCCGGCCTGCCGCAGCCGGAGGTCGCAAACGGTGTCTATTCAAGAATGGTGTATGGCCTTATCCAGGCTTGGCTGCCGTCGGCCTGATAAAAAGGCCGCCAGCAGCAGCGGAGGCCGAGACCGCACAAACGGCCTTGGGGAGACCGAAATGCTGGCTCGAGGGGTTCTGGAAGGGGTCGAGACGGCAAATATTGCATTAAAAGCTATATTCTGCGGTCTCGACCCTGTACACAAGATATCAACCCCTGCCGCCTACAGATTCCTCAGCAGGTTGTTCAAATTCACCCGCTTGTCAATCAGGGCGCGAAGCTCTGCAATAGGAACCCTCTCCTGGGACATGGTGTCGCGCTCGCGCACGGTGACGCAGTGGTCCTCCAGGGACTGATGGTCCACGGTGATGCAGAACGGGGTGCCGATGGCGTCCTGGCGGCGGTAGCGCTTGCCGATGGAGTCTTTCTCTTCGTACTGGCAGTTGAAGTCGAACTTCAGTTCGTCCATGACCTCCTGCGCCAGCTCGGGCAGGCCGTCCTTCTTGACCAGCGGCAGCACGGCGGCCTTCACCGGTGCAAGCGGAGCGGGGATGCTCAAAACCACGCGGGTCTCGCCGTTCTCCAGCTGCTCCTCCTTCAATGAATGGGAAAGCACGGCCAGCACCATACGGTCCACACCGATGGACGTCTCAACCACGTACGGGGTGTAAGCGGCGCCTTCCTCGGGGTCGAAGTACTCGATCTTGCGGCCGGAGTACTGCTGGTGCCTGCCGAGGTCCCAGTTGGTACGGCTGTGGATGCCCTCCAGCTCCTTGAATCCGAACGGGAAGTTGAACTCGATGTCGGTGGCGGCGTTGGCGTAGTGGGCCAGCTTCTCATGGTCGTGGAAGCGGTAGTTCTCCGCACCCATGCCGATGTTTACGTGCCACTTCATGCGCTGCTCCTTCCACTTCTTGAACCACTCCAGCTCGGTGCCCGGCTTGATGAAGAACTGCATCTCCATCTGCTCGAACTCCCTCATGCGGAAGATGAACTGACGGGCCACAATCTCGTTGCGGAAGGCCTTGCCGATCTGTGCGATACCGAAAGGAATCTTCATGCGGCCGGTCTTCTGCACATTCAAATAGTTCACAAATATGCCCTGGGCGGTCTCCGGACGCAGGTAGATGGTATTTGCGCCCTCGGCGGTAGAACCCATGGATGTGCTGAACATCAGGTTGAACTGGCGCACGTCGGTCCAGTTGCAGGTGCCGCTGATGGGGCAGACGATGTTGTTGTCGATGATTATCTGGCGGTACTCGGCCAGGTCGTTGGCGTCCTCGGCCTTCTTGTAGCGGTTGTGAACCTCGTCGTACTTGGCCTGCTCGCGCAGCACGTTGGGGTTGGTGGCGCGGAACTGTGCCTCGTCGAAGGCGTCGCCGAAGCGCTTGCGTCCCTTCTCAACCTCCTTGTTCATCTTCTCCTCAATCTTTGCCAGGAAGTCCTCGATGAGAACGTCGGCCCTGTACCTCTTCTTGGAGTCCTTATTGTCAATAAGGGGGTCGTTGAAGGCGCCCACGTGGCCGGAAGCCTCCCAGATGCGGGGATGCATGAAGATGCAGGAATCGATGCCTACGATGTTCTCGTTGAGGCGGGTCATGGCGTTCCACCAATACTGCTTTATATTGTTCTTGAGCTCCACGCCCATCTGGCCGTAGTCGTAAACAGCGGCAAGACCGTCGTAAATTTCACTCGAAGGGAAAATGAATCCGTATTCCTTGCAATGTGCGACAAGCACTTTAAAAAGTTCGTCCTGTGTCATTTTCTATTGATTGTATCTGTTAGAATCTTTAAGCATTCCAATAATCTCCACGTTCAGGGAGGACGCTTTCAGCAGCTCCGCGGCATCCAGATGCATGCGGAAACGCCAGTGGTGGTTGGGGTCGGCCGGCTGGTTGATGCGCTCGTTCTCATAGTCCTTGCGGCGGAGCTTACCGTCCAGGGCCACCCAGTCCTGCAGGGGGAAGATGGCCAGCATTGGGGCGGACTCCAGGTGGGCCCAGAGGGCGCGGCGGACCTCCCACGGCTCCATGTCGGCACCCTTTTCCTCGGCGTGTTGCATACGGAGCGTCGCCATGTCGTGCGACGACGAGGCGCAGACGGCCAGGTACGGCCAGGGGTGCCCCTTGTCCATGTTGGACATCTCCAGCGACAGAATGGTTTCGTGCTCCATCACGCCGGGCACGCAGTCGGGTACCATTCCGAGGTCCTCTCCGCAGGCGAGCATGCCGGTAACATCCAGCAGTTCCGGGAGCTTGCGCTCGGCGTTGTGGCGCCAGAGGCTGTCGTTGCGATGGAAGAAGAAGTCGTTATACATGGCCCCGAAGACCTCCTGCTGCCACTGCGGCAGTTTGTCCGACTCCGGCAGGATGCGAGGCTGCACGCAACCGGGATTGCGCGGGTCGGGCAGGAAGAGGCCCTCCAGCGGCAGGCCGGCGGCCTTGATCTCATCCTCGGGGTACGGGATCGCAGGGTTGAAGTGACCCATGGAGCCGCTCTTGTACTGCGAAGGGATCTCCCAGATGCGGAAGAAGCCGAGTATATGGTCGATGCGGAAGGCATCGAAGTATTCGCTCATCTTGCGGAGGCGTGCCTTCCACCAGGCGTAGCCGTCCTTGGCCATCTCTTCCCAGTTGTAGGTGGGGAAGCCCCAGTTCTGGCCCTCGGCGCTGAAGAAATCCGGCGGTGCGCCGGCGCTCGAGTCGAGGTTGAAGAGCTGCGGGTGGAAGTAAGCGTCTGCGCTGTCGGCACTTACGCCGATGGGCAGGTCGCCCTTGAAATGTATGCCCTTGCCGCGGGCGTACGCCACCTCGCTGGCGAACTGTATGTCCAGATGCCACTGGATCCAGCGCCAGTAGTCGGCCTCGTTGCCGTCGCGCTTTGCGCAGAATTCGGCGTACTCGTCGAGCCAGTAGGCGTTGGCTTTAACGAATTTCTTGTATGCGGCGGACGCCATATCCTTGGCGCCATGATCTTCCCATGCCTTGCGGACCAGAGCCATCTTCTTCTTGAACACCTTGGGGTAGTCTATCTCCGGCAGGGCGTTCAGCTCCTTCTGTGCGCGCTTGAAAGCGGCATCCTCCTTCACGCCTATCTCCTGCAGGCGCAGGTACAGCGGGTGGAGGGCGAAGGACGATATGGGGCTGTAGGGGTAGGAGTCTTTCCACTGGCCCTTGCGGGTGGTGTCGCTTACCGGCAGCAGCTGGACGATGCACATTCCGGTGGCTGCGGCCCAGTCGGTCAGGGCGTGCAGGTCGCGGAAGTCACCGATTCCGAAGTCGTCGGCGCTGCGGAGGGAGAACACCGGAATGGCCACGCCGGCACCCTTGAAGCCGGGACGGTCGAACAGTTCGGCCGTGTGCCTGCGCACGAAGGGGCATCCAGGGATGGGGCAGTCGTGCCAATTGTCCTCGATAACGGCGGCGGAGGCGCTGCTGTGGTGGGACCATTCGCTGCGGGCGATGACGCCGTCCCTCATTACGACATACCAGTAGTCTTTCAGTGCGGCTGCGGGCACATTGACGGTGACGCTCCAAACGGCGCCCTCGTTCCAGGTCATAGGGTATTTAGTGTCTTGCAGCACAACGCAGAGGCTCTCGCCCCACTGCGTTCCGTAGTGTATCTTAAATGTGGTTTTCACTTTATAGTTTGTAATAACTTCTCAGAATCGCAGAGAACCAGCTGGCGGGCAGGATTGCCTTCAGGAACACCGACAGACGCTGTTCCAGTGTAGAAATGATATAGCTGTAGCGGGGGTTTTCGGCCTTTACTATCTTGCTTATCTTGGCGGCGAGATATTCGGGCTTGAGGCCGCTGGTTTCGTCATGCTCTATGCTCTGCAGGGAACGGGCGTAGGAGGGGTATGCCTCGTGCGCCTCTGCGTCCGCCACCGAGTCGCGGCTGGCGGTAAAGCCGGTGGCGAAGTCGCCCGGCTCCACTACCACCACCTTGATGCCGTGGGCGCGAACCTCCATGCGGAGGGCCTCACAATAGCCCTCGATGGCGAATTTGCTGGCGGAGTAAAGTCCCTGGAACGGAAGGCCCATGAGGCCTCCGATGGAGCTGAAACATATGATCTTGCCGCCCTTCTGCTTGCGCATGACCGGCAGAACGTAGTGCAGGCAGCGCACCATGCCCATCCAGTTCACGTCCATCTGCGTCTCGGCCTGCTTGGTGGTGCTGAACTCCAGCGGTCCGCCTATGCCCATGCCGGCGTTGTTGATGAACACGTCTATGCGGCCCTGCTCGTCCAGCACGCGCTGAACGGCGGCTTTGCAGTCTTCCTCGTTGCGGACGTCAGCTTTGATGTAGGTGACTCCGGGAATGGTTTCTGAGTCTTTGCGGTGGGTTCCGTAAACCGTGTGACCGTCGGCCTTGATCCTTTCTGCCATAGCCCTCCCGAAGCCGGAGGTGATGCCCGTAATGAGGATTATCATATGATGTCGAGTGATTTAAATATCTTGGTGAGTTTCTCCACAGCCTCGTCTACCTGCTCGATGCTGTGGGTGGCCATAAGGGCGAAACGGATGAGAACGTCCTTCTCCGGCACTGCGGGGGCGATGACGGGGGTGATGAAGACGCCCTGCTCGTAGGCCAGCTTGACTATGGTCATGGCCTTGAAGGTGTCGCGTACGAAGAGCGGGATGATAGGGGACTGGGTGTGGCCCGTGTCGAATCCGTTGGCCTTGAAGGCCTCCTGTGCGTGGCGGGTGACCTCCCAGAGGTGCTCGCGGCGCTCCGGCTCCTCGATCATGATGTCCAGGGCCTTGCTTGCGGCTGCCGTTGCGGCCGGAGTCATGGAGGCGCTGAAAATCAGGGTGCGGGAGTTATGCTTGAGGTAGTTGATGACGGTCTTGTTGCCGGCGATGAATCCGCCCAGCGAACCGAAGCTCTTGGAGAAGGTGCCCATGATGAGGTCCACGTCGTCGGTAAGGCCGAAGTGGCTGGCGGTACCGGAACCGTTCTCGCCTACTACGCCGAGGCCGTGGGCGTCGTCTATCATGAGGGATGCGTTATACTTTTTGCAGAGCTCCACGAGCTGGGGCACGGGGGCCAGGTCGCCCTCCATGGAATAAACGCCGTCCACCACGATGAGCTTGTTGGCACCGCGGGGAGTGAGCCAGAGCTTCTTCTCCAGGTCGGACATATCGTTGTGGCGGAACTTGCGCACCTCGCTGAAGCCCAGGCGGCTGCCGTCTATGATGCAGGCGTGGTCCAGGGCGTCGAGGAAGACGAATCCTCCGCGGAATGCCAGGCAGCCCACGACTCCCAGGTTCACCTGGAAACCGGTGCTGTAGGTCACGGCCTCTTCCTTGCCGACGAACTTGGCAAGCTTGGCTTCGAGCTCTTCGTGAATGTCGAGTGTGCCGTTGAGGAAACGGCTTCCGGAGCAGCTGGTGCCGTATTTCTTGACGGCCTCGATGGCTGCTTCCTTGAGCCTCGGGTCATCCGAGAGGCCCAGATATGAATTGGAGCCGAACATCAGCACTTTGCTGCCGTCGGCCATGGTTACTAATGGATCCTGACCTGAGGATATAGGGCGGTAGTAGGGATAGATCCCCTTGGCTTTAACTTCCTCTGCAAGAGTGTACTTGGCGCAGGTTTTAGTCAACAGATTTTCCATCTTTCTAAAAAAGGTATATATACTTTTAACCCACAAATATAGATATTTTTCTTTAAGTTCACTATCTTTGGGGTTATGGACAACGCGCACATTATTGAACTTATCAAGAAGGAAGTGGTTCCGGCAGTGGGTTGTACGGAGCCCGCAGCAGTTGCACTCTGCGTAGCTTACGCCTGCGAGGCGCTGGGCTGCCTTCCCGAAAAAATAGACGTTAAACTAAGCGCAAACGTGCTCAAGAACGCCATGGGCGTGGGAATTCCGGGCACCGGCATGTCCGGGCTGCCCATCGCCGTGGCCCTTGGTGCCCTGATCGGCAAAAGCAGCTATCAGCTGGAGGTCTTCAAGGACTGCAACCCTGAGGCGCTTGCGGCCGCCAAGAAGTACATATCCGAAGAGCGCATCTCCATCGGCCTTACCACCGACAGCGACGAAATGCTTTATATCGATGTCCGGTGCAGCGGCGACTCGCTTCCGGCCCAGGCCATTCCATCCAGCGGCGCCTTCCCGCAGAAGCGGGCCCCTTCCCTTTTCGGGAGCCAAAGGCCTCTGGACGGAACGGCCTGCTGCCTGGCTGAGTCGCGCGCCATCATCGCCCGGGAGCATACGGGCCTGGTGTTTCAGGAGGGCCCCTGCGTGCCTACGTTCGACCGTCGGGATTCCCTTGGCGGAGCAGCGGAAGAAGATACCACTGAGGAACTTACCCTGCGGCAGGTGTTCGATTTCGCCACCACCGTCCCCCTGGCCGACATAGAATTCATCAACGAGTCCCGCCGCCTCAACGAAGCGGCCTCCGAAGCGGCTCTGGAGGGCAATTACGGGCACGAGTTGGGCAAGACGCTCACCCGTCCCATGGGCAAGGGCATCTTCGGCGACACCATCTTCAGCCACATCCTGAGCGCCACCTCCAACGCCTGCGACGCCCGTATGGCCGGGGCCATGATTCCCGTCATGAGCAACTCCGGCAGCGGCAACCAGGGCATAGCTGCCACGCTGCCCGTGGTGGTGTTCGCGCGGGAGAATCACAATACCGAAGAGGAGCTCACCAGGGCGCTGGTACTAAGCCACTTGACGGCCATATACATCAAGCAGAGCCTGGGCCGTCTGAGCGCCCTCTGCGGCTGCGTGGTGGCGTCTACCGGCAGCAGCTGCGGCCTCACTTACCTGATGGGCGGAGGTTACGAGCAGGTGGCGGCAAGCGTGAAGAACATGATTGCCAACCTGGCAGGAATGGTCTGCGACGGCGCCAAGCCCAGCTGCGCGCTCAAGGTGTCCAGCGGCGTTTCCACCGCCGTGCTCAGCGCGATGCTGGCTGTCCAGAACCACTCGGTTTCTTCTTACGAAGGCCTGATAGAAGACGATGTGGACCGTTGTATACACAACATGACCCGTCTGGGCTCCCTGGGTATGAAGGAGACCGACAAGATGGTCCTGGATATAATGACGCACAAAAAATCCTGAAAAAATTTGCGGATTCAAATTTTGTCCTTATATTTGCAGTCCCAATTGCGGAAATAGCTCAGTTGGTAGAGCGCAACCTTGCCAAGGTTGAGGTCGCGGGTCCGAATCCCGTTTTCCGCTCCAAATTTGAAAAGTGACTGCCGTTGACGCAGTCACTTTTTTTGTTAACCATGGGTTTAATAGACAAACAGTTCAAGAAGCTTCGATACGCCTCCCCGGATATCTGTGACTGCTGCGACAGTCTCCGATACAGTATTCTTGCGGGCTCCGGTGAGATAGACAACGTAGAGGAGGATCCCTGGTCTGATTTGGTTTCGGCAGAGAACTATGGATAAGAGCAGATTAATACTTGGATTTGCAGTGCTCGTGTCTGTGGTTTGCACCATGTTCTCTTCCTGCGTCAACGAGCAAACAGAAGTCACCATAACGCCGTCCAAGGTTCGCACCGTACTTTTCAATGTCTGCGAAATGGACACCAAAACGGCCTTCGGACAGGGGCAGGACGGTGTTTACCCCACACTCTGGACAGAAAACGACGCTGCCGTAAAGCTTGCCCTCAACTATACCGAGGCGGCGGAAGCCGTCGTGGTTCCGTCCGAAGATCACCGCAAGGCAAGCTTCAGTGCGGAGATAGACGCCGGCGACGAACCGGCTCCTTATACATTCTACGCCGTCAGCCCTTCTTCCGCGGCCAGGGCCCTCAGCCCCAGCCGTCGCGCCTGGAACGTAACCATCCCGTCCGTCCAGACCCCTCTCGCCGGATCGGTTGACGAGTCCGCCATGCTCCTGGCCGCCGCCAGCCAACCATCCGACCGTCTTCCGTCCAGCGTGGACATCCACTTCAGCCACCTGACCGCGTACGGCCGCATGTCGTTCAAGAACCTTGCGCTCGGGGATGCAAAAGTGTCGCGGGTGGAGATTACGGCGACGGTTCCTTTCGTGGGCAACTGGTACTGGGACTGCAGCGGAGAGCACGCCCTTGCCGACAACGGCGCTTCGTCGACCCTCACCCTCATTACTTCGGACGCTTCCGATATCTGGTTCGCCTGCGCTCCCGTGGATATGTCGGGCCAGATAGGGGTGTTCACCGTATACACCGACAAGGGTGCCTTCATAAAGGAGGTGGAGTTCCCCCAGGGGCGGAAGTTCAACGCAGGCCGCATTGCCGTTTTCTCCGTGGATATGAGCGGGGTGGAAATGGCCGCCGTGGGCTCCGATGATTTCGTTCTTGTGACCAGTGGCTCGGATCTGCAGGACGGGGATGAGATCCTTATTCTGAATTCCGACGAGAATTATGCCATAAGCACCAGTCAGGGCACCAACAACAGGCCTGCTGCGGCAATAAAAGTAGATAACCATAAGGTCTCTTACGTGCCAGATGACGTTCAGGTAATAAACCTTGTTGCCGGCGTCACTTTCGGAACATGGAACTTCAAGGCCGGTACAGGATATCTGGCCAACGCCATAGGAAACAAAAACAAGTTGTTGACTATCAGTTCGATAAACAACACCTCCACCTGGACTGTTTCCATCGCTTCTTCCGGCGTGGCTACCGTTACGGCGGGTGCGGGTGACAGGAAGATACTGAGATTCAACGCAAATGGTGATTCTCCGCTGTTTGCCTGTTATTCCAGTGGCCAGAAAGACATTGTCATCTACCGCAAGAGCAGGCCCGAGGTTAAGCCGATTGAGGAAGACCCTTTGACGGGGAATTCCCTGTTTGGTTTTTACCATGGAGCAGACACAAGAACTTACGTTGCCGGAACGGATCAGATTGTCAGGAAATATTCGGCTTCCGGAGAGCAGACATTTGCTATTATAAACCCTGCGGCCCTGGAAGAACTGGTGATAAGCGGATACAGTAAGGATTATGTGAAAGGGGACAAGCTCACTGTTACCGTGAACTGGCGCAAGGGCAAAACCAGGATAGTAGCAGGGGAAAAATTCAATGTAAAAGTGGTCAGGGAAGATGGCCCCGTAGTGTGGCTGGGTGACGGCAGCGGCAACGGTTTCATCATTAAAAAGTAAGGCGCCATGAAGAAGATATTTGCATTGATTCTTGCCTTACTGCTTTGCCTTCCGGCGATCTCCAGGCCTGCGAAGCCCGGTCTCTTCAAGGCCGTCCAGCCCGACGGGTCCGTCGTCTGGTTACGTTTGCATGGCGATGAATTCTGCCATTGGAGGACCAATACCGAGGGTCAGGTGGTGGAGAAAGACGACGACGGTTTTTGGCGTCCGGTTGAGGATAAGGCTATGTTACGTGTGAGTCAGCAGGATGGTGTGGCCAGGCGCAGCGCACGCAATCTCAGTTACAAAAAGGTATCTCCGAATATAGCCAGGGGGCAGAAACGCTTCCTGGTAATCCTTGTAGAGTTTGCCGACGTAAAGTTTTCCAGCACTGATCCCAAACAGGCTTTCAGTGACATGATGAACAAAGCCGGATACAATTACAGGGGCGCTACCGGGTCTGCCAGGGACTATTATTACGACAATTCCCATGGCCTTTTTGAGCCGGTTTTTGATGTCTACGGGCCTGTTACGCTGAAGCAGAATATGGCCTATTACGGAGAGAATGACGTAAACGGCAACGATAAAAAGGCGAGTGAAGCAGTGGCGTCCGGCTGCTCGGCGCTGAACGACCAGATTGATTACTCTTTATACGACAACGACAATGACGGGGAAGTCGATCTGGTATATATGTATTATGCCGGATACGGCGAGGCCGAGGGCGCAAGCGAAGATACAATCTGGCCTCATCAATGGGACCTGTATTCTGCAGGACGGTCGCTGATCTGCGACGGAAAGAAGGTGGGCAGATATGCTTGCTCCAACGAGCTGAGCGGTGATGGTTCTACTGCTGGTTATCTGGTCGGAATAGGCGCAGCATGTCATGAGTTCGGCCACGCAATCGGCCTGCCCGATTTCTACGACACCGATTACGAGACCAACGATCAGGCGGCTGGTCCGTTTGACTATTCCCTGATGAGCCATGGTTCATATAACAACGACAGCAAGACGCCCCCTTATCTTTCTTTTGAGGAGCGCATCATGCTCGGTTGGTTCGAAGATAGTGACTATAAGGAGTTTACCCATTCCGGCCAGGTGGTTTTGACATCGATTAATGACAACATCGCTTACAGAACGCCCACCGACCAGGAAGGAGAGTACTTTGTTTATGAATGCCGTGCTCAAAGCGGCTGGGATGCATATGTGCCGCCGGGACTGATAGTCACACACATAGATAAGTCTTCCCGAACCATAAACATAACCAATCTGTATGGTATGGTGTCCAGCTATACGGCGAAGTATTTATGGGATAACTGGAACGTGGTCAACTGTATAAACGAAAACGGCTCTCATCCCTGTTACTATATCGTTCCCTCCGCCGACCAGTCAAACCTGCTGTTCGGATATAAGTATTATACCGGGTACGGATACTATTTCGACAGTACCAATGCTCCCTATATCCCGTTCCCCGGCAGGTCTAACATTACGACTTATGCCGCCAAGAGCTGGAACGGCGTGGTTTCCGATATTACGCTGTCCAACATAGCGTATGCCGACAACCAGGTCAGCTTCAACGTATATGTACCCTCGGACGAGCTGGAATACAATGTGATAGAGAATCCCGGCAACGGCGTTTACTCCGCCGGCGACCTGTTTGAGTTCAAACTGATTGAAACAAGCGCCAGCCTCGTATCTTCCGTGGCCTGGTACTTCGACGACGAGCCCGTCTCCGACGCCTCCGTCCGCCTCAAGGCCGGCCTCCACACCGTCGAGGCCGTCCTCACCCTCACCTCCGGCGACTCCCAAACCGTCACCCTGGAGATATCGGTGGAGTAATTTTTTTCGGCTCACCTGCAATCTTCCGTGTCCCACTACCCAAAGATCATGCACAGCCTGTACATGAAGAACGGCAGATCTGATACTCCTCTCAGCCGAGCCCGAAAGCCTTTCATCTTGGAGTTGAGCGACTCGGCAGAAGCATTTGTGGACCGCTCAATGAAGTAGTTCAGTACCTTGTCCTCCCTGGACCTGATGGCATCCCTTGCCGACTTGACCTCACGTATAGTGCATCGGTTGACGGTATTGTACCAGCCGTGAAGCTTTTTCCCTCTGATGTCAGCTATATAATATCCTTCTTGCTTTCCCTGCTGTCGAGGGACTGTGTTTCCATCCAGACGGGCTCGAAGAAGTCCAGAATGCCCTTCGGCAAGAAGAATCCCAGGAAATACTGGTAAAGTTTGAGTTGAGAGACGGTTTTGTCCATAGTGTTTGCGGAAGGTTTACGTAAAACAAAAGCGGCCCGAAGACCGCTTTTATTATAGTGAATGGAGGGCGGCTGCTGTGCGCTGTGGCGACGGAGCCGCCCTCCGCTGTTTTCCTCACCCTTCACGCTGCATGAGCGCGCGAGGATAGCTTAATCTGCATGTTCCCACAACGTTGCGAGGAACACGCGATAGTTATACATATCACAGAGATAGAAATACGGATCAGTATGCGCTGTTGCCGAAGCGTCAGAGCTCAGGGCGTATGTCACACTATAACGACTATCGTCATCATAAACCACTGCCACCGTGGCGCCGCCGTTCTGGGTGCTAAGTTGCTTGGCGATGGCGTAGGCTTGGTCGAGGCCTATGTGGAGGTATTTGTAATAAGGGTCATAACCTGCGTAAATGTCAATATATGGATCGCTGTTTTCGAACACCTCTATCACTTTACCCATCTTCACCGCGCTCTGGTAGTACTTGGCGGCATCGAAGGAAACGCTGGCTTTTGATGCGGCGTAGAGATTGCTGCCGTCCGTGGCGGTGAAGCTCACGGCCTGGCTGCTGACGGCGGGCAGGGCGGCGTAGAGCGTGCTGGTGGCCGAGGCGGGCGTGATGACATAGTCCTGTCCGCCCGTGGTGACGGTCAGCTTCGTCACGTTCGTGTT
>JAFZIO010000075.1 GCA_017554335.1 Bacteroidales bacterium | reverse complement strand
TGTCGTTTCCTGATTTAGGTTGACTCGTGTTAATAGATTATTACTGGTAAAAGTTGACTATTAGTCGTTATCCCTGAGATGAGTTTACCATCCGAGTCTTATCACTGTCTGGGGTTGACTGGAGGCCGTAGGCCGGAAGGAGACCCCAGACACGGATTCAAAGGTAAAGATTTTTCAGTGATATCCAAGTTATCCCTGGATTTTATTGCCATCAGCCTGTAACTGGTCCATCTCATGTCCCTGTCGCCGACGACTTCGGCCATATCAGCCGGCACGGCCATCCCAATGCTCATGTGTGGTCTTCGGTTATTGTAAAAGTCAACAGCGACGGCTACAGCTGCGATGACATCACTGATGTTTGTGAACACTTTATCTTTAAGCAGTTCATTCTTCATTGTATTGTTGATTCGTTCTGCCTGAGCATTGTCTTTGGGATTGCCAGACTCAGTCATGCTGATTTGTATACCATGCTCTCTTAGAGTATTCACATACTCTCGACTTGCATACTGACAACCGCGATCTGAGTGATGTATCAGATTAACAACTTTGCCGTCTATGCGTTTTAGCGCCATCCTTAGAGATTCCATAGGATATGTTGTATCAAGCGTTGGTCCAACACTCCAACCTACTATCTCCTCGGTATAAGCATCTAGAATTAAAGACAGATAACAGAAGTGGTAATGAGACGCATCTTCCATTATGACTACGTATGTTATATCGCTTACCCATAACTGATTGGCTGCGATTGGTATATAGTCCTTGATTAGGTTTGGATATGTAGGAAGGCCATGTGTGGAGTCGGTTGTTCTGGGTTTGCGTATCCTAAGCCTGACTTTCAGATTGTTTTCATCGATTATCCGGCAGAAGCGATCCCGGCCTATTGGATAGTCGCATCCAAACTCTGTTTTGTACATATGCCAGAGTTTAGGACCGCCTATGCCAGGATCAAGTTTGCGTATGTCTTTGATGTATTGTAAGGCAAACTCTTCTCTTGCCGCTTTAGCAAGAGCAGCATCCTCATCGTATTGATAATAAGCCTGCTTGCTTACGCCAAACAGCTCACAAAGGAACTGGATGCAATAGCGTCCATGATCCTTTGCGTGCAGGTTTCCTACTGTTTGGCGCCAGCTTTTTTTCGTATCGGGATCCTGAACTTGGCCTCCGCTACGTTAATCATCTCATCGTAGGCTTCGGCTTTGATTTCAGCTCGAAGAAGCTGCGCCTCTAGTTCCTTAACTCGCTCTTGGAGTTTGGCCACCTCGTCATTTGTAACCTGCGAAGAGGTGTTTGCTTGAGGCTTTCGCATATCGTTGGTTCCGGAGATCTTTCCTTTCTCCTTTGCAAAGATAGCAATCCATCTTGAAGCTGTGGTATGGCCAATGGGTAAAAGTTGCGATATCCGATTCTCACCATACCCCTCCTCGTAATGCAGACGAATGACCTCGTCAAAGTACTGGCGCTGTTTTGCCGTGTGTAATTGATACATTGTTAACTCTTTGTTGTGAGTCAACTTTTTTCAGGATAAGACACTGTCACTTGTTTTTTAATGAGGATCTATACACTCCGGTGTATGGTTATGTCGTTCGTCTTGAAATCCGCAATTATACAGATTCAAATTTGATTGTTACATGTAATTTTCCTGTTGCATATAAGAATTTTTTAGTTCTGGAACCCGAGAAGTACGAGATTGAGCCGGGGCATTATTCGTATTCGTTCAAGAAACGAAATAAAGGGAATCCACGACCAGAAGGATTGTCTGAGACTCCCTTGTTTATGGAAACAATTTCCATGGAGGCTCCTGTTTCTTCATATGAGGAGTTTGTTGATAGTTTATCAAAACTGTTTCCAAACCCCAGTTTGTCAATAAAAATAAGATATGAGAAAGGTTCTTATGTTGAAGATGAGGAAATCGGAACCATACCGTTAGCTGATTGTATCGTTGGCTATCAGGATGAGTATCTACAAGACCAAAATCATCCCCGCCGCAGAGTGGCTTATCATGTTACTCGTTTTGAATTGTTTGCTTCCGATTTAATACCTCTTTGCAAAAAGGAACCTGATGAGGTCACTTAAACAGCTTTCAGGATTCGCCGCCTTTCGTCGCGGAGGCTGGAGGCAGGGAGGCTGGCGGAACTTCGTTCGCCGCGTTGAAACGCGGCTGCACTCCGGCCCCTCCCACCGTTTCCTGCGTCCTCGCTGCGCGAGAACTTGTCTCCGGCGGGCCCCGTCCCCCTGCCCGTGCCCGGGGGTGGGCACGTCCGCCAGCCTCTCTGCCTCCAACCTTTCCGCTCCGTAGGCGGCTGAAGCTTGTTAATTAGGTCGATTGCCGCTGCACACAGCACACCGGAGTGAAGTGACTCCTGCACCCCATTTTGTCACGTCGCAAACGGTTTTTCGGCCTTTTGGGGTAAAAAAGGCTTGTGACGTGACTCTGAGATACCTGAGAATCACGTCGCTGAACAAAAATGGGAATAAAGACTTTTTTAAAGACCTTTTTAGAATTCCGAATACACCATCGTGGCTGCGACGAGGGCGGCGGTTTCTGTGCGGAGGCGGCTGTTGCCTAGGGTGACGGGGATCCAGCCGCGGGACAGCGCCAGGGCGGCCTCTTCTGGCGAAAAATCGCCTTCCGGCCCGATCAGGATATAAATATCAGGGGAGGCGCAGGGCTGCGCGGCAGGGACCTCCTGCCGATTTTGGCCCTTACGAACATGAGGCAGGAGGCCACTGCCGGCAGCCTCGGACAGCGCCTCCCGTACAGACTTCTTTTCTCCCTCGAAGCAGTAGCAAATCATCTTCACGGCATCATCCGGAACGGAGGCGATAAACTCCTTCACGCTCACGGGTTCGCGGACCTCCGGGATGGCCCCTTTGAGGGACTGTTTGGCGGCGGATTTTACGAGCCGCTCGAGGCGTTCGGTCTTGAGGACCTTGCGCTCGGAGCGGTCGCCTATGACCGGCGCGAGCACGTCCAGACCTATCTCGGTGGCCTTTTCGGCAAACCATTCGTAGCGGTCGATGTTCTTGGTGGGGCAGACCGCCATGGTAAGGCGGTAGGGGTGGCTTCCGAAGCCGCTCTCGCGCCCGATGATCTGCGCGGTAGCGCCTTTGGGGTCGGCATCCGTGAGCACGCATCGCAGCAGCGTCCCGCATCCGTCGATGACGCAAATTTCATCTCCTGCCCGGTGCCTCAGCACCCTCACGCAGTGCCCGGACTCCTCGGCATCCAGCCTCAGCACCCCGTCTTCTATATCGCAACTGTAGAATAGTTCCATACTGCTGTGAACTTCCCCTTTTTGTGAAGGTTACACTGCCTGCAAATAATGGATTATAATTATTATATTTGTATTTGAATCAAAAACATCGTCTGTATGTGCCCTAAATTAGTTTTTTCTTGCGCAGTTATTCTGTTTGTATTACCATTTGTGGAGTCTTGTCAAAAAGATAGTTATCCTTCTTATTCCTTCTTTGTTTCAGAGGAAGATACAAAATCCAGTATAAATGAATCTAAATACATATTCAATACATCAACACATTCGTGGATGCAGGAGGAGAAAGATCCTTTTGAATTATCAAACATACGTACACTCGCGGAAGATAAGATTGACAGTGTTAATATTGTTCCTACTCATTATGCCATAAAAATATATCCTAGAGATGAGGCTGAGTTAAATGAATTAGTTTCTACGAATGACATTGTTGTGTCATTTATTCCATTTGGATATATATTTGTCCCAGACGAAGTTGTATCTGAACTAAATAATAATAAGACTATTCATTGTCGGCAATATACCGAAAATGTCAAGTATTACATTAATGGTGATGGCGATAATGCTATTCCATTGCCTGTATTGTATGTCTCGTGGCCAGTAAACAAGACTATTCCTGATGGATATGATTATGAATTATTATATTCTGCATGCTTGCCCAGTTTATTAGATGATAGTGTTGATAATGATGGAATAAGAATTGCCAATAATGTGCGTGGTTCCAGCTATAGAACAATATCCGGTTTTGTTTTGGATTATGACGGGCTTCTAGATAAATATCTACCTATGAAAAACTTGCGAATTCGGGTATCATATGGTTTGAGCAGTATAGAGACATATACTAATCATGCTGGTCATTTTTCTATATCTGGAGTTATAAATGATAATGCCACGGTAAGTATCGTATATCAGAATAGCCAATGGCAAATAACTGAAATTCCTTTAATAACATATGTGGTTTCTTTAGGAACTGTGGCCTCTATGTGGGGATCAACAGGCTCAAACAAAGTAATAAGAACGAATACAGAAGCCCAATTAATTCACCGTGCTGCAGAGTACTTTTTCAACGGCAATCACGAGGTGACAACACCATCTAGTAATTATAGCCTTCAGATTCTCATGACTGTTATTAACGAAGGCAACTTTAATGCTAATCTATTAACCAATCCATGGATAGAGATTGAATTAGTAAGCTATTTTGATGACCACCAGTATTTTAAAGTACTCATGCATGAATTTGGTCATTTTAACCATTATAAGCACACAACGGCCATGAATTATTTGAATGTGCCATTGTTTATTAGAGAGTCATATGCTGAATATATTAAATGGATTCTAAGTCCTGAATATTATATTTCCAATAATAATGGAGTATATGACTCATCTTGGGAGTTCGCTTTAATTGTTGGCGCCCAGTCTTGGCATAATGGTTTAGAGGAGCCCTTTTTATACTATTCACCTTTATTTGTTGATTTAGTAGACGACTATAATCAGAGAGTCATTGACAATAGTTACAATTACGATATTGTTACAGGCTTTACTTTCGATGATATTACTTATATGATTTCAAATATAAGTTCCTGGGAAGATTTAAGGAGTTATTTACAAAGTGTAATTACTCCTTCAACCACATTTGCTTCTTATATTGCTCCATACGATGAATATTTTTCTTCCAATGCAAACTAACAATTCTACACAAATGTTATTATGGATAATTCTATAAAGTATCGAATTCTTCTAATTCTTCTCTGCCTTCAATGTGCAATGAACCTTTCTGCTCAAGAGAAAGGGGCTAATAGATATGAGGTGGGCGTTGGATACTCTCCTTTCTTTCTATCTCAGATGAGTGACGGCTTTTATAAGAAATACGATATCAATGCCTATGCCGAATGGCGACATTATGTGAGCAGAAGTTTTTCTCTTGGTGCCAGATTCGACTATAAAACCGGACGGGTTGTGGCATATAATGATATGACTCATCTTTGTACGATGCTGGCAACGTTGAATTATGGACGCACTGATGAGTCAAAAATTTGTGCTTTCTTGAATGTTGGTTTAGGCCCTGGAATTCAGTTTCAGCCGTTTCCTTTTAAAACAACTGTATATTGTTGCCTTAACCCTCGTATAGGTATTGATTTCTATAGTCGTCTAAGATTGGCTGTCGGGGTTGACTTAACGCTATTATCTGCGTATTATTGGCCAGCAACAATAACAATTGGCTGGACGTTCTAGAATAAACACGGTATTTAAAACTCCGAGTACACCATCGTGGCGGCGACAAGGGCGGCGGTTTCTGTGCGGAGACGGCTGTTGCCTAGGGTGACGGGGATCCAGCCGCGGGCAAGCGCCAGGGCTGCTTCCTCCGGCGAAAAATCGCCTTCCGGCCCGATTAAAATATAGATGTCAGGGGAGGTGCAGGGCTGCGCGGCAGGGATCTCCTGCCGATTTTGGCCCTTACGAACATGAGGCAGGAGGCCACTGCCGGCAGCCTCGGACAGCGCCTCCTGTACAGACTTCTTCTCTCCCTCGAAGCAGTAGCAGATCATCTTCACGGCGTCCTCCGGAACGGAGGCGATAAACTCCTTCACGCTCACGGGCTCGCGAACCTCCGGGATGGCCCCTTTGAGGGACTGCTTGGCGGCGGATTTCACCAGTCGTTCGAGTCTCTCGGTCTTGAGGACCTTGCGCTCGGAGCGGTCGCCTATGACCGGCGCGAGCACGTCCAGGCCTATCTCGGTGGCCTTTTCGGCAAACCATTCGTAACGGTCGATGTTCTTGGTGGGGCAGACCGCCATGGTGAGGCGGTAGGGGTGGCTTCCGAAGCCGCTCACGCGTTCGACTATTTGCGCCGTGGCGCCTTTGGGGTCGGCATCCGTGAGCACGCATCGCAGCAGCGTGCCGCGCCCGTCGATGACGGAAATCTCATCTCCTGCCCGGTGCCTAAGCACCCTCACGCAGTGCCCGGATTCTTCGGCGTCCAGCCTCAGCATCCCGTCTTCTATATCGCAACTGTAGAATAGTTCCATACCGTCTGCAAATATGGGAATTTTAGAGTAAAAATGCTATATTTGCGAAATATGCAGTACGACGTTTTTATCAGTTATTCCCGTAGGGATACGAAGATGGCAGAGGCCATTTGTGATGCGCTTTTGCAGGCGGGAATAAGTTTTTTCATAGACAAGGAAGGTATAGCCGCAGGGGCCAATTTCCCCGAGGTGCTTGCACGTACGATAGATTCGGCTACGGTATTCCTGCTGGTCGCCAGCGAGAATGCATACAAGTCCAAGTTTACCAAGGCGGAGATACTCTATGCGTTCAACCATAAACGCAGCGGCTGCATACTGCCATACCTTATCGACGACTGCCCCATGCCCTCCGACCTGGAGTTCCTGCTGGGCAACGTGAACTGGCTGTACAGCAAGAACTGCCCCGTTACCGATCTGCCGGCGGAGGTGCGCAAGGCCCTTGACAACCCGGACAGCGGGACCATCGCCGGCCGCAAGGTGCGCAGGAAGTGGTACCTCTGGCTGCTGGCTCCCATCGTGATTGCTGCCGCGGCAGGTGTGGCCAAGGTGGTTATCGACAACAGGAACGCCGATGCCCGTAAAGCTGAGGCCCTCCTTGACCGCCAGCGTTACGAACAGTGCCTGTATGAGGCCGATTCGCTTATCAGTGAAGCGGGCAGGATGAGCAGGGCTGATAACACCATAGAGACCACTTCCGAGCAGATAGCTACTCTTCATGCTGCGGAAGCTGCGCTCGAGCGCTCGGACAGCATACGGGCAATTCATGCGCTTGACGAGCATATAGGCTTGTTCAGCCGCAGCAATGATGATTTGTATGAGAAGATAGACTCCAAGCTGGACTCCATGCACCTTGCGTGGACCCAGTATGCCCTTGACTCATGGGATTTGTACAAAATCACCAACAGTAAGTCCGAGGCCCAGAATACGCTGGACTGCATTGACCACGCACTTTCGATTAAGCCCAATAACGAATTGGAATACATTAAAAGCAGACTACTATCCAAATGAAGAAACTGATTCTCCTGCTGTTTGTCTTTATACTGGCAGCGGCACCCGCCTATGCACAGAAGTCTTTCGACATGCGCTACAACGAGGCTGTCGAATACTATACTACCAAGCAATATGACAAGGCGATAAAGGTGCTGGATGCCGCCAAGAAGAGTCCCGGCGTGACCAAGGACCAGATAGCCAAGGCCAACCGGCTGAAGAGCCAGTGCCAGGCTTCCAAGCAGAAACTGTCCGATCTTAACCTCTCTAAGGAGTCTGTTTTCGCCCCCGGCATTGGCCAGGTAGACAGCATCTATGTTACGGCCGGCAAGGCATGGGAGGTCACTTCCTGCCCCGCATGGTGCGAGACGTGGAAAGAAGACGACGTGCTCTTCATCGAGGTGCTCCCCAACAAGGAGGCCGCACCCAAGAAAGGCATCATAGAGGTGTCCATGGGCAAGGAGCGTACGGCGTATATCTTTGTGAGCCAGGAGAAGCGCCTGGACATCAACTGCCCCGTCCGCATACTTACCAGGCCGGAGCGTGCCATGATTACTATTGACAGCAACCAGGGCATGCTTTCGGAGGATTTCGTCCTGGGCGAGGGCAAGCACCGTATCCGTATAGACAAGAGCGGTTACGAGCGCAAGGACACCACTGTGGTTATTGACCAGAAGAACCAGGACGGCGCCGTGTTCGAGTTTAACCTGAAGCCCCTCTTCGCCACCATTTCCGTGGATATAAAGCCCGCAGACGGCTATTACTTCGATGTTGACCCTACCCTGGACATCAGCGGAAACGAGGTCAACCTGCATCCCAGCATCGTCAAGCGTTTCAACGTTGACCAGGATATCAGCTACTACAGCCTGTACGACGGCAACGTCATTCCTTTGCACCCCGGCCAGTATGTGCTGAGGGTGGGCGCCCAGGGTTTCGTGCCCGAAAAGCGGAGCATAGAGGCAGTCAAGGGCGGAAACCAGCATTTTGAGTTCAAGCTTACTCCAGTTACGGGTACACTCTCCGTTAGCGACGAAGAGAATGCTGCCGGTGCCGTGGTATTCGTAGACAACAAGGAAGTGGGAACCGTCCCTCTGGACGATGTTACACTTAAGACCGGTACCCATCTGCTGCGCCTGGCCAAGCCCGGCCATATGACCGACTACGAGGAATATGAAGTTGTGGTACTCGAAGACAAGAACACCGAGTTCAAGGCTGTCATGCAGCGCTATGGCGAGTATTCCCTGACTTCTGATCCTGCATACTGCAAGATTTACGTGGACGGAGAATATGCCGGAACGACCCCTCTGCAACTGCGGCTGAGGGAAGGCGACCACAAAATCCATATAGAGAAGAACGGATATTATCCCATAGACCGTTATGTGACTCCCGCTTTCGAAGGTGGCGTTGAGGAAATGCGCCTTGAGCTCGAAAACGCTTATCCTCTGGTTGTCTCCTGCGACAAGGACAGCATCGAAGTGGTCATCAGCAAAGGCTCGGGAAAATCCAAAGTCGTTTATGCCGAGGGCGTCAAGACTCCCGCCACGGTTCTGATTCCGCTCAGCAAGACTCCTTATCATGTGGAGTTGGTCCGCAGCGACAAGAAACTTGCCTATAAGGGCAACTTCCTCTTCTCCAAGCAGTCCGCCAATAATTTGAAGATCCTCACATGGGCGGACGGAAGTCCGTTCATTACCGCCAACGGATTCATTATCAGGCCGAACGCTTACCTTCAATCAACAGCTCTCGGCAAGGATTTCCAGAGGGTGGCGGATGCAACCCTGTCGAGCATGAGACTCTTCCCCGGCCTGACAACCAGCCTGGTAAAGGCCGGCCTGTTCATGCAGACGGACCCGGATTCACATATTACTTATCCTGCCACAAGCAAGTTCAAAGAGGACTTGAAATCCGGCGATGCCGGTTATAATGACACCATGTTGATTCCGGCTTTCTCAATCCTGCTGATCAACGAGGAATTCCGTGTGGGCGGTGCCGTGCTGCCTTTTGTGGATGTGGATTTCCTTGCTACATATGCATGGTATCCCAGCCTTACCAAGATTCTTCCGTTCACCCATATGTCCGGCCATGATGTGTTTTTCGGAGTGGAAGTCAGTTCCCGTATGAAGGTATTCAACGTGAATGTAAAGGCCGGTATGCAGGGCCTGTTCGACGGCAAGGCCAACATCTGCCGTCCCGGCGCTACAGGTGTTGACGGTGCATATCACATCGAACCTTATTCCCAGCCCCTGCAGTTTGTCGTGACTGCCGGTTTTACCCTGGGCGGAGGTAATTGTCGCGGCCAGAACATACTTAGGGTATTCTGATTATGAGACCTTCGTATATTACCAGGATGTCCGGCCTCAAGCTTGCCATCCAGCGCTCCCTTTCCCGCGGCGGCTGGGTGCAGCTCCTTGTGCCGGTCTCTTTCCTGGTGCTGATGTGGCTGCTGTTCACCGCAGTTCTGGCTTTGCTGCTTGCCATAGGCCAGACCGATCTGGACACGCTTAGCAGCCTCCGCTTGGACCTTAAAGACAAGAACTTGTTCGGCATAGCGTTCTACCACCTTTTCACTACCGGCGGTGTAGATGTTATTCCCCGGGGGGCGGGCTGGATAAATACCGTGCTGGGTATCGCCCTTGTGGCTCTCTTTACGTCCATTTTTACCAATTTCTTCGCCAGCGTATCCCAGGATTACAAAGACGGCACTTCGGACTACAAGCTTAAGGACCATATTGCGTTCTTCGGCTTCGACCACACCGTCCCCGATCTGCTCAAGCAGATGCTCGACGGCAGGTATGCATCCTGCTATTTCCTGATACTCACGTCCGGGAGCGTGCAGGACGCCTACTCCAGGCTCGCAGCCGTGCTGGACAGCAGGCAGCGCCGCCGCGTTATAGTGCTTAACGGCGACATGGCTTCTCCGGAAGGCATAAAGCGGATGATGGTGGACAAGGCGCAGGAAATCCATATTTTCGGCGATGCCGGAGGAGATACGGAGCTGATGAAGTGCGTGCAGGAGATTGCCGCTATGCTTCCCGAAGCCGAGCCGTCCAAACGCATCCCCTGTTACGTAATGTTCGAGGAACGCAGCGCATTCGCCGTCTTCCAGTTTGCCGACATCGGCCGCAAGATAGGCGGCAAGCTGGCGTTCTTCCCCTTCAACCGTTACGAGATGTGGGCGCACAAGGTGCTCATCAACAGGTCGTTGAACCCTTCCGCCGACGGGTGGCTCCCGCTGGAGGGCACCAGAGGCATAGGCCCCGATTCCAAGGACCACGTACATCTGGTGGTAGCCGGCATGTCGCCCATGGGAGTGGCGATGGGTCTGGAGGCCGCACTGCTCGGCCACTATCCCAACTTCCGCAAGCATGCTGACGCCCGTACCCGAGTCACCTTTATCGACAGCAACGTGGAGCAGGGGATGCAGGCCCTTCAGGCACGCCTGGAGAGCATGTTCCGGCTCTGCCGCTGGCGCTATTCCGACGGAGCTGTACAGTCGGCTCCCTGGATGCTGCCGCATGGCACCAAGCACCTCGGCGGTGACTTTATGGACATCGAATGGGAGTTTATAAAGGGCAGCACGGATAGCCCGGAGGTGCGATCTTACCTCAGGGACGTCGCATCTGACGAAAATGCCAGGCTCACTGTGGCAGTGTGCCTTCAGGACCCCGACGCCTCCGTTGCCGCCGCCATGGCTCTCCCCCGGGAGGTATGTGACTCGGCGGTTCAAATACTTGTGTATCAGCCGGAACGCGGCTCCGTTGTGGATGCGCTGGCTACCGGTACCACGGTGAGCGTCTCGCCTTACCGCAAGCTGCGTCCCTTCGGTATGGGGGCCGAGAGCTTCGACCTGTCGCTGGTTGACGTTCTGCTCAAAGCGGCCGGCTCTCTGGAGAAGGATCCCGGCAAGACATCGCTTGAGATACTTGCCTCCAAGTCCGATTCTGCGAACATGTGGTCCAACATCTACAATGCCAGCAACATATGGACTAAACTCCGCAGCGCCGCGTCTCGGGACGGCAATATCCCGGAGGATATGCGTGACGCCCTGGCGTGGACGGAGCATAACCGCTGGAACACCGAGCAGCTGCTCATGCAGTTCCGTGCCCTGACGGACGCGGAGCAGAAGTGGGTGCTGGAATCGGGCTCCGTTGACCCTGAACGCAAGGGCAAGCTGAAGCGCGAGAAGATGGCCCACCTGGACATCTGCTCATGGGAGCGTATGGAAGAAATTGACCCCGGAGTCGTTGTTTACGACTACAACATGGTAGACTCAATAAATCACATAGAATGCTGCTAGCCACCCTTTTGAGCTGGGCCGTAGTGAGCCTTTCCTCGGCCTTCATGCGTTCGGGACCCGATTACGAGGCCCCGCTGGACAACCAACTCATGATGGGAGCACTTGTAGAGACGGCGGAAAGCAACCGTTACTGGGTAAAAGTGACCGCCGAAGATTATACGGGCTGGGTAACGGAAAAAGCCATCACGCGTCTCTCCGATTCGGAAAAAGATACTTATCTGGCGGCTCCGAAGTGGATTTGCGTGGCCGAATTTTCCCGGGTGAGGGAAGCCCCGTCGGAGACGTCGGAGCCGATTTCCGTCATCACTATGGGCAACATACTCCGGCAGACGGGCAAGAGCAGCGGCGGATGGACCAGGGTACTTCTGCCCGACGGACGCAGCGGCTGGGTGCTCTCCCACGAACTCATGGACTTCCGCCTTTGGGCTGAAACCCGCAGCGGGAATAACCTCGCCCGTGAGATAAGCGGCCTTGCCTGCAGCTTCGCCGGCACCCCGTACATGTGGGGAGGCAACACGATAAAGTATTTCGACTGCAGCGGCCTGGTCAAGTTCTGCTTTTTCATGAACGGAATACTGCTGCCGCGCAACGCCAGCCAGCAGCAGAGATGCGGCGTGCCGGTCACAGACGGCCGATACGAGCGCGGCGACCTGCTGTTCTTCGGCTCCAAAAAGCCTCTCAAAGTTACCCATGTGGGCATTTATATAGGAGACGGGCGTATGGTCCATGCTTCCCAGCTGGTTTATGTGGTGCGGCTGGATGAATATGAGAGGGAAGTGGTGGCTGCCACACGCATTCTCGGCAATATCGATAACGGCAAGGGCGCAATTTCCGTCCTTCGCAGTCCATACTATTTCAAGCAAGATGGCGAGTAAGAGCAAAACAGTCTGGTTCTGTACGAACTGCGGTAACGAAAGTCCCAAATGGATGGGGCGCTGCCCGGCGTGCGGCGAGTGGAACACCATGGTTGAGGCTCCTTCGGAGTCCAAGAAGTCCGCGGCCCCTTCCAAGGCCCGTACCGACGACCGCAAGCCCCGGAGGCTCAAGGAGATAGATTATTCGGCTGAGGCTCGCATCAGCCTCGGCATGAAGGAACTCGACCGCCTGCTCGGCGGCGGTATGGTGCCCGGGTCGCTGATACTGATCGGAGGCGAGCCCGGAATAGGGAAGTCCACGCTCAGCCTGCAGATACCCCTCGGCTGCCCGTCGCTGCGCACGCTATACGTCACGGGCGAGGAGAGCGAGAAGCAGGTTAAGATGCGCGCGGAACGGCTTGCCGGGGATGCGGCCGACGAGTGCCTTATCTTCTGCGAAACCCGCATAGAGGACATTCTGGAGCAGGCCCGAGCCATACAGCCGGACCTCATGATTGTGGACTCCGTGCAGACTATGTTCACCGATTCCGTCGAGTCCACTCCCGGCTCCGTCAGCCAGATCAAGGAGGTGGCGGCGGCCCTGCTGCGCTTCGCCAAGGAGAGCGGCGTGCCTGTGATTCTGATCGGCCATATTACCAAGGACGGCTATATCGCCGGACCCAAAATACTTGAGCATATAGTAGACGTCGTACTGCAGTTCGAAGGGGAGAACCGCGGCTCCTACCGCATCCTGCGGAGCATCAAGAACCGATTCGGCAGCACCTCCGAACTGGCGGTATTCGAGATGACCGGGACGGGCCTGAGGGAGGTGGACAATCCTTCCGAAATGCTCATCCCCATGCATGAAGAGGGGCTGAGCGGCACGGCCATTGCCGCCATGCTGGACGGCACCCGCCCCCTGCTCTTCGAAGTGCAGGCCCTGGTGTCGTCGGCCGCCTACGGTACGGCACAGCGTTCGGCTACAGGGTTCGACGGCCGTCGCCTCAATATGCTGCTGGCGGTGCTGGAGAAGCGCGCCGGCTTCCACCTGAGCGCGAAGGACGTCTTCCTGAACATGGCCGGCGGACTCAAGGTGAACGACCCGGCCTGCGACCTGGCGGTCATTGCGGCAGTGCTGTCGTCCAACTTCGACTATGCCCTTCCGGGCGATTGCTGCTTCGCCGGGGAAGTCGGCCTGAGCGGGGAGATCCGCCCCGTCGGCCAGACCGACCGCCGCATCGGGGAGGCCGCCCGACTCGGCTTCAAACGCATCTTCGTAAGCTCCTACAGCGCACTGGATTCCAAGACTCCTGCCGGTATCCGTGTGGTGAAAGTTGCCGACGTTCCGGAACTGGTCAAAACACTTTTTAAGTAGCAATTCTCCGTTTTAAGAACAACAATAGACGAAAAAGCGTAAATTTGCAGGATGATTTGTGAGAACAATGAGGTGCTTTAAATTTATGAAGAACTATTTATTGTTGATTTTCAGTGTTGTTGCGTTTATGGTGCTTGCCATATCCTGCAACCGGAACGATGTTCCCGAGGATGTTCCTGCAGTTGAGGATGGCTATCACGCCATTGCAAGAATGTCTGTTCCCTGCGGTACCCGTGAGGTCATGGTTGAGTCCTACACTCTGGACTCCAAGGGGAACAAGGCTGGCGTAGCCTATCAGAGCGTTCCCGTTACTCCCAATGTGGAAACCCCGGTGGGAGGAAAGGATGTTGAGCCTTTCGGAGAGGTTACTCTTCTTCTGACGGCTCCCAACAAAACACTGGTCTCGGTGTATTACACCGTGAGCGGAACGGTTGCGGAAGTAAAGAGCGCAGCTAATGAGGACCGTACCCACCTTGCCCAGTATGTTGTGGACAGGCTCCCTGTCGACCAGCCTGGCAAGGGCGTTACAACCAAGGCAGGTGAGATCGTTCCCGTTTATCTTCCGGAACCTGCCAAGTATGAAACTGCTGATATTGTTCAGACAGTTTACCAGTCCAGCGGCGTGGTGATGTTCGAAGACAGCTGGCCCAATCTCAGCGGCAATATCAATGACGATGATTACAACGACGTTGTGGTTGACTATGACGTCACTGCAGAAGTCGTCTCCGACAGTTTTGCCCGTGCCAAAACTGAGCAGCTGAAGGTCGTGCTTCACGTCAGGGCAGTCAGCGGCGACCAGCCTCACCGCGTGGGTATGGTCCTGGAAGGTTTTGACATGCGCAACGTTGAGCAGGTGATTGAATACAAGACCCTTGACAGCTTCGCCAGCGGTCACGGCGAGCTCCCCGGATGGACTAACGTTACCCTTCAGGAGAACTCTCTTCACTATGATCCCCTCGCTACGGAATATCCGTGCGATGCATGGGATCGTCCTGCTATAGAAATTGGAAAGATTGACATTCTCAATAATCCCAGCCGTGGTGCCGGTAGTGAAACCTACATCTACCACAACAATGAGGGTGATGTAGAACATGTTATGAATCCGGCACTCCGTCAGTATTCCGCATGGGGTGATGAGCACAAGGAGCAGTACAGTCCGGAGCTTCCTGCCGATGTACTTAAGAAGGCTCAGAACACCAAGTACTACAATGTGGTACCCGGTTATGTGAATGTGGCCGGCGGCTTGTACACCTATACGGTCATCTACATTATGAAGCCCAGGACCGCGATGACTGCTGAGCAGAGCGCTGCGGTTAAGCAGAATATGATAGACGCCGTGGTGAATACAACCCACCAGAATTTCTACATTGTCAAGACTGATTACACCCCCGTGGGACTTAAGGGCTATGCTCCTTATGATTTCTCCGTCAAGCACTATGCCGACTATTCCGCCAAGTACCAGTCGGTCTTCAATGCAAACAAGGATAACTTGTCAGCCTCCAATTACTATGAGGGCAAGAACGGTGAAGTCTGGGGTTTCAAGTGCCCTACCCTTACCAAGCATGTCTGGAACAAGCTGGGCTTCGGCCGTGCATATCCCCATTATAAGGAATGGGTAGATTCCAACGGAGCAAGCCATCCCCAGTGGTACATCGAGGATGTGGACGGCAAGTACCTCACCTGCTGGTGGTAGTAAAAATATTTTTGTATCTTTGCACTTGCAATAATTCAAGAATATATGAATCTTAGAGACATCAAGAAGGACATTGATTACATCCTGAGCGCTTTTATCGAGGATTGCTCCCTTGTGGCAGCCGTGAATTCCAAGGTTTCCGAGGATAAGGCTTCCGAGCTTATGGAAGAGGCTGTGGATCTCTACAATGAGCTCCGCGACAAGGTTGGCAAGGTAGAAGGCAACGCCCGTCAGTATTATACCGATCTCCGCAAGGAACTCCTTGAGAAGACCGACGCTCTGTACGAGAAGCTTTCTGCAGCCGTCAAAAAGGCTTGAAAGCAGTAGTCAAGATAATTGTCCCCGTCGTCCTGCTCCTTTTGGCGAGTGTAGGTACGGCGGCACGAGACACCGAGACGCAGAGGCTCGTATCCGGTTATGCCCGGAAGGAGCCCCTGCGTTCTGGTATATTGGGGGTGCTCGCAATTCGTGGCGTCGACACCCTTGCCCAGTACAACCGTACGCTGAAGATGGTCCCTGCGTCCAACATGAAACTGCTGACGACCGGAATGGCTCTTACCCGCCTGGGACCGGAGATGCGTTTCGAGACCACTCTGGCCTACAGCGGGACGCTTAGCGACGGTGTGCTTGATGGCGACCTTTACATCGTAGGCGGGGGAGACCCCACCATCGCATCCGGTTCCTCCTGCGCCGATTCGCTGGAGCGTACCTTCTCCCTCTGGAAGGAGGTGCTCGATGCCGGGGGCGTCAAGACCATCAAGGGACGGGTGATAGGCGACCCGCGTTTTTTCAAACGTCCCGCCCAGGGGCTCTCCTGGCAGTTTGAGGACCTCGGTTTTTACTACGGGGCAGGTTCCTCGGGACTGAATTTCTTAGAGAATTCCCAGAGCTTTTCCGTGCGCCCGGGGGCACTCGGCGAGGCGCCTGTAATCACCCCGCTTTATCCCGATACGCCGTGGATGAATTATGTCAATTCTGCGTATACCGGACCTGCAGGTAGTTCCAATACGCTTAATTACATCAATACGGAGTTCGGCCCTTTCGGGGAGTTCCAGGGAAGTTTCCCGGTTAACCGCAAGGAATACAAGATGGATTGTTCCAACCCCTTCGGGGCATATACCTGCGCCTACTTTTTCTACACCTTCCTGATGGCCGCGGGCATTGTTGCCGAGGGCGGTTTTGCGGATGTTTCGCCGCATGGTAACGTTCGCAGCGACCTGCTTTTCTCCAATGTGGGTGAGTCTGCGGCCTCCTGGGGTAATCTTGTTGAACTCGGGCGCTGCCAGTCTCCGGAGCTGTGGCGCATAGTGAAGGATACCAACTACGACAGCGACAACTTCTACGCCGAGACTATATTCAACATGTTGTCCCATAGTTGCTTCGGGCATGTTGACAGGGACAGTTCCGTCCTTGCCGCGTCTAAGATACTTGAGGACATGGGGCTCAATACCAGTAACTCCTACAGGCAGATAGACGGCAGCGGTTTGTCACGCAAGAACTATGTATCGCCGGAGTTTTTCGTGCGATTCTTGAAGAAAATGTATTCCGGGCCGGTGAGGGATTACTTCCTGGAATCTCTGCCTTCGCCCGGCAGCAAGAGCACCTTGCAGTATCGCATGGGAAAAGTTCCCGCAGGCATCAAGTCCCGTGTCAAGATGAAGAGCGGCTCCATGAACGGCGTGCTCTGCTTCAGCGGCTACATTCTCTCGCCCGACGGTGACCGCTCCAAGACCATCGTCTTCTCCATCCTCACCAACAACGTCACCGCCCCCTCCTACGCGGTCGGCTCCATCCTGGACGAAATAATTGTAAGCCTCGCGAAGGAGCCGTAAGGGCTTTCGCCGCGGCTGGTGCAGGTCTCCGGAAAAACGCTATCTTTACAACATGAAACGAACAATCTTCCTTGCAGCAGCGCTCCTGCTGTGCGTATTCCGCACCGGGGCGCAGGAATCCGACGGGCAGAGTTGCACCAGCATCATGGTGGGCCGCCTGGCCAGCACCGACGGATCTGTCATCACGTCCCATACTTGCGACGGCCGCTACCGTACCTGGGTTAAAATGGAACCTGCCGCCGACCATGAGCCCGGCGCCATGCACGCCGTCCTCCGCGGAACCATGAACACGGCATCTCCGGACGACACCACCGGCGTCAAGCTGGTTGGCGAAATCCCCGAGGTGCCACACACATACGCGTACCTCAACACGGCCTACCCGTGCCTGAACGAGAAGCAGCTGGCAATAGGAGAGACCACTTTCGGCGGCCCCGAGGAGCTGGAGAATCCCGCCGGGTTGTTTACCATCGAGGAGCTTGAACGCATTGCGCTCCAGCGGTGCACCGGTGCCCGTGAAGCTGTGTTGCTGATGGGCTCTCTGGCCGAGCAATACGGCTACGGTGACAGCGGCGAGTGCCTGACGGTAGCCGACAAGAACGAAATCTGGCAGTTCGAAATACTGGGCGTCGGCAAAGATAAAATTGGCGCCGTATGGGCGGCCAGGCGCATCCCGGACGACCATGTTGCGGTTTCCGCCAACGTCCCCCGCATCTCCTGGAAGAGCCGCAAGGACAAAGACGTGCTGTTCTCCGCCAACGTGGAGCAGGTGGCGCGCGACAACGGCCTGTGGGACGGAAAGGGCGAGTTCGTCTTTTGGAAGGTGTACAATTGCGACTACAGCAACGGGCGTAATTTCCACGACCGTGAGTACTTCATACTCAACCATTTTGCCCCGTCGCTCGGGCTAACTTACGACATGGACGAGCTGCCGTTCTCCGTCAAGCCGGAGAAGCCGGTAGATATTCGGGAGGTAATGGCCCTCTTCCGTGAAACCTATGAGGGGACCGATTTCGACATGACCCGCAAGGTGCTGATGGCACGCCCCGAGACCAAGAAGCATCCCGCCGACACCATCGTGAGCCCGGTAGCCAACCCCTGGCTGACGACAACCATGCGTAATACCCTCAACACCCTGGCCCCGGGGACGGTGGAGTTCCGTCGCACGGTGGCGGTGGCGTGGTGTGCCTATTCTCATGTGACCCAATTACGCAACTGGCTGCCGGATAGCGTAGGCGGCATCTGCTGGCTGTCGGTGGACAACCCGGCCCAGAGCCCCCGCATCCCTGTATTCTGCGGTACGACCGAGCTGCCGGCGGCCTACGGGCACTGCGGGCAGAAGGAGTACATCCCCGACTGCGCCCTGTGGCAGTTCCGCCGCGCCAACAAGCTTGCGACCGTTGCCTGGCAGAGCACCAAAGAGCGTTTCAACAAAGAAGTATTGGCGGTTGAAGAGCTGGCTGTCAACGGGATACCGCAGGCCGAAGTGCCTTCGGTGGCTCTGAACGCATATACCGAATACATCTACGACGAATCCGTCCGCCGCTGGCAGAAACTGGAAGGCTCGCTCTGGAGCTATTTCGGAATGGGATTCTGATTGCTTACCGGCCGTCGTAAACGCCCTCGAAGAGGATAGCGCCGGACGACTTCTCAGCAATAACGTAAACGAACGGGTGGTCGGCAATAAAGTCGACTTCCTTGATTTGGCCAGGGCCGACTGAGGTGGCCTTGTCCATGATTACAGCAGTTACTGCAGCGGCCTCGGTGCCCCATTCGGCCACGGAAATCTTGGCCTTCTGGATTATGTTGCTGATGAAGAAATCCCAGCCGGTGACGTCGAACATGGAGTCAAACTGGGCTGCGCCGCCGACGAAGGCACGCTTGATTCCGAGTGCCTGCATTGCCTCCACGAGTTCGAATCTGCTTTCCGCTTCAAACTTGGGCATCCAGAGTCTTACCATATAATCCGTTTGGAGAGACGCTGTAATGTCTTCCCACTTCTCGCTCTTAAGCTTCTTGACCAGATCTGCCGCACCGTTCTTTCCCTTTTGGCCAGGAAGAAGCAAATACATTGCATAGCTGCCGTTCGAATATGGAACAGAAACTACACTGTAACCGTTGCGCTTTGCATATGGGAGACACCGGTAAGTGCGCATCATATCTACTTTCTTCTTGCCTTTATTGTTGTCAAGGACAAACTCCTCATTCTTCGCGGTAGACTCTTCCCTGAACATGGGGTCACTTTCGCCGCCAGACCATTGTGCCTTGAAATACAAGGCGTTAAGTATAGCGGCTACAAAATCGTCGGTAATGTCATTGACTCCCAGGAACGGCTTGATGAGGCCGTTCGTGTTACGGCTCGCCCACTCGTTGATCCTGGCGACTATTTCCTGCTTGTTGGCCGGAGAGAAATACTCGATGGGAGCATAATACTGCTCGTTCAGGACCTTGGTGAAATCCTTCTGGCAGGGGAAATCCTGCAGGACCATCATGGCGTCCGTCAGCTTGAGCGTCACGTCTTTGTCAAGAGCGGGCAACTGGTTGAGCAGCAGGTTGCAATAGGTATTGAGAGCCTTCACGTCCGTGCCATAGCCAAGGGTCTTGGTAATCTCCGCGGCAGTATCTCCGGACGCGCCGTTCACCGCCATCGCCAGTGCGAACTGAAGACTGAGGGGCGAGAAGATAATTGTCTGGTCGTTATACAGTTGTGCCAGACAATTGAACGAAAAAGCGTTGCCGGCGTTCATATAGGCCTGCTGCTCCTTGGTCAAGGTCACTTTGGTCAGATCCCCGGAAGGATCTGGCGTAGTAATATCGATAGGATCCTTAACATCCGGAATAATAACGTAGTCACATGCCGTCATTGCCGCAGCAGTTGCCAAAACTATGAAAAGACGTTTCATAATGGATACAGTTTACACTCAATAAATCCTCCTGTCGCCACATTCTTGCATGCAAAATTACAATATTTGAGGGAAAAACCTAACAGATTTGCGAGCCGATAATGGCGGCGCAAGACGGAAAGCGGGGCAGGTCCGAAAGAAGTGCCGACACCTGCCCCGCAAATCGTTATCTCACGCAATTCAGTGCTGCAGGTCCCCCGGGAAAAATCGGACCTGCCCCAGCCGCGGCTTCTTTTCCTGCCCAGGTACTTCCGAAGCCGCGGCGAAGCGGGCCAGGGGGACTGTTGCGGCAACCCGTGGCCGCCCGTGGCCACGTGAACGGGAGGGGCCCAGCCGCAGGCTGGGAGGGATGAGCGAAGCGAAGGTTCTGCCGCGACAGTCCCCCTGCAAGCGGAGCCGCGACTATCCGCGCTCCAGCTCGCGGCGGATGTCTTTCTCGCGGATGGTGGCGCGCTTGTCGAATTCCTTCTTGCCCCTGGCAAGGGCGATATGGAGCTTGGCGAAGCCGTTGTCTGCGATGTAGGCGCGCACGGCCACGATGGTGAGGCCCTTGGTCTTGGTGGCCTGCTCCAGATGGCGCAACTCGCGCCTGGTCAGCAGGAGCTTGCGGTCGCGGGCGGGCTCGTGGCTGCCCCATTTGGAGGCCCAGAAATAGGTGGAGATGTTCATCCCTTTGACGTAGAGCTCGCCGCCGGAAAAATAGCACCACGCATCAGCCAGCGAAGCCTTTCCGGCCCGCAGCGACTTGATCTCCGTGCCCACCAGCACTATGCCGGCGTCGTACTGCTCGAGAAACTCGTAGTCGAACGACGCCCGCTTGTTGCTGATCTGCACCCGCGGTGACTTTTTCTTGCCGGCTGCACTCATAGACCGAACGCCTTCTTGATTTCGTCAACCATATCCAGCAGCTCCCAGCCGAAGAACTGCACCTCGCGCTCCTCTCCCTGCACCTTTACGACGGCACGATAGGGTTTGCGGCCCACATGCCCGTAGGCGGCGGTAGGGGAGAAGATGGGGTTCTTAAGGCCGAAGCGGCGCACGATGGCGGCCGGCCTGAGGTCGAACAGCTCCCGGACGCGGGAGGCGATGTATGCGTCGCCGCCCTCCACATGGGCGCTGCCGTAGGTCTCCACGAACACGCTGACGGGTTCGGCCACACCGATGGCGTAGGCAAGCTGCACCAGTGCCTCGTCGCACACGCCGGCGGCTACGAGGTTCTTGGCGATATGGCGTGCGGCATAAGCGGCGCTGCGGTCCACCTTGGACGAGTCCTTCCCGGAGAAGGCACCGCCGCCGTGGGCTCCGCGTCCGCCGTAAGTGTCGACTACTATCTTGCGTCCGGTAAGGCCGGTGTCGCCGGCAGGGCCGCCGATTACGAACTTGCCGGTGGGGTTCACGTGCAGTATCCAGTCACCCTTGAAGAGCGATGCGGTGCGCTCGGGGAGCTTGGCTATCATCCTGGGAATCAGGATTTCACGTACGTCGCGCTCGATGCGGTCGTGCATTTCCTCGTCAGTGCCGAATTCGTCGTGCTGCGTACTCAGAACTATAGTGTGTACGCGTACGGGATGATGGTGAGAGGAGAACTCCACTGTGAACTGGGCCTTGGCGTCCGGCCTCAGGTAAGGCATGAGCTCAGGCTCGTTGTGGCGTATGTCTGCAAGCTCGCGAAGCAGCGCGTGCGACAGGGAAAGTGCCAGCGGCATGTACTCCTCGGTGTCGCGGCAGGCGTAACCGAACATCATGCCCTGGTCGCCCGCACCCTGCTCGTCTTCCGTGGCGCGAACCACGCCCCGGTTGATGTCCGCACTCTGCTCGTGAATGGTGGAAATGATGCCGCAGGACGCAGCATCGAACTGATACTCAGCCTTGGTGTAGCCAATGCGGCGGATGGTGTTGCGGACGGTTGCGTGAATGTCCACGTAGGCGTTCTCCGAGCGGACTTCTCCGCCCACGACCACCAGTCCGGCGGTGCAGAATGTCTCGCAGGCTACCTTGGATTCGGGGTCCTGTGAAAGGAATTCATCCAGAATTGCATCTGAAATCTGGTCGGCGACTTTGTCGGGATGACCTTCGGAGACTGACTCCGATGAAAAGAGATAATTCATTTTAGCATTTTTTTATGGCGAGGTTGCAATCAGGCAAATCTTTCCTCGCGGGTTTTTGGGTGCAAAGATACTCAAAAAATGTTAATAAAATGTTAATATCTTATTTTCGCATGATAATTTCTTAAAGTAACTTTGCACCAGCAAAATACAAAATTAGAATAGTTATTTTAACGTTTATGAAAAAATCATTCAAAGCACTTTTGCTGAGTCTCTCAGCAATGCTCTTTGTCGTGTCTGCTTATGCGCAGGTCACGACATCGTCTCTCGCCGGCAAGGTAGTCGATGCCAGCGGTGAGGCCATCCCCGGAGCCACCGTCGTGGCTGTGCATACCCCTTCGGGTTCACAGTACTACGGACTTACCAACGGGGAAGGCCGTTACAACATCAGCGGTATGCGCTCCGGCGGTCCTTACACCGTAGAGGTTTCCTGCCTTGGCTACCGCAAGGTCAGCTACACCGACGTTACGCTTAAACTTGCTGAGGCTTATTCACTCAGCGCCATTCTTCCCGACGATGCCGAACTGCTGAACGAGGCGGTCGTGATTTCCACCGCCACTACCAAGTTCGCTACGGAAAAGACCGGTGCTGCAACCAACATCAACAACCAGCAGATCGTCAACCTGCCTACCGTCAGCCGTAACCTGACCGACGTAACCCGCCTTTCCCCTTACGGCGGTAACGGAATGACCTTCATGGGTGCTGACGACCGTTCTTCGAACTTCACCATCGACGGTGCAAACTTCAACAACAACTTCGGTCTTAGCGGCAACCTCCCCGGCGGCGGCAACCCTGTTTCCATCGACGCAATTGAGGAAATGCAGGTCGTGATCAGCCCCTACGATGTACGTCAGACCAACTTCATCGGCGGCGGCGTGAACGCTATCACCAAGTCCGGTACCAACACCTTCAAGGGCAGCGCTTATGTCTATCACCGCAACGAAATGCTCCGCGGTAACACTGTAGCAGGCCTTGAACTCGGCGACCGTGCCGAAGACCGCACCACCACCTACGGTATGACCCTCGGCGGCCCCATCATCAAGAACAAGTTGTTCTTCTTCGTGAACTTCGAGTACATTCCCCATCCCGAGGTGACCTCCTACTGGAAGCCTTCCACCGACGGCGTGGCAAATCCTGCCCTGAACATCTCCCGCGTTACCGAGACTGATATGCAGAGGGTCAAGGATTACCTGTGGGACAAGTACGGATATGATACCGGTGCATACAAGGATTTCAACGGAAACGAGAGCAACGTGAAGGCACTCGCCCGTATCGACTGGAACATCAACGATATGCACAAGCTTGCACTCCGTTACAACTACACCAATTCCCGTGAGTGCAACTACACCAACGCATCCTCTTCAGACTGCGGACAGCGTACCACCGAGGCCCGTCTTTCCCAGTACTCCATGTCTTTTGCCAATGCGTTCTACAACATGAACAACCTGGTGCACTCCTTCTCCCTGGACCTCAACAGCAGGATTTCCACCACTATGGAGAACCAGTTCCTGGCAACCTATTCCAAGCTCGACACCACCCGCGACACCCCGTCCGAGTACTTCCCGTTCATCGATATCCTCGACGGAACCGGAACCATCACTCCGTATATGTCCGTAGGTTACGAGCTCTTCACCTGGCAGAACGGTTACCACAACGACGTTGTGAACGTGAAGGATGACTTCACCATGTACCTCGGCGACCACAAGATCACCACAGGTGCCGCATATGAGTACCAGATGGCCGACAACGCCTACCTCCGCAACGGTACAGGATATTACCGTTACAATTCCCTCCAGGATTTCCTCACCGGTGCCACTCCCGAGACCGTGAACTTCACTTACGGTTACGAGAACCTCATGCGTGACAATCCCGCAAGCCGTGTCACTTACCACAAGGTGAGTCTCTATGCACAGGACGACTGGGATGTGACCGAGAAACTGAAGGTTACCGCAGGTGTCCGTATCGACGACTTCTTCTTCGATAACAGCAACCTTATCCGCAACAACGCAGTTTACGAGCTCGAGTATCCTGACGCCAATGGCAATATCCGCCATATCGACACCGGCAAATGGCCCAACCCCGTCCCTCTGGTATCTCCCCGTTTAGGCTTTATCTGGGATGTGTTTGGTGACAAGAGTCTGAAGGTCCGCGGCGGTACCGGTATCTTCACCGGCCGTATCCCTCTGGTGTTCCTCACCAACATGCCTTCCAACTCTTCCATGAACCAGTACAACGGTATCATAACCACGACCTACAAGGACGGCAAGGTTGTCAAGGCCGACCCGAACCTGGAGGCTTTCGCCGGCGACCTTATCACCGACCGCGAGAAGATGCGTCAGAAGTGGTATGACCTGGGTTATCCCCAGACCATCTCCGAGGAAGACGGTAAGATTCCTTCCAAGCTGGCTGCCGTCGATCCCAACTTCAAGATGCCTCAGGTCTGGAAGACCTCCCTCGCCATCGACTATGCGTTCCCGACTTCTTTCCCTCTCACGGTTACCCTTGAAGGAATGTACAACAAGAATGTGAACGCTTCCACAATGGAAGACTGGAACATGAAGCCGGTAGGCGGTTTCGCCACCTTCAAGGGAGCAGACGACCGTCCCATCTACCCGACTGATTACAAGTACACCAACTCTCCTGCATATGTCCTGACCAATACCAGCAAGGGTTACACCTGGTCCGGCAACATCACCGTGAACGCGAAGCCTGTCGAGGGTCTCAGCATCATGGCGGCCTACACCCATGTAGTCGCCAAGGAGCTCACCTCCCTCCCCGGTTCCGACCCGGCGTCCATCTTCAACTATGTTCCTACCGTTTGCGGTCCCAACTACACTACTGTTCACCTTTCCCAGAACAACACTCCTGACCGTGTAGTCTCAGCCCTTACCCACAGCGACAGGAGCGGCAACCACTACAGCTTCATCTATGAGGCATGGAGAGGCGGTTACAACTATTCCTACATGCTCACCAACGACATGAACGGCGACAACTACAAGTACGACTCCCTGTACATCCCTACAGACGAGCAGGTCGCCAACAACGAGTTCCGCTTCGTCTCCGACGACGACCGCAACCGCTTCATGGACTTCGTGCACAAGGATGAGTATCTGAGCAAGCATCAGGGTGAGTATGCCGAGGGTTATGCCGTGTATTCCCCTTGGGTACACCGCGTGGACTTCGGTTACAAGCACGACTTCAAGGTGAAGATCGGCAGTACCACCAACACCCTTCAGCTCAATCTGGACATCAAGAATGTCCTGAACCTCTTCAACAACAACTGGGGCGTGAGCAAGTACATGAATCCTTCGCTCAACTCCGGACGTATTCTCCAGTATGAGGGTGTGGATGCAGAAGGCTATCCTACCTTCTCCACTCCCGAAGTTGTCAGCGGCGACACCCAGGTTTGGGGTAACAATACCTCAGTCGGCCAGTGCTGGTACGCTTCCATTGGTATTAAGTATATGTTCAACTAATCCGAAATCGTAGCATTATGAAACTCAGATATATTATTGGAACACTCCTGCTCGGTCTCGGTCTCGCTACCGCCTGCCAGGAGGAGTTGAAACCTCTGGAACTCAATAATATCCAGGTTACCGAATCCTATGTGGCCCTTCCCGCAAGCGGAGGTTCGACTACTATCAATCTCAGGGCCAACGATGCATGGGCCATCGACGCGGCTACCGTTCCCGAATGGCTCACCATTACCCCTATGTCCGGCGGCTCCGGTGAATCAGTTTTGACTTTCTCTGCAGGCGCGACAACAGCCACCAACAATGCCGAAGTCAAACTGAACTGCCTCAATGAGACCCAGTATATCAACGTGATACAGTACGCCGCCAAGGCTGAACCTGTGGTTTTGTCTGTCGCTGAGGCCCTTGCCGTCATCAAGACTGTCGACAAGGGTGACGGCCAGTCTTACAACGTGGACGGCGAGTACTGCGTCAAGGGTATCGTCTGCAAGATCGACGAAATCAGCGTCTCTTACGGCAACGCCACATATTATCTTTCCGACGACGGCAAGTTCGAGTCCGGCAAGTGGCTCGAGGTCTACAGGGGCTACTGGTTCAACAGCGAGAAGTTCACCAAGGGTGATGAGTTCTCCGTGGGCGACGAGCTTACCATCATTGGTTCCCTCATGAGCTACAAGGGCACTCCCGAGACCGTCCAGAACACCGCATATGTGGTAGACATAAAGAAGTCCCTCATCTCCGTGGAAGACTTCACATTCGATAAGCTTCCTGCAATTGACACCACCTTCAACATGGTCGTCACCGCCAAGGAGAGCCCGCTTCTCATCTCCAGCGACTCCGGGTGGCTCCAGGTCGTAGACGTCAACTCCGATGGCAGCTACAAGCTCCACGCCGACGAGAACCCCCGTACCGCAGAGCGCAGCGCCGTCATCTCCATCTCCGGACCTACCGCCCGCAAGAGCGTCGCCATCACCCAGAAGGGTGTTGAGGCCACCGGTTCCACAGTCACCGAGATTATAGCTGCAGCAGACAACGACCAGGTTCAGACTCTTGCCGACAAGACCACCGTCGTTGCCAAGACCACCAAGGGCGTTGTAGTATCCGACGGCACCAACTCCATCTATGTGTATGGCGACAAGGTTGCAGACGCAGTCATTGGCGACAACGTGCGCATCAGCGGCAAGAAGACCACCTACAACGGTGTTCCCGAGCTTACCGACCTGACCGACGTTTTCGTTGACAGCAAGGGCAATGCGGTCGAGTACCCCGAGGCCAAGGACATCACCGCCGAGGCCGGCACCTACAAGGCTTCCAAGGCCGAGTTCGTAAAGCTCTCCGGTACCCTCGCCATCTCCGGCAACTACTACAACCTCACTCTGGATGCCTTCGCCGACGGCTCCAAGCAGGGCTCCATCGTATTCCCTGTTGACGAGCTCAACGCAAAGAGCTTCGACGGCAAGAAGATTACCGTTACCGGTTACTTCAACGGCTTGTCCAGCAAGGATAAGTTCATCAACATCATCGCCACCAAGATAGTGGAGTACGTGGACAACCCCAAGGGAACCGCCACCAACCCTTACAGCGCTTCCGAGATTGCCCAGCTGCTCACCAGCGGCACCACCTTCAGCGAGGATGTGTACATCAAGGGTAAGGTTTCCGCTATCCTCTACACCTTCAGCGCCCAGTACGGCACCGCTACATTCTGGATTTCCGACGACGGCACCGCCTATGGCGTATCTTCCGACAAGAAGAAGACCACCGAGCCTACCAAGGACTTCGAGTGCTACAGCGTAGTTTGGTTCAACAACACCCCTTGGGCCGACGGTAACGCACAGGTCGAGGTAGGTGACGAGGTTGTCATCTGCGGCAAGACTACCGTTTACAACGGCATTGCAGAGACCTCCAGCAAGAAGGCATGGGTTTACAGCGTGAACGGAGCCACCTCCGACGCCAACGGCGTGGGTAATGCAAGCTTCCCGTTCAACATCGCAGGCGCAAAGGCTTTCATCGACGCCAAGGCCGCAGCCGAGGCTGCCGCCAAGGAGGCCGGTGCTACCGCACCTGTATTCCCTGACGTTTGCGTGAAGGGCAAGATTTCCGAGGTGGTTTATACCTACAGCGCCCAGTACGGTACTTGCACATTCTGGATGTCCGACAGCGGCAGCGGAAAGGATTTCGAGGCCTACAGCCTTTACTACTTCAACAACCAGCCCTGGGCTGAAGGCAACAAGCAGATTGCTGCCGGTGACGATGTGGTCGTGAAGGGCCAGCTCACCGTTTACAAGGGCACTTACGAGACCTCCAGCAAGAAGGCCTGGCTCTATTCCCTCAACGGAAAGACCGAGTAAAGCGTTCTTAAAAACTTTTATTAATGAAGGCTCCGGATTGCCGGGGCCTTCATTATTTATTTTTGTCTTTCTAATAATATTTTTTATCTTTGAAAATGATTAAACTGCATATAATTTCAAATAACACCAAATTATGAATCTCAAGAAATTGTTTATCGGAATTATTCTTGCTGCAGGTGCGCTTGCTGTGTCTTGCGAGCAGGAAAAACCCGTCTTTGGCATTTCTGCAGACCAGGATGTCATCGAATTCCCTCAGGGCGGCGGAACTGCCCAGGTACAGGTGACAACGGCCCAGTCATGGACGGTAAAAATTCCTTCCAACGCCCAGGACTGGCTTACCGCAGACCCGGCCAGCGGAACCGGCAGCGCTACCATTACTTTCACTGCTGCCGCCAATGCAGGCAAGGACCGCAAGACGGGCCTGAAGATAAATGCCGGAATGGCGGGCTATGTGTCCGTTACCGCATCCCAGCCCGGCGCCGTCAAACCCGGTGATGGCCTCACAGCCGCCACGGCATGGAGCGCCAGCGAGGCCAACGCTTGGATCAAGGCCAACCTTGCGGATAAGCAGGTAACCTCCGAGAAGTACTACATCAAGGGCATAATCCACAAGGTCCAGACGACCTTTGCCGCCAGCGGCACGTATGGAAACGCAGTATTCTTCATCTCAGATGACGGTCAGGCCGCTTCTGACGATTTCGAGGCATTCCAGGTGTATTATCTGGACGGCAAGCAGTGGAAGAGCGGACAGCCTGACGTCGAGGTCGGTGACGAGGTCATTATCTATGGCCCGGTCACGCTCTACGGTTCTACTGCTGAAACTTCCGGAAAGGGTGCGGCTTACATCTACAGCCACCTGCGCAACGGCGAAGCTCCTTCTGGAGGTGGCAGCGGCGGCAGCGGCGATACCGACTACAGCAAGGCAGAAGCCAAGACCGTTGCCGAGTTCATCGCAGCGGCCGACAAGAATACATACTACAAGCTTACCGGCACAGTCTCCGGCTTCAGTGCCAATTACTGCAGCTTCGACCTCGAGGATGCCACCGGCAAGATTTACGTATACAGCGTACTTGATTCCTATAAGGCCGAATGGGCTTCCAAGATTAAGAACGGCGGCACCATCACCATTGCAGGCAAGTACGATTATTATGAGAAGAAGACCCAGCATGAGGTTGTAAACGCAGCCATCCTTTCTTTTGAAGAAGGCCAGGGCGGCGGAGGCGGCCAGACTGATTACTCCCAGGCTCCTGCCAAGACGGTTGCTGAGTTCATCGCCCTCGCCGATACAGAGAACTATTACAAACTCTCCGGCAAGGTGGGCGGCAGCATCAATACCACTTACGGTAATTACGACATCACCGACGACAGCGGTACTATCTATGTTTACGGCACGGCAAACTGGAGTGACTGGAAAGACAAGGTGAAGGACGGCAGCGCGGTTACCCTTGCCGCCAAATTCAAGATGTACAACGAAAAGCCTGAAGCCGTAGATGCATACATTCTCTCCTGCGAGGGCGGTTCCGACAATACTGGCGGCGGCAGTGGCAGTGGCAGCGGCAGCGGGGAAGACCCCGGCGGCGAACCTACTGTAAAGGTGGACTTCACAACAGTGATGGATGCACTGCCCCAGGGTAGCAGCGCCGGCAAGCAGGACGGTACTTATACCTTCTCCGGCTATGAATTCATTTTCCATGCTGCAGACAAGTTCTATCAGGCCAAGTCCAATGATCAGTACTATCTGCTTATCGGCAAGGCCAACTCTTATATCCAGTTCCCTGCAATAAGCGGCAAGAAGCTGGTCGCAGTTAAGTTCCTCACCGGAGCGGCTGCATCCGAGAATGTTATCGGCGACATTGCCAAGCCCGACGGAACCCGCCTGAAAGTCAATGATGCAAAGATGAAGAAGGGGACCGAGTATGTGTGGAACGTAAGCGGCGAGGCCGGTGTGGCCTACCGTTTCGTCGTCACTAACGCATATAACGCTCAGTTCCAGTATCTCGCGCTTTATTACGAATAGTAGACATTTATGATTAGACGGCTGCTCATACTGAGTGCTGCCCTGGCAGTTGCGGGAACGCTTCTCTTCTCATGTCAGGAAGAGGAGCGTGTACCCGTGCTCACGTTGCCTAACACCATGATTACTGCGGCTGGCGGGACGCAGACGCTTTCCGTTGCTGCAGAGAGTCCGTGGACGCTCAGCGTGGTCTACCATGACAATCAGACCGGGTGGATTACCACAAGTGCGGTATCGGGAAGCGGTTTCGAAAGCGTTACCCTTACCGTAGCTGCCAACGATTCGGATTCTCCCCGCAGTGCGGCGCTCCGTCTGGACACCCGCTCCCATTCCATCGGCCTGGAGTTGACCCAGGCGGCCAGCGCACTTCACAGCATGCCGGTATGGATGGAGCTCCCGGTACCCCAGGATAATCCGGATTTGTGCTTCTTCACCCACGACATGAAGGGAGGGCAGTATGTGAGCAACTCCGTCAGCGGCACTCGCAACTGGTCGTTCTACTGGGACACAAACAATTATGTGTCACATTGGGTGGCTTATCCGCTTAACGCCGGTTTGCTGGAAGGCAACTACGGCCGTTACGACACCTTCATCAACGATCCTCTCCTGGATGAACTCGGAATGACGCAGCCTTACCTGACCCCGGCTTCGTACGGCGGCGGCTGGACACGCGGCCACCAGATTCCGTCGGCAGACAGGCAGAAGGCAGACTCCAACAAATCCACTTTCTACGCCACCAACATGACTCCCCAGCAGTACGATTTCAACTGTGAGATATGGGCAAAGCTGGAATCGAAGGTGCGTGTTTATGCAAGGAACTGCGACACTCTCTATGTGTGTACAGGATGCGATATCCGCAACCCTCTCGGATATACCGGAAACAAGTCCGGCGTGTCTGTGGTCATTCCTTCCGCATACTACAAGGCCCTTCTCCGCCGCAAGGGGAACGACTGGTCGGCGGTCGGTTATTATCTTCCGCATTCAGCAGAGATATCCGCCAGCGATTTTCAGCTGTACTCCATGTCCATCGAGGCTCTTGAAAAGAAGACCGGAGTGGATTTCTTTGCGAATCTGCCTGCTTTCCTCGGGAAAGACAAAGCTGCGGCCATAGAAAAGGCCGATCCTAATTCTACACTAAACAATTGGTAACCTAATATGAGAAGTATTTTATTCTCCTTATCCCTTCTCTTCATGCTCTTATCCTGCGGCTCCCAGGCCCAGGTAAGCCAGGGCAACAAGAATGGAAAGTCCTATGTGATTGGTTTTTATAACCTGGAGAACCTGTTCGATACCTTCCACGACGAGGGAAAGAACGATTATCAGTACCTCCCGGACGGCGACAATAACTGGACGGAGGCCAAATATGCCAAGAAACTCCAGAATATGGCCAAGGTCATTGCCGAAATGAAGAAAGACAATGGCGCATGGCATGCTGTCCTTGGGGTTTCCGAAGTGGAGAACCGCCACGTGCTCGAAGACCTGGTGATGGAGCCCGCCATTGCGGAGGCTAACTACCAGATAGTGCATTACGACAGCCCCGACCGCCGTGGCGTCGACTGCGCTATGTTCTATCGTCCCGAAATCTTCAAGCTCATAGCCACCGAGGCCATTCCTTTCACGTTTACACCTTCCCGTATAGACTGGAGCGAATGGACCCAGGAAGAGATGGACAACTTCAAGACCCGTGACGTCCTGCTCTGCCGCGGAACCATCGACGGAGAGATGTTCGGAATCTTCGTGTGCCATCTTCCTTCCCGTCTGGGCGGCAAGGGCGCAGACCTCCGTCCCCGCGGCGCCGAGATAGTGTACCAGCGTGCCATGGAGCTGCAGAAAGAATTCCCCGGTATCAAGATCGTGGTAATGGGCGATATGAACGATAATCCCCAGGATGTAAGTATGACCGACTACCTTATGGGAAAGGAGTTCCGCGAGGGCCTTTCCGACGAGGAATTCTTCGATCCTTTCCTCAGCATGATCAAGGACGGTTATGCATCCCTGTACTATCAGGGCGGCAACAACATTTTTGATATCATAATGTGCAACAACGCCCTGGCGAACGCCAAACAGGGTACATTCCAGATACAGCCCATAGTGAAGCAGAAATACTACGGTCGTATCTTCAACAAGCCCTTCATGACCAACCAGAGCGGACAGTACAAGGGTACGCCCTTCCGTACATTCTCCGGTGGCGCCTTCATCGGCGGATTCTCAGACCACTATCCCACGTATATTGTAATAGCTAAATAATATGAAGAGAATACTACTAGCACTCGTTGCGCTTGCCGCGTGCCTCAGCCTCTCCGCGCAGGAATACTCCGGAGGCGTAAAGGGTACCGTGGTGAACCGCAACGGCCGGCAGCCGATAGAGAAGGCAAAGCTCGTCCTGTACCAGGGTGCCGCCGAGCTGGCTACCGTAGAGACTGCCGAGGACGGTACATTCCAGATCCTCAATCTGGACAACGGAATGTACACCCTCGTTATCCAGGCTCCCGAGTTCCTGGAGAACAAAGTGGAGGTATCCGTTGTCGACGGCTATGTGAAGAATGTCTTCAACGTTTCGCTCACCGGTATGGAACGGGTGGCCGAAGTGGACGATGATTCCTTCGCGGCTTTCGATATGGATGACTCCGGATTCAACGACAACCCTACCATCCTTTTCGGCAGTAACGATGTGTTCAACAACATCGCCGGATACAAGTTCTCGTCCGTACGTTTCCGCGCCCGCGGGTACAATTCCGAGACCCAGGAGGTCTACCTGGCCGGAGTCAAGATGAACGATGCCATTACCGGCTACGGTCCTTTCTCTTTGTGGAGCGGCCTTAACGAAGCCATGCGCTCGAAGGAAACCGTGAACGGTGTAGAGACCGCAGATGTCGCATTGGGCGGTTACAACGGCGTTACCAATGTATTCGGTACGGCCGGCAGCGTCCGCAAGGGCCTGCGCGGCAGCGTGCTCACCAACAGCGCTTTGTACAGAATGCGTCTCATGGCATCTTACGCTACAGGCCAGATGGACAACGGCTGGGCTTTCGCTGCCAACGTGAGCGCCCGCCTCGGCGGCAACGACTGGATAGACGGTGTTTACTACCGCTCCTTTGCCTACTATCTTGCCGCAGACAAGGTGATCAACGATGTGCACACCCTGCATTTCGCCTTTTTCGGCACTCCCGGCGAGCGCGGTGCGCAGATGGCTTCCACCCAGGAGGTGTACGACCTCATGTACGACAATATGTACAACGCCAACTGGGGTTATCAGAACGGAGTCGTCCGCAACGCCCGCGTGCGTAAGACACACGAGCCTGTCACCTACCTGAAGTGGGATTTCAAGCCTTCAGACAAATTCCAGGGCAGCGCCACCGTCCTTTACCGTTTCGGAAAGAACGGTTATACCGCACTTGACTGGTATAACGCACAGGATCCCCGCCCCGACTACTACCGCAATCTTCCGTCCTACTTCTATAACGAGAATCCGGACTACAAGAGGAACAACCAGGCCAAGGCTGTCGAGGCTTTCAAGTCCTGGTATAATGAAGATCCTGATGTGGTCCACCTGAATTGGGACCGCATCTATCAGGTAAACTCCCTGGCAACTGACGGCCGTGCCAAATATGTGCAGGAAGAGCGCCGTACTGACCAGCAGGACCTGAACCTGGCCTCCAACTTCAAGTATCGTCCGTTGAGCTGGATTACCGTCACCGGCGGCTTGAACGCAAAGTGGAACAGGACCGAGTACTATAAGATTGTGGCCGACCTTTTGGGCGCCAAATATTTCGTAGACGTGGATAATTTCGCAGACCGGGATTACGCTTCCACGCCGTACATGGCTCAGAACGACCTTGACTATTACCTCAACAACGGCGGTAAGTCCCGCACCCTGCATGTGGGCGACAAGTACGGATACGACTATTACGCCCACGTAATCAATTACAACGGCTGGGCCAACGGTGAATTCGACTTCGGCAACCTGGGAGTAAACGTAGGTGCCAAGCTCGGATACCAGAGCTTCTGGCGTGAGGGCCTTCTGGACAAGGGTCTCTTCCCCAGCAAAACTTTCGTGGATCCCGCTACCGGAAATACCGTAGACCCCGTCAAGGACAAGAACGGTGAAGTCATTACTTCCGCCGGCAATTCCAAGAAGGCCAATTTCCTTACCTATGCCGCCAAGATGGGCGTCAACTATGTGATAGGAGGCAACATGCGCGTATACGGAAATGTGGGTTACTTCAACGATGCACCCAACTTCAACCAGGTGTTCCTCAGCCCCCGTACCCGCAACAGCATGGTGGACAACCTTACTACCGTAAAGACTTTCGCTTCCGACCTTAACTGGCAGTACAGCGGCAACGGAATCAACGTACGTGCTACCGCATACTACACCACCATCAAGGACCAGAGCAAAATAATGAGCGCATACGATGATGTGCAGAACGCTTTCTCCAACTTCGCACTGAGCGGTATAGACCAGCGTCACATGGGCGTGGAGTTCGGTTTCAAGATGCCGACATACGTCATTCCCGACTTGAGCGTACAAGGCGTGGTTGCTTTTGGAGAGGCTGTATACACATCCAATCCTACCATGGTTCAGACTCTGGACAACAGCGCGTCACTGGTCAGCTACAACGGCACGGAGGTCATGAACGTTTCCTTCTGGAAATACCATCCGGTATACCCCCGCGACGTATACGGCAACATTCCTGAAGGCACAACTCTGAACGACTACACCAAGCTGCAGAAGCACTACGTCCCTTCAACGCCCCAGACCGCTATGAGCCTCGGCCTGGCGTGGAACCACAATTACTGGTTCGTGGATGCAGACGTGGAGTACTTCGACCGCGCATACCTCGACATGAACCCTCTCTACCGCACCGATTTTGCGGTTATGGGTCCTGATTACAAGGCTACCCCGGAAGAAATCGAGTACATGGCCTCCCAGGAGAAATTCGCTCCGGCTGTCCTTGTAAACTTCTCGGTGGGCAAGTCCTGGTACATAAAATACAAGTACCAGCTGGGCTTCTCCCTCAACGCACAGAACATTCTCAACAACCGTGACGTAAAGACCGGCGGTTATGAGCAGACCCGTATCGTGGACAACACAGACAGCAAGAGCCGTTACTACCGCTTCGACTCCAAGTACTTCTACATGTCCGGATTCAACTATATGCTTAACGTTTACTTCAGATTCTAAGCGCCATGAAAAAGATATTATACGCAATATCCGCATTTGCAGTCCTCGTTTCCTGCCAGAGTCTGAAAGAGGAATGGCAGCCCGTTTTCACTTTCTCGTATGAAGACGGCGAGGCCTTCACTCCAGTAAACATGGACAGTGAGGTAAATGCCACAATCGCAGAAGTCAAGGCCCTGTATACCTCCCACGGTGCTCCGGTCGAGATTATCGACAACATAGTCATCAAGGGAGAAGTAACCACTTCCGACGAAGACGGCAACGTCTATCGCGAAATATACATCCAGGATGCCACCGGCGCCATCTGCCTGAAGCTCGGGCGCAGTTCTTCGTATGACGATTACAAGGTGGGCCAGATTCTCTATGTTAAGTGCCGCGGCCTCGTTGTCGGCGAGTACGGATACAAGAGCGGCAATTACGGCGGCGCAGGTCTCCTTCAGCTTGGCCTTTTGGGCGACGGCTGGGAGGAATACCTGAACGGCCTTACTGACAAGGAGCCAGAGTATGAGACATCCTACCTGGACTTGATGCCGATAATCAACCAGCACGTTTTCCGCGGGGCCATACTTCCCGAGGCGGAGCGCGTGAAGCCGGCATCTTTCACCGGAGCGGAGCTTACTGCCATGAAAGATGCAACCCAGAGCCCCGTCGTGAGCATGCTCACCAAGCTGAGCGGTATGAGCTACGGTAATTCCGATAACGGCAAAGAGGTGTTCTGCCTGTTCTATCCGGATCCCAACCTCAACCACAGCAAATATGAGTCTTGGAACCGCGTGTTCCTTTCCTCTCCCAACACCCGTGCTAAAGGTGCAGACTACACCTTCGGCATCAATACCTGGTCGCTTACCAAGAACCGTTTCCTCCAGCTGGCCCAGTCGGGTATATGGGATAATGTGGAGATTGGCGACGGCAGCGGCGTCATAGGATCGGCATATACTTCCTACGACAACTTCGGTTATGAGGAGTTGTATAAGGACGTAATCATCTCCCATCCCAACGCCCAGAGCGTGAGCCACTATTTCATGTACGACGGTGTTGAGGTCCAGGTCCGTACAAGCGGCTTCGCCCGCTTCGCCGACGTGGAGATTCCCGCCGATGTGCGCAACGGCAACAAGAAAGTCGATATGGTGGGCATACTTTCCCGTTATCAGGGCAGTGCCCAGTTTACGCTGCTTGATGTCTATTATGCCGGCACAACTGAAAGTATTATAAAATGAGAAGAACCGTTCTGCTGATTTTGGCCTCCATTGCGATGGCGTCGTGCAACAATACAAATATTTTCCTTCAGGACTGGGATACGCCGTACGGAATCCCTCCGTTCGAGAAGATAAAAGTGGCCGACTACATGCCTGCCGTAAAGGAAGGCATCAAATTGCAGGAGGCTGAAATCCAGGCCATAGTGGATAATCCGGAGGCCCCGGATTTCGAGAACACTATCGCTGCGTTCGACCGCAGCGGCGCGGTGCTCTCAAAAGTGTCCAACGTACTCTTCAACCTGATAGAGTCTGACTACAGCGAGGAACTGAACAAGGTGGTAGAAGAGGCCACTCCCATGGTTTCTGCCCACAGCGACAATATCTTCATGAACACCGGGCTTTTTGCCCGCGTGAAGGCAGTATATGAGGCGGACCAGAGCGGACTTACGCGCGAGCAGCAGATGCTGCTGAAGAACTATTACGAGCGTTTTGAGCGCAACGGCATAGGCCTTGACGAGGCCGGGCAGGCCCGCATGCGCGAAATCAATTCCGAGCTCTCCACTCTCAACCTCACCTTTGCAAACAATCTGCTCAAGGAGAACGGCGCTTTCAAGGAGGCCCTGGGTTTCCCGGCATCTGCTTATTATGACAAGATGGCCTCCGAGCCGGACCGCGCCCAGAGGGAGAAGATTTTCAGGCTCTATTCCAACCGAGCCAACAACGGCAACGAGTATGACAACAAGGCCGTCCTGCTTCGTGAGCTGGAACTGAATATAGAGAAGGCTAAGCTGTTGGGTTACAATTCCCCGGCAGAATTCATCCTGAGCTCCAAGATGGCACATGACCCTGCTACGGTGGATGCTTTCCTTGCCGGAATAATGGATGCTGCCATGAAGCGCGCACGCGAAGAGGTGTACGATATGCAGAAGCTCATGAATGAGGATATTGCCGCGGGCCTGCTGCCTGCCTGGTCCAAAATTGAGCCATGGGATTACCTCTATTACGCCGAGCGTGTGCGTAAGGCCCGTTACGACCTCGATGAAGCGGAAGTGTCCGAGTATTTCAAGATGGAGAACGTGCGTGCCGGAGTGTTCGGCAATGCATCCCGCCTATACGGCATAAGCTTCGAGCCGCTTGAGGGCATCACTCTCTATAATCCTGAGGCGGAGGCCTTCAAGGTGGTAGACTCCGACGGTTCCCTCATCGGCGTCATCATCACCGACTATTATCCCCGCGACAGCAAGCGAGGCGGTGCCTGGATGACCAATTTCGTGGAGCAGTGCGAGGGCGTCCGTCCCGTGATCATCAACGTAGGCAATTTCAACAAGCCTACTGAGGACACTCCGGCCCTGCTTACCATAGACCAGGTAGAAACCATGTTCCACGAGTTCGGACATGCACTCCACGGACTGCTCAGCCAGTGCAAGTATCTCGGAACCAGCGGCACTGCCGTCAAGCGTGACTTCGTTGAATTCCCTTCGCAGGTCAACGAAAACTGGGCTTTCGAGCCTGAAGTGCTCGCCACCTACGCCTTCCATTACAAGACCGGCGAGGTGATTCCCGCCGAGCTGGTGGCGAAGGTTCAGGCTGCTGCCAACTTCAATCAGGGCTTCACTACCGGAGAACTTACGGCAGCCAGCATCCTGGACATGAAGTGGTATGAGCTGAGCAGCGTGGAAGGTATTGACGTTGAGGAATTTGAAGCCAAGGCTTGCAAGGAAATGGGCCTGATTGACGAGATAATTCCCCGTTACCGCAGCACCTATTTCAACCACATCTTCGGTTCCAGCGGCTACAGCGCCGGCTATTACAGCTATCTCTGGGCCGAGGTGCTCGACAAAGACGCCTTCGAGCTCTTCAAGCAGAAGGGTATCTTCGATCCTGAGACTGCCATGAGCCTGCGCCGCAACGTTCTGGAGAAGGGCGGCAGCGAGGAGCCCATGACGCTCTACCGCAACTTCCGTGGTCAGGATCCCGATCCCGGCGCCCTCCTTCGCGCACGCGGTCTTAAATAAGAAAAGCGCCGGACTTAATCCGGCGCTTTTCTTATATGGTATTATTAGATCAGCGGCTCTGCGGTCATCGCGGCGGGCTGCGGAATTCCCATCAACTTGAGTATGGTAGGAGCGACGTTGCAAAGGGCGCCGTCCTTAACTGTCTTGACCTCGTCTCCGGCACCGATTACGATGAACTGTACAAGGTTGAGGGAGTGGGCAGTGTTGGGGCTGCCGTCCTCGTTTACCGCATAGTCTGCGTTGCCGTGGTCAGCGGTAAGCAGAACGGTGTATCCGTGGTTGAGGGCGCAGGTAATGGTGGTCTCCACGCATCCGTCTATGCATCCGACTGCATTGCAGATGGCCTTGTAGACTCCGGTATGGCCGACCATGTCGCCATTGGCGTAATTGAGGATGATAAGGTCGTTGCGCTCGCTGCGAATGGCTTCGCAGAGGCGGTCGGTAACCTCGACGGCGCTCATTTCCGGCTGCAGGTCGTAGGTGGCTACCTTGGGAGAGTTGACGAGGATACGGTCCTCACCCTCGAACGGGGTCTCGCGGCCGCCGTTGAAGAAGAAGGTCACGTGTGCGTACTTCTCGGTCTCAGCTATACGGAGCTGCTTCAGGCCGGCTTTGGAGATGGTCTCTCCGAGGGTGTCGGTCACCTCCTCCTTGGGGAAGAGGATGTGCAGGCCGGTGAAGGAAGCGTCGTAGGGTGTGAGTGTGCAGTAGTACAGGGGGACGGTGTGCATGCCTTCCTCCGGCATGTCGTTCTGAGTGAGCACGTTGGTGAGCTCGCGGGCGCGGTCGTTACGGAAGTTGTAGAAGATGACGCAGTCGCCTTCCTCAACCGTTGCGAGAGGCTTGCCGCCCTCGGTAATAACGATGGGCTTGATGAACTCGTCGGTCACTTCGGCGTCGTAGGATGCCTGGATGCCCTCGAGTGCGCTGGTGAACTGTGCGCCCTTGCCCTCGACAAGCATGTCGTAGGCCTCTTTTACGCGGCCCCAGCGCTTGTCGCGGTCCATAGCATAGAAGCGGCCGCAGACAGTGGCCACGCGGCCGGTGGTCTCAGCCATCTTCTCTTCAAGCTCCTTTACGAATCCGTATCCGCTGCGGGGATCGGTGTCGCGGCCGTCCATGAAGCAGTGTACGAAAACATTCTCCAGGCCCTCGTTCTTGGCGACGGCGAGGAACTCGTAGAGGTGCTCCAGGGAGGAGTGTACGCCGCCGTGGGAGCAGAGGCCGAAGAAGTGCAGCTTCTTGCCGGTCTGCTTCACGTAGTCGTAAGCGGCCTTGATCTCCTTGTTCTCCAGGAGGGCGTGCTTGCGGCAGGCCATGTTGACCTTGACGAGGTCCTGATAGACTACGCGTCCTGCGCCGAGGTTCATGTGTCCGACCTCGGAATTGCCCATCTGGCCGTCGGGAAGGCCTACATATTCGCCGCAGGCGTGGAGGTGTGCCATGGGATATTTTGCGCGCAGACTGTCGATGAAAGGTGCGCCCTGGGTGTAAATAGCATTGCTGTGGTCGTGGCGGCCTTCGCCCCAGCCGTCAAGTATCATAAGGAGAACTTTCTTTGCCATATATTGTCAGCTTTTAATATCCGGTCGCAAAGATAGCAAAAAATAGCCAAAAGCTCATTTTCCTCCAACCTTTCGCAGGTAATTTTCGTTTTAGGTTTAGCAATTGTAATTCTTTTGCAGTACATTTGTAAGATGGATGTATAAAACAGTAATGTACAAGCTCGAACCGATATTGCGCCCCATGGTCTGGGGCAGTGAATTGTGGGTCCTTTCCGGCTATCCGGAAAGGATTTCCGTAGTCGCGGACGGGCCCGGCAAAGGACTTACAATAAATGAACTGGTTGCCCGAGAGAAAGAACGTCTGGTGGGCTCCAAGGTATATCGTGAGTTCGGAGACGAGTTCCCGCTGCTGGTCAAATTCCTGGACGTCCACGCCCCGCTGAGCATACAAGTTCACCCTTCAGAAGAGTTTGCAATGTCCCGTCAGGGCCTGCATGGCAAGACTGAGATGTGGTATGTGATAAAGGCGGAAGAGGGTACTGAACTGATGGCCGGTTTTTCTGAAGAGATAACGCCGGAAGAGTACGAAAAGCGTGTGGCGGACGGCACCATTACAGATGTAATTGCGCATCACAAAATCGCAGCGGGAGACGTTTTCTTTATTCCCACCGGGCGCGTGCATGCTCTGCTGGCAGGCAGCTATATAGCTGAAATACAGCAGACCTCCGATTCCACTTACCGTATCTGGGACTACAACCGTCCCGGCCTGGACGGCAAGCTCCGTCCCCTGCATACAGACCTGGCCAAGGAGGCCCTGGACTACAAGGTATATCCCGATTACAAAACCAGCTACGAGCCCCGCAAGAATGCAGATGTGGATCTTGTCAGCTGCAAGTATTTCACAACTTCAGTAATAGATCTGGATAAACCCTTCTCAAAGGACTTGAGTGCCCTGGACAGTTTCCTCATAGTAATGTGCCTGGAAGGCTCCGGAACACTCCGTACAGCTGACGATACAGCGGAGATTGCTGCCGACGAGTGCATACTCGTCCCGGCCAGCGCATCAGCAATAGACTTCACCCCCGGCCCGGCAGGCTTCAAGGCCCTGCTAAGCCACGTATAGCCAGAAATGAAAAGAAGAAGCAGCAAGAGGCGGCAGGAACCGCACGGTCACAGGAAAATACGCAAACCGGCACAGCAATTCGTCGGAAAGGTCCAGATGTCCCGCGAGGGATTCATCTTCGTGATGGTTGAGGGCCAGGACGACGATATATACGTGAAGGCGGCAAAGACCCGCCGCGCCCTCAACGGCGATATAGTCAGGGTGGCTGTCACCGGCCACGGCGAGAAAGGCAAGCGCAGGGAAGGCGAGGTTGTGGAGATTCTCGAACACAGCAAGGCGCCGTTCGTGGGTTACATGCATTACGTGGGTGCACAGGCATGGGTGCTCATGCAGAGCAAGAACATGCCTTACGATATAGAAGTGGACGCTGAACAGGCCCGTCAGGCAGGTGCCCAGGCCGGCATGAAGGTGGCGGCTGTGGTCGACGGCTGGAACCGCGGCGAGCCCTGTCCCTACGGCCACGTGAGCGACGTGCTCGGCACACCCGGCGACAACGACACCGAGATGCACGCCATCCTGGCGGAATTTAACCTGCCGTACCGGTTCAGCACCGAGGTGGAAAACGCCGCCGACAAGATTTCCGAAGAAATTACGGAGGAGGACCTCAAGGGCCGCAAGGACTTCAGGGACACCTTCACATTCACCATAGACCCCACGGACGCCAAGGACTTCGACGACGCCCTTTCGTTCCGCAAGCTGCAGAACGGCAATTTCGAGGTGGGCGTGCATATCGCCGACGTCTCCTATTACGTGCGCCCGTCGGGAGCCGTGAATGCCGAGGCGCGCGAGCGCGGAACCTCCGTGTATCTGGTCGACCGTACCGTCCCCATGCTGCCGGAGAAGCTCTCCAACAAGTTGTGCTCACTCCGTCAGGATGAGGACAAACTTACCTTCTCCGTGGTCTTCGAAATCGGCCCGAAGGGGGCGGTCAAGTCCCGCTGGTTCGGACGCACCGTCATCCGCTCCAACCGCCGCATGGACTACGACCAGGCGCAGCAGATAATTGAGAATCCGCCCGCAGAAGGGGAGCGTACGCAGCTGGACGAGGCCATCCTGACCCTCAACCGCCTGGCGAAATGCCTCCGCGAGGCGCGCTTCCGTGCCGGCGCCATCAATTTCGACCGTCCGGAGATGAAGGTGGAGGTGGACGACCAGGGCAAGCCGGTACGCGTGTACCAGAAGATCGCCCGGGAGTCCAACAACCTCATCGAGGAGTTCATGCTGCTGGCCAACCGCAGCGTGGCGGAGTATGTGGCCACCGGCGGCAAGATGAACGGTGTGGCGATGAAGAACGCCAAGACCTTCGTGTACCGCGTCCACGGAGAGCCGAACTACGAGAAACTGGAGGGCCTGCGCGGCTTCGCCTCCAACTTCGGATACAAGATGGCGGAAACCACGAACGGCAAGAATGCCGCCGAGTCTCTCCGGGAGCTGCTGGCTGCCGCCCAGGGCAAGCCGGAATACGAACCTTTCGAGAACCTGGCCCTGCGATCCATGGCCAAGGCCGTCTACAGCACCGACAACATCGGCCACTACGGCCTGGCGTTCCCCTTCTACACGCACTTCACCTCTCCGATACGCCGTTTCCCCGACCTCATGGTACACCGTCTGCTCAGCAGCTACTTGCGTGGCGGCGACTCGGCAGACAAGGCCCGCTTCGAAAAGGAGTGCGTCCATGCTTCCGAGCGGGAGCTGGTGGCCGCCGATGCAGAACGTACGAGCGTGAAATACAAGCTCGTGGAGTTCATGCAGGACAAGGTGGGCATGGAATTCGACGGCGCCGTTTCGGGAATAACCGAATGGGGCATGTACGTGGAACTCGACGAGACGCATATCGAGGGCATGGTGCCCCTTCGCGAGATGCGTTCCGACTTTTATGAATTTGACGAGGGGCATTACCGGCTCCGCGGCCGCCGCACCGGCAGGGAATACCGTCTGGGCGACAGGGTACGCATCAAGGTGGCAGGCGCCAACCTCGAACAAAGGCAACTGGATTTTGAACTTATAGAACATGAAGAAACTGACCCTCGCGCTCATACTGATGAGCGGCGTGCTCCTGCTGTCCCTGCTGGACGCAAACGCACAGACAAGAAAAGAAAGACTCACTGAGTACGTTTACTATTTTGCTTCCGATTCCCTCAGGGGCAGGAAGGCCGGCACTCCCGATGCAGAGAAGGCACGTTACTATATAGTGGCGCGCTACAAGGAGGCTGGTCTCAAGCCTTACTTGAACAACGATTTCGTGGTGCCTTTTACCAAGGCTGGCGTCCAATATGCCAACGTGGTAGGTCTCATCGAGGGTAACTCCCTGAAAGACGAATACATAGTGCTCGGAGCCCACTTCGATCACCTGGGTGTGAAGAAGGGTGAGATATACCCCGGAGCGGACGATAACGCCTCCGGCAGCGCCGCCCTTATCGAGATAGCCCGTGAACTCGTTGCCCACCGCGACCAGCTGGAACGCAGTGTTATTATAGCGGCATTCGACGCCGAGGAGCTTGGCCTCTACGGTTCCAACGCCCTGGCGGAATTCCTCGACGCCACCATAGGCATAGACAAAATCAAGCTGATGATGAGCGTTGATATGGTCGGCTGGTACGGACAGAGCGGCAAGCTCGTCATGGACGGCACCGCCACTATCCGCGACGGCAAGAAGCTCGTGAAGGAGGTTGCCGAACGCCATTCCATCAACGTGCAGTCCAAGAGTTTCGAGAACTCCCCGTTCACGGCCACCGATACCCAGGGCTTCGCAGAGAGGCATGTGCCGACGCTCGCAGTGACCACAGGCCTCAAATCCCCGTACCACAAGCCCGGCGACAAGGCTGAACTGATTGACTATGACGGCCTCGACAAGGTGACCGGCTACCTGGCCGACCTGGCGGAGACTACGGCTTCCGATGCCGAATTCTCTGCAAGCGGCAAAGTGGCCCGCAAGCATGAAGGCAAGGATCCGCTGTTCGAATGCGGTGTGGTATTGGGAACCGGCGGAACCAGCATGCGCTTCCCGGATGCCAGGATGACTACCGACGGATCCAACAGCCTGAACGCCGGCCTTATGGGCCGTTTCAACTTCGGCAAGGGCGGATTGCAGTTCAACGTTTTGTATGACTATGCAAGCAGCTATTTCCCCAATGTCAACGAGACGCTCGGAGTAGCTCAGAAGTATTACCAGCAGGCGGTTACCGTTCCGGCGTACCTGATACTCCGCAATGGAGAAGGCGGCAACTCCGCTTACGTGGGTGCCGGCGGTTACTATAGCTACGCTTTCCAGCATAAGTTCAGCGACACCGATCCTGTGTGGACCGTCAATCCTCACCAGGGAGGTATGGCCGCCGTCTTCGGCTTCCAGCTCGGCCCCGTGCTCATGGAGTGGAGCTTCCGCTGGCAGCTCAGCCGCCTGTTCGCAGGTCAGGACAACGCCCGCCTGAACTACGGCAGCTACATTACCCTCGGCTGGGTATTTTAGTATGAAATTGGAATTCACCAAAATGGAAGGGCTCGGCAACGACTACATTTATGTCGATGCCGGGCGCTTTCAGATATCTGATCCTGCCTCCTTGTCCATCCGGTTAAGCGACAGGCATTTCGGAATAGGAGGAGACGGGTTGGTACTAATCGGTCCGTCTTCCTGTGCCGATTTCTCCATGCGCATGTTCAATGCCGACGGCTCCGAGGGCCGTATGTGCGGAAATGCCGTGCGCTGCATAGGCAAGTATGTGTACGAGAGGGGATTGACGGATAAGCGCGAACTGACTCTGGAGACACTCTCCGGGTTAAAGCAACTGACGTTGCATCCGAGCCCCGACGGGGGAGTGGAGAGCGTTACCGTTGGCATGGGCGGCTTTGTAATCGAGCAGAAAGACCTTGCCCTGGAGGCCGCAGGTAAGCGCTTCCGCGGAACCGTGGTAAACGTAGGCAATCCTCACTTTGTGGTGTTTTGCGACGATGCCGAGGCCGTGGATTTGCCGGCCGCAGGTCCTGCAATTGAAAACCACCCTATGTTCCCCGACCGTATCAACGTAGAGTTTGTATCTGTCGCAGGTCCGGCCCGCCTCCGCATGCGAGTCTGGGAGCGGGGGAGCGGCATCACCCTTGCCTGCGGCACCGGCGCCTGTGCCACCGCAGCAGCAGCCGTCACGGCAGGCATAGTCTCCAGTCCTTGTACCATAGTAATGGACGGCGGCGAACTTCAGATCGCATGCACAGACGGCTCTATACAAATGAAAGGCACCGCCCGCATAGCGTTCGACGGGGTGGTGGAGATTTAGCGGTATTTTTTTGCTATATTTGAAGGATGATTGACGCAAAACTGATATCCGCCGAGGTGGAAAAGCTTTTCGCCTCCATTGAGTTTACAAGCGAACCTGCCGGGCTGTACGACCCGCTCCGCTATATGATTGGCATAGGCGGCAAGCGGATACGCCCTACGTTGTGCCTTACGGCCTGCGGGCTCTTCCGGGACGAACTGCCCCGGGAAATCCATGACTGCGCTGCGGCCCTGGAGGTCTTCCACACCTTCACCTTGATACACGACGATATTATGGACCGCTCTCCCCTGAGGCGTGGAGTGCCCACGGTATGGAAGAAATGGAACGAAGACACCGCCATACTGAGCGGCGACGTAATGCTCATAGACGCCTACACGCGGATTGCAAAAGCACCCTCCAAGTGCCACTCCGAGGTGATGTCCCTTTTCTCCAGAACTGCGGCCGAGGTTTGTGAGGGCCAGCAGTACGATATGGAATTTGAACTCCGCTCGGACGTGACGATGCAGGAATACGAGAAGATGATAGGCCTCAAGACAGCCGTGCTTATTGCCTGCAGCGCAGAAATAGGCGCCCTTGTGGCGGATGCGGACCCGAAGTCCTGCGAAGCCTTGTACCGCTATGGATATCAGCTTGGCATGGCTTTCCAGGTGGCTGACGATTATCTGGATGCCTACGGGGACGAGAAAGTATTCGGCAAGCCCATAGGAGGCGACATCATAAACGGCAAGAAGAGCTGGCTCACTATACGCGCATTGCAGAAAACCCCGGACAAGGATGTCTTTATGGATGCGTTCAACATGGAAGCGGCTACACCGGAGCAATGTAAGGATAAGATACTCAAGGTGAAGCGCATATACGACGCACTTGACATTCCGTCCGACGCCCGTGCTGAGATACGCCGTTATTCAGACCTGGCAATCGATGCAGTGAAAGACCTGCCTTGCGACATCACGCCGCTGCGGGACTTTTCTGAGAAACTCATAGGACGGGCAAAATAATGGAAGCCACAGTCGTCAAGAATGCCGGAAGCCATTTTCTTCTGAGCGAGTTGCCCGACTGGAAGCCCTTTCCCGCTGTCCTGCGCGGCAAGGTGCGTCTTGAACGTTCCGGTGCTACAAATCCTGTGGCGGTAGGCGACAGGGTACGTTACGAGCTGGACGGCGACGCAGCCGATGCCCTTCATCCTGCAGTAATTAAAGAAGTATTGCCCCGCAGCAATTACGTCATACGCCGCAGCACCAACCTGTCCAGGCAGTCCCACATCATTGCAGCCAATCTGGACCAGGCACTTTTGGTCGTGACCCTTTATTTCCCGGAGATAAAGTTGCCTTTCCTGGACCGCCTGCTGGTAACCTGCGAAGTTTACGGAGTGCCGGCTGTGATAGTCCTGAACAAACTCGACCTCTACCGTAAGCTCGCTCCGGAGCAAGTGGAGGAATTCTGCGGCATATACCGCGGAGCCGGATACAAGGTCCTTGAGTGTTCGGCGCTTACGGGAGAGGGCATAGACGAACTGCGCTCGCTTTGCAGTGGCCGCACCAGCCTTGTAAGCGGGGAATCCGGCGTCGGGAAATCTTCGGTTATAAAGGCGCTGGATCCTTCCCTGGACCCGAAGATAGGACGCATAAGCATAGCCCACCTTCAGGGTATGCACACCACTTCGCTATACGAGATGTATCCTCTGGCGAGCGGAGGATTCATAGTGGATACCCCCGGCCTGCGCGGTTTTGGTCTTGTAGACCTGGAGAAGGAGGAGATATCCAAATACTTCCCGGAGATGCTGAGGGTTGCGGACAACTGCCGCTTCGTCCCCTGCACGCATACCCATGAGCCGGGGTGCGCCGTAAAGCAGGCACTCGAAGACGGACTCATTAGTCCCGAACGCTATAATTCCTACCTCGGCATGCTCGAGGAAGACAAAAAGTTCCGTTGATGAAAATAGTATTCGCTACCGGAAACCGCGGCAAGCTGCGCGAGGCGGCCGAAATACTCGGCCCCGGCTACCAGTTGCTGACGCCTGCAGACCTCGAAATAACGGAGGAGCTGCCGGAAACGGCCATGACCCTGAAGGAGAACTCCATACAGAAGGCGGAGGCCCTTAGGGCCCTCTGCGGCATGGACTGCTTCGCGGACGACACCGGGCTGGAGGTGGATGCCCTTGGCGGCGCGCCGGGAGCCCACGCTGCCCGCTTTGCCCAGGATGTGGCGCGCCGTGACGGCCTCCCGCTGCCCCCGGACCATGATTTCTCCGCCAATATCGACACGCTCCTGCGTGAGCTGGCCAAACATCCGGACGCTCCCCGCACCGCCCGCTTCCGCAGCGTCGTCACCCTCCTGCTCGGAGACCGCCGTCTCTTCTTCGAGGGCACGCTGGAGGGCCGCATCGCGATGGAACGCAGCGGCTCCGGAGGCTTCGGGTACGATCCGGTTTTCATAGCCGACGATTACCCCGACCGCAGTGTGGCGGAACTGCCGGAAGAGACCAAAAACGCGATCTCCCACAGAGGAAAGGCCCTTCGCGCCATGGCACTGTGGTTGCAAGAGAACGGATACGAAAAATGACTTGTATGAAGAAGATACTGATTTCCGTGGCCCTGTGCGTGTTATGCGTGGCCGCATCCGCACAGTCCAAGAGTTTCAAGCTGGGCAAATGGACCGAAATACAGAGCTCCATTCTCAAAGAGCTTAACCGCTCCTATGTGGATTCCCTGCCTGTAGACCGTATAGAAAGGGCCGGCGTTGACGCCATGCTCTCCAACCTCGACCCATATACCATTTACGTTCCGGAAGAGGAGAACGACGACCTCAAGATGATGATCAACAAATCCTACGGAGGCATAGGCGCAGTTATCTACAAGCCTGATATCCAGGGGAATGTAATCATCAACGAGCCGTACAAGGACTCCCCGGCATGGCAGAATGGCCTGCGTTGCGGAGACGAGATACTTACCATAGACGGACAGAGCGTAGCCGGTCTGACCAGCGCCGAGTGCAGCGAGAAAATGCGCGGCACCCCCGGCACCAAGGTGCTCTTCAAGGTGAAGAAAGTCCACACCGGCGAAATCAAGAACATCAAGATAACCCGCCAGACCATACATCTGCCGGACATCGAGTATTACGGCTACGTGGCTCCTCACACCGGCTACATCTGCCAGACCGGCTTCACCGAGGGCGTGGGCGAGCAGATGCGCGCAGCCATCAAGGATCTCCGCTCCCAGGGCCAGCTGGACACGCTGGTTCTCGACCTCCGCGGCAACGGCGGCGGACTGATGTCGGAGGCCACGGAAATAGTTTCCATCTTCGTACCCAAAGGCTCCCTGGTCGTATCGGCCAAGGGACGTGCTGAAGGCTCCGGCTACTCCAGCAGCACCGTCAAGGCGCCGTTGGACACCAAGATACCGCTGGTGGTGCTGGTCGATTCCGGCTCCGCTTCCGCTTCCGAAATCGTATCCGGGGCGTTGCAGGACATGGACCGCGCCGTTATTGCCGGCACCCGTACCTTCGGCAAAGGACTGGTGCAGAGCATACGTCCGCTGCCCTACGGCGGCCAGCTGAAGCTCACGACTGCCAAGTATTACACCCCCAGCGGCCGCTGCGTGCAGGCCATCGATTACTCGCACCGCAACGAAGACGGCTCCGTGGGGCACATCCCCGATTCCCTGACCCATGAGTTCAAGACCGCGATGGGCCGTACCGTTCGTGACGGCGGCGGCATCACTCCGGACATCGAGGTGAAGGCGCGCGAGTACAGCCGCCTTACCTATTCGCTTGTGGTCAACGGAGTGGTGGAGCAATACGTCCTGGAGTACGTCAAGGCACACGAAAGCATAGCACCGACCGAAGAGTTCCACCTTAGCGACGCTGATTATGAGGACTTTATCGAGTTCGCCAAGGGCAAGACCTTCGACTACCGTTCCAGCGCCCGCACCTACTTCGACTTCGTACGCAAGGAGCTTCAGCGGGACGGCCTCGAGGAGGCGATGAAAGACGAGCTGGACGCCCTCGGGAAGGCCCTGGAGATGGAAAAGGAAGACTTCCTGAGGCTTAAGAAAGACGAGATTATTCCTTTCATAGAAGAGGAAATAGTGGTTCGTTACTACTTCCAGCCGGATGGCATCAAGCTCCGCGTGCGCTACGACGAACAGCTTCGCGAAGCCCTTCGCAAGGCCAAGGATTTCAGATTTGAAGATGGATTATAAATCTCTCGAGATAATGTCCCCCGCAGGCAATTTTGAGTGCCTGCAAGCAGCCATACAGGGTGGGGCTGACTCCGTATATTTCGGGGTGGGCCGCCTTAACATGCGCTCCCACAGTGCCAACAACTTCGCCCCTGAAGACCTCGCAGAGGTGGTGCGCATCTGTCATGAGGCAGGCGTCCGCGCATACCTGACGCTGAATATAGTTCTGTATCCCGAGGACCTGCAACCCATGCGCGAGGCCCTGGATGCCGCACACTCAGCCGGAGTGGATGCCGTAATAGCATCCGATATTGCGGCAATCGAGTACGCCCGGAGCATAGGCATCGAGGTGCATATATCCACCCAGCTCAATATTTCCAATGTCGAGGCCCTGCGGTTTTACTCCCGCTGGGCAGACGTGGTTGTGCTTGCGCGCGAACTCAACCTGGATCAGGTCAAAGACATATACGAAGCCGTGGAACGCGAAGGCATTTGCGGCCCTTCCGGAAAGCCGGTGAGGATAGAAATGTTCGCCCACGGGGCTCTGTGCATGGCGGTAAGCGGCAAATGCTACCTCAGCCTGCATGCCTACGGGGCATCGGCCAACCGTGGCGCCTGCATGCAGATATGCCGCAGGGGATACGAGGTGAAAGACCTGGAGACGGGCTACACGCTGGATATCGACAATAAGTATATCATGTCACCCAAGGACCTCTGTACCATTGAGTTCATGCAACGGATAGTGGACAGCGGAGTAAGGGTGTTCAAGATTGAAGGGCGTGCCCGCAGTGCGGAGTATGTCAAACGCACTACTGAATGCTACCGCAAGGCCGCCGACGCCATCTGCGACGGCAGCTATACTCCGGAAATGGCCGCATCCCTTAAAGAATCCCTTGCCGAGGTGTTCAACCGAGGCTTCTGGGACGGATATTACCAGGGTGCATATCTCGGCCAGTGGAGCGAGATTTACGGCTCCCATGCCACCAGGCGCAAGGTTTACTGCGGCAGGGTGAGCAACTGGTTCGACAAGATCAACGTTGCAGAAATCACAGTAGAGGCTACGCCCCTGTGCGTTGGAGACGAGATAATGATTATCGGAGCCACCAGCGGAGTTACCCAACTCACCGTCAGCGATATGAGGGTAAACCTTACACCCTGCCAAAGGGCGGAGAAAGGCGAACGCTGCTCCGTCGCCATCCCCGTCGCCCCCGGCACAGAGCACGTGCGCCGCGGCGACAAAGTATTCCTTTGGGTGGAATCGGAGGTCTAGTACTTCTGGGGATTCAGCGCCAGATAATCCTTGAATAGCTGCTGGCAGGCCTCACGGTCAACTTCCGTCATGTAGCCTTCCAGTTTGTCACGGCCGCCGAAAATGCGGTCGAACTTGTCGTCGCGGAAGCCGATGAGGCCGTTGTCCTCGATGTTGCAACCGTAATAAATCTTGCTGATATTTGCCCACATACAAGCGCAGAGGCACATATGGCAGGGCTCGCCGGTAGTGTATAGTTCGCATCCGCTCAGATCGAAGGTGCCCAGGCGCTTGCCGGCGTCGCGTATGGCGGCCACCTCGCCGTGGCAGGTGGCGTCGTTGTCGCGCAGCACGCAGTTGTGGCCACGGCCTACAATCTCTCCGTCCTTGACGATAATGGTGCCGAAGGGGCCTCCGTGGCCGTTTTCTATGCCCTCACGCGCTTCGCGGATGGCGAGTTCCATGTATTTGTTCATATTGCAAATATAATTATTTTACAATAAATTGCACGGCCCTTGAGGAGCCGTTCGCATCCATAGCCACCAGCACGTGCTTGCCCGGCTCCGGATGCACCAGCAGGTCATGCTCGCCCCGGGTGGTGCCGAGATATTCGTCGTCCAGATGCCAGTAGAGCAGGGCCGACGGGTCCCTGTGGGCGGCCCGCACCACAACCCCCTGCTCGCGTCCGTCAAGACCTATCGTCGTAACGACTGTGATGCCCTGCTGGGGATAGATAATCTCGATGGGGTTGCCGTTCTCCGAAGCTGAGTCGAAGTCGGGGTGCTTTGGCGGCAGCGGCCTGTAGTCCAGATGGTTCTTCATGTAGTACCACTCCATGGCCGGCGGAAGCACGAACCAGACCTTCTCCACCATCTTCTCCACGGGGTAGCAGCTGCTGTTGACCTGCATGCTGCCGCTGGCGTCAAGGTGTACGACGCGATGGTAGCGGCATTCGTCCGGTCGCCTCTCGATATCGGGGACCCACACGGTGTCGCGGTCGGGGCAGATTCGTGAGGCGGGGAGGCCGCTCTGCCGGCAAACCACCAGCGGAACCATTTCTTCCATAGGCATGCGGAACCAGCGGGTCGGAGGCAGGGCGGCGAATACGTCGAACATCACCGGCGCCGCATATCCGACTCCGGTCATCTGGGCGCGGCCCTCGCCGTCGCTGTTGCCTACCCATACGCCGACCACGTAGTCAGGCGTTACGCCGACGCTCCAGGCGTCACGGTTGCCCCAGCTCGTCCCTGTCTTCCACGCTACCTTCCGCCCGGAACTCAGCCCCATCCACGATGCCTCCTCCTCGGGCCTGTTGGCCTTCGCCAACGCTTCGAACGTCAGCCATGTCGCCGCTCTGGAGAGCAGCGATGGCGACGTTCTCGCGTTTGACAGATTATCCCCCTGCACCCCCAGGGGACGGGGGGCGTTCCCCCCGACACCCCCCTCGTCGCTTCGCTCCGTAAAACCGGAGGATGAACGGCGTTCAGATGTTGTCTGGTGATGAGGCTCCGGACGGCGTGGTCGCCCGTGACCACGTGAACGGGAGGGGCCCATCGAAGATGGGAGGGATAGCCCCGAAGGGGCGTACCAGACCGGAGCCTCGTCACCTGCAACATCAGCCGTTTCAGACTCTGGGTCCGCTGTCAGTTCGCGGGCCATGTCGCAATAAGCGCCGACTAGGTCCTCCAGGGTGATTTCCGCACCGCCGAGGATAAGCGACAAGCCGTAATGGTCCGCATCGCGCGTGATGGTATGGAACCCCATCTGCTGCAGCAGCTCCAGGAACCGCGGCGCACCGTACTGCTCCAGCATGCGCACCGACGGCACATTCAGCGACCGGGAAATTACCTCCGAAGCCGGCACGGCGCCGTCGAACGTCCGGTTGAAGTTGTGCGGAGCAAAGTTGTTATAATTGTACGGCGTATCCTTGATGAGCGTGCCGGGGAGTATGGAACCGTCCTGCAGCATCGCCGCGTAAAGCAGCGGCTTAAGCGTACTGCCGCTGGAACGTGCCGCCGGAATCATGTCCACCGAAGCGCCCCTCAGGCCGCCAGCAAGCCCCATGTTGTTGCCGTAATATGCCAGCACCTCGCCGGTTTTCACGCTGCGCACCAGGATGCCCATATTGTCCACCATGTTGCTGTGGTACACGGGGAACCAGGAACGGGCGATGGCGTTCACCCTGTCCTGCAGGGCGGCATCCACGGAGCAGACGTACGTCTTGTCGCCTCCCTCAGCCCGCAGGCGCTCCAGCAGGTGGTAGGCCTTGTCCGGCATGGGCAGCGGCCTCTCCGGCAGCGGCTCGTCCTTCGCCAGCTCGCACTCCGTTTCGTCTATCGTCCCGTTGGCGCACAACTTGTCCAGCAGGAAGTTACGCTTCTCCAGCAGACGCTGCCGGTTGCGGCCCGGGTGTATCAGGGCGGGGGAGTTGGGCAGCACCGCCAGCATGGCGCTTTCCGCCCACGAAAGCTCATCCGCCGGCCTTCCGAAATAGCGCCAGGCGGCAGCCTCGATTCCCACCACATTGCCTCCGAACGGGGCATTGGAAGCATACAGCAGCAGTATCTCCTTCTTGCGGCAGCGCATCTCCAGCCGCGTCGCCATCACCGCCTCAAGCAGCTTCTCGGGCACGCTGCGTGGCGCGTCCGGCCGGCTCAGGCGTATCACCTGCATGGTGATGGTGCTGGCGCCGCTTACCACCTCGTTGCGGGAAATGTTCTGCCGGACGGCACGCCCTATGGACAGGAAATCTACCCCCGGATGCCACCAGAAACGCTTGTCTTCATAAGTGACTATGCACTTCGCGAACTTCTCCGGAACGGCGTCGGCAGGAGGGAAGTGCCACTGCCCGTCGGCGGAGATACGGGCGCCCAGAAGCACCCCGTCTTTGTC
>JAFZIO010000074.1 GCA_017554335.1 Bacteroidales bacterium | reverse complement strand
TGAAGTGGACCCCAAAAGTTGGACGGTTTATTCGATTTATTTGTGATGAGTCCGGTATTGAACTGGACTCATTCCGTTTAACCGAAGTTTGATTCTATCGTTGTTGTAGTAGTGGATATATTTCCGTAGTTCTTTTTTGAACTGTTCAACAGACTCCCACTCTTGCAAATATAGCAATTCGTTTTTCATTATTCCAAAGAAGTTTTCCATCATCGCATTGTCCAAGCAATTACCTTTCCGCGACATACTTTGCGTAATATGCCTATTCTCCAATGCTTTCTGATATCTGGTATGCTGATATTGCCAACCCTGATCTGAATGAAGAATAAGGTTTCCTTGTATGTTTCTTTTTTTGAAAGCTCGGTCAAGCATTTTCATGACCATTTGAAGATTCGGGCTGCTAGATATTACAGACGTGATTATTTCTCCGTTGAACATGTCCAGGATAGGAGATAGGTATAGTTTCTTGTCCTTTATTCTTACCTGAGTAACATCGGTGGTCCACTTCTGATCTGGCGCTGTTGTTTTGAAGTCCCGATTCAATACGTTAGGAGCAATCTTTCCCAATTCTCCTTTGTAGGAGTGATAATGCAGCTTGTTACGCTTTGCCTTAAGCGACATCTGTTGCATTAACTTTTGAACAGTTTTGTGATTTATGTCAAGGCCGTCATTGCGCAGCTGCGCCGTTATGCGCCGGTACCCATAACGGCCATGATGTTTGTCATATATTAACTGAATGCGTTCTCTGACGGCATCGTAGCCGTCAGGCTGCCCCAGGCGCTTTGCGTTATAATAGAATGTTGAACGAGCCATCTTCCCGAACTTTAGAAGGAGTTCGAGATTGCATTCTGGCCTTAGTTCTTCGATGGCTTTTGCCCTATCTCGCGCAGACGGGCGTTCCTTTCCTCGACTAAGGCCCTCACTTTTTTTAACAGAGCATTCTCGGTCCTGAGGCATTCGTTCTCATATCTGAGACGCTCCAGTTCCGTCATTTCCTCTGGTTTCTTTTTCCTGGGCCTTCCCATATCCGATAATGTAGATTCTTCAACGAAAGCATCTATGCCTTGCTGCAAATACTTAGTCTTCCACCGTTGGATAGTGCTTTTGTCTATGTCATACTTTAGGCAAACGGATACCAAAGGTAACTTTTTTTCTACATAATCCTTTACTGCCGCAAGTTTTATTGTCGCCGGCGTATGATTGCTTGTCGATCTATCCATCAACGCAGATAACCCATCACGCTGATACTTCAACCACATAACTTTCAGTTGGGTATCATTGATTCCGAACTGCTTTTTGATGTAATCAATGGTGTAACCTTCCTCCAGCATTCGAATGTACCGGAGCTTCTCATTAAAACCATGTTTTGTGTGCATGTTCCAAAAGTTTTTTGCCTAACTTTTGGGGTGCATCTCAGGGTGTTGCTCCCCGCAGCGCTCGTTCTGTAGCCGCCGGAGCTCGCATATTCCGGTGGCGGTGCAAAGAGAGTAGTGTTGAATCACGTATCCGACAGGTTTTGCCTTTTTTTCTGTCAGAACCGGTGTTTTTTCTCTCTTCCTGACAACTTTTGCCGGTTTTTCTGTCAGAAATGGCGGAAAAGGTATTCTTTCCCGGTCAGACGGACTGTCATTGATTTGACAGTCCTTTCCGAGCGATGAATATGCAGATAACGGTTTTTCAACTGATTAACCCCATCATTACGTTTTTGTATCATCGATAGTATTCCTTGACATGCTTCTTCACGTGCACGGCGAAGAACATCTTTTCAAGGAAAGTGGGCTTGACAAAGTAGGATCGGACAATTACGTCCAGGCAGGCGAACTTGCCGGAGAGTCTGTCAAATTCCGAATGGTCTTCCTTGCCGGTGAATTCTTTGGCAAAAGCATCCCAGAAGCGGCCGAACTGCTCCTGCGTCATGTGGAAGATGTCCTGTACCTGCTTCATAGGCGCATAGACTTTACAAATCTGAAACAGGTGGCCGATGTCGAACATAGGGTCGCCGTATGCAAAGCGGTCAAGGTCAATCCAGTAATATGACTCGCCGGACTTGATGATGTTTCCCGGCTGGAAGTCTCCATGTACGCAGGTGGTTTTCTCCTGGATAGTTTCAGCGAAGGCACGGATAATCTTCCTGTTGGCCTTGCTCACAAAGTCTGCATGATCAATGGCCCAAAGAACCTGCTCCTTCCGGCTGGGGAAACAGCCGGTGTTGCAGGGAGTCGCAAAGAATTCCTTGCTTTTCTGACAGAACAGCCGCGCTATTTCTTCCGTACGCTCAGGCTCGTCGTGGCAGATGCGGGAGAGGGATTTCTTGCCCTTGATGCGCTGGGAGATTGTAGCATAAGCATCACCCACACGTACGATTTCACAAACTTGTGGCACAGGAAGGCCCAACGCCTCAACGGCCTTGGAGACATCGTATTCGTGCTGCACGGTCTCAAGACCGCTCAAACGGGCTTTGTTGACTTTAAGGAGTACGTCCGGGCGCGACGGGTTTTCGTAAGTCTTGCCGTTGCCGCCTTCGCCCACCTGACGCCACTGGGACAGGTCTGTCTGCTGATAGCTTGCGTTATTCATGTCGACAAAAATAGCAAAAAAGAGTAAATTTGCAAGTCCGAGGTACTCGTTTATGGAACCGCAAGATATCCTTCAAGACGCCGTCTTCGTCCTCCTTTACGGAGGCGTAATCATGCTCAGCGTAGCAGCAGCCCTTTATCTGCTGCTGCGGCGCAGCAATGCCATTGCGCCGGAGGTGACTTCCCCACTCCGCCTGCGCAGATGGGCGGCGGCCTTCCTGCTGGCCTGTGCCTTGAGCCATGTGCTCTGGATGTTATGGATATATTATCCTACGCCAACCGTATTCTTGATTGCCTGCGGCATAGACCTCCTGTTGCTTTTCCCCACGATAGCCGGCATACTCCTGTCCATGTTGCAGGATAAGCATCGGCCCGTCTGGCCCATTTTTGTGACGCTGGTCCCCGTCTTGGTATTATTCGCCATGAGCATCCTCCGCGGCCAAGTCGCTCTTTCCACCACCCTGAGCATTTCAGTTATAGTCCTGTACGCGCTGATGTTGCTGTATATCTACTTTGCCGTCCGGCGCTACGGCCGCTGGCTGCGGGACAACTACGCCGACCTGGAGCACAAAGAGGTTTGGCAGAGCCTTCTGATATTGGCCCTGTTCCTGCTGTTTTTCGTTATGTACGACAGTACAAGCGGAGGAAACCGCCTTCTGGTTTATCTTCTCCAAATCGACTGCATCATTATTGTAGTGCTGCTTTTGTGGCGTGTGGAGACCCTGCAGCAGCTGGCCCTCGAGAGCGGCTTCCACAGTTACAGCACTTTCAGCGCTACGTTCAAGCAGAACATGGGAACAACCGTGACAGCGTGGATGCGCAGCACGGAGAATTAGCATTTTCCAAGTCCGGCTAAGCAAAGAGCAGCGCGCGCTTTTCTTTGATGACGGCCGTGATATGATCAATCTCTGCGGAAGGAACGCCTTCCTCGCATGCGTATCCGGCATTAATAGTGTCACGTTTTCCGTTAATAGTCAGTTGATGCGCGTTCGCCCACTGGCCCCTGGGATTATAACTGAAAACCATATCATAGGCGGGAGCTAAATGGACCTGTGACATGTTCATTTCCAGCCTCCATAAGCGTTATTCCAATAGTTATACAAATTTCTTTGCAATTAAACCGCATTTCCGTCTTCAGCCTCATCGGCCCGTCCACTTCGGCCCTGAACTACGGCCAGATTTTTGGCAAATATCTGCCCGATCGACCGCTTTTGCGTTGCTCCTGACAGATTTTGGCCCTTTTTCTGTCAGATTGCGAGAGTTTTCCCCGCTCCTGACAGGTTTTGGCCGAAAAGCTGTCAGCGCAAGCGGAAAAGAGCCTCGGGCGCAGAACATGCACGAAGACTAGTAGGTCAGCTCCGGCCATCGCACTTTCAGAATTTACAAAAATTGTCTCAGAATTTGCAAAACTTGCAAGGCTGAGTATTACCCATATTGGAAATATGGGGCAGGTATTGTATATTTACAGTATATTCTATGGCTACTTACAAAAAAATCAACCTGGAAGAATGGGAATCCTTCGGAGGCGGAGGATATGGAGAATCCTTTTACCACAAAACTGACGATTCTGTCATTCTCAAACTCAATAAAACCAGCGTTTCGGCCGCGAAGGCGCAGGAGGAATTCCAGCGCTCCAAGGCCGTGTATGACATGGGTATTCCCTCGGCTGAACCCTACGAGTTTGTTACCGATGGTGAGCGCTATGGAATGATTGTCCAGCGCATCCATGGGAAGGAGTCCTTTGGCCGTATCCTGGCCGACCATCCCGAACGGCTGGAAGAGCTGGCGGGTATAACTGCAGAATATGCCAAGGCTCTGCACGCAATCCCTTGCGACACGACCGTCTTTGGCAGCACAGCCCTGAGTATCAGGGAAATAATTGCCGGGAACAACAACATACCGGAGGATATCAGGGAAAAGATTCTTGGCTACATTGACCAGCTGGAGCCCGCCACCACCTGCCTGCACGGAGACATCAACCCCTGCAACATCATCACGGCGCAAGGCAAGGTATAATGGATAGACCTGGGTGATTTTGGCTATGGGGACCCGCTGCTGGATTTCCGCATTATGGAACACATGAGCCTCATGGCCCCCAATCCGTTCCTCAAGCGCATCCTCCATATGGACAGAGCCATGCTGCGCCGCTTTTATGAGGCCTTCAAAAAACAGTATTTCGGCCAGAACTGGAACTCGCCCAAACTTAGGGAAAAGATGGCCCGGATTGACCACATCCAGGCAGCAAAAGTCATGTGCACCTGGCCTTCGGCCTACCATTTGAATCTGCCCTTCCTTCAGGGAAAGAAGCTCAAGATTGCGCTCAATCTCTTTATCGGCGACCACATGAAAATGTAAGGGCTACCTTCTAAGATGATTTGAAGAAAGTTCGTCCCGTCACTTTCAGAATATACAAAAAATAGGAATGTGAAATGAAAGGAACTTGGAAACTATTACTGCTTGTTACAATGCTATCTTCTTGCCATCACACGCCCAAAGACCGGATCCTTCCCTTTGAAGGGATTGAAAACGGACGGGAACTGGGAGGCCTTGTGATGCAGGACGGCAGAAACATCCGCTGGGGAAAACTTGTCCGCAGCGGGAATCTCAATACGGCTTCAGACAAAGATGTGGCGCTGCTGAAGGACCGCTTCCAACTTACTGACGTCTATGACTTCCGTTTTGACGCCGAGGTAGCAGTGGCGCCGGACCGGGAGATGGATGGAGTGCGCAACACGCATCTGTCCACCCTGCCGCAGGCCCTTGTTGACGGCTTTACCGCCGGTCGTGCCGACACCACCCAGTTTAAGGTGAGCGGTTTTATGGAGCGGCTTGCCGAATATGCCTTTAATCCCAAGGCGCAGGAAATGGGCCGACGGCTCTATCCGGCCATCGTGATGGATCCCACATCCCAGCAGCGATACGGCTCTTTCCTAAAGGGTGTCCTTAACGCCGATGGCGGCGTCCTCTGGCACTGCTCACAGGGAAAAGACCGTTGCGGATGGGGCGCCGCCTTCGTTCTGGCCGCACTTGGGGCCAGCCGCGAAACCATCGTGGAAGACTTCGACCTTTCCAATGTCTCTTACGCGGCTCAGGTGGAAGCCCTCTCACAGAAGGTCATCGAAATGGGTGGCGGAGAGAATGAACTCGCCTTCATCCGCGCCATGGTGGGCGTGAGCACGGAGAACTTCCGGAGCACCCTGGACCTCATCGATTCGCAGTACGGTAGCCTGTCGGCCTATCTGGAGAAGGCTCTTGGCTTTTCGGCCGAAGAACAGGCCGCGTTGCAGAGCAAACTTCTGGAATAATATAAATCATGGATAACAAAGAACTACAAAGGGCAGTTAACCCCGTTTATTTGACCGCCAAAGGGACTTTAGGCCTTCTGAAGAAGGCCGAGGATCCGGATGCTGTTGCCTTGTTGCCTTTAATCGGCTTGGATGCAGATTTGCAGGAGAAAGCCAAGGTTCTTCCCGCTCCTATCGGGCTCTGTTATAAAACCGCCCAGCTGGCCCGTTATGAAATATACAATACCGCTGCCATTCGAAGCAGCGCCCCCAATATCGTGGACCTTCCTTCGGGGTATTCGCCCCGCGGGTTCCGCGTGTCATCGGCGGGGAAGCGTTATTTCGGCTTTGACCTTCCGGTGGTGATTGAGGACATGGCTCCTGCCGCGGAGAAAGTGATGACGCCCGAGCAACGCCGCCTGTCCAGTTTCCACGCCGTGGATGCCACCAATTACCAATCCATGAAAGACGCATTGAGTAGCGTCAAGGGTGAGTTGTGCATTGTGACGGAAGGACTGCTGGGGTACTTCAACGAGCCGGAGCTGGTGAGTCTGTGCCAGGCCATTCACCGTCTCCTCTCGGAGTACGGCGGCTATTGGATAACGGCCGATACATCCATCTTGAGAATCTATGTGCTCACCTTCAGCACCTTACTCAAAGGAGACGACCTCGCCTTCCTGAATCGTATCCAGGGGAAAGCCACTGAACTGGCCGATGTGAAGATGAACCAGAACAGTCTCTTCCTCAATGGCGAGGAGGGAGCCATCCGATTCCTGGAGAGCCAGGGATTCACTGTAACGGCAGAGCCCGTCACGAACTATCTTCCGGACGTGCCCGGCGTGAATGATGAGCTCCGCAATGCCTATCGGCAGATGAATATGCTCACCATGCGTGTTGCCTCTCCGAAGACGGGGAGGAAATCGGCTAAAGAGCTTCTTTTTGCCGTTGACAGTACGGTTACGGAAGGAAAACTGGTAATGAAAGTCCAGGGACGGGTGGACACCCTCACGGCAACGCAACTGCTGAAAGCCTTCCAGGAGGCGTCGCCCCAGACCGATTCTATAGAATTGGACTTGGAAAAAATGCCTTATATCTCATCGGCCGGGCTCCGTGTACTGTTGATTATGCGGAAGTCTGTAAAAGACCAGAGCTGCTTTAAGGTATTCCACGTCCAGCCCGAGGTGGAAAAGATCCTGAAAATGACTGGATTTGACAAGCTTCTGCTTTTATTCTTACAGGAGATATAACCAATATGAATATGACTTACAAACAGAATTACGAACTCATCAACCTGGATGATTATATCCAGAGCGGTGAGGGCGGAATGGCCCTTACCTACAGTCATAAGGACGGTAAGACCCTTGCAAAACTATTCATGAAGGGCATGGGCGCCGAAACGGCCGAGCGGGAGTTTATGGTGAATAAAATCGTTTATGAGATGGGGATCCTCACCCCCAAGCCCCTCCGGCTGGTGACGGACGGGGAACGCTTCGGCGCCGAATATGAGCTTATCCCTAACAAGCGCTCTTTTGCCCGCATCATATCGCAGGAGCCGGAGCAACTGGAGCCGCTGTCCCTGCGCTTTGCCCAGCTGGCACGGGAAATCCACCAGACCCCGGCCGACACCAACCGCCTGCCCTCCATGAAAGACCTTATCAGGGAGCAGATTGTCCGTTACACAGACGTTCCCGCGGATGTGCGCGAAAAGGCGCTGCAATTTCTGGAAGCAGTTCCGGATACTCCCACCTGCCTGCACGGAGACCTCCATATCGGCAACATCATAACCGACGGGGAGCGCACCCTCTGGATTGACGTGGGAGATTTCGCATACGGTGCCCCGGAATGGGACCTTTGCATGATACGCCGTAACTTAGGAATGTAATATGAAGGAATAATATCATGAGCAAGACAAACTTACGCTTGGCGGCCGCCATCCTGGCCTGCACCGCCCTGGCCTGCAGCGCAGGTGTTGATCTCGAAAACGTTTAAATCCACTTTACCATCAATTGATTGATTTATGAATAAACGAGCCTGGATTATCCCGATCCTGATTGTGGCAGTGAATGCACTGGCCATTTTGATTCGGTGGAACTCTTTGCCGGAGATGCTTCCGGCACATTTTGATTTGCAGGGCAATGCCGCCGGGTCGATGCCGCGCAATACTCTGCTATTCTATCCTCTGATAAGTGCTATTGTTTGCGGAATTGCCCATGCCGTATCTTGCAGAGTCAGTAAACCAGGGCTCCGGAAAGGCCTGGTTATCCTGACCTCGGGAATCGGACTGGTCATTCTCTCGTCGACCATGGTCACACTGACATCCGGGACGACACCCTTGTTCATGCTTGCAGAGCCAGTTATCCTCCTTGCGGCCATCGTGGCATTCGTTATCTGCCTGGTTAAGGGACGCAAGAAATAAGCGGATTCTCAAGGAATCGTTCCCTGAGCATGTAGATGTCTTCATCCGTCATGCCCATAGGGCCCTTCAGATAAGCTTCCATCGAGCCGTATCGAGCGTCCACTTCGTCCAGGGCCTTGACGAAATTCTCCGTGTTGGCACCCAGAAAGGCCTTCACTACGGCTACTTCTTCCTCCTTGCCGCCCAAAAACCTGACGCGGCGGGAGTACTTTTTTACATCTTTGGCATAGACCAGGTTGGTGGCATCAAAATCGGCCACGATGGTCTCCCGGCTGGCACCCAGTGCGGCCAGAAGCAAGGCTGAGGCGATGCCGGTACGGTCTTTTCCCTGGGTGCAGTGATAGAGGACGGCGCCCTTTTCAGTTTCCACCACAAGACGCAGGAATCGTGCAAACTGTTGCTGGCACTCAGGGTTGAACAGCAATGTAGGATACATTTCACGGGCAATAGTTTTCGCCTTGTCGTTGAACGCGGCGAAAACAATGACCTTCTTAACCTCGAACTTCTTCCTGCCGGTAACCTTCTTGATTTCTTCCTCAGATGCATTCGCTGCCGCATTGCCGCTGGCATCGATGGGAAGGTTGACATACCTTGCCCCCGGGACGTCCCGGTCGGCCTTCCCCTTCAGGTCCACTTCCGTCCGGAAATCAACCACCAGCGATACCGGAAGGCTCTCCAAACAAGAAATATCCGCGTCAGCGGCATCGGCCAGATGGGCGGCCCGGATAAGCATCCCTGTTTTCACGTGCATGCCACTCTCTACCTCATAACCGCCCAGGTCACGTGCATTCACAATCCCTTTAACCGGAAGGAACTGTTGGGAGAAGAGTGCAGTAGGAGACATGAGGGCCATGATGATTTTATTTTGACAAAATTAATAATTATATTTGAAGAACTCTAATAACACTTACCGACTGACTAATATACCTGACAAAATGATACACATTCAAGAAGAAGCAGCCCGCTGCCTGCTGTGCGCCGATGCGCCTTGCAGCAAAGCATGTAAAAACGGTGACCCGGCCAGAGCCATACGAGCCATTCGTTTCGGCAATCAGGCCATAGCCGGGCAATGGTTATCCCAGGCCGGTGAGGCCGAGCTGGAAGCGGCCGAAAAAGCCTGTATCCATTACGACCGTCCCATCCGTATCCGGGAGATCTCCAAAGCACTTCCCGCCGCCCCCGTCAAAGCGTCCATGCCGTCCCTCGCCATCGATTTCTGCGGCATCCGCTGCGAGAATCCCTTCTTCCTGGCATCGTCGGCCGTGTGTACCAATTACGAGATGGTAGCCCGTGCCTTCGAGGCCGGCTGGGCGGGAGTGTTCTACAAGACCATCTGCCTGCAGGAAATCAGGGAGGTGTCTCCCCGCTTCGATGCCGTACGCAACGACGCCAACAGCAGTTTCATCGGTTTCCGCAACATGGAGCAGCTGAGCGAGAACCCGGTAGAAATGGACTTCGACATACTGAGGCGCCTGAAAAAAGACTATCCGTCCAAAATCGTCGTGGCGTCCATAATGGGCCAGACCGAAGAGGAATGGGAGAAACTGGCACGTATGGCCGAAGAAGCCGGGTGCGACGCCGTCGAGCTCAACTTCTCATGCCCCCAGATGCGTATGACCGGTATGGGCAGCGACGTTGGACAGGATCCGGAACTCGTTACCTTCTTCACCGCCAACGTCAAGCGCAGCGTCAGTATTCCCGTCATACCCAAGATGACGCCTAACATTGCCCATATCTCCGAGCCCGCAATGGGAGCATACTTCGCCGGTGCCGACGCCATTTCCGCCATCAACACCATCAAGAGCGTCACTCTCGGCGAAGGCTCCGAGGTAAACGGCTGCCAGACCGGCTCCGGCTATTCCGGCAAGGCAGTCAAGCCTATAGCCCTGCGCCATATCCTGGCAATGGTGAAAAACCCCATTATGAAGAACATCCAGTACAGCGGTATCGGCGGCATAGAGACATGGCGCGATGCCCTGGAGTTCATACAGCTGGGCTGCCGCAACGTACAGGTCTGCACCGCCGTGATGCAGTATGGCTACCGTATCATAGACGACATGATCCTGGGCATGCAAAACTATATGGCCGGACGAGGAATAAGCGACATAGCAGATCTGGTGGGCGAACTGCTGCCCAAATTCTACCTGCCGCACGACCTTGACCGCGACACCGTCGTCTTCCCGAAGATCGACCGCGAGAAGTGCATAGGCTGCGGCCGTTGCTACACCTCCTGCGCAGACGGAGGCCACCAGGCCATCAGTTTCGGCGAAGACCGCCAGCCCCGCGTGAACGGATCCAGGTGCGTGGGTTGCCTGCTTTGCCGCCTGGTCTGCCCTTCAGGAGCCATCAGCCTCGCAAAGAGAATCCCCAAGAAGTCCTAAGAACAGGAGCGGGAGCTATTTGGCGGTAATGTGGAAGCAGTTCTGCTTCTTCTCATATTTGATGAAGCAGCGGTTTCCCTGATCGTGAAAATCCTTGAGTACCTGGCTCAATGTGGCGCGCAGGTACTCGGGAGGCACGTCTTCGTAGGGGCGGCCCCGCAGGTCCGGAATCTTCACGTAACGCCAGTAAGAAAGATCGAAGGACGTACCATAACGGTGCGTTGAGTTCTCCGAAGCATTGACGTTACGTTTGCGGAGTTTGGCGATGTCGTCTTCGGTACGAAGAACCGAAGTAACCACCAGCTTGTAGGGATTGAGCCCTTTGGAGCTCAGGGAATCCTGAAAAACACGCCCAATATCGTCCAGCAGCGTTTTGGCCACCGGAATGAGATACGGGATGGAATGGGTCAGGGAGTCTATTACATAGGTGTCCGTATCTTCCAGCTTCACCAGCTGCGACTTGCGCTTCTCGGCGTCTTCCCTGTCGGCCACGGGCTCGATGCCTATAGCCTGCGCAACCTTCAGCTGCACGTCGTTCATGTCGTTGAACTCCTTGGCGAATTTGACGTCGTAGATACGTACCGGATGATTTTCAATAGGTCCCAGGGCCAGCCACTGGCGTTCCTTGATGCAAGATCTGGCGTTGAAGAAGACATAGATGAGCAATCCGGTTCCTGCAACGGCAGCTGCCAGTTTAAGATATAATTTCAGTTTTCCCATGATTTGTATTCAAGCAAATATAAGAATTTTTGCTATATTCGCGCTGCAATTTTCAGCATATCATGAGCACCATTATCGACGGCAAGGCGGTAAGCCTGCAAATCAAAGAAGAACTTAAGGAAAAAATCGCGGCTATTAAGGCTGAAGGCAAGCGCTTGCCCTGCCTGGCCGTGATAATCGTAGGCGACAATCCCGCCAGCCGTTCATACGTACGCGGCAAAATAAAAGCCGCCGAATTCACCGGAATGGACAGCCGGCTGATAGAGCTCCCGGAAGACGTGAGCGAGGCCGCACTACTGGAAACGATAGCCGGTCTGAACGCCGACGCAGGAGTCGACGGCATACTGGTCCAGCTCCCCCTCCCCCGCCATATCGACGAAAGCCGCGTCATCGACGCCATAGTGCCTGAAAAGGATGTGGACGGTTTCCACCCGGTCAACGTCGCCAATCTGTGGCTTGGCCGCAAGTGCTTCGTGCCTTGTACGCCCCAGGGCATCATACACCTCATCGAGAGCACCGGCGAGCGCATCGAAGGCAAGCGTGCCGTCGTGGTAGGACGCAGCAATATAGTCGGCAAGCCGGTGGCCAAGCTGCTGCTGGACCGCAACGCCACGGTGACCATCGCCCACTCCCGCACCCCCGACCTCGGAGCCGTCACGCGTGAGGCCGACATACTCGTGGCCGCAGTAGGCCGCGCCGGCGTCATTACGGGCGACATGGTGAAGCCAGGCGCCATAGTTATCGACGTGGGTATCAACCGCACGGCCGACGGTCACCTGACGGGCGACGTGGACTTCGCCTCCGCATCAGAGGTCGCAGGATGGATCACCCCCGTCCCCGGAGGCGTCGGTCCCATGACCATAGCGTGCCTGATGCTTAATACCTATAGCGCCTGGTGCGCTATATCTGAACGATAGAATAAGTTTTCGCAGCGAATCTGCGCTGCAGCCTCATACACACGGGCGCGGGCATCACGGAGGTCCGCGCCTTTGCATACCGGCATGATGACGCGTCCGCCGTTGGTCACCAGCTTGCCGTCACGAACGGCGGTGCCCATCTGATAGATTGAGACGCCGGGGATATCGTCCGGCAGCACTATTTCGAAGCCCTTCGCATACGAGCCCGGGTAGCCCTTGGATGCCAGCACGACGCCCATCGTGACCTCGTCGCTCCAACGGGGGGCTTCTGCCGGGCGTCCTTCCGCCACCGCGCACATTATGTCGGTGATGTCGCTCTCCAGCAGCGGCAGCACTACCTCGGTCTCGGGATCCCCGAAACGGGCGTTGAACTCTATGACCTTTATTCCGTCGGGGGTTTTCATGAGGCCGCCGTAGAGCACGCCGCTGAGCGGGCAACCCTCGGCAACCATGCCTGCGGCCGCTTTCTCAAGTATCTGATGCAGAGCGAATTCCTTATCTTCCGGTGTGATGAAAGGCAGGCCGGTATAGGCCCCCATTCCTCCGGTGTTGGGACCCTTGTCGCCGTCGTAAGCACGCTTGTGGTCCTGCGACAGGGGCATGGGGTACACGCGCCCGCCGTCTAC
>JAFZIO010000073.1 GCA_017554335.1 Bacteroidales bacterium | reverse complement strand
CTGAGCGGCAGGAGGCTGATAATCGCCATGCTGGTGAGCTGGGCCATAGGCTTTACCGCCAAGTTTACGGTGCCTGCCTCTGTCATGAGTCCGAGCCTGATTGAGTCGGTCTCCGGATTCCTGGTGCCTGTCCTGATTCTTGGGGCCATGGAACTTTGGTGCCGCCGCAAAGGCATCTACAGCGAGGGTTACGAGGCCATCCGCGCCTACACCGACCCTGCTGCCGAGACCGAGCCCGGCCCGGAAATGAAAGCCGCCACGCGCCGCTTCTCCATTATGGCTGTAAGCTTCTTCGGGGTTACGGTTCTTGCTATCTGCGTGCTGCTGGCGCTATCTTACCTCTAATTCTTTTGTAATCAGCGGCAGGAGCTGATTGTCGGCCGGAAGCCAGTTGACTGTGCGGAGGGTGTCGGCGCTGAGCCAGCGTGCGGCTTCGTGCTCGTTCAGGTGGAGAGCCTCAGAGCTGAGGGAGCAGATATAGCAGTGCATAGTGAGGTGGAACTTGGGATAGTCCCAGTCTATGGTTGTGAGGAGCTTTTCAATGCTGATTTCCGCGTCCAGTTCCTCGCGGATTTCGCGTTTGAGTGCCTCCTCGGGCGTCTCTCCCTGTTCCGTCTTGCCACCGGGCCACTCCCAATAGTCTTTCCACTCGCCATAACCCCTCTGGGTGGCGAAAACATTGTCGCCCTTGCGGATTATTGCCGCTACGACTTCGACTGTAGGGATTGTGCTGCCTGGTATACGTCCTTCCATAAACAGCGTAAAATTACGCAAAGAAATCCATATAATTGCTATCTTGCATTATCAAAACTAATTAGCACGAAAAAGTTTCTCGCCTGCATTCTGATCCTGATGGCAACGGCATTATCTGTGGACGCACAAAATATAGCTATTTTTGATATATTTGCATATCAAGCTAACGGTCGTCGAATCGGCCGGTAATGAAATCAGGAGTATGGTAAGTCCTCCATTCTGGAGGCGGCTCCCTTCAAATTCATATTGTTTATAGTATCGGGAAGGTGCTCCCGGTTATTATCCTGCATTATTATGGATGAATCTTGTGATTTGTTTGTGTTATACAAGCAATATCCGAGCGGTGGGAAAATTTGGTTAATGCTGGGACTGGAGACCACAGGTTCGGATTATGATGACATACTAGCCATCGCAAATTGCCTGGCAAAAAGCGGACATGAAGTAAAAGTGCTTCATGCGGTTCATTATAAAGACCCACTATATAGTGAGGTATTCGGTGAACTAATCGGAACAAAATACTACCGTAAGTGCCCAGACATGCTTGTGGATGGTATTTTTGTGGAATATGAGTCCTATAAAACAGCACAGTCAAAGAAGGCGTTTCGAAATATGCTGCATTATGGATTGGAGCAATCTGACACCATCATAATTCGGCAATGCAATCTCACTGATGGTTATATGATTAGAAAAATACTAAGTAAAAAAGAAAAAGGGGGATCAGTTTCTAAAGTATGGATCTTTGACGGGCACAATCTAAGACCACTATATAAAACTGAAGGCTGATGAAAAGCTCATCAGCCCAGTGTGCAGCGAATCCGTAGAATCACTTGATGCAAAGGTAATGCTTTTTCTTGAATTGGCAAATCTTTTAGCTAATCATCGTCTTTAAATACTCCCTCAACGCCTCATCCTCACAATAGACATAACAGCCTTTCTGACCGCGTGTGAGCAAGGTTTTGTAGGTGTTAAGGATTAGTCGTCGAGCCACCTCATCACTTGCCCCGCGGATGCCGGAAGATTTGTCATCGACAGAGATTTCAGACTTATCAGTCACTACCCGTCCGTCTACATACTTCAAATCCTTCCCAATCAGGACTCCTACATAATCGAACTCCAAGCCTTGGGCAGTGTGAATACAACCTACCTCTTCAAACGACTTCGGATTGATAGCCCAGATCTTATCGTTCTCCAGATTCCATTTTGCCTGGAATCCGCCGGGGAGACTGATATCCACATCACCACGATGATGCTTTACATTCCAGTCATAGCAATAACCGGCAACCATGCGGGCCTTGTTATCGGCATTCTTTTCCCTCAATGCCTCACGCATCTCGCATGCGTCATCAAAGACCCGGAAATCATAATTCAGCTCAGTCAGTTGCACGTTGATTGTTTCATCCCCCCGCTGTAATAAGTTGTCAACGAACTGGATATAAGCATCGCTTCCGTTGCAGCGGAACTGAGAAACAAGTTTGGTCTCTTCCCGCATTATGATGCTGGAGCCCAGCTTATTACACCATTTTGTAATCTCTTGGACACTTCCGATATCCTTAGTTGTGACCGCCTGGTCTTCATCCAACATAAATACCGTAAGAAGTGAGGCCTTTATACATTCCTTAACCTGATTCTCACCGCCCCAGTCCCCATACATCTTCTTCACCAGCCGGTGAGCCTCATCAACGATAAGGCAATCATACGCATCTGCAGGGACACTTGAGAGGCCGAACGGAGAGCGGAAAAGCGGGCAGATATCTGCAATACCCTCTGCCTTGTTATGCGACAGGATGGATAAAAAAGCCTGCCGGGGTGCGCTGTTCTTGGTAACGTAAGCAGCATTGCAATTGCTGAGGAGGAGATGCAGAAGCAGATTCACAGCCAGAACCGATTTCCCCGTTCCTGGGCCTCCTTGTATAATAATCGTACGCTTCTTTTGGTCCTTCAGACACTGGAGCATTGTGCGTACGCACATATCGAAGCAGACCGCCTGCTCATCCAGAAGATCAAACATCGGCTCGTTCCTGACCATGGTTGCCATGGCATCCTGCAATGACTTGGCGGGCTTGATGCGGCCGTGGTCAATAAGGTACAACAGGTCCCCGTTCGAAGACTTCTTTGTGACGTATTTCTTAACGAAATCAATGAACGGCTGCACCTCGTCCATCACAAAGAACGGCGCCGAAGTATACCATTCTTTATAAATGTCTGCGGCCAGCGCAGGTTTATACTTGGACAGGTAATTGTGCAGGTATGCACAAGGAACCAGGCTGATGTTGTTGGAATTGACAACCTGCGAGTAATTGCTGATGAAGCGTGAATAAGAATATGCCTGATAAGACGGATGGCAGACAATACGGTTGTCATTTGCGACAAAGGTACGCACGCAGAAGTGCATATCGTCATCCACTACTTCCGCCTTGGTCCACTGCTTCAGTTCAACGATGACGATATTGTCCTTGCCCTTATCATTGGAGCCGATAATGATGAAATCTACGCGCTTGGAAGTCTGTGGTATGTTGTATTCAATGGCAATCTGGACCTCATCATCGATATCGCGGTCATCAACGATGTCCCGCATGAACTTCATGGAATTGTGCCAAGACTCAAATTCACGGTCCTGCCCGGCATTAAGTCCCTTTTCTCTGATAAGATTGAGAATCTTGGGAGCAATGACACCCGTTCTTACATCCTGGACAAATTGTCCTTTACTGGCGTTGTAGACTATCATGCAACCTACAGCTCGTTATATTTCTTGGCACTTCCCTTTGCTTTCTCCACCGGATACTTAGCCGCATTCTTGCGAATCTTTTCCAGCATAATCTCCTTGATATCAAGATTATACTTGTCGGCCATCTGGAAGGCATAATTCAGCACGTCGGCCAGTTCTTCCCTCACCTTATCGCGATTCACATCCTCAGGAGCCTTCCACAGAAAAGCTTCCAGCAATTCCGACGCCTCCACAGAAAGGCCAATGGCGAGGTCCTTCCCGTTATGGAACTGATCCCAGTCCCGCTCCTGGTTAAACCTGCGCAGTTCTTCCAGAATCTGTTCAATATCTGTCATAATAATAGGAGTTCCTACAAAGTTAGTCTTTTTTGTCAAAATACACGACAAACTAATCGGACCTGCACCACCATTCCGAATCGGAGAAGGCCTTCCGGAATTCGACGGCGTACATCCAGTCTTGGCTGAAGGCCCTAAAGGACGACAACCGGATGATCGTATGGGCATCGGCCAAGGCCGAGGAGGCGGCAAGGTATATCCTTGGGTAGAAGGGCGGTTTAGCCATTTAACCACCTACCGGTCAATATTTTAACCGGTACCGGTTAACTAAGGCTAACACATCTGGTTAAGAGAGTTGGCCACTAAATAACGAAATGACGCTGGAATTCTTATATGACAGGAAAACCCTTAAAAGCCTTGTGCCAGTACACCAAAAAAGGAACATTTCGCTGGTAAAGACTCTTAACCGGTTAATTCTCTCTACCAGTTTACCGTATAAGCTGCGATACTAATAGAATTGCTTAATCATAACAATCAGGCCTGTTGCTCCATCCGTTGATAGTTTTTATATCTACCACTTTTGTATCCGGATTATGGAGCGATATAGCAGAGCCGTCAAGAATATACAGTAACAAGTCTTCATTCCCCCATCTACGCTGAAAATCCTTTTTATCAATAACTATATCTGCAATAGTATCTATATCAATGAATTTGGAGCAGTATACAATGCCGTATTCACAGATAAATGGGGCACGATACATTACCCTGACAGACCTAACAATATAGTTGTCACCATCAATCGCGTCAGGGCCTATTATTATAAACCTCGGCTTATATCCATCGTTTTTTAATATATCTCTGAGAAATACTTCCATACAACTATATGTCAATAGGAAGGCTACAAGGAGTACTCGAGTTCGAGGCTAAATACATTAAGACATCGTAGGCAAACTCCCAGCGTCTTGGATTAAACATTCCCTGTGTTATTGCCTTGAATTGGAAATAGTACTCATCCCTCATTATCACAAAATGGCCCACCCCACAGTATACACCAGTCCATCCTGGATATGTATTAAATCGTATCTCACGAAAATGAACTATGGGAATATTGAAATAACTTCCAAAATCAATGTCCTCACTGCAATGGGAGTATATCTTCCCATTTCTGCATAATAAGTCCGACCATCCTTGATCACTCACTTTAAATGCTATTACGCCTGCTGACTTTATTTGGCGGGCCTCCTCGAGCGTGAATTCAAGAATATGCTCGATCGGTTGGCGATTCGCCAAGATATCTTCTATAATCATTCTTGTTTATGTTTATTATAGATTCTGTTTAACACCCGAAATGCTTATACTCGATTTGGCCCTTATCCACATTAACGAATAGCTCCTGAATAAAGACGGGTACGCCGGAAGTCCTAACAGTTCGAGTTTTCATATAGCCATACTCCGGACTATCACGCTTCCAATCTATACATACAAAGGAGAGTGGCGATTCTGTCGTTATGTACTTTCCGTCATCTGTCGTAACCTCTTCTTGCTGCTGAGCGTCCTTTTCACAATACTCGACAACCTTCTTGAACTGCTCGTGTGGTATCTTAGCCACGAAATGCAAAGGCCGGTCGGGATGGCCGTATTGCGCGTTGAACTCAATGAACTCGTGCTCATAGCCCAGGCTGAAACCAAGAAGTCTTTCCGCAAAACATATACTCTCTTTGTAACTTGGGTTAGGGGAAAAGGCAAATGAAAGGCAAAGCACAATAAACAAGAACACCAAGGCTGCCGACAGCACCAGGATGCCAGCCACTTTTAGTATAAAAATAATAATATAACTCATTGTGTTATCGCGGATAATACGTCATAAAACAATACTTTTCATCCTCATTGTATTGAAAGTAAACGAGGAAGTTTGAGTATTCCAGTTCAGCGGTCGTCTCGGTGACCCAGATTATCCTACGCTCGCTATTGAAGATACTGGCAGCCCGTAGAATGCGATTATCAACATCACAGAACAGCCACCCGCCTTTGGAATAATACTTCTTGACGGTCGTAATGTAAAATAGATACCCGGCTTCAGGTATTACTCCGGTTGGAGATACGCGCAACGACTCAGACTGAACCCTTCCATCTCTCACTACGAAGTAGAAGTCGTACTCGTGATATTCATCTTCATCGAAGGCGATCCAAAGGTCGCCATCCTCGCCTTCGCAAGGGCCGGTGTTGACTGCTCCTGGGAACTTCGTTTTAACTTGATTCCAGTTTCTCCCCAGGTGATTTGCCGGCTCCTGTGCGAAGGTGGAAAGGTGCGCAAGAAGCAGAAAGGCTAAAAGCAATACTCTATGCATCGTTTTCCTGAAATGTGAATCATCTCTCCTGTTATTAAAATAATATCGCATTCGGCATCTCGAATGCGATACAAAAATAAGGTGTTATGTTCCCTATTTCAAATCTCCGCAAGGCTTGCGGAAACATACTATTAATCCTCCCAGGTCACCAGGTCACGAGGTAATTTGATACTTTTCTTCTCGCCACGGTTACCGTCGATGAAGTACCACTGTGCTACGTCTTCCGGGAGTTCCGAAACGAAAGCATTTTTGATTCGGGCGCACTTCTCATTGATGGAGTTATTGAGTGGATCCGTCAGTTTATTGATGCTGTCCTGGATGCCGGCGAGACTCTCGCGACCGGTAATCTCACGGTAGATGGCACCAAGTTCTTCCTGATAATCACGAAGGTCCTTGAAGAAGATACCTTCTGGATGACGCAGGAACAGGAAATAAACGGCTTTTTGTATAGGTTCCATCTTCACCTCCTTGTTCCCATGGTCGGGAAGGACGATTTTATTACGCTTGGTGATATGCAGTCTTACTGGTCTCGCTCTATCCTTGGTACAACCATCCGCTATCGATGCAACGCCCCAAGAGCCTGAATTAACAATAAAATCCTGAATATTTTTATCTAATCTCTCGATTCTGTATGCATTACGCTCAAATACATACTTAACTTCATCGTCATCCGCGAAGTGAGAAATATGGCCGCTTCGAAGCTTTTCCATAAAGAGGTTAAACGAATCAAGGAAACTCGTACCATCTTGAGGAGCAATCCTCCAGAAGTAAAAACGATGCACCTCTTTTACTCTAGCGTAATAATTGATAAAACACGGAGCATCGACCTTTTCTGGGATTGAAATCGCATTCTTTATGTCGTCATAAGATATGGTTCGTAGGTTTTTGTTCTCCCTTCTGGCGGCCATGCGATTGCTTTCCGGCAGAAAGAAAAAATGGAATCCGCCTTTCTCAAATTGGGTTTTGATATAGGTGAGATTGTCCTCAATGCTTTTCTCGACTATCGTGTCAGGCGTCGGCGAATAGAAAACGAATTCCCATAGATCTGGTATGATAGATACCCGTTCAACCGGAGTATCAAAGTGAGTGGCAAGAACTTCCTCTGCTTTAAGCCTCTTTTCTTCCTCGATTTCTTCTAGTGTCTTCTTAGGCTTCTTAGTACTTGATTGATGCAGATCATTATCAAGCTTATTCATGTCATCCACCTTATCCGGATTCTTAATTGCCTTGACAATACTGATAACTGGGCCAATCGCAAGTAATACAATTGCGAACAAGGCCCCCACGGGTATCACGACAATAAGTACAAAAGGGAATAGCAGAAACGAGCTCACACCATGATGTTTAGATGGTGCAAAGTCTTCAATGATACTCCAAAGCTCCTTCGCTGTGTCCTTTACTAAATACCAAAGATAATATCGCGCCCGGGGGAGGACAAGACTAACCCCTAGAAGAAACAGCAGTAAAGATTCAATGATGAAAACAAGCACAATTAAATCCTTTTTTACAAAGATATTACATAGTTTTAACAAAGCAACCGATTCACAAGGCTTGCGAATAATAGGATAGATGCAAATATTCAATTATATTTGTAAAAAACACTCGTCATGTATATCTCATCTGATACCTTGGAAACGATAGGTGCTGTTATTTTTATAATAATTCTTTTACTTATTGCTTTTATTCGTTTAAAACATAATGATGAATATAATAATCTACTGCGCGAGTCCGGGTACATGGATGAGTTCTGGGATTTCTATAATAAAAACAGAAAGCACTATAGCGAAGCGAAAGCCATGCGAAAGTATCTCACGCCCAAAAAGAGGGAAGAAATACAACAGGCACTCGATGATAAACTCGCGAAAGAGCGGCAACAGCGAGCCAAAGAGCTAGAAGAGTTCGAAGAGTGGAAAAAGACCAGGCATTCTTGAAAAATTATCGAAAACGGCAAATCTAGGAGAGTTACAATACTATCCTATGTAATACCATATGATTAAAATGGCGTGTATGATATTTCTGAAAAGAATGCTCATTATTAATTGCTACTTTTTCCCAAACAGCTTTTGTAACCAAGAAAGATTTCGCAGGCGCTCAATTTCTATATCCTTTTCTATCATATGTTTTTGAACGCTTTCCAATAATACGCGTTGGTCTTCAACTCTTTCCTCCAGTTTATTGATATGCCTTAAAGCCTCTTGTTTTTCTATTCGTACCTGTTCAAGGGTTTTTTTTAACGTTAATAATTCTTTTTGCGTGGCCTCATTTTTGCTTATTTCAGAGGAACTCTTTATCTTTTCGTGATTAAGCGCTAGCTTTAATTCTTGATTCTCCACCTCTCTATCTGATAAGTTCAAGCACAGAGAGTTAATGCGATCAGAGGATTGTTTAATGCTCAAATCCTTTTCATTAATAGTATCCTGAAGCATATCAAGATAGTCAAAAAGGCGTTGGGACCATAATGACACATAACGACGAAACGTGTTGGTCGTGACATCATTACGGTACTTTAAAGCAGAATAGAAATTCTCAATCATTCCAGATACATTATGAGCACGAAATGCTTTACGCACTTCACCATAGTAATAATCTGCTTTGCCGGCAGATAGTTGCTCGGTTAATAAAGTTTCTGGGGTTTCGTTTCGTGCGAATGACAAAACACGATTATCGGTTATTACACAACTCGGCACAATTGGGGAGGTCAACACTAATCCGTTAAGCGATGTACAACGACTAAGTGCCACATATACTTGTCCAGGTGCAAACGAATTACCTATATCAGCATTTACTTTATCAAATGTTAAGCCCTGGCTCTTATGAACAGTTATTGCCCATGCTAGGCGCAAAGGATACTGTTTAAATGTTCCTTTAACCTCTTCCCTGATTTGTTTCTCTTCTTCATCCCACTTATATTCAATATTCTCCCAAGTCATTTGATTAACCACAATAACGCTTCGATCCCCCTTTCCATTACCTACCTCCACCTTAATACCGTTTTCATTGGTCTCGGTGACAACTCCAAGAGTTCCATTACAAAAACGCTTCTCATAATCGTTCTTTATAAACATCACTTGAGCGCCAACTTTTAAAAATAATTCTGTATCTGTTGGACGATTATTGACAGGAAAATCACCTTTCACTTCTGCAATATATAGTCTTTGAGGTGCTGCCAGTTCAGCCAATTTACTCTCATTAACTTCATTAACACGATCATTCTTTGTTGCAAGTATTATGTAATTTTCCGTTGCGTCCGGCTCAAAAGATGGGTCCACTTTACTATTTAGTAACTGGAAATCAGAGGGCAACATCTTGTTAACTCGTACCCGGTTTAGTAAATCGATGAAATCTTGCTCGTTTTGACGGTATATCTTTTTTAATTCAATGTAAAGCGGTTTATTCTGCTGAATGACTTTAGAGCTAAAGAAAAATTCACTATTGTAGAACCGTAGTAGCAAATCGCGTTCCTCCCCTTTAACCACAGGTGGCAGTTGGAACGTATCCCCAATAAGAATAACCTGGACGCCGCCGAACGGCAAATGGCTATTTCTAAATACTCGAAGAAGGGTATCAACAACATCTAATAAATCTGCACGAACCATCGAAACTTCATCAATCACAAGAAGCTCTAGGTTTCTTATAATCTCACGCTTATTTCTATTTAACTTGAAATTATCGTATATGGTGGATTTATCTGTATCATTAATAGGCGCGTAAGTGCGAAGCCTCTTATCGTTAGGAATGTACAACGATGGTCTAATATTGAAAAAAGAATGAATTGTTTGCCCCTCGGCATTGGTAGCGGCGATGCCGGTTGGTGCTACAACAGCCATTTGCTTATTAGATACTTTCCTTAAGTATCTTAGGAACGTGGTTTTTCCAGAACCGGCTTTTCCGGTAAGATAAAGATTTCTTTTTGACTCAAGTGCGAATTGTAATGCGAACTTAAATTCTTTGTTGTCAGGGTCCAAAATAATACCATCTACTTCAAAATCAGTGTTATCACCTGATTTAAGTTGTCGCCCGGAAAGACGATCAACTTTTTCTGGGGTAAGTCGCTTTTCCATATGATTCACGCTCTAGTTGTAAAGATACGTTATTTATTTTGATTGACAACCGCGTCAAATGCATCATTTACCTCCACCATCCAGTCCGGCAGTTTCTTCAGCGCCGAATAGACAAGGCTTAATATGGTATAATCTATACTAAGTCGCCAAAAAGTCGCCAAAAATAAAAGCGAACCGGCCCCAGAGTAACTCTGAGACCGGTTCTTGTGCGCGAGATGAGACTCGAACTCACACAGGTTTTACCCCACTAGCTCCTGAAACTAGCGCGTCTACCATTTCGCCACCCGCGCTTCGGAATTGGACTGCAAATATACAATTTTTTCAGAAAATGTACGATATTGTCAAAAGAATATCATTAGGAAGCACGAAAATTTTTCCTCCGCCGCCAACAACTTTCCCACATTTCAAGCACTCGTAGGCAATATACTTGTCGTATCCTCCCCACAGACCAAGACCGACATCAAGGTTCAGGTGTGTATTTAGCATGAATGAATATCCTGCCGCCAGCCCGCCGCCGTAACGGTCGCCCTCGACGGCCTGGGAAGACACGAAGCCTCCCCTGTTGTACTCCTGCCACTTGAGTTTGCCCGACATCCACCAGCCCGAGTATATGTGCCAGGGCCAGAAACGGGCTCCGGCATCTACGCTGCGCTGGCGGTCGGCGAAGCCGCTGACTCCCTCCCCGAAAGAAAAGGGATTGTATTTAACTCCGGCAGATACGCTCCACTGCCGGGCAAGACCGCAGGACGCTTCCAGATTCAACGTCCCCAAATTCACATAGTCCAACACATTAGTCGATACGGAAAAGTTCTGTGCTGAGACCAGACCGCACAAGAGCAATCCTGCGGCAGCCGACATTAAGTTCTTCATAGTATAGTTTGTATTTTAATTATTATACTTGGCAAATGCTTCTATTATGGATGTTTTGTGCTGAGGATAATAACTCAGCATCTTCTGCTGGAGTATATCCATGTCTACCACGTCCGTACTGAACAGCGGTGCCAGGCTCTCCAGGCCGAGACCGCGCTCGTCCAGATACATCAGCATCTGCGTGGCTCCGGTGTCTCCGCTCTCGAAAACGGCCGTCGAACCCGGATAATTCCTGCGGTACATAACCGTCCGGCAATAATTCGAATAGGCGTTCACGACCTCTGCCTGCGTGCCTACGTCCACGCTCTCCGTCACTTCTCCAAGCATTTGGGCAAAGGTCTCGAACACCTTGGAACCTAAAGCACTCAGCACATACTCGTACCACCAGTCCCGGCCCACGCGGGAGAAATGCCCTGCCTGCGCAAAAATAAGCATGCCGCGCTCGTAGGCGTCGTTGTAGCTGCCGCAGCCTTCCAGTCCCAGGTAAGCGTCGGCCTGGGCCAGCCTGGCTACTATTACCAGCTCGCCAAGCACGGCATGCAGGGGCTCGAACGTCTCCAGCAGCACCCCGTGATGCATCATCACGTTGAAGCTTCCGCTAAGCAGGGGAAGGTCCCAGATACGCAGGTCCTTGGGAATAGGCGGAATGGATCCGGCCGACTTCTCGCAGGCCTTGCAGTAATCGTATCCGGCATTGTTGACCACGCAGCGTATGAACTGGTAGTAATCCGAGTAATTGTCTATAGTCACGTTGCATCCCCCGGCAGGGTGCGTACCCAGGGTGGATACGGAAGCGGCGAGCAGGAGGTTGTTGATGCCCTGGGAGAATCCCTTCACGTTCTTGAACATCAGCCTGTAACGCAGGTCCGAAGAGTAACTGCGGCTCATCTTGTAGTACCCGTTTTCGTCGGTATACGCCGTGGCAATCTTTACAAAGGAATTGCAGCACACGCGCACGCCCTTCACGCCCACAGGCTCGTCGGAGTGGTCCGGATCCATGATGGTGATATAGCCCTCCGGGTAGAACATACCGTCCGATCCTTTGGTCTCCGGCATCAGCATGGACTCGTTGCCGGTCAGACGGTATGCCTCCCGTTCCACCGCAAGCCAGTCTATGCCATCTGACTTGGTGGCGGGGTCGTGTTCGGCCAGGTAGCAGTCTTCCAGGCGCTCGAAACGGACGTTCAGAGGAAACTCGAAGTCGATGGGCACAACCCCGTACATCCAGGTAAAGCCGTCTTCCGGCAGGCCCGGGTCGTGATACCAGTCCCCTTCCCTGACTATACGATAGTCCAGGGGATGGTCTATAAGCTGCACGCCCTTGTCTATCAGTATCTGCATCTGCTCGTCGTCCTTCGGCAAAAAGCGGACATAGAAATCGGTGGTTTTGACCGGATTGCGTTCAGCCTTCGTGGCAGGATAGACTGCGTTGTACGCCTTGGTCATGTTCTCTACTGAATAAGGGTCCTGCAGATGCTCCCCCAGGACTATCATGTCGTGGGAGAGCTGGTTGCTGCTGTCACTGTCCGGACGGTCCCATGGGAATTTTGCGTTCTCCGAGCAGGCGGTCAAGGCCGCTGCGGCGACTGTCGCTGCAATTACTAAGTTTTTCATAGCTCTCTGTTTTTCTCTGTTGCAAAGATGAAGGTTATTAACGGTATTTCCTTCTTCAGCAACGCTTATTTGCAAAATCGGCCCCCGAGCTATCCCGGAGGCCGATTCTAAAAATCAAACTTTCAAAAAAGTGCCTGCTTTTTTAGAAGTATTTGACGGTCTTGCCCTCGATTGCGCTAACCAGGCTGTTGCCGAGGCGGCTGACGCCGAAGCGGAGATACTTGGGATTGAGCCACTCGGAGCCGAGAATCCTGGCGGCGATGCTGTAATAGCCGATAGCATCCTGGGCATTGGAGATACCGCCGGCGGCCTTGAATCCTACGCGCCTGCCGGTCACCTCGTAGAAGCGGCGGATGGCCTCGCACATTACGTATGCGGCAACGGGGGTGGCATTTACCTCAACCTTGCCGGTAGAGGTCTTGATGAAGTCTGCTCCGGCCTCCATTGCGAGGAAGGACGCCTCGGCAATCTTCTCGGGAGTCACCAGCAGTCCGGTCTCGAGAATGACTTTCAGGACCACCTCACGCTTGACGGCGGCGGCAGCCTTGTCGATGGCCTTCTTCATGGCCACGATTTCGTCGAAGGCACGCTGCTCGTCTCCGGCGAGGAAGGCGTTGAGTGCCAGCACTATGTCAATCTCATCGGCACCGGTCTCGACGGCCAGTTCGCACTCGCGCACCTTTACCTCAAGGAAGCTCTGGGCGGAGGGGAAGCAGCTTGCAACCGTGGTCACGTGTACCTTGGGATCCTTCTTGAGGCTGCGTACGGTCGCTGCGAAATTGGGATATACACAGATGGAAGCGGGAGCAGGATACTCGGGGAAGGCCTCGGGAAGGCCGTTGACCTTTTCTACCAGTTTTCCTACGGACTCGACGGTGTCGGAGGGAGAGAGCGTGGTAAGATCCATGATGGAGAAGCAAAGCTTGAGTGCTTCGGGAGAAGTATTCTCCGCAATCTTGTCGGCAATCGCCTTGATGTCGGCATTGATTTTTGCCTCATCGGGTGTGTACCCGTATTTCTCGAGATAAATCATAAAGGTAATATTAATTGGTTATTATGTTTATGTTAATACCGGTTCAGCGTCCAGACGCTTCTGCAGTTTCTTCTTCCTCAGAGGTTTTTCTTTTTCCAGCCTTAGGGAATCACGCACCAGGGAGTCGCGGACAATGGAATCACGGATTATTGAATCCCGTATAATAGAATCCCTGATTATGGAGTCCTGTATAATCGCCATGTGCCGCAAGGAGTCCTTGTAGGCGCTGCGCCACAACAAAGTATCCTTCTCAAAATCAGAGCTGGAGTAACCTTTGATGGCGGAATTGAACTCCCGTACTTCTTCCAGCCGTTTCATCTGGGCCAGGTACTTTTCCCTCCCCTTCTTAAGTTTGGCTGAGGCATCCCTGAATATCCTGGAATAGCGCTCGGGGTCCTTCAGGTAGTGCTTTACCGAAGCGTCGTAATCCTCGAAGGTATAGCCGTAGCGCTCGAAAATAGGGTCGTAGAACAGCATCGTGTCAACTCTCTTGCGCTCGGAGGGATGGTCTGCCAGCCACTGGTCGGCCAGGAACATCTCCGCATATATGTCCGTCATCTCGTTCCTGGGGATAATGCGTGGCTTCCCGCTGCACGAAGCCAGCAGGCAGACCAGCAGAACGGCCGGAAGGATATGACGGACGGGAGACATTATCTGAGTTCTGCGCCGAAGTCGTTCTTGAACATCTGCAGCAGCCTGTCCATCAGACGTTCGGTATCCTGATCGGTGAGGGTCTTCTCCTCGTCGCGGATGACGAAGCTGAGGGCGTACTGCTTCTTGCCGGCGGGAATCTTGTCGCCGCGGTACACGTCGAACAGGCCCACCTGGCGCAGGAGCTTCTTCGCCTGCTTGAATGCGGCGGCGCGCAGGTCGGCGTAACTGACGCTCTCGTCGAGCAGCAGTGCCAGGTCGCGGCGCACCTCGGGGAACTTGGGCAGTTCCTTGAAAGCCACCTTGTTACGGGTTACGAGTTCCAACAGCGCAGGCCAGGATACCTCGGCGGCCACCACCTGCTGCTTGATGCCGAAGCGCCTGCAGAGGGCCGGATTCACTATACCCATGCTGACGAGCAGGCGCCCCTTTCCGGGCACCTTGTAGCATACGCCGTCGGAGAAGAGGTCGGCGGGTGCAGGCTCGGCCCACATCTGGTAGAGGTCGGCGCCGTAACGCTTCAGCAGCAGCTCCACGTAGCCCTTCAGCTGGAAGTAGTCGCTCTTGACGGGAGCGGCCTTCCAAGACTTCTCCGGCGTGCCGGCGAGCGTGAGGCAGAAGCAGCTGTGCTCCTCGTACGCCTCCAGCTTGGTGGCGTCGCGTCCCTCGAGCTTGCGGTAGACGTTTCCGTACTCGAACATCTTGAGGTATCCGAGCTGACGGTTGAAGTTGTAGGCCACCACCTCCAGGGCGCCGGGCAGCAGGCTCTGGCGCATGACGTTAAGGTCCTGGCTGAGGGGGTTCACTATTTCGACGCACGCCTCGGCCGGGTAGGTCTTCAGCTGCGTGTAGTAGTCCTTCTTGGTAAGGGAGTTGTTCATTATCTCCGTGAAGCCGTTGGCGGCCAGGAAGTTGGAGATATGGTTGCGGAGGGCCTCCGGATCCGGGTCGGGCGTGGGAGCCACGGACATCTTCATGCGGGCCGGCAGGTCCACGTTGTTGTAGCCGTAGATGCGGAGTATCTCCTCCACCACGTCGCACTCGCGGTACACGTCTACCATGTACGAAGGGGCGAGCACCGTTGCGCCGCCGGCAGTCCTGCTTTCGAACTCATAGTTGAGCGACTTCAGGATGCATTCGATGACGGAGTCCTCTATATCCTTGCCCACGAAGCCGCGTATGCGGTTGTAGTCCAGCTCGATGCGCTTGCGCTCGGGAGCCTTGGGGCAGATGTCCACGGCCCCACCGCATACGGTTCCGCCGGCACACTCCTGAATGAGCTGCACGGCACGCCTGAGGGCGTACGGCTGCATGAAAGGGTCGGCTCCGCGCTCGAAGCGGAAGGAGGCGTCGGTCTGCAGGCCCTGGCTCTTGGAGGTCTTGCGCACGGAAGCGGGATCGAAGTAGGCGCTCTCTACGAACACGTCCACGGTGCCGTCGGTGACGCCGCTGTCTTCTCCGCCGAAGACGCCCGCGATGCACATGGGGCCGACTGTATCGGCTATTACCATGTCGGAGGCGTGCAGCTTACGCTCGATGCCGTCGAGTGTCTTGATGGGCTCGCCCTCGCCTGCACGGCGTACGATAACCTTGCCGCCACGTATCTTGCCGGCGTCGAAGGTATGCAGGGGCTGACCCAGCTCGAACAGTATGAAGTTGCTGATGTCTACGATGTTGTTGATGGGGTGGCTGCCGATGCTGAGGAGGCGTTTCTGGAGCCACTCGGGGGACGGGCCGACCTTGAGGCCGCGGATGGTGACGCCACAGTAGCGGGGAGCTCCGTCGGTATCCAGTACTTCCACGGGGATTGAAGATCCTTCGCTGGCGCTCAGGATGACAGGAGCATCCGGCAGCTGCAGCTCGCAGGGAACGTTATTCAAAACACACCAGGCGTAGAGATCGCGGGCCACGCCCCAGTGGGAGGCGGCATCAACGCGGTTGGCGGTGATTTCGTATTCTATGACGGCCTCGGTCTTGAGGTGCAGGAACTCCTTGGCGGGGGTGCCGGGAACCGCGTCCGCGGGCAGCACCATGATGCCGTCGTGACTGGCGCCAATGCCCAGCTCGTCCTCGGCGCAGATCATGCCGAAGGACTCTATTCCGCGTATCTTGGACTTCTTGATCTTGAAGTCTCCGGGCAGCACGGTGCCTATCTGTGCCAGCAGGACCTTCTGTCCCGCAGCAACGTTGGGGGCGCCGCAAACCACCGTAACGGGCTCGCCGGAACCGGTATTGACGGTCGTGACGTGCAGGTGGTCGCTGTCGGGATGGGGCTCGCAGGTAAGCACCTCGGCCACCACCACTCCGGCCAGACCGCCGGGTATCTCTTCGCTCTCTTCCACGCCGTCCACCTCTATACCGATGGAAGTCATGGCCTCCGCCACCTGGGCGGGGGTGAGATCACACTTCAAATAGTCCTTTAACCAACTGTAACTGAGTTTCATATCTCTTCGGGATTAAAAAGCGCCGCGACGAAGGATTCCTTGTCGAACGGCTTTATGTCGTCTATTTTTTCTCCTACTCCGATGTAGCGTACGGGTATTCCGAACTGGTCGCTTACGCCCACCACGACGCCACCTTTGGCAGTGCCGTCCAGCTTGGTGACCACCAGGCCGGTGATGTCCGTTGCGCGGGCGAATTCCTTGGCCTGGGCAAAGGCGTTCTGCCCGGTGCTTGCATCCAGCACCAGCAGTACCTCATGGGGGCCGTCGGGCACCACCTTGCGGACTGAGTTGCGTATCTTGGTCAGCTCGTTCATGAGGTCTACACGGTTGTGCAGGCGGCCTGCGGTATCTATGAGCACCACGTCGGCATCCCTGGCTATTGCAGCCTTGGCCGTGTCGTAGGCTACGGCAGCGGGGTCGGAGCCCATCTGCTGCTTAACAATTTCCACGCCGGCGCGTTCCGCCCAGATGTCCAGCTGGTCGACGGCTGCGGCACGGAAGGTATCGGCGGCGCCCAGGAGCACCTTCTTGCCCTGCTTGCGCCAGTAATTGGCCAGCTTGCCTATGGTAGTGGTCTTCCCCACCCCGTTCACGCCGACCACCAGTATGATATGGGGGTGGCCCTTCAGCTCGGGGCCTTCTTTGGTGTCCGGAATCAGGGCCGAGATTTCCTCGCGCAGCATGCCGCGGAGTTCATCCTGGCTCATATACTTGTCGCGGTCTACACGCTCCTCCAGATTGTCAATAACCTTGAGGGTCGTATCCACGCCCATGTCGGACTCCACCAGGGCCTCCTCTATTGCATCCAGAGTGTCATCATCCACCCTGGAGCGCCCGGCAATGGCCCTGCCTATCTTCTGAAAGAAACTGAATGCCATAACTCACAAATGTACTTTTTTTTTAGAAGATTAGCAAAACTATGTGGTAACGGAGCCTATGTCAGTATTATTATGATGCACTACAGTGGCGCAGGTCCGATTTTACCCGGGACACCTGCGCCACTGGAATAGCGTTGAACTCGTTTTCGCGGCGCAGGACTCCCTAATTTCTTCGGACCTGCGCCAAGAATGGCAAGACCTGCGCCACCGCCACGTCTATTTGGCCTTTGAGAGTTCTTCCCTCCAGCTATGATTGATAACTACCGGCGGAGCGAGCGGCGGCATCGGTTTGGAGAGCCGCTGACGTCGAGCCTGCTCGTGGCGGCGTTGAACGGCCGCAGGGGTACGATTCACCTGATCGTAGGCAACGAAATCTTCGTAGCTCCCTTCCCAGCTTTGACCATAGGCCAGTTTACCGATACGGTACCAGATGGCGTAGCGGCTGGGGGCGTTGAACCCGCCGGTGTTGTAGCGCATGATGCTATTCTCGGTGGGCCGCCAGACGCCGGTCCAGTAAGTAAGGCCGCCTTCGTAGCAGCCGAGGCCTTCGTTCGCATAGCGAGGGTCGCTGAGGAACTGCGACCATTTCACCTGTGCCGGGTCGGAGGTGAAGTCCACGTTCTTCCACCAACCGTACGGTTCGTTGACCTTAGTGCTCGCAATAGCATCTGCCGATATGGCGCCCATGCTCTCGTAAGCATATTCATCGGCGAGTTTGGCGAAGCCGTGGCCACCTGCCTCGTGGGACACCAGGCCGTTGAAGGTGTCGGTGTCGCTACTGGTGGGGAAGTATGCGATGGAAAGGCCCCGGCCGTAGTTGCCGGACGGCGGGTTGTACATGAAGCAGGTGCCGGCACATGCGTCTTCGTTCATCATTACGATGATGAGAGCATCATCCAGGCTGTCTTCGCCGACGGCCTTCTTGGCATACTCGATAACCTTGGAGTCATTACCATAGACGTATGTTCCGTCGCCGTGTCCGGTGCTGAGCGCCTGTTCGGCGTGCTCATAGCCCTCGGTTGCAGATACGACATTCACTGTGTACACGTTGAATCGGTCTTTCATGGACTTGTACGGTTCTTCGGAGAAGAAACCGTTCATGGCCTTTAGCATGACGTTGCCGTATGTTCCGTCTGCAATTTGCCGATCTGAGAACGCATCACCCATAAGAATTAGGTCGATGCCGGAGCCGGCGGTAGATTGTTGGAGTGTCGTTGCGGTGCCATCGGCGGAATAATCGGAGGATATATACCAATCAGGATTACCAAAAACTGTTTCAATGTAGTCCTCAAGACCTTTAAAACTGCCGGTTAGTGTATTATAAACAATTGTTCCCGAAGAATCTATCGCTAATGCAAGTCCGGTTATAAAACCCGGGCACATTGTCTGTCCATTGGCGAATGGGTAATGCGGACCACTGAAATTTCTCCATGGTACATCAAATCTTTCTACAAGAGTTTGAATATAGTCTTCGTATTGCCCACCATTATAACCTATTATTTCCAGACCAGCGTCGTTATATTTCGCAAATGCTTCCTTTAGAATCGGATGGAGGTATTGAACGGCAGGACATACTTCATCCCAAGAATAGATGATTGTCAGTCGATTGCTTGAATAAATAACATCAGTATCAATAATAACACCATCAAGATCTTTGGCTTGAATATGAGGTGCTGGCAATGCTAGATTGTTTGTGTTTAATTTTGGATGCCCAGAAATAACATCAGCCCAGAAATATGGCCAGTATTCTAGTTGTTGAATTGATTCTGGTATTTCACCGGACAAAGACTCATTCCCCATCGAATAAGGATTCGAAAGATTCAAATACTTTAGTTTTTTAAGATTACCTATTGATGCAGGTATTACTCCAGTAAGATCATAATTGATAGTAAGGAATTCCAGTTCTGTCAAGTTTCCAATTGTTTCTGGAATTGAATAGGGGCATTGCGTGAAACTTAATTCAAGGAATGTCAAAGTCTTTATGTTGTAAATCTCATCCGGTATACTGGTTATTGGATACTCACTATAGAAATGAATCTCCTCAAGACCGGGAATATCCCCAATTTCTTTAGGAATAGCCCCACTCATATGAGTTAAATGAATCGACTTCAATTTCTTCAAATTGCCAATCGATGACGGGATTTGTCCTATTTCTTTTGATCCACGGATGTTAAGGATTTCCAGATTTGATAGTTCCCCTATTTCGTCTGGCAAAGGGCCAGAAATATTATTCGATCCCAATTCAAGCCGCTCAAGATTCTTTAATTGTCCTATTTTGGGAGAAATAGTACCGCCGATGCCAGCTCCTGTTAGATTCAGTATTTTAAGCCCCGTACAATCGTATAATCCTTCCGGGAATTGAGTCTCTTCTGATGTGTCAAAAAACCATAATGTAAATTGCTCCATTTCCTTCAAATGACCTATCTCTTCAGGTAATCCCATATTTGTTTCCAACCAGAAGTTGATAGACTTCAGGTGAATCAATTTTCCAATCTCTGAAGGAATTTGCCCCTTCATTGGTTTTGAGTTTTGAATTAAGTTTAAATGATTTACATAATGATTATCCCCAGTTACCACACCATACCATTCCCAGACAGGTTTATCTGAACACCAATTAGTATTGTTCTCCCAATGGTCTCCGTCAAGAGCATTATATATAGCGATTAACGCTTCTCGCTCAATCGCTAGCTGATAATCATGATTCGGCCCTTGATCAATCAAATATGGAAGAAGAAGTGTCCCATCTTCGCTCATGACATTCACTGTCGCACTTCTCGCAGCACCAGTATTTGGCTGAAGAATCAAGCCTATCGACTGCTTCTCCATCGACTTAGTCTCCGGCGCAACGCTAATCCAGCTTTGCGCCTCCTCCGGAATTACAGCATGGCAAGACACATTGGAGAAGAATTCCAGCGTCACTTCGCCGCCTTCGTCGGTCACTTCCTTCGTGGTATTCTCCTCAACCTCAATCGCTTCCTCCTCGAAGTTCAACGTCCGCATGATGGCCTGGCTGCCGTTGGAAACTAGCACCACCACCTTGCAAGCCTCATTAATCACATCACCTGTCTTTACCTTTATGGAGCCGGTTCTCGCATTGGTATTCACCACTTCGGCTTCAACTTTCCCGGACGCATGAGCTTCAATGGTGATATCGTCTGACTCAGATACGATAGAGTAATGTATATCCCTTGTGGCGTTCACCGGCATCACGACCAGGTCGGAAGAATCGAAGGTAATAGTGAGCGGAGAGACCTTGACCGGGGCAAGAGAGGTTTTAACATTCCGCTGCACTGTCCTTTCAACGCCCATCCTTTTAGTGAGGGTGCTTAAATTTACGTCAGTTACCGTAACCGAAAACCCGTGCGTAAACTTTACCGGCGGCACCACGAACCAGAACTCGGTTGCATCCTCCGCAGAGGCACCCAACGGTACACCCTCTCCGCAATCGAGCGAGATGGAAGTTCCGGCACTCTCGGACATTGTGAGCACGGGAGCTTCTCCGAAGGAGGCGGTTACAGTTGCCTGCCCGGAGAGTTTCTCCTCGTTGTTGCCTGTGAGAGCGATGGACTTAACCACCCCTTCTCCGTATAACCGCACTACTATATATCCGCACAGGTTCTTGAAGTACAGCTTATCTGAATCCTTGTTCTCGGCAACCGCCACCATAGTATTGTCAGCCATGCCGAAAGAGTTCTCAGCGTAACCCTGGACGGACGGCAGATTCAAGCTAATGATGCCATCTGAGCTAACAGTAGTTTCTGAAGCATAAGGGAAAACAGCAACAGTATTGGCTAAAGCAGAGCCGCCTACGGGATCGCCCTGAACAGAAAATGTACCTTCCCGGTCTCCGGTCTGTCCGTCAAATGAGTATCTCTGGTTGCCAGTAGTACTGAAGATACTAATCTCATCTCCGGCGTTCCAATGTAGCTTCAAATCAGTATCGGAATAAACCTTTGTGCCTGAATCATCAAAGGCGGCGGTATAAACAGGGCTGTTGAGGCCCAGACTTATTGCGTTCTCTTCGAACTCCGATATCATACAACCGGACAGGCTCAGCAATAGAGCTGCAAACAATGCTTTTTTCATAGCTTATTCCTCCCAGTTCCACTGGCCACCGTCCTCGGGGTTCTCTATCAGGGACTGGGCGATTAAACAATCATAATCAATTGGAGACAACTCCATTCTGGGAGAACTGTACTTCAAGAGCGCTCTTCCCTTGGCTGGATTGTGGTGAATAGTCATTCTATTGTTAGTGTTGTGGTTACATAAAGTGTGAGCCTCTCGGTCTTATCCTTCCGGTGGACTCTGGAGGGCCTGTAAAGAAGATAAGGGATTAGCTCACACTGCTATGTTAGGAGCCGAAGCCCACAATACAGCCAATGCAAGCGTCTCACTATATCCGCCTTTACTTTGAATTTTCCAGACTCACCGGAACGGAACAAGCTTAACGCTCAAATATGTACAGCGTCCTCAGGACGCTTTCAACAAATATAATAATAAACTATCAACAAAGCAAAAGGAGAGCCGAAGCGCTCTACTGTCTTACCCTGGCGAAATGACTCTCGCACCCCATTTTATCACGTCGCTGGCATTATTTCGCAGAAAAGCGCCGAAAACCGCTGGTGACGTGATTCTGAGAGTCTCCCGAGTCACGTCACCCGGCAAAAATGGGATAAAAGCCGTCCGGCGCAGACCAAGCTGGAGGCAGAGCCTCCATCTTATGCGCCGGGGCGCCGCATTGCGGGCGGCTGTTGCCTCTGAGAGGCGTGTCCACCCCCGGACACGGGCAGGGGGTGGGGCCCGTCGTCAGCAAGTTATCGCGCAGCGATGACGCAGATGACGATGGGAGGGGCCGGAGCGAACGAAGTGAGCGGAGTCCTCTCAGAGGCAAGCTGCCGCCGCAGCGGAGCCTGGCGCAAAAAAAGAGGCCGACCTTTTTTAGTCGACCTCCTCTCTGAATTACTCGTAAGTATCTTACTTCTTGTTTGCGAAGAAGTCTTTAGCCTTCTCGGCTTCCACCAGCTGCTCAGTGAAAACATAAGCGCCGGTCTTGGGGGATTTCTCCATACGGATGCACTTGACCATGCTCTTAGCACCGGCCTTGGCAGCGAAGGTTGCAACGGCTTTCTTTGCCATAATCTAATCTCCTATAACTTATTTGATTTCACGGTGAACAGTGACCTTCTTCAGGTAAGGGTTGTATTTCTTACGCTCCAGACGGTCGGGGGTGTTCTTCTTATTCTTGGTAGTGATGTAGCGGGAAATGCCCGGTACTCCGGAAGCTTTCTGCTCTGTGCACTCGAGGATGACCTGCACCCTGTTTCCTTTTGCTTTCTTTGCCATAATCGTAAAAATTAAACAAGGTTAATAAGTCCTTTCTTCTGAGCGTCGCGAAGCGTAGCCTCGAGACCGTTCTTCTCTATAATCCTCATGCCCTTGCATGAGACCTTGAGGGTAATGTACCTCTGCTCTTCCTCGCTCCAGAACCTCTTGTTCTTGAGGTTGAGGGAGAAGTCGCGCTTGGTGCGGAGTTTGGAATGGGCAACATTGTTGCCTTTCATCCTTTTCCTTCCTGTCACTTGACAAACTTTTGCCATAATTATCTGATTTTTAATTGTTTTCTTATAAGCGGGTTTACAGAAACTTGAAGAATCTGTTCCACCTTATGTTTTTCGGGAATTGCCGTCCCGCATCGGTGGAGAGCCAAATCACTGCCGGACGACCGACTATGTGATCTTCAGGAACGAAGCCCCAGTACCTTGAGTCCAGGGAATTGTGCCTGTTGTCTCCCATCATGAAATAGTAATCCTGCTTGAAAGTATAAGAGCCTGCGGAAAGTGCTTCTTCTACGCTTGAGTGCTCGTAATCGCGGATAATGCGCTCGTACAGAGGGATGTTGGCTTCTGTAATCTCGACGGTGGCTCCCTTGCGGGGTATCCACAGCGGGCCGAAGGAATCCCTGGCCCAGCTGTAGTCCGGCGAGAAAGGGAAAATCTCCCTGTAGTCTGCAGATTCGGTCTGGAGAACCGGTTCCACGCTCACCACATTTTTCATCGCCTTAACCTGCTCCAGCATCTCGGCCGTCAGAGGCAGCTCGGGATAGCCGGGAAGGGCGGATGAGAAATGCAGCTCGTTCACGTTGAGTCCAAGCTGGTCAACCACCTTGGGATTGAGTTCCCTGCCGGTAGTCACGACCCTGTAGCTCAACTGGACGCCGGGCCATACGGTCTGCTGCTCTCCGTTCACCCATACGAGGCCGTCACGCACTTCCAAAGTATCTCCGGCAACCGCGACGCAACGCTTTACGTAGTGGTCTTTCTTGTCCATGGGGCGTACAATCACGGGGCCCAGCGCAGCAACTGCGGCATCGCGTCCCATATAACGCACGACAGCATGGTAATCTTCTACCGGAGCCTTGGTGAGAACGGTGTCCCCGTTGGGGAATCCGAACACTACGCAGTCTCCTTTGCGGACCGTCCTGAATCCCGGCAGGCGCTTGTACTTCCACTGGACGGCGGTCGAGTAGGACTCGTTGCGTCCGATGACGTTGTGCGTGAAGGGAATGGTCAGAGGGGTCATGGGCATGCGGGCACCGTAGGTCAGCTTGCTGACGAACAGGTGGTCTCCCGTATAGAGGCTGCTTTCCATTGAGGAGGAAGGGATCTTGAAGCTCTGGAACCAGAATACGTTGATGAGAGTGACCACCACCACTGCGAACAGTATGGCGTCTACCCAGTCAAGTATCCAGTTCAGGAACTTGCTCTTGGTCCTGATCTTCTTCCTCGGGCTCACTTAACTCTCTAATTATTTAACAGAATTGATGATAGCTTCGAACGCCTGGGGGTTGTTCATTGCCAGGTCGGCGAGCACCTTGCGGTTGAGGCCGATGTTCTGAGCGTTGAGCTTGCCCATGAACTGGGAATAGGACATTCCGTACTGACGGGCAGCTGCGTTGATACGCTGGATCCAAAGGGCGCGGAAATTGCGCTTCTTGGCCCTGCGGTCACGATAAGCATAGGTGAGACCTTTCTCGTAGGTGTTCTTTGCTACTGTCCAGACATTTTTCCTTGACAGGAAATTACCGCGGGTTCTCTTGAGAATCTTCTTGCGGCGTGCGCGTGAAGCGACTGAGTTAACTGATCTAGGCATAATTCAATACTTTTAGAGAACCAACATTTCCTTTACTCTCACCTGATCGGCCTTCTCGAGAAGGGCGAAATGGTCGAGATTTCTTTTACGTTTCTTGGTCTTCTTGGTGAGGATGTGGCTGTGGTAAGCATGCTTCCTCTTGATCTTTCCCGATCCGGTAAGCGTGAAACGCTTTTTGGCACCGGAGTTGGTTTTAAGCTTTGCCATTGTTTTAAATAATTAGTTGTTAATAAATATATTAACCGTATCACACGGTTTATTTCTTTTTCAGCGGGGCCAGCATCATGGTCATGCGCTTGCCTTCCAGCGTAGGCATGTTCTCGGCGCGTCCGTAGGGCTCGAGCTCTACCGCGAAACGGAGAAGCTGCTTCTCGCCCTGCTCGGCGAACATGATGGAACGGCCACGGAAGAATATGGACGCCTTGACCTTGGAACCTTCCTGGAGGAACTCCTGGGCATGCTTCAGCTTGAACTGGAAGTCGTGCTCGTCGGTGTTGGGGCCGAAACGTATTTCCTTGATGACCACCTTGGCGGCGTTGGACTTCATCTCCTTGGCCTTCTTGCGCTGCTGGTACAGATACTTCTGGTAATCCAGGATCTTGCATACAGGAGGATCGGCCTTGGCGCTGATCTCAACCAGGTCGAGCTCAAGCTGGTCGGCAAGAGCCATCGCCTTTGCGATGGGCCAGATGCCCGGCTCGGGGATGTTCTCTCCCACGAGTCTCACCTGCGGAGCAGTAATCTGCCCGTTGATGTTGAGTTCGTTCTCGTCCTTCTTCTGACCTCTGGGGTCCGGACGGCGACCTGCTGGTTTGTAGGTCGGCTTTGGTCTGTATGGTCCTGCCATCAAGCTAATTCTTCAGCTACCGCTGCTTTAATGTAATTTACAAATTGTTCAACAGTCATGGCACCCTGATCGACACCCTCCCTTCTTACGGAGACGGTGCCTTCAGTTGCCTCTTTTTCACCGACAATCGCAATTACAGGCACGCGCAGCAAGGAAATCTCGCGAATTCTCTTGCCAAGTGTCTCATTACGAGAGTCTATGGAGGCGCGAATATCGGAATTTTTCAGCAAATTACAAACTTTTTCTGCATAATCCGCGTATTTTTCGCTGATTGGCAGCACTTTGACCTGATCCGGAGAGAGCCATACGGGCAGGTGTCCGGCGGTGTGCTCGAGCACCACGGCGGTGAAACGCTCAAGGGAGCCGAACGGTGCGCGGTGAATCATCACGGGACGCTGCTTGCTGCCGTCTGCGTCGGTAAACTCCAGGTCGAAGCGCTCAGGCAGGTTGTAGTCTACCTGGATGGTGCCGAGCTGCCACTTGCGGCCGATGGCGTCCTTTACCATGAAGTCCAGCTTGGGGCCGTAGAATGCAGCCTCGCCGAGTTCCACGACGGTTTTGAGACCCTTCTTCTCCGCTGCCTCGATAATAGCCTTCTCGGCCATATCCCAGTGCTCGTCGGTGCCTATGTACTTCTCCTTGTTCTTGGGGTCGCGCAGGGACACCTGGGCCATGTAGTCCGTCATTTTCAGGGTCTTGAAGACGTAGAGGATGAGGTCGATGACCTTCTCGAACTCCTCCTGCAGCTGGTCGGGGCGGCAGAAGAGGTGGGCGTCGTCCTGGGTGAAACCGCGGACGCGGGTAAGTCCGTGGAGCTCACCGCTCTGCTCGTAACGGTACACGGTGCCGAACTCGGCGAACCTGAGGGGCAGGTCGCGGTAGGAGCGGGGTGCGCTGCGGAAAATCTCGCAGTGGTGGGGGCAGTTCATAGGTTTGAGCATGTACTCCTCGCCCTCCTGCGGGGTATGTATGGGCTGGAAGGAATCCTTGCCGTACTTGGCATAGTGGCCGGAGGTCACGTAGAGTTCCTTGCTGCCGATATGCGGGGTCACGACGGGCAGGTAGCCCATCTCGGCCTGCTTTACGCGGAGGAAGTTCTCCAGGATGTTGCGCATGACGGCGCCGCGGGGCAGCCAGAGGGGCAGTCCGAGGCCCACGCGGCTGGAGAAGGTGAAGAGTTCCATCTCCTTGCCCAGCTTGCGGTGGTCGCGCTTCTTGGCCTCTTCCAGCATCTGCAGATACTCGTCCAGCATGCTCTTCTTGGGGAAGGTTACGCCGTAGATACGGGTAAGCTGCTGGCGGTTCTGGTCGCCCTTCCAGTAGGCACCGGCAATAGCGGTGAGCTTCACCGCCTTTATGTCGTCGACGTGCTTTACGTGAGGGCCGCGGCACAGGTCCGTGAAGCAACCGTTCTTATAGAAAGTGATGGTACCGTCCTCGAGGTCGTGGATTAGCTCCACCTTGTAGGGGTCGCCCTTTTCGGTGAAGTACTTGAGAGCGTCGGCCTTGGAGACCTCGCTGCGCTCGAAAGTCTCTTTGGAGCGCGCCAGCTCAATCATTTTATCCTCTATCTTCTTCAGGTCGGCCTCGCTGATCTGGGCGTCGCCAAGGTCTACGTCGTAGTAGAATCCTGTCTCTACTGCGGGGCCCACTCCGAACTTCACCCCGGGGTACAGGGCCTCGAGGGCCTCTGCCATAAGGTGGGCTGAAGAATGCCAGAAGATGTGTTTTGCCTCGTCATCGTCCCAGGGACGGATGGTGCCATCGGTAAATGCTATAGTTAACATACAATAGTTTTAATTTGCAATCTGCAAAGTTACAAAAAATATCTATATTTGTAATATGAAAGACATTGAGATCGAAAGAAAGAGCCTCTGGAACGAGGCTGCCCGCAGCGGGCTCGTACTTGGCCTTGTTTCCATAGTTTACATGGTTTGCACCGCTCTCATGAGCAAAATACAGGCATCCGGAGCAGGAGCCGCTGTAATCAACGTAGTCGACGTCCTTCTCTGGGTGGCCAAGCTGGTCATCTGCATACGCCTGATGAAGCATTTCATGCTGAAGTACGCCGAGGGCAACAGCGAAATCACCAACCGCGAGAGCTTCCGTTTCGGCAGTTCCACCGCCCTGCTTTCCGCCCTGCTGTATTCCGGCTTCTACCTGGCATGGGTGCTGTTCATCCAGCCCGACATGTTCGTGGACAGCATGGATGCGGCCCTGGAGATGTACGAGAACGTACTCACCGCCGACCAGCTGGACAGCATGAAGGAGCTCGCCCCCAAGCTGCCCACCATCACCTTCTTCGCCAACCTTGTATGGTGCTGGCTCTTCGGAACCGTGCTGGCGGCCATCTTCTCCCGCAACATCCCTTCCCGCAACCCCTTTGACCAGGCCATGGGCCCTGACAACCAATAATTTATGGACATTTCCGTCATAGTTCCCCTGCTCAACGAACGGGAGTCGCTGCCGGAGCTCCGCGAGCGGATCGCAGCAGTCATGCAGGAGCACGGCTGGAGCTACGAGATACTGATGATAGACGACGGCAGCACCGACGGCTCCTGGGACTGCATACGGGAGCTCTCCGCCGCCGACCCCAACGTGCACGGGGTGCGCTTCCGCCGCAACTACGGCAAGTCGGCCGCCCTCTACTGCGGCTTCGAGCGCGCACAAGGCGACGTGGTCGTGACCATGGACGCCGACCTGCAGGACGACCCCGCCGAGATACCGGAACTCCGCCGCATGATAGTGGAAGACGGCTACGACCTGGTGAGCGGATGGAAGAAGCACCGCAAAGACAACGCCATCACCAAGAACCTGCCGTCCAAACTCTACAACGCCACCGCCCGCCGCATCACCGGCATCAAGCTGCACGACATGAACTGCGGCCTGAAGGCGTACCGCAACGAGGTGGTAAAGAGCGTGGAGGTTTACGGCGAGATGCACCGCTATATCCCCTACCTCGCCAAGAATGCCGGTTTCTCCCGCATAGGCGAGAAAGAGGTGCACCATGAAAAGCGCAAGTACGGCAAAAGCAAGTTCGGCCTGGAGCGCTTTGTAAACGGCTTCCTGGACCTCCAGAGCCTGTGGTTCCTGAGCGCCTTCGGCAAGAAGCCCATGCATTTCTTCGGCACCACCGGCCTGCTGATGTTCCTCGCAGGTTTCGTAATAACAGTTTGGATAATCATTCAGAAACTGGTCCTGCAGGCCCACGGATTCAGGTTCCGTCCCGTCACGGACCAGCCCCTCTTCTACCTGGCCCTGCTGGCCGTAGTACTGGGCGTCATGCTGTTCCTGGCAGGACTGCTGGGAGAGATGATCGCCCGTTCCGCCCCTGAACGCAACACTTACAACATAAAGGAAGAATTATGACTATAGGCATCTGCAACGACCACGCCGGCGTGGAATACAAGAACAAGCTCGTCAAGTATCTTGAGGGCAAGGGTTACAAAGTGGTGAACTTCGGCACGAATACCGAAGATTCATGCGACTACGCCGATTTCGCACATCCCCTGGCAGTCGCCGTGGAGAAGGGCGAAGTGGACAAGGGCATAGCCATTTGCGGCACAGGCAACGGCATGGCCATCACCCTCAACAAGCATCAGGGCATACGTGCCGGACTGGCCTGGAACACCGCCATCGCCCATCTGGTAAAGGAGCACAACCTCGCCAACGTGCTGGTGATGCCGGCCCGCTTTGCCAGTTACCGTATGTGCGTCAGCATGGTGCGAGAGTGGCTCACCACCGAGTTCGCCGGCGGCAGGCACGCACGCCGCATAGAGAAAATTCCGGTGAAGTAGATTCTTCGCTTCGCTCAGAATGACAGGATACGGTCCGCTTTCGCATGACATCGCAGATTACCCCGACGGCATAGTGCTGCCGGTGGACAAGCCGTACCGCTGGACCTCCGCCGACCTCGTACGCAAGATAAAATGGGCCGCGTGCCGGCACTTCGGGAAGAAGAACCTGAAGGTGGGGCACGCAGGCACCCTGGACCCTCTGGCCACCGGCATACTGCTGGTGTGCATCGGGCCCGCCACCCGTCGGGCCGAAGAGCTGCAAGCCTCTGAGAAGCAGTACCATGCAGGAGTGTGCTTCGGCGCCGTCACCCCTTCCTACGACCTGGAGAAACCGATAGACCGGACCTGCCCGCTGGACGGCGTCACCGAGGCCTCCGTCCGTGCCGTGCTGCCCAAATTCGTCGGCGAGCAGCGGCAGGTCGCTCCCCTCTTCAGCGCCAAATCGGTGGACGGCGTACGCGCCTACGAGACGGCACGCAAGCTGCTGAAGGAGGCGCAGGCGCGCGGAGAGGCCTTCGACCCGGGGGACGTGCTGCAATCGTCCATCATCAACATTTACGGGCTGGAGCTGCTGCGCTTCGACGAGAGCTTTGACGCCCCGGAGCCCATACCCGCCACCGAAGGACGCGGCCGCATCAACGTGGCGGACGTGCGCGACTGCGAACTGAAGCACGCACTTATAAAAGTCGACTGCTCAAAGGGCACCTACATACGGGCCCTCGCCCGCGACCTGGGAGAGGCCCTCGGAAGCGGCGCCTTCCTGGGATCGCTACGGCGCACCCGCAACGGTGGATATGACATTTCCGAGGCCATCAGCCTTGAACAGGCCCTCGAACTGCTTGATTAACGAATAAATGAGTATATGAAGTTCAGACTTCTTATCGTTTTTGCTCTTTGTGCCTGCGCGCCCATACGCACAGACCTGGAGAAATATGCCCTTAACTGCAAGGCCAGCGAGGTAATACTCCAGAGCGACAGCCTGGAACTCCCCTACACCGCCTACCTTAACGGCAGGGGCCAGCTGGACAGCGTTGTAACACGTAACTTCGACGGTTCTTTCCGCTTCATCGAGACCTACTCATACAATTCCAGGCATCAGCTGGAAGAGATTGCAGGGCTGAATGCTGCAAACGAAAACGAATCCCGTTACGAGTTCGAAATTGACGGCAAGTTCATCCGCGAATGCCGCGTATACGGCATGAACAACCAGGAAGTACACCGCTGGGTACACCAGAATGACGGCCGCCACATAGTATGGACCGAGTATTACGGCGAAGGGGAACTGCAGTACATCACCACCAAGGAATTCTCCGGCAACAAGTATACAGAACAGTCCCATACTCCCGACGGTGAGCTGATCGGCAGTGCTGAAGTGGAGTTCTTCAGGACAGAAAACAAGCCCAGCCGCATCAAAGGCGACGAGATTGACGTGGAAATCAAGTACGACGACAACGGCCTTCCCGTATTCTGCCGCAATGCGGTCCTCAACTCACAGGGCGAGATGGAATGGATTCCGGACCTGGAGGTAAACCCCATGCGCTGGTACAGCTATGAATACGACGAGCGCGGGAATTGGATTTCCCGCGCCGAACGTGTGAATCCCGAAGGCGCTGCAGTCGCAGTGCTCCGCAGGACTATAATCTACTAATAATAGAACGCCTTACTGAAGTCTGACTGCTTGGTGAGAGTGGAGCACTTGTAGGTGTGGACCACGTCGCCGGCAGGAAGCGTATGCGTTGCAACGACCTCCCAGTCATCTTCGTCCGCAGGCATACCTGAGGCCGGCTTGTAGTACCAGTAATGGCTGGCGGTCTTGCTGCAGTAACTGTCTGTTGTCTTGTTCTTTTCGTTGTAATAGAAGGCGCTCATCGCGATATTGGTGGAGCCGCCGTCCGCCACACGCTTGAAGTCGCCTATCTTGGCTCCGGTGCTCTTCTTCCTCAGCTCCACTTTCCAGAAAGTGTTGTCGTCGTTGAACACCGTGGCCACAAAACAGCCCTTGTAGTTGGCATTGCCTTTCACGGTGAAGGTGTACGTACCCACCTTCTGAGAGGCGGTGTACCAGTCGAGAGGATACTTGGACTGATAGTAGACCTCATTGCCGTCGAAGACACGCAACTGCTCGTCGGCGGAGCGGTTGGTTCCTTTGAAGTGCCAGTCCTTGATGTGGGGGCCCTCTATGTCGTATACAGTGTAACCTGAAGGTTCGCCGGTAACAGTGGAACTGCTGGTGGTGGTCCACCACGCACCGCAGGCTGAGCCGTGAATGTGCTCATAAAGAGACATACCGTTCTTGGTCTTGTAACTGGTATGGAGGTAGTTCTGGGTATAGTGGGTGTGACCTATCATCAAATGGGCCTCCTTGAATTCGGTCATGAGCCTCATCACATCCGGGTAGTGGTTTGTGGTGGCGGTTCTGAACTGAATGTGGCAGCAGACGAAAATCATCTTGTTGGCCTTGTCGGGCACCAGCTCCAGATCTTTCTTAAGCCATGCAAGCTGCTTGTCGGTAAAGCCGCCGCTGTAGCTCCAGGTATACTTGTTGCTCTTGGACGAGCTCTTTTTGGAACTGACGATTATGTCATCCATGGACACCACATGCACATCTCCCCTGTTGAAGGAGTAGTTGCACGGTCCGAATACTCCTTCGAAGGTGGATGTGGCCACATAATCGTCCATAGCGTCATCGGAAGTATCCGGCTTTAACGAGTCGTGGTCGTGATTGCCTATGGTCTGGAAGAAGGGAATGAACCATGCGCCGTTGTATACGGAGGACATGGATGTCTTCATGCTGGGCCACATGTCGGTGCTGTCGAAGACAATGTCGCCCAGAGTCATGGCATACACGCTCTTCTTACCGGCAGTGGTCTTCTTGATGTCCGGGATGGTTTCTCCCGAATAGCGGGAGGCGTTGCTGCTGGTTGCGCACTGGGGGTCGCCTATACCGACGAATGTCCAGTTGGTCTCTTTGCCGTCTGCCAGAGGCGTGAGGGTGAAGTCGGTGCGTATGACCGTCCCGTCAGGCTTGACGGACTTGTAGAACTCCGGCTTGCTGGGGACGGATCCGACGGGCACTGCGTACTCTGAAGGAGTGGAGATATACACCAGCCTGGTAAGACTGTTGGACTTGAACTGATACACGCCGTTGGCATCGGTGGCTACGCAGTCGTAGCCGTCGGACACGACCACGCCGGGGATACCCTTCTTGGTGGAAGAATCAGTAACCAGACCGACCAGGTCGTTGCTCTCGTCCAGCTTGGTGCCGTTGATGGAAGTCCCTTCGGGCTCATCCGGTTCCTGCGGGGTGGGAGGATCAGGAGTGACCGACTTGCCGAACTGGCTGACCTGGCAGAGTTTGTATCCCTTCACTTCGGAAGCGCTGCTGGAAAAGGCGAAGGTCATTTTTCCGTCAACCGATGCGGTGAGCACGAATTCTCCGCTTACAGATTCGAATTTGTACTTGTCACCCGCGCATTTTACGGTATACGACTTGGTGTCCGTCTGCTCATAAGAGCTCTCTTCTTCGTAGACCTTCCCGTTGTAGAAAGTCACTTTGGAAATACCGGACTTGAGGGTCTTTACCGTATAAGTGCCGGCCCCGTCGAAGTAGTAGATCTTGTCTATGTTCAGTTCCTTCCACTGAGTTCCGGTATTAGCCTCGGAGAACACCCATGTGCCCTGTATTGTAGCAGGCTGGAACGGATCTTCCTTCTCACAAGAGAGAAGAGTTGCAGCGCAGATGGCCGCAAACAGCAGTAACTTGAGATTTTTCATCAGAATTCACCGTAATCGGTGGTCATAGAAGTGCAGAAATATGTGTTGGTACGATTGCTCGTCGGTATTGTCTGGTATGCACGGACCTCCCAGTTCTTTTCAGATGAAGGATTCTTTGATTCAGGCACAAAATACCAATAATGGCTAGCAGTTTTGTTTGTCCAGGAATCGGTGTTCTTTCCCAATTCATTAAAGAAGTACGAAGCTAAGCAGACATTGCAGCAACTGCCGTTGGTGAGACGCTTGAAGTCTCCAATCTTGACGCCGTTCTGCCACATCTCCAACTTCCAGTAGCGGTCGTCGTCGTCGAACACTTCAGCCACGAATGCGTTCTTCAGGTTGGCGTTGCCGGTAGCGGTGATGTTGGATGAGCCGCCGACGTTGGACGAACGGCTCCACATGTACTCATAGCCCTTGGTACCGGTGTACAACTGGTTTCCGTCGTAAACGCGCATCTGGTAATCGGCTGCGGTTTTGGTTCCTTTAAGAACCCAGTTCATTACGGTATTGCCCTCAATCTCATAAACCGTGTAGCCGTTGGGGGCGCCGGTAACGTTGGAATCGCAGCTCCACCAGCCGCCGCAGGCCGCTCCGTGGACATGTTCATAGATAGGGACGCCTCCTGCACAGGTATAGCCTGTATGAACGTAATTCTGGGTATAATGGGTGTGGCCTATCATGATGTGGGCCTCCTTGAAACCCTTGAGCAGGGTAAGGACCTCCTTGTAGTAAGCTGAAGTATTGAATGACGCGCCGCCGGAATTGGCACCTGAACGCATGGGGATATGCATGCACAGTATGCCTATCTTCTGGTTCTTATCCTTTACCTGGGCTATGTCCTCTTCCAGCCACTTGTACTGGATCTTTGTAAGCCCGGCATTGTAACCCCAGGTGTACCTGTTGGGTGAAGAGTTGCTGGAAACCTTGGTGCACTGTATGTCGTCCATGACTATGATGTGCGCCTGTCCCCTGTTGAAGGAATAGTCGGTAGGGCCGAAAAACTCGACGAACTTGCCGGTTGCATCATAATCGCTGTTCTGCTCAAGGGAGTTGTGGTCATGGTTTCCTATGCACTGGAAGATCGGATACCATTCGCCATTGTTGAGCTTAAGGTTGGTCATGGTCTTCTTCATTCCATCCCAAAGATCGGTGCTGTCGAAGGTAATGTCCCCCAGCGTGACGCCGTAAGGATTGGGATAGCGGCCTTCGGCAATACCCTGGTTCAGAGTAGAGAGCATGCTGGGCACAGTCTCGTTGTTGTACCTTGAAATCTGGTTCGTATTCTGGCACTGCGGATCGCCTATCATGACAAGGGTGAACTTATCTTCCACGGCCTGAGGCTCCAGCTTGAAGTCGTTGCGGTTCACGACAGCCTTGTCGAACTTCTTGGTGGAGTAGATTAGAGGCAGATGCGTTCCGGGATCCAGGGGAATCTTGTAATTGGACGGAACGGACAGATAGATGTTACGGGTGTAACGGTTCGCCGCCATCTGGTAAACACCGTTTTCGTCTGTCAGAACATAAGAATAACCGTCCGTTACAGGTATTCCGGCAATGCCTTCTCCGCTTGTAGCATCGGATACAAGGCCGACAGCATTCATGCCGTCCTGAATTTGGGTTCCATTGATAACGTCTACGCGTGTTTCTTCCGGATTATCACCGCTGCCGGGATCGTCCGGATCCACTTTGGGGTCACAGGACCAGGCAAGAAGGGCTAACAGCGTAAACAACGAGATGAATCTGCCGGTTTTCATAATTTGTGTGGTGTTTATTATATCCTACAAATATAATATTTATTCTGTAAAAAAAGAAAGACCGGCCCTGAGACCGGTCTTTCATAACACTTTTAGGGGATATTACTACCAGCCGTAGTTCTGGCCCAGAGCAGGGTTGAGAACCTGGTCGGCACTAGGGATAGGACGGCAGTACATCCTGTCTTCCCACTTAAGCTTGTAGTTGTAAACCAGGAAGTAACCGTCGCCTGCCTTCTCGAGGGACCAGCAGCTGTTGTTGGTGCCCGTAATAGGATAGGCATTCTCGGTACCCTTCTTGACGGTTTCGTTGAAGGTGTACTTCACTCCATTGAAAGTGAAACCGTTCTTCACGTCGTCTGCAGACAGCCACACGCCGGTCCAGCCGTTACCGTTGCCGCCACGGCGAGGGATGATGTCGCAGATACCCCAACGATAGAGGTCGGGCTGACGGGATTCAGCTTCGAAGCAGAGCTCGGTCACACGCTCGCGGCGGATTTCCAGAGCGACAGCCTCATCGCCATCGGTGATGTGCTGGTTCTCCAGACCCCTGGTGTAGTAATCCTTGAGCCAGGGATCGGAGGTCTTGGGATAGATGCTCTTAACACCTGCACGCTCGCGGAGAGCACCGACGGTCTGGTTCCAGATACCCTCGTTGAACTCGCCGAGTTCGTTCATTGCCTCTGCATAGTTAAGCAGCACCTCAGCATAACGGATGATAGGGATGCAGTTCTCATCAACGCTGTTCTGCCAGTGGCTCTTGTCGGGGACACACCACTTGATGATCATGTAAGCGGTCCAGCAGAAGGTGCAGTTGATAGGCTGCAGAACCTGGGAAACACCGTCAAGGTCGGTAATGGTATGGCCGGGGCCGAGGATGGTCTTGGAAAGACGGGGATCACGTCCCTCGAACTCCTGGTTGATGGTCTTGTAGTCGGAATCGATAGGAGTACCGTCCACCTTCAGGAAGTGGTGGAGAAGCTCCTTGGTTCCGGAATACTGCTGACCGAGAGTTGAAGAGTTGAAGTAACGGGTGTAAGCATGACGTCCGTTGGACTCGAGAATGAACACCTGGCCCCAGAGCACCTCGTCGGTGATGAGTTCCTTGCTCAGGAACAGGTTGGACCAGTCACCCTTGTACAGCTTGTACTCGCCGGAGTCGATGACATACTTGGAGAACTGTGCGGAGAGCCTGATGAGATCCTCGGGCTTTTCGTATTCGTTGGTCCAGGGCTTGTTGGTGGCAGGGTTGACAGCATGGTTCTTGCGGAAAGTTCCTTCGTAGAGGAGCATTCTGGCAGCCATTGCATTCACCACATACTTGTCTACCTGGTTACGGGAGTTGGCGGCGGAAGCATGGACGCGGTTGTCCACGTTCTCGCAGGCGAACTTGAGGTCTTCCACTATGTTGTGGAACACATACTCGCGGTCTTCACGCTGGCCGTAGAGGATAAGGGTATCCTGGGGCTGAACGTAAGTGTCAATCCACGGCACATCAGAGAAGAGCTTGACCCTGGAAACATAATGATATGCTCTCCAGAAACGGGCAAGACCGAGATAATGGTTGTAGGTAGCCTCATCAACCTTGTCCTTTGCGTTCTTCTCCATGCCCTGGATCATAAAGTTGATACGACGCAGCCAGGTCCATGTCCATGAACCCTGCTTGGCACCGTCCCACTGTGTGTCGGCACGGAAGAAGTCAGTGGAAGTCTTTGTGGCGATAAGGTCATTGTATGCGTCGTCACCGTCGGTTTCCGTATAATCCGGAATCCAGGCGTTGAGGAAGCCGTCGGTATACATCTTGAGCTCGCTCTCGCTCTGGAAGTACGTTTCGGCATCGAACTCGTTCCAGGGAGTTCTGGTAAAGAACTTCTCGCAAGAGGTCATCGCGAACAGGGCAACGGCGCAGATCGCTATATTGAAAATCTTTTTCATAATCATGTCCTTTCTTTAGAATGTGAGGTTTACGCCGAAGGTGTAGGACTTGAGCATAGGATAGCTGTAGCCCTGACCGATACCGCTCAGACCGTAGTTGCTGGCGCTGTCGAAGTCGGAGTCTCCGAGGTCGATTCCTTCAGGATCGAAAGCCTGGGTGTACTTGAACATGGGAGACCAGGTGAGCAGGTTCTCGAGAGTTACGTAGAACTTGATGTTGCTCATACCCACTTTGCTCACAACGTTCTTGGGGAGAGTATAGTCCAGAGTGAGGTTCTTGAGACGGACGTATGCAGCGTTCTGCATGTAGTAGTCGTTCTCAACAGTCAGAGGACCGACGTTACGGTTGGCGCAATAGCCGACTCGGCGGGTCCAGTAAGGATGCTTGTCAGCATTGGTGACCTCCCAGTAAGGGTTGACGGAACCGTCTTCGTTGGTGTAATTGATCTTTACATAGTTGTCTCCGATCTGGGTCTTCATGACGCCCATGTAAGGACGGTTGTAACCGCCGTAGAACAAACCGGTTTCGCAGGAAGGATACCAATCGCGGTGTCCTACACCCTGGAAGAAGACGCTCAGGCCGAAGCCGTTCCACTTGAAGTCCATGTTCAGACCGAACTGGTAGCGGGGAGTCACGTTACCGATGACCTCAAGGTCGCCGGTGTCGAGGGTTACGTCTCCGTTCTCATCCATAGTGAAGCTCTGGTTACCGTAGTTGATAGTACCGTCACCGTTCACGTCGATGAACTTAAGGTCACCGGCATACTCGCGGAAGTTGGAACCGTTCTTATGATAGGTATCGGTAGCCCAGTTGTTGGCCTCGGTGTAGTTGAGGAAGTATCCGTCGGTACGGAATCCCCAGATTTCACCGATTTCCTTGCCCTTGTACATGGAAAGGATGTTACCGGAAGTAGCCTCATACTTGGATACGAAGGTGCGGCTGTCCCATACACTTCCCTTGATGCTGTACTGGAAGTCCTTTCCGCCGAGCTTGAAGGCGTCTCTCCAGGAGAGGGTTGCCTCCCAGCCGTTGGTGGTAAGCTCACCGTAGTTTCCGGAAGGAGAACCGGCGCCGTAGACTGCAGGAAGCTGAGGACCGCCTGTGATAAGGTCGGAGTTGTAACGGCGATAGATATCTCCGGAGAACGAGAGCCTGTTCTTAAGAACGTCGATATCGAGACCGAGGTCATAGGTGGTAACCATTTCCCAGGTCAGGCTGTCAGGAATAGGGCTGGGCACGGTGGTGTAGTTGGCCTTGAGACCGTTGATAGGAATACCGGTCTTCTCGATGTTCATAGTCTCAAGGAAGTAGTATGCACTGATGTTACCGTTGCCCAGGGAACCGTAGTTCGCACGGATCTTGAAGTTGTCCAGCCAGCTGCGGCTCCACTTCATCCAGGGCTCCTCGCTCACGCGCCAGCCTATGGATGCGGAAGGGAACACGCCCCAACGCTGGCTGCTCGGGAACTTGGAGCTGCCGTCAGCACGGATGGAGGCCTCGAGGATGTAACGCTTGAGAAGGGTGTAGTTGGCACGGGCGAAGTAACCGATGGTACCGTAGCTGCGGTCGTACTGCTCGAGCTTGATGTCGGTACCGTCGAAGAGCTCGTAGGACATATACTTGTCCGGGAAGAGCATACCCTTGCGCTGGATGTAGAAACGCTCGTAATCGTAATTCTCCAGGTTCCAACCTGCTACGACGTTGAGGTCGTGGTTCTCACCGAGCTTGGGAGTCCAGGTGAAGTATGCGTTGGCGAAGATACGGTCATAGTCATAAGTCCAGCGGGACTTGTAAGAAGACTCCTGAGTAACATAATTGGTGGAGTTGCCGGGAGCCAAAGAGAAAGCCATAGGGGAACGGTAACGCTCCTTGATCTGGCGGTCGGCCTTGTAGGTGAAGTCGGCGCGGAATACCAGAACGTCCTTGATAAAGTCAATATTGGCGCCGGTGGTGGTCACGAACTGAAGCTTGGAGTCATACTGGCCGGTGTTGCCCTCTGCGAAGGAGGTGAAACCGGACTTGTTGGCCGCCAGGGTCCATGTGCCGTCCTCATTGTAGGGAACCAGGACAGGTGCGGCGTGGCACTGGATCTGGTAACCGAGGATGGAGGAGGTGGTGAACATAGGCTGACGCTGGATACTGCGGAACATCGAGGTGTTGTTGTCGATGGACAGCCAGTCGTTGATCTGCATCTTGGCCTTAGCACGCAGGTTGAAACGGTTGTAGGTATCTTCACCTATTTTATATACGCCCTCCTGGGTGTAGTAACGGCCGGTGAGGGAGTACGTAAGCTTCTTGGAAGAACCCCTGAGGCTGATGTCGTGAGTCGTGGAAGAATATCCCTTCTTGTAGAACTCGGAGAACCAGTCGGTGTTTCCATAGTATGCATAGGCGCCTTCATACATGTCGTAGACATTGGTATTGCCGGCGATCCTGCGCTCACGCAGACGGTCAAGATAGTCAGCACCGATCGTGAAGGTGTTGATGGTGGAAGCCATCTTACCGGTGGACGTAGGAGTACGGGTATCACCTGCGAAGAGCTCGTAGAAAGCTTCGGTGTACTCCAGACCGTCGGTCACGATGTGGTCTTCCCACTTGACGATACGGTCGTTGTATGAGTATGTACCGTTATAGGAAAGGGTGAATTTTTCATTGGCGTTGGCGTTCTTGGTGGTGACCATGATAACGCCGAATGCACCTTTGGAACCGTAAATGGCAGCGGAGGATGCGTCCTTGAGCACGGCTACCGTCTCGATATCGGCGGAGTTGATGGAGTTAAGGTCTCCTTCAACGCCATCGATGAGGATGAGGGCGGAACCGCCGGTACCTATGGAACGGGTTGCACCGGAAGCGCTGCTGTTGAAGTTCGTACGGGTGTAATGGGTGGTCTTGTTGCCTCGGATGTAAACATTACCGGTGTGGGACGCTTTACCGTCGACCTGGATAATGTTAAGACCGGCGACCTGGCCCTGGAGGTTACGGGCGATGTTGGCGTTAGGACGGTCCTCGATAACCTCGCCGGAGAGGTTCTCTACGGAACCTACCAACTGGGTTTTCTTCAAAGTACCGTAACCCACCACGACGGTGGCTTCCAGCATTTCCGCATCGTCTGCAAGCGTAAAGTCGATCTTGGACCGACCGTTTACGGACTCCTCTTTGGTCTTGTATCCGAAGAGCTGGCAGACAAGGACGGCGTCGCTCTTGGCCTTGATGGCATAGGAGCCGTCCGCATTTGTCATAACACCGGTGGTTGTACCCTTTACCATGACGGCTGCGCCTATGACAGGCACACCCTGGGAATCTCGTACCACACCGGTAATCGTAGAAGTCTGTGCGAAGGCACTCAGTCCTGCAAAGAGGGCGATAAGAGCCAGCGCAAATCTTCTGGGAATCGTGATTTTCATCATAAATGGTCCTTAGTTATTAAATTAGAATCGCGCAAGCCAGGACGAATATGACACTGAAAATCAGATGGTTTTCAAAGGATTGATTAAAATTGGTTAAAGTTCCTTTTTAAAAATAATTAATAATTATGAATAGTTTTTATAAATTATAGTACAAATATAAAACAATATTTCGCATATTGATACTTTATCTGCGCAAATTTCCACTATTATTTTGCGTTTCGTTTAATTCTTTCTATATTTGTGTTCGCAAGTCAGACGATGGGCCGGAAGGCCGGCTGAAACGGATTGTTTGTCAAAGGCGCCCGCAAAAGGCGTTTACTTATTATTGTTTTATCAATATCACAAACAATTCAGTATGAAATCATTCAAAATCCTGTTCGCTGCTGCAGCCGTCGCTGCGGTGCTCTTCTCCGGATGCAAGAAGGAGATCTTCACCGGCATCGACAGCTCCAAAGCAGTCGTAACGGACTTCGCTTACGATGAAACAATGTCTTCCGAGACGGCCATTTCATTCGTTTGGAATCCCACCCAGGCGCTGCAGGACGGAGCGACTTCATTCTCTGTGCAGCTTGCTCAGAAGGAAGACTTCTCCGACATCGACATGTATGAGCCCACAGTGGGAAAAACCATTCAGCATGATGCCACCGTCAACGACGGCGTAATCTTTACCGGACTTAAAGAGTACACTATGTACTATGCCCGCGTAAGGGCCAACTATCCCCGCTCCATATATTCCGAGTGGACAGAGCTGAGGGACAGCGACGGACTTGTCTGTATCAGCGTGGGACACGGAATCGTTACCATGAGCTTCGTAGCCCCCAAGGTACTCACCCTCTCCTCCCCTTCTTACAGTAAGATTCTTGCCAGCTGGTCTCTCGTCGGCAAGGCCGACGGCTATGAGGTTTCATGGAAGGCCAGCAAGGACTCCAACTGGAATATCCTCTCCGAGACCGTCAAGGCCAGTGAGGAAATCAACGACCTTTCCGCCCAGACCTCTTATGATGTGCGCGTAAGGGCATATCGCGAAACCGACGGCAACAAAGAGTACACAGATTACATCCAGGAATCCATCACCACTCCCGAGAAACCGCCGTTCGAGCCCAACATCAAGGAAAGAGATGCGTTTATCCAGTTCGTCAGCGCCATCGCCGCAACCTCTGTGGCATCTGACGTGATCACCCTCGAGGCCGACCTCGACCTGGGCGGAGCCGAACTGCCTCTGTCTGAAGGTTTCGCCGGCAAGTTCGACGGCAAGGGCCACACCATTTCCAACGCCGTCATCCCCGACGGTCTCTTCGGCGTGCTGTCAGGCTCCATCGAGAACCTGAAGCTCTCCGGCATCACCCTCAAGAACAGTCTCGCCCTCACCGGAACCGCCACATCCAAGATTGCCAACGTCTCTCTCGACAACAAGTGCGTGCTTGAATTCCCCGAGCCCGCAGAGAGCGCAAACTACGGCGCACTTGCAGGCTACACCGAGGGCACCGTGGAGAAATGTTCCTCCGCCGCAACCGCCAGCTTCAAGTTCGCGGCCCTGCCTGGTGCCAGCTGCAACTGGGGCGGAATCGTAGGTTACTCCAAGGGCGTTGTGAGCGAGTGCTCCAACAGCGGCAAGTTCTCCCTGAGCGTAGAGGCTCCCACTAAGAACACATTCCACTGCTTCGGCGGCGTGGTCGGTATGACCGAGGGAGAGGCCGGCAAATCTACGGTAATCAAGTGCACCAACACCGGCGAGGTGAGCGTCGAATACGGCACTGCAGTGTACTTCTACACCGGCGGCGTCGTGGGCGGAACCCCTTCCGACAAGGCAGCTCCCGGCAACTACGGAGTAATTGAAAACTGTACCAATGAGGGCAACGTCCATATGCATTACATCAACGGTGGTTCCGGCGCATACCCGAACATCGGCGGTGTCGTGGGTTACACAGAAGGCCAGCTGAAGGGCTGCGTGAACAAGGGTAACATCTCCATCCTCTGCGACTCCGCTTCCAACACATGGACCTGCACTCGTCTTGCAGGCGTGGGCGGAACAGTGACCCGTGGCGCGTCCGACTGCCACAACTACGGTCACATCAGCGTCTCCGCACTCCTTGCAGGCGGTACTGCAGGCAACCGTGGCGCAGGTAACATTGAGACCAGCTGCTTCGGCGGCGTCATCGGTGCTGCAGGTCCTTACGAGCCCAGCAACGACGTCTTGTTCGAGAAGTGCACCAACGAGGTTGACCTCGAGCTCAATATCGGCACCATCACCGAGACCCCGAACCACCACATCGGCGCCGTGTTCGGATTCGTGACCGGCAAGATCGACAACTGCCAGAACAAGGGTAACTTCACCGTTACCTGTCCTACCGCAATCAACCGTCTCGGCGGTATTGCAGGCGGTTCCAAGTGCGATGTGAGCAACTGTACCAACACCGGCGACCTCAAGGTGGTCCACCCTGCCATCACCAAGAATGACTGGAGGCACTTCATCGGAGGTATTACCGCTGATGTCAACAAGGCCCCCAGCGCTCCCACTTACACCAAGTGCGTCAACAGCGGTAACCTCACATTAGAGTCCACCGCCACTCCCGCCACGAGCAAGACCAGCGCCATCGGCGGTATCGTCGGCTGCGGCAAGAGCGGCGTTGAAATCACCTTCACCGATTGTTCCAACACCGGCAAGATGAACTACACCAGCTCCGGCAACGTAGTAACCGGCGAACTCCGTGGTGGAGATTACAATTAACAGTAACCGAGTATGAAACATTACAAGATATTCACTCTGGCGGCTTGCCTGCTGACAATTGCCGCCTGCCAGAAGGAAAATGGTTTCGTTCTTCCGGGAGGTCTTGATTCAAGCAAGGCCAAAGTAGCTTCGCTCAGCTATGACGAAGCCACTTCCGGAGCAGCTTCAGCCGGCTTTACATGGGATGCCACACAGGCTCTCGCCGCCGGCGCGACCTCCTTTACCCTCGAGCTTACCGACAACATCTCCACCGACGACGTGGAGAACGGTACGGCTTGCAAGGTAGTGTACGCTCCCGAGACATCATACGTGATGACCAAGGGAATCGCTGCCGGTAAGTTCTACTATGCACGTATACGTGCCAACTACGAAGGCTACTATTATTCAGACTGGACCTACCTCGGATCTGCCGCCAGCCCCTATGCGGTGCTGGTCGGCACCGGTGTAGTGGAAGCCAGCTTCGGAGCTCCTGCAAACATCAAGTTCGTCCCCACCGAGACCAGCTTCAAGGCCTCCTGGGATGCAACCCCGTTTGCAGACAGCTACACCTTCGAGTACAAGGCACAGAGCTCCGGCGACTGGTCTGTGGTCGGCGAGCTTACAGTTCCCGCTTATGAAGTTGAAGGACTCGTGGCCGAGACTACTTATGACGTACGAGTGAAGGCGCACAAGGGCGAGCAGGTATCCGACTATTCAACGGCTACCGTAACCACCCTGCCGCCCAGCGGATTCAAGCCTGAAATGGCGACGGCCGATGCATTCATCGAGTTCCTCACCAGCGAGGCCGCCCTGGCATCCGGCACCAACGAGTACAGCCTTGAGGCAGACATCGACCTGAGCGGCAAGACCGTTCCCAGCGCCGAGTCCTTCAAGGGTATCCTCGACGGCAAGGGCCATATTATCAAGGGCCTGAAGTCCGGCACTCCTTTCTTCGCCACCCTGACCGGTACCGTGAAGAATATCGTCATCGACGAGAGCTGCAAGTTCGTTCCTTCCGTTCCTTTCTTCGGCATCATTGCCGGCAACAACATGGGAACCATCTCCGGCGTAACCAACAGGGCGCAGATTGAATGGACCGGAGCCGACATTACCGAACCTATGCTCATTGCTGCCATCGCAGGCCAGTCCAGCGGTGAGATCGTTGGCTGCGTCAACGACGGAGCCGTCAGCGTGGAAGCCTCCGCTTCCGCACTTTCCACCGGTGTTGCTGGTATCGTCGGATACCAGGCAGCTGCCGTTAAGGATTGTACCAACAACGGTCCCGTCAGCTTCAAGGCCGCCAGCATTTCCCAGAAGGCTCAGATCATCGACGCCAAGAATGCCCTGCCTACCATCGGCGGTATCGTCGGCTACGGCGCTCCTGGCTTCGGCGTTGAAGGCTGCAAGAACTATGGAAAGGTTACCTATAACATTACTTCTGCAGATATTCCCGCACACGATGATGCCGGTGCCGTTATCAACGTCAACCGTAACCAGATCGGCGGTATCGCCGGTTCCCCTTGCGGCGTGATCTCCAACAGCAACAACTACGGCGAGATCAACGTGTACGTGAAGAACAGCGCTCCCGGCACTGCACTGCCCAAGGAATTCATTGTTTGCGTAGGCGGTATCGGCGGCGGTGACTACCAGTTCACCGGCACCGGAGCCTCAGATGCTTACTCCAACACCAGCTACATCAACTGTGTGAATGAGGCTAACATCAACGTGGATTCCGACGCTTCCGCATCCAACTCCGCAATCGGCGGCATAGTCGGATGGCCCGGCCAGGAGAAGCCTGTTACCGGAACCGTTGTAAGCGGATGTACCAACAAGGGTACCATCACCGGCAAGGGCGCCATGAAGTGCCGTATCGGCGGCATCGAGGGTGGTACCGGTGTGATCGAGAACTCTACCAACGAGGGTATCATCATCCTTGAGGTCACCAACACAGCCTGCGCAATCGGCTCCATCTGCGGATTCCACTCCCAGGGACACGCCATCACCGGCTGTACCGCAAAGGGTGAAGTCATCGCCAGGGTAAAGGCTACCAGCGGCGTCGGCGGCCTCATCGGCAACATCGGTAACGTTGACCACACGACCGGTGAAGGCTGCGTCGTAAACTGCAAGATCACCACCGTGGATTCCGCTGCTGCTGAAACCACCGGCTTCGTAGTAGGCTACTTCAACGGCACAACCAAGGTCATCGTCCTCGGCTCCACCGACAGCCCCATCAAGGTTTCCGGCAGCCTCAACGGCAACGCCCCGTCCGCAGAGAATATCCGCGGTTCCAAGAACACCCATGCAAACCACACCATCAACTACAACATCCTGTAGTTGATGGTATAGCACAAAAAAACAGGCGACCTTCACGGGCCGCCTGTTTTTTTGTCCTTAATAATAATTACTCCTCGGGAGCGGGAACGAACTTGCCGACCTTCTCCATCACAACGTCAAAAATAAGAGTGGAGTTGGGGTCGATACCGGGACGGCCCTGCTCGCCGTAAGCGAGGCTTGCAGGAACGTAAAGCTCGATGTGGCCACCTTCGCCGATAAGCTGCAGGCCCTCGGTCCAGCCGGCGATAACGCCCTTAAGGGTGAATTTCACTGCATCGGCATCCTCTGCGGTCTCGTCGAACACCTTGCCGTCGATATGGGTACCCTTGTACTTAACCCAGACGGTATCCTCGGGTGAAGGCTTCACATCGTTACCGGGTTCGATGATCTTGTACTGAAGACCGCTCTCGGTCTCGACTACGCCAGCCTTCTTCTTGTTTGCGGCAAGGAACTTGTCACCCTTCTCCTTGTTGGCGAGGAGAGTGTAGTTGTGCCTCTTCTCAAGATAAGCGTTGAAAACATCGTTGATGCGGTCAGGGCTGACCTTGAACTGCTTGTTGAAGTCGGGATCACGGAAGTCACCCTCGGCCTTCATGTAGTCCTTCATACCGGCAACCACCTTTGCGTAGTTGACGTCTCCGAAGTTGTAACCCTTCAGGAAGCTACCGAAGTTAACGCCGAGCAGATAGCTCACGGTGTCTATTTCTGCCTTGGTAGGAGTGTAATCTTTGAGAGTCTTCACAGCCTCTTTAACCGCCTCGTTTGCCTCTTCGCCATCAACGGCGGGCTCAACCGGCTTGGGGGAGCAGGCAAATGTCATTGCACCCAGTGCGAGTGCCAAAAAGAATTTTCCAGTTTTCATTTTTAAATTATAAAAAAGTTGTTTATAAGTTCCATGCGAGAGCGGAAGCGCCAAGTATGGCGGCATCCGACTCGGACAAGCTGGAGAACAAGACTTTCACCTTGTCTTTCCAGATTGCCAAAAGATTATCGTTCATAGCCTTCACGATGGGCTCGTAAAGGAATTCCTTCGCGCGTGCCAGTCCTCCGAAGAGCACTATGGCCTCGGGAGCGGAGAAGGCGATGAAGTCGGCGAAACTGCGTCCCAGGAGGGTTCCGGTGAAATCGAAAATCTCCTTCGCGGCCTTGTCCCCTGCCTTCGCGGCCTCAAACACATCCTTGGAGGTGATGTTCTCGCGCAGGCGCAGGAGTGATGACTCCTCAGGGTGCTGCTCCAGCCACTCGACAGCAGTGCGGGCCACTCCGATAGCGGAGCAATAAGCCTCCAGGCATCCCTGCTTGCCGCAACCGCAGACACGGCCGCCGCGAACCGCGCATGTGTGGCCGAGTTCGCCGGCGAATCCGTCGTGTCCGTAGAGCACGTTGCCGCCGATGACGATGCCGCTACCCACACCCGTACCGAGGGTTATCATGATGAAATCCTTGAGGCCGCGGGCGGCACCGTAGGTCATTTCACCCACGGCGGCAGCGTTGGCGTCGTTGGTCAGGGCCACGGGCATGCCGTCCATGGCCTCGGAAAGCATCTTTGCGAAAGGAACGTTCTTGGCGCGCGCCCATGTAAGGTTGGGGGCGTCCTTGATCTCTCCGGTGTAGTAGTTGCCGTTGGGGGCGCCTACGCCTATGCCGCGCACCTGACCCTCGAGGCCGGCGTCGTTCATAAGCTTCTTAAGGGTAGAAGCGAGAGCATCAACGAAAGATTGAGCGTCCGTCTGAGTGTTGGACACCAGAATGGTCTGGGCGAGAACCTCGCCGCGGGCGTTCACGATACCGCACTTAGCGGTCTGGCCGCCTATGTCTATTCCTAAAACGTAAGGCTGTTCCATACTACTACTCTACAGGGATGTCCTTGTTTACGTTCTTGCTGCCGACGACGGCATAGAAAATAAGGTATGCCAGGCAGATGATGAGCACCCAGTAGCTCTGGAGGGAACCGACCTTGTCTGCCAGTGCATTCTGTACGAAGGGGATGATACCGCCGCCGCAGACCAGGGTCATGAAGATACCGGAAGCAGCTGCAGTGTATTTGCCGAGGCCCTCAGTGGAGAGGTTGAAGATGGAACCCCACATGATGGAGGTGCACAGACCGCAGAGGGTGAGGAAGAGCAGGCTTATAGGAGCCTTGCCTACGGTGACGCTCTCGGGCATGAAGATAGCCAGGAGTATGAATACGATGGCCAGTGCGGACATGCACATGAGCATGGTCTTGCTGGACACCTTAGCACCTACGGAAGCACCTACGAGACGGCCGAAGAGCATGCTCAGCCAGTATGCACTGATGAATGTACCTGCAAGTGCGGGTCCTACCCAGTCAAGTCCGGAATAGTAGATGTTGGCGGTGTTGGGGATACCGACCTCGATACCTACATAGAAGAAGATGGCGATGGCGCCAAGCACGAAATGACGGAAAGACAGGGGGCTGTGAGGATCTTTCTCCTTGTTGCCGGCCAGACGTGCGGCCTTCTCCTCGGGAGTCTCCATATGAGGCTCGGGGATATTGGTGAGAAGGATGACCACGAAAGCGATGGCGAAGATGACCATGGCGATGATCATCACTGGAGCTGCCTTTGCAACGGTAGCGTCAGCGATGGAGCCGCCTACGAGCCAGCCCACGAGGAAAGGAGCGATGGTTCCGCCGATGGAGTTGCAGGAACCGCCCCACTGGATCAGCTGGTTACCCTTGTTGCCGCCGCCGCCGAGGGTGTTGAGCATAGGGTTGACCACGATGTTCAGCATACACATGGAGAAACCTGCCACGAATGCGCCTGCAACATACACTGCGAAGCTCTCGGCATAGCCGGAGAGGAACTGGATGCCGACACCCACAAAGCCGATGATAACGGCGGCCAGGGCGGTGAACTTGTAGCCCTTGCGGCGCAGAATGATACCTGCGGGAATACCCATGCAGGCATAAGCGATGAAGTTAGCGAGGGTTCCCAGCTGGCTGAGAGCCTTGCTGGCACCGAACTGATTGGTTACCACAACGCCCATGGAACCGGCGAGGTTGGTAACGAACGCAATCATGAAGAAAAGCGCGAAACACACCACGATTGCAGGTGTGTAATTCTGGCTGGATGATGTTTTGGCCATAAGTACAGTTATTTAATTGATTCTAAGTTTTTAGCGTTATAAAGCTCCTTGCCCTCGGCGGTCATGGCGAACTGAATGCGGTCTGCATAGAACTTCTCCACTTTGCCGCGGACCATCTTGGAGGTGGTGTTGAGCATGCCGTTCTGCTCGGTGAAAGGAGTCTCGCCCACTATGATGGCGGCGGGGAGCCACTTCTCCGGGAAGAGACCCTGGTGACGTCCGCCCGGACGGTAGGAGTCGACCTCGCCCTTTATGATGTCCAGCTGGGCCTTGAGGCCTGCCTCGGATGCAGGATCGATGCCCTTGGCCTGCACCGCTTCCGCAAGAGCGGCCTTGTTGGGAATCACCAGCACCACGGTCCAGGGGCTCTGGTTGTTGTAGAGCACGGATGCGTCGATATACTTGGATCCGTCGGCCAGGCTGTCCTCGTATCCTTCAGGAGAGTACTTCTCGCCGTCGGAGGAGATGAGGAGGCTCTTGAAGCGTCCGGTCACATAGAGGTAGCGGGGATCCTCCTTGCAGAGGTAGCCGCGGTCGCCGGTGTGCAGCCAGCCGTCCTTGATGGTGGCGGCAGTGGCCTCGGGGTTCTTCCAATAGCCGGCCATTACGTTGCCGCCGCGGATGACTATCTCGCCCGTCTCGCCCAGAGGCAGCTCGGAGCCGTCCTCGGCGCATATCTTGATGTCCATGGGCTGCACGGTGCGGCCGGAGGAGCCGAAGCGGGCATGTCCGACGGAGTTGGCGCAGATAACAGGGGTGGCCTCGGTGAGACCGTATCCCTGGAAGATAGGCATGCCGATGGCGCAGAAGTAGCGCTGCAGCTCGATGTCCAGCAGGGCGCCTCCGCCGATGAAGAACTGCATACGGCCGCCGAAGCTCTCGCGTACGCCCTTGAAGACCAGCTTGTCCATGAGGTCCTTGATGGGCTTGCGCCACCAGAGTTTCCAGCAGGGCTTGCCCATGTTGTAGTACTCGCGGTTATATTTGATGGCGTTGTTGAGTGCGAACTCATAGAGCTTCTGCACTGCCGGGCCTTTCTTCTTGATGCCGGCCTCGATGTTCTTGCGGAAGTTCCTGGAAATGGCGGGAACGGAGAGCATCAGGTGAGGACGGGTCTCACGGATGGCCATGGGGATGTTGCGCAGCATGGTGATGGCGCTCTTGCCTCCCGGCACGGTGGCGATGCTGCCGCCGTTGGCCATCATGAAGTAGAAGCCGGCCACGTGAGCGAAGCAGTGGTCCAGAGGGGTTATGATGAGCATTACGTTGCCCCTGTCGACCTTGACCACGGAGTTGCACTGCACTATGTTGGAAGTGTAGTTGTTGTGCGTCAGAAGTATTCCCTTGGGGTCGGCGGTGGTGCCGGAGGTGTAGGATATGTTGGCGTAATCGTCCGGCTTGATGGAGGCTATGCGCTCCTCCAGCTCGGCTGCGTGCTCCTGCAGGTAGTCCTCACCCATCTTGCGGAGCTCGCCGATGTACATTTCGCCCTCATTGAGGGGAAGGTCGTCCAGGACTATTATCTTTTCGATTGCCGGGCAGAGCGGGGCCACGCGGCGCACCTTGTCTATCTGGCTTTCGGAAGCTATTATGAAGCGGGAATCGGAATGGTTGATGCGGAAGGTGAGGTCGTAATCGGACTCCAGCTTAAAGGAGAGAGGTACGTCCACGCCGCCTGCGTACAACACGCCGAGCTCGCTGAATATCCACTTGTTGCGGCCTTCCGATATGAGTGCCACCTTTTCGCCCTTCTTGAGTCCCAGGGCCATGAATCCGGCGGCGTAGATACGACCCTCTTCGCGGGTCATTGCAAATGAAGTTTCAGTCCAGGTGTCGCCGACTTTTTCGCGGAGGAATGTATCGCTGCCATACTTGGCGGCGTAATGGTCCACGAAGTCAATGATTGTAAGAAGTTCTTTTTCCATTATTCTACTTTTCAGGGAACAAACCGTAGAGCTTGGCGTCTATCATGTTGGTAATGAGCTCAAAGTCCTCGGGCTTGTTGCCGAATTTTATATTGTCGGCATCCACGATGAGCAGGTTGCCCTTGTAGCTGCCGATCCAGTCTTCATATTTCTCATTCAGACCGGTAAGGTAATCAATGCGTATGCTCTTCTCGTACTCGCGGCCGCGTTTCTGAATCTGGGCAATGAGGTTGGGTATGGAAGAACGGAGGTAGATAAGCAGGTCGGGAAGTCCTACCAGGGACATCATGAGGTCGAACAGATCCGTGTAATTCTCATAGTCACGGGTGCTCATGAGGCCCATGTCATGAAGGTTGCGGGAGAAAATGCGCGCATCCTCATAGATGGTGCGGTCCTGGATAATCACCTTGTCCGACTTGGAGATGTCCAGAATATCCTTGAAGCGCTTGTTCAGGAAGTAGATCTGGAGATTGAAAGACCAACGCTCCATATCTTCGTAGTAGTCTGCGAGATAGGGGTTGAAATCGACGGGTTCGAACTTAGGAGTCCACCCATAATGGGCGGCAAGCATCTTGGTCAGCGTGGTTTTTCCGCTTCCGATATTTCCTGCAATAGCTACGTGCATATTATCCGGTATTACAATCTACAAAGTTAACAATTATTTAAATAAGCCGAAAAGTTCAGCGTCGATTTTATCGGTAATTGAAGAAAAGTCTTCAGGGTTGTGCTCGAAGTCTATGGAATCCGCGTCAATAATCAGCAGGCGGCCTTTGTAATTGCCTATCCACTCCTCGTAATGGCGGTTGAGCCCGGCGAGGTAATCCAAACTGATGGTCTGCTCGTAATCGCGTCCGCGTTTCTGTATCTGGGATACCAGGTGCGGCACGGAAGATTTGAGGTAAATCAGCAGGTCCGGCGGGTTCACCATGGACATCATGAGGTTGAACAGTTCCATGTAAGTCTCATAGTCCCGCTCCGACAGGTTGCCCTGCTCGCGGTTGTTGGCCACGAAGATATGCACGCCTTCCAGCAGGGTGCGGTCCTGGATTATAACGTCCTTGGAGCTGGCAATCTCCAGGACGTCCTTGAAACGCTGGGCCAGGAAGTAGGTTTCCAGGTTGTAAGACCAGCGCGGAATATCCTTGTAGTAGTCCTCCAGATAGGGATTGTAGGTTACAGCCTCGAATTTCGGGGTCCATCCGTAATGTTCGGCAAGCATGCGTGTGAGAGTGGTTTTTCCGCAGCCTATATTGCCAGCTATTCCTATATGCATATCTTTGAAACTAGTTTTACAAAAATAGTGAGAATTTCGTATTTTTGCCAAATAATCTTAGCGTATGGAGATAAAAGTTTTTACGGTCAATATGCTTCAGGAAAATACCTACGTCGTGCACGGCGAAGGAGACTCCTGCGTGGTGATTGACCCGGGCTTTCTGGACCCGGAGGAGAGCATGAAGGTAATCTCTTACCTGAGCGGCCTGAAGCCGGCGGCAGTGCTCCTTACGCACGGCCACATGGACCATATTTACGGCGTCACGGAACTGCACAGCCGCTTCGGCGTGCCCGTTTACATGTCGCCGGAGGACGTGAAGACCATGGATTATCTGGAGAGGCTCTCTAAGTTCGGCGTCCCGGTAGCGGACCGCAGCTTCCCCATCACCCCCGTTACCGATGGTCAGACCGTAGAAGCCGCAGGCCTGAGTTTCAAGGCGATAAGCACCCCTGGCCACTCCCCCGGCAGCATCTGCTGGCTGATGGAGAAGGAGGAGGTCATATTCACCGGCGACACTTTGTTCGCCGGCGCCATCGGCCGCACCGACCTCATCTACGGCAGCTACGACGACGAGATACGCTCCATCATGGAGAAACTTATATGGCTGGACAGCCGTATCCAGATTTATCCCGGCCACGGCGGTCCCAGCACAATAGGCACCGAGAGGGTGAGCAACCCCTTCCTGGAGCCGTTTAACGAAAGGGAAGAGATTCCCGAACTGAACGAATTATGACAAAGATTGAAGCAGCAAGGCAGGAGTACAGGGACTGGTGCTCCGCTATTGGAATCGATACGTTGGAGAAGGTTAACGAGGTGGTTGCCGGCGGCAACGCCATACCCCTCATAAACCTTTGCGAGGCGCGCCAGGAGCGTAAGTACGCAGAGGCTGCGGACCAGATTTTCTGGGTGCGCAAGAGGGCCAGCATAGTGCTTATTTCCGGTCCCAGCTCCAGCGGCAAGACCAGCAGTTCCCTGAGGATAGCCCAGCAATGCAAAGTGCTGGGAATGAACCCGAAGGTAATAGAGCTGGACAACTATTTCCGCAACCGCGAGGAGACGCCCCGCGACGAGAACGGGGAGTACGATTTCGAGTGCCTTGGTGCGATGAACGTGGAGCTGCTGAACCAGAACCTCAGCGACCTTCTGGCCGGCAAAGAGGTCATTATTCCCAAGTTCAATTTCAAGGAGGGCCGCAGCGAGTTCCTTCCGGAAAGGGCCATGAAGCTGGAGCCCAACGACGTGCTCTTCATGGAAGGCATTCATGCCCTCAACCCGGAGCTCACCTACTCAATTGACCGCAGCCGCATCTTCTACATTTATATTTCGGCCCTGTCGTCCCTGCCGGGAGGCGAGAAGGTGCACAACAGCACCACCGACAAGCGCCTGCTGCGCCGCATCGTGAGGGACAACCGCGTCCGCGGAATCAGCCCGGAAGACAACATACTCCGCTGGCCGTCGGTACGCCGCGGGGAGACCTACAACATCTTCCCCTTCGAAGAGAACGCCGACATCGTTTTCAACTCCTCCACCCTCTACGACGTCCCTCTGCTGAAGTATTACGCCGAGCCGCTGCTGTACGGCATCACCGAGGCCTCCCCCGCTTACGAAAAGGCCCGCCAGCTGCTGTCCATCCTGGACAAGGTGACCGCCCTGCGGCCCGCAGAAATCGCCGCCATCCCTCCCACCTCCATCATGCGCGAGTTCATCGGCGGCCAGACGCTGTAAGCATGCGTCACGCCTCACAGTTCATACTGCTGTCTGTCACCAAGGTTGGGGACAAATCGCTGGTGCTGCATACGCTTAGTCCGGAGTGGGGACGCAGGAGCTTTATTACGGGTGTGTCCAGGAAGGCACCGATGGCGCTGTTCATGCCGCTTTCGCTGCTGGACGCCGAGGTAATAGAAAACAGTAAGTCCGACCTTTGGAGGCTGGGTGAAGTGTGCGCGAGTGTGCCGCTGAATGGTATACGCAACGACGTTCGAAAAAACACCATGACGCTGTTCCTTAGTGAAGTGCTACTCCGAACCCTCAAGGATGGCTCAAGGGAAGAAGGGCTGTTTGAGTGGTGCCGGAGCAGCATCCTCACCCTGGACGCAATGGAGAGCGACTTCTCCAATTACCACCTTCGTTTCCTGCTGGAGTTCGCCGGCGCCCTGGGCTTCTCCCCTTCAGTCGAAGACCTCATGCCATTCTGTGGGGAGCATCTGGAAGTTGTCAGTCATCTGCTACGAAGCAGCGCCGCAGAATCCATGCTCATTCCCATGTCCGGAGCCCAGCGCAACGCCGTTGCCTCGCTTCTTTTGGACTACCTCGGCTATCACATCGACTCTCCTTTGCAAATACGTTCCCTTGCAGTTCTTCGGGAGTTGTATAAATAGCGCGGATTCACTATTTTTGTGAATTGTATGGCTGAGGAAATCATCAAGATACGGGGTGCGAGGGCGCATAACCTGAAGGACGTGGATGTGGACATTCCGCGCGGCAAGTACGTGGTTATCACGGGTATTAGCGGCAGCGGGAAGAGCTCGCTGGCGTTCGACACCATTTACGCCGAAGGGCAGCGCCGCTACATGAACACCCTCTCCCCTTACGCCAAGCATTTCATGGGCATATTGGAGAAGCCGGACGTGGAAAGCATCGACGGCCTCAGCCCCATCATCGCCATAGAGCAGAAGACCACCAACTCCAATCCCCGCTCGACTGTAGGCACTATTACGGAGATCTACGATTTCCTGCGACTGCTGTACGCAAAAGCGTCGACCGCCTACTCCCCCGTCAGCGGCAAGGAGATGGTACGCTATACCGACTCCAAAATTGTAGACCTCATTCTCTCCGAGTACGCCGGCAAGAAGTGCATACTGCTGGCTCCGCTGGTACGCGGCCGAAAGGGCCACTACCGCGAGCTCTTCGATCAGATGCGCCGTCGCGGCTACTCCCAGATACGCATAGACGGGGAGATTTTCGAGCTGCCGGAAATCGATGCGCTGGACCGTTACAAGCCGCATTTCATAGAACTGGTGGTGGATAAGCTGAAGCCGGGCGAAGGAGACGAGGCGCGCGTGCGCAACTCTGTCGCGGCGGCGCTGTCGCTTGGCAAAGGTTCGGTGGCGGTGCTGTCGGCGGAAGACGGTTCTCTCCGCCATTTCTCCAAGCACCTGGTGGACCCGGAAAGCGGAGTCTCGCTTCAGGAGCCCCAGCCGCACAGCTTCTCCTTCAATTCGCCCGAAGGCTACTGCCCGCATTGCAAGGGCCTCGGGACGGTTGCGGACGTGCGTATGGAGACCATCATCCCCGACCCGCGCATGTCGGTTGCCGCCGGTGGTATAGTACCCCTGGGCCCCATGCGCAACAACCGCAAGTTCGAGACCGTTCGCGCGATTGCCCGCAAGCACGGGTTCTCGCTGAACGACCCGATCGAGGAGCTGCCGCAGGAGTGTATCTCACTGCTGGTCAACGGCTCCGACGACCTCTACCGCATTGGCGACGGGAACGATATCCAGATGGTCACCTGGGAGGGTGTCGTTGGCGACGTGGAAGACCGCATCGTGTGCCCGGTGTGCAACGGCACTCGCCTGCGGGAAGAGACATCCTGCTTTAGAATAGACGGCAAAACCATCACGGAGGTGTCTGCGCTGGAGATTTCCGACCTGCTGGAATGGGTGCGGTCGCTGGACGGCAAGCTTAGCGGGCGCGGCAAGGCGGTGGCGCACGACGTGCTGCGGGAGCTTGGCGACCGGTTGCAGTTCCTTGTGGACGTAGGACTTGAGTACCTTTCGCTTGACCGTGCTACGGCGTCCCTGTCGGGCGGCGAGAGCCAGCGCATACGCCTGGCGACGCAGATAGGTTCGAAGCTGGTGGGCGTTATCTATATCCTTGACGAGCCGTCTATCGGCTTGCACCAGAGGGACAACCGCAAGCTTATTGCGTCGCTGAAGAAGTTGCGGGACGAGGGGAATACGGTGATTGTGGTGGAGCACGACGAGGAGACGATGCGGGCGGCCGACTGGCTTGTGGACGTTGGTCCCGGAGCCGGAGAGCTCGGAGGTCGTATTTGCTATTCCGGCCCCGGCTGTACTTCGCTGGATTCCGCCTGCGGGGCCTCTGCCCCCGGATATCTTCGCCCGCATAGCGGGCTCATCCCTCCCACTTCGCTGCGCTCGTGGGCCCCTCCCTCTAACGTGTCCGAGGGTGGACACGGATCCCGGGAGCATGAGGCCCCCTCCGGCTACTCCAGCGACGCCGCCTCCCTATGTCATCCTGAGCGAAGCGAAGGATCTATTACCGCCGAATACCTTTCAGGCCGACGGAGTATCGAGGTGCCGAAGGAGAGAAGGACGGGTAACGGGAAGACGTTGGTGCTGCAAGGGGCGAGCGGCAACAATCTGAAGAACATAGATGTAAGCATACCGCTGGGCTGTTTTGTGGGCGTTGCGGGAGTGTCCGGCAGCGGCAAGAGCTCGCTGGTTAACGAGACGCTGATTCCTATCCTGAAGGCCAGGCTGAACCGCAGCAAAGAAAGCCCCCTCCAGTATGCGGGTATAGAGGGTATCGAGAATATCGACAAGGTGGTGGAAGTGGACCAGAGCCCGATAGGGCGTTCCCCGCGCTCGAACCCGGCAACATTTACAGGCGTATTCGACGACATAAGGAAACTCTTCGAGGAAACGCCGGACGCCAAGGTCAGAGGCTTCGGGGCCGGCCGATTCTCCTTCAACGTGCCCGGAGGCCGCTGCGAAGAGTGCAAAGGCGCCGGCATCAAGGTGGTGGAGATGAATTTCCTGCCGTCCGTCAACGTTGTCTGCGACGCCTGCCGCGGCCGCCGTTACAAAGAGGATACGCTGGCCGTCCATTATAAGGGCAAGAATATTAGCGAGGTACTGGAGATGCCGATAGACGAAGCGTACGAATTCTTCAAGGCGCATCCCAAAATCGCCCCGAAGCTCAAGGCGCTCGTGGACGTAGGTCTTGGATACGTGCACCTGGGACAGTCGTCCGTGACCCTGTCGGGCGGCGAAAGCCAGCGCATGAAACTGGCGGCAGAGCTCTTCCGCAAGGGTACCGGCAACACCCTCTACATGCTGGACGAACCTACCACAGGCCTGCATTTCGAGGACATCAAAACCCTGCTGGGCGTGCTTCAGAAGCTGGTCGACCAGGGAAACACCGTCATCATAATAGAGCACAACCCCGACATACTCAAGAGTGTGGACTGGCTCATAGACATGGGGCCGGAAGGAGGACGCCGCGGCGGGCTCATCGTGTCCCAGGGCACGCCGGAGCAGGTGGCGGATGATCCAGCTTCCGTAACAGGACCATACCTGGCAGAGGTATTGAGATAATTAGTATATTTGTAAGACCAAATTATAACACAATGAAAAAATTCTTCTTAGCGGCCGCCATGCTGGTAATAGCCTGCTCCTGCGCGCCAAAGCTCTACAACGTAACCAAATCTTACGACGACAAGCATTTCGCAAAGTTACAGGCCGTCATGGACAATCCCACGACGCCCAAGAATGTCGCATACAGCTTCACCGAGGCTTCCGACATCGGCCTGTGCGGAAAGATGTTCTACGACACCCCCAACCCCTACCACCGCATAGACACGGTTAAGTACAAGGGTATGACCAAGGGCGAGAACTTCCAGGCCCGCTGCTGCCCGGGCATCACCGTGATGTTCAGCACGGATGCTACTTCAATCAGCGTCAAGACCAAATGGGGCCAGCAGTACTATTCGGTGGCCACCATGCCCATTGCCTACTGCGGCTACGACCTGTACATCAAGAACAAGAAGGGCGAGTGGACCTGGGCCGCTTCCGGCGCAGCCAAAAACTACGGCGAAGACAACCTGGTGCTCATCAAAGACATGGCTCCCGGCGACAAGGAATGCCTCCTTTACCTTCCCAACTATTCCGAGATACGTTCCTGCAAGATAGGAGTGCCCGTCGGCTCATACGTCAGGAAACTGGAGGGACAGTTCCGCAACAAGATTGTGTTCCACGGTTCTTCTTACACCCACGGCATCAGCACCAGCCGCCCGGGCATGAGCTATCCCATGCAGTTCATGCGCCACACCGGCATGCAGGTCCTGGCTTTCGGTATGAGCGGCAACTGCAAGATGCAGCCCTACTTCGCCGCAGTGCTGGAGGATGTGGACGCCGACGCTTATGTGTTCGACTCCTTCTCCAACCCGGACTACAAGATGATCAAGGAGCGCCTTCAGCCTTTCATCGACAGACTGATCGCCGCCCACCCCGGCAAGCCCCTCATTTTCCAGCAGACCATCTACCGTGAGGCCAGAAACTTCTCCCTGACTTACGACGCCAAGGAGCAGGCCAAGCAGGATATGGCATCCACCCTCTTCGACGAGTTGCTGAAAGACCCCAAGTACAAGGACGTCTACTTCATCCAGACCAACGCCTGCGAGAAAGGCAACCATGAGTATTCCGTAGACGGCACACATCCCGATGACCACGGTTATTACCTCTGGGCAAAATCCATCGAGAAGCCTATCCTTTCCATACTTGCCAAATACGGTATTAAATAATTAATAATTGAAACTATGAAGCAAACTTTAAAAATCTGCCTCGGCCTGGCGCTGATTGTCGCCGGCGTGTTATGGATATTGAGTATCACGGGCGTACTGGATTTTGAATTCTCAACAAAGGGATGGTGGACCCTGTTCATCATAGTTCCCTGCCTGTTCGGGCTCATAAACGATAAAGACAAAGTCGGCCCGTGCATAGGAATAGCCTGGGGCGTACTGCTTCTCCTGGCGGCCAGGGATGTGATTTCCTGGAACATCATGTGGCAGATCGGCCTGGCCCTGATGATTATAGGATTCGGCGTGCAGGTACTGTTTTTCAAGAAGTGCCATCACCACCCGGAAGTCTGCGAGCTCGAGACCGTCTCCAGAGACGGAAAGAACATACGCCGCATCGAGAATTCCTTCGGCAAGCAGGATATTTCTTTTGCAGGCGAGAAGTTCGAGGGTGCAGACGTGCAGACGTCTTTCGGCGGGCTGACTCTAAACCTTAAGGGCGCAAACATTGCCGACCAGGCTTTCATTGACCTCAACGTAGGCTTTGCCGGTGTCTGTATTATCGTTCCTGAAGATCTCGCCGTACAGATTTCCGTCAGCAGCGGCTTCGGCGGGGTATCGGACAACCGTTACAGCAAAGTGGGGTCAGGCACTCCCCTCCTCGTAATCACCGGCAAGGTCGGCTTCGGAGGAGTAGAGGTGAGAAACTAATCAAGTAAGAATTAACTTCCTATTACAAGCAAGGCGACGCCTGCGGCCATAAGGAGCATGTTCAATCCTTTGGCCCGGACGTTGCCTTCTTTAAAGAATATTACGCCGCAGAGGAAGGTTACTATGACGGCGGCGCGGCGGATTACCGATATAACGCTCAACATGGCGCCGGGCTGCTTCAGTGCGAAGAAGTAGAGCGCGTCTGCGCCAGTTATCAAAACCGCGACCACCAGTATCCACCAATCCCATTTAAATGATGAGCGCTGTGCCCTGTCATTGGCATGCTGCCAAAGAAAGCACAGCGCCAGAATAACAGTGATATACAAGTTGGTCCAGCTCTGCACGAAGAGCGGCTCCATGCCGGCCATTATGTGCTTGTCGTAGAGGGCGCTGGCTACGCCGGTAATGACGGAGACGGCCATCCAGATGAATCCGGCCTTGCGGACTTCTACTGTAGCGTCGCCGCGGCTTGTGCGGCCGAGCAGGAAGAGGGCGGCGAGGACGGTTACAACCCCCGCCCATTGCATCCAGCTCAGGGTTTCGCCGAAAAGGATTATGGAGAAGAGGACTACGAACATGGGCCGGGAGCCCTTAATCATGCTCACCGTGGTGAGCGGCAGCAGCTTCAGGCCCACCATACCGGAAACCCACGAAGAGGTTACCAGAACAGCCTTGAATACCAGCTTAAGATGGTCCTCCCCCGGCCCGAAGCGCAGGAAAGGCGAGACGAAAAGTGTGGATAACGCAGTAGCCACAAGAAGAACGGCAAGAACGCCGTTCTTCTTGAGCGCCTGCTTCTTTGCTGCGTCGTAAAGACCCAGCAGAATAGCGGAACAGACTGCGAGGAAAGTCCACATATTACTTGACTTCCACCCACTTACCGGGCACCAGAGCCGACACGGATGCGTCGTACATAGCGCCGCAGCTTACTGCAGGCAGATAGAATCGGCCGGGATACGTGGCAATCAGCTTGGTCTTGACGGTCACGCTGGCGCCGGCACCGAGGTCAAAGAAGCTGTAGACCCTGTCGTCTCGTATATCCTGATAGCTCACGCCGGCGGGATAGGACACGGCCTGGGAATACAGGCGCTCGTTCTGGATCTCCCATCCGGAAGGGAACTTATGGTTAAGGGCAAGGTCGTGGAGTGCGGCGGCACCCGGGTTGGTAACGGTCACCACGGCGTAGACGGTGCGGCCGCGTGACAGGGTATCAACCTTCACGGCACTGCCGTTCTCGTCGGTATAACTCACGCTCATCTTCAGACCCTTGCTGACAGCCTTCTCTTCGGAAGCAGCAGGGATGCCGGTTACGGAAGCGACTGCGTAGAGATTGCCCTGTCCGGCATTTTCAACCTTGACCTTCAGGGTCTTGGCGGAATTGTCTACCGGCAGCTCCGCGGACTCGATGCACTTGCCGCCTGATGCCTTCCCGGACTTGCCGGGAACGGTCCAGCTTGCCTGTACGCCGCCAGCATTGGCACGGGCGTAGTCGCACACGGAGTAGAGGCTCCATGCGGTAGACTGGGTGCTCATCCACACCGACTTGTCGTTCAGGCGGGATGCTATGTCGGATGCCAGGCGGAAGGCCTCTTCCTTGCGGTCGGTCAGCAGCATGGTCTTGAGGGCCACCGCGCGGTTGCGGTCGGAGCTGCCGTAAGCCTCGTAAGTCTTGTCTTCGTACTGCAGAGGAGCTGCAATCTCGCGGGCGACGTTCTTCTTGCCGTCTACCGCATAGGCAGCAGCAAGCATCCAGGCGGCGCCTGCAGGCATCTTCTTGACCTTCTCGCGCAGCAGGTTCATGGCGCCGCGCTGAGGCTTGCCGGCAACTGCAAGGGCATAGACGCCGTAGGCACGGGAGGTGAAGTCCTCGTGACTGTCGGAGACGGCCTTGCCGAGCCAGGCGATGAGCTCCTTCTTCAGTTCCACGGGAACGGCATAGCCCTGATCCTCAGCCTCCTTGAGGAAGTGGAGGGCATAGGCGCTGCCGAAGAGGGACGAGCTGCTGGCACCGGGCCAGTAGCTGAGGGAACCGTCGCTGCGGCGGTAGTTCTGCAGACGGCGCACGGCGGCCTCCACATTGATGCGGCTGCGGGTGCGTATCTTCTCGTCGCAATTCATCACCTTATCCAGGTAGAGCTGGGGGAAGGCGGCGGAAACCGTCTGCTCCACGCATCCGTAAGGATACTGGATGAGGTATTTCAGGCGTGCATCCAGGTCGATGGCGGGGATGGTGGATAGTTCGAGGGCGGCGGAGTTGGTGCCGGGGGTGCCGAAGACCTCAACCTCCACTTCCTTGGTCTCACCGGCGGCAAGCAGGACAGTGCTGCTGCGGGTAACCTCGGGATTGGGATTGAGCACGTCGATTTCTATATCGTGGGCCGACTTGTCGCCGGCGGCCTCTGCAGTCACGCTCACGCTGGCAATGCCGGTGGCGTCCTTGACTTTCAGCTGGAAGTAGCACATTTCGGTGCCGGCCTTCGCGGAATGCACCTCCTGCTTGTTCAGGCCGCTGACTTCCAGCAGGCCGTTGGTCTTGATGCCCACGTTCACGTCGCCCACACCGTCCTTGAGGGTCATGACGGTAACGGGCACGCTGATGGTTTCACCGATATTGAGGGTTCTGGGCAGGGTCGCCTGGACCATGACGGGCTTGGTAACGGCCACGTTCTTGGAGCAGCTGCCCTGGGCACGGCCGTCGGTTGCGATAACCATGGCGCGCAGGGAACCTATATACTGGGGAATCTCAACGGTATGGCTTGCGGTCTTGCCGGCCTTGACGGTGAAGGGACCGAGGTAGCTCACCACAGGCTTGAAGCGCTGGGCGTTCTGCGGACGCATCGCTCCGTCGGCGGCCTCGTCGTCACCACCGATTGCGAAGAGCTGCTCAATCTTGCCGCCGTAGGCACCGATGACGTCGTCGTAGAGGTCCCAGGTACGCACGCGGAGGGCCTCCTTGGCGTAGAAGGCCTTCCATGCGTCCGCAGTCTTGTAGCCGGTAAGCCCCAGCAGACCCTCGTCCACGAAGGCTACTATGTAGCTCATGGCCTTGCCGTTCTTCTCGCTCACCTTGAAGCTGACCTCGCTCTCCGGCTTGACCTCGGAGGCGATTGCCAGTTCCGGCTGCAGGTGCGAAGCCTCATCCTCCACATTGAGGTTGCAGACTCCATACATGCGGATGGGGGCGTCGTTGAGCGTGCCTGCGTGCGGCTGCACAAGAGTGACGAACGCATACACGTTGGGCAGCATGTCCTTGGTCACGGGCACCTTGATCTCAGTAGTGCCGGCGCCGCAAGCCACCCATTCGGAGCTCAGGATGCGGCCGCCCTTCTCCATGGAAACGAGGGCGCGGCTGCCCTTGGCGGAAGGTATAACGAGCCTGGCGGTCTCGCCCACCTTGTAAGTCTCTTTATTGGCTGCGATGCTCAGGCTGGCGGCGCCGTCGGAGCTCTGCCGGCTTCCGCCGTAGTTCTCGTAAACTTCGCAGAGCATTGAAGTTGCGTGGCCGCCCTTCTCGTCGGAGACACGTATGAAATAGAGGCCCTCGGGAGCGTCGGCCCAGTCGTAAGTGAAGGAGCCGGCGCCGGAACGGGTGGCGATGTGCTTGTCGAACAGGCGCTCCTTGCTGCTGCCGGACATGTAGCTGGCAATCTGGGAGGAGGAGTTCCACCACCAGCTCCAGTCTACGTGGTAGACCTCAACGTGCAGGTCGGAAACGGAAACTGGTGCGCCGTCGGAGCCGACCGTGGCCACGTCGAACTTATGTGCCTTGCCGGCCTTGAGGTACTCTTCGCCCCAGGAGGACTTGTCCTGCTCCACCTTCATGCCCACGTAGGTGTCGAAAGGCGACATCTTATAACTGGAGACGCCGGTGCTGAATTCGCCGGACGGCTCGAAGGCGCGCATGGCGAAGGATATGTTGAGCATGCCGGGAACGCCCTCGTCACGCAGGTCCATGTTGGTAGACAGGGTGATCTGGCCGTTTTCGTCGGTACGCATGTCGCTGTAGTAGCGGGACTGGGAGGTGAAGCTGCGGCTGTCGTCCTTGAAGTCGTACGCCTCGTAATTCTTGAAGACGGTGGGCGCGTTGGTGAGTTCCACGTCGCCGTTGACCTTGAGGCCGCTGCCGGGGGCTCCGTAGAGCCATTTAACGGTCAGCAGGCCCACGCAGCTGCTCTTGGGAACCAGCACGGGGCTGTCGAACTTGAGGTCGATGTCCAGCTTGTTGGGCTTGACTGTCTCTACGCGGAGGGTCTTGCCGAAGGTCTGGGCGCCCACCTTCACGTTCACGTACCAGCGTCCGGTAGGAGCGTCAGGCTCGGTGGCAAAGGGGAAATGGTATATGTGGCTGCCGTCGTTCTTTGCAGTCAGGGTGCTGGTCACCTGGCCGTCGGGGTTGCGGAGTTCAGCTACCACGGGGTGGCCGGCGGGCAGGTCGTCGCCTTCCGCCATGGTGATTACGGTGATGTGCATGGTGTCGCCGGGACGCCATACGCCGCGCTCGCCGAAGATGTATGCCTTCATGCCGCCTTCGCGGGTGGCTCCGCTGACGTCGAAGTTACTGGTAGAGAGCGATTTTTCGTTCTTGAGCGCCAGGTAGGCGGCTCCCTTGTCGGAGTTGGCCATAACGTAGCGGCCTTCGCCTGCGGGGAAGCTCGCGCAGCCGTCCTTGTCGGTAACGGCCTTGCCCACTTCCTGGAGCACGTCGTCGTAGAGTTTGATTTTCACGCCTTTGAGGGGTTCGCCGCTGAGTATGTCGCAGGCGAATACCTCGCACTTGTTGTCACCGCTCTTGGCGATGAGGGCGAGGTCGCTGGACACCAGGAAGGTGCTGCGCTCTTCGTAGGTCTCATAGTTGCCGAAGTAGGAGTCGCTGTCCCAGAAGTCTTCTTCCTCCAGGGGCTCCATGCCGCGTATCTCCACAAAATAGATGGCTCCGGGTTCGGGCGTGATAAGTTCGTCCATGCTGATGCCGTAGTTGCGTACCTCCCTGAGGTGAGGGGCGTCCGTAGTGCCGAGTACCACGGTGGTATCTGCTACTACTTTTGCCACCCTGAAGAGGTTGTAACGAGCCTCGTAGCTGTCGAACTGCATGAACTGCAGGATATTGCTGGTAAATATCTTGCGGACGCGGAAGCGGGCCTGCACATAGCCGTATGAGCTGAACAGGAGGTCCATCTTGCCGGTGCTGGGAGCACTGAGCCGTGGCTGAGAAGCTTGATGGACGGGACTTCCGGAGTTTCCTGGGCCTCTTCGCTGCCGTCATAGGCCTGATAGCCTGCTTCTTCTACGGTCTGAGGAGCCTTTGCTGAAGTTTTCTTTACGCCGATGGCGCCTGCACTGCCCGTGCCGGCGTTACCGTTACCCTGTTCGCATCCTGCAAAAAGGATGGCTGCAACAAGGACGCTGCCGATAAGTTTGGAGATTTTCATATAATATGGTTATATTTGTTTCTATGGTCAAAAGTACGAAAATATTTTTGATTCTGTCTCCGTTGCTGGCACTATATCTGTTCTGCCTCCCGGCAAACTTGTTCAAGTCTCCGGTGAGCGCCGTGCTCACAGACAAAGACGGGGTGCTTCTGGGCGCCCGTATCTCCGCCGACGGGCAGTGGCACTTCCCTCCTGCCGACGCCGTTCCGGAGAAGTTCGCGAAGTGCATAGTCACTTATGAAGACAAGCGTTTCTGGTGGCATCCTGGAGTCGATTTCCTGTCCATAGGGCGTGCCCTCCGTCAGAACGTTTCCCGTAACGAGGTGGTAAGCGGCGCCAGCACCATCACCATGCAGGTGATACGCCTGAGCAGGCCGGACGCGCCACGCAACGTGCCCGAGAAGCTGCTTGAGGCGGTTATGGCGACTCGGCTGGAGATGCGCTGCCGCAAGAAGGAGATACTGCTGCTGTATGCTTCCAATGCCCCGTTCGGAGGCAATGTGGTGGGAATCGAGGCTGCCGCCTGGCGCTAT
>JAFZIO010000072.1 GCA_017554335.1 Bacteroidales bacterium | reverse complement strand
CCGCCCGCCCGCCACAATTAACCTAAACAAACAATGAAAAACGACCTAAATGGTTCATTGCAAAGATACCGGGTTGTCAATACAAAAACCTGAAACAATGTCCATACCCCTGCAGATATTTACGATTTTTTAAGAATCCGCCAATAATTATTATATTTGTAGACTATAATATTTTCGAAGACGATGGCTAGAGAAATTAAATTTTCACTCGTTTACAGGGATATGTGGCAGTCGTCGGGCAAATATCAGCCCCGCGCAGACCAGCTTGTACGTGTTGCACCTGCAATTATTGACATGGGTTGCTTCGACAGGGTAGAGACCAATGGCGGAGCTTTCGAGCAAGTGAACCTCCTGTATGGCGAGAATCCCAATAAATCCGTCCGCGTTTGGACGGCTCCTTTCCATAAAGCGGGAATACAGACCCACATGCTTGAGAGAGGTCTGAATGCCTTGCGTATGAATCCGGTTCCTGCTGATGTGCGCGAACTGATGTTCAAGGTGAAGAAGGCCCAGGGCACCGATATCGCCCGCTCATTCTGCGGTCTGAACGACCACCGCAACCTCAAGCTCAGCGTGGAGTATGCCAAAAAGGCCGGGATGATTTCCCAGGGCGCCCTGTCTATCACAAACTCCCCGGTACACACCGTTGAGTACTATATGGGCGTTGTGGACCATCTGGTGGAATACGGCACCGACGAAATCTGCCTCAAGGACATGGCCGGCGTAGGCCGCCCCAGCTTCCTCGGAGAGCTCACGAAGGAGATAAAGACCAAGTATCCCCATATAAAGGTTCAGTACCACGGCCACAGCGGCCCCGGATTCAGCCCCGCATCCATGCTGGAGGTCGCCCGCGCAGGCGCCGACTACCTCGACGTAGCCGTAGAACCCCTTTCGTGGGGTAAGGTGCACCCGGACGTCATCACCATCCAGCAGATGCTGCGCGCGGACGGCTTCCTGGTGAAAGACATCAACATGGACGCCTACATGCAGGTACGCGCCCTCACCCAGGAGTTCATCGACGACTTCCTGGGCTACTGGATCAACCCCAGCAACGCCAAGATGACCTCGCTCCTCGTAGGCTGCGGCCTCCCCGGAGGAATGATGGGATCCATGATGGCCGACCTTCAGGGCTTCAAATCGGCGATCAACGCCGCAGAGAAGGCCTCCGGCAAGCCGGAGAGCGACATCGACACCCTTATGGTGCGCCTCTTCAACGAGGTGGAGTACGTGTGGCCGCGCCTGGGCTATCCGCCCCTCGTGACCCCGTTCAGCCAGTATGTCAAGAACACTGCCCTCATGAACCTCTTCGCCATGGCCCAGGGCAAGCCGCGTTTCAGCACGATAGACAAGGACACCTGGGGTATGATACTCGGCCGCATGGGAAGGCTTCCCGGTCCTCTGGCCCCGGAAATCATCGATCTTGCCAAGGAGAAGGGCTTCGAGTTCTATACCGGCAACCCTCAGGACGAATATCCCGATGAGCTGCCTAAGTTCCGCAAGATGATGGAAGAGGAAGGATGGGACTGCGGCGAGGACGACGAAGAACTTTTCGAGATGGCCATGCACGAGCGCCAGTATCGCGACTACAAGAGCGGCATTGCCAAGGAGCGCTTCGAGCACGATCTGGAGGAACTCAAGGCAAAGGCAGGTGCTCCTGTAGTGGTCAAGCGTCCGGTGGTTGAAATGCCGGCGTTCGATATAGACAAGTACGTGGAGAAGTATCCTCAGGCAACCCCTCTGCAGGCTCCTGCAAAGGGCAAGATGCTATGGCAGATAGACGTTGAGGATGACTCCACGGCCCCTGCCGCCGGTACCAAGGTAAAGGCCGGAGAGCCTTGCGGATACGTGCAGACCTGGTACGGCATGGAGGAAATCATTCCCGCCCGTGACGGCAGGATAGTCGCCGTGACTGCCTCCCAGGGCAAGGACGTCGTTAAGGGAGAAATAGTCGCATTTGTAGAATAATGGAGAACTACAACAAGATGCTCAGTCCGGCTCAGCGGGCCAAACTCGCTGCGGTAAAGCATGTCGCGCTCGACATGGACGGCACTATCTATCTGGGCAACAACATCTTCCCCTATACCCTGGATTTCCTGGACAGGCTGACGAAGGCCGGTATCGGCTACTCGTTCCTGACCAACAACCCCACCAAATCGGTGGCGGACTACCTGCACAAGCTTGCGGGCATGGGCATAGAAGCTGGGGAGGACAATATGTATACGACGTCTTTGGCGGCAATCGATTACATCAAACGTACCTGGCCTCAGGCGAAACGCCTCTTCATGCTAGGTACGCCTTCCATGATCAGCCAGTTCGAGAAGGCCGGCTTCGAGTCCTGCGACGACAGCGCTGACGACCGTCCCGACGTGCTTGTAGTGGCGTTCGACCCCACGCTGGTGTATTCCCGCCTCTGCCGTGCCAGCTGGTGGGCCTCCCAGGGCATCCCCTACGTGGCCACCAACCCCGACCGCGTGTGCCCCACCGACCAGCCTACTATACTGGTGGACTGCGGCTCCCTGCAGAAGTGCATCGAGCACGCCACCGGACGCCGTCCGGACATAGTGCTCGGCAAGCCCGACCCCACCATGCTCGACGGCATACGTCTGCGCCACGGCCTGCAGCCGGAGGAAATACTGATGGCCGGCGACCGTATCTACACCGACACTGCAATGGCCCACAACGCCTCTGCGGTCGGTTGCCTGGTGCTGAGCGGTGAAACCACACTGCAGACTGCACTCGATGTGGCCGAGAAGGAGAAGGCCGCCGAGGCTGAAGGAACCGTCCCCGAATTTTACGCTCCCGATTTTATAGTCCGCGACGTCGCCGAACTGGGCGACCTGCTTATAGAGAGCCGACGATAGATGCTTGGAGAGAATGACTTTTCACGGCTGGAACTGAGCCTGCCCGCCGCAAGGAGGAACTACCGTTACTTCCGTGGCCTGTTGCGCCCATCCACCAAGCTGCTGGTGCTGGTGAAAGCCAACGCCTACGGCCACGGAGCCGTGGAATTCGCTTCCATGATGCAGGCGGAAGGCGCTGATTACCTTGCGGTCGCAATGCCTCTCGAGGGCGTGGAGCTCCGCCGGGCCGGTGTGTCCATACCGGTACTGGTGCTGACTGCCGGCACCGACTTCTTCCCGGAAATCATAGACTACAAACTGGAGCCCGGTATTCCGAACTTGTACACCCTCGGCGCTCTTTGCGAAGAGCTCGACTCCCGCGGCATAAAGGATTTCCCCATCCACATAAAGCTGGATACCGGTATGCACCGCCTCGGCTTCGTTCCGGAGGAGCTGCCGGCCTTGAAGGAGTTCCTGAAGACTCATCCTCAGGTGAAGGTGCGCTCTATATATTCACACCTTGCCGTCGCTGAAGACCCGGGTCAGGATGAGTTCACCCTTGGCCAGATTCACTTGTTCGAGCAGGGGGCCCGTGACCTTACCGGGTCCCTGGGCTACAAGCCTATGTGGCATGTGCTCAATTCTGCCGGCATAGAGCGTTTTCCTCAGTATCAGCACGATATGGTCCGCCTGGGAATCGGTATCTACGGCATCAGCGCCCTCCCCGGAGTGCAGCTCTCCGCCGTTGCCAGCCTCAAGGTCAAGGTGCTGCAGATCAAGTCTCTGAAAGAAGGGACCATAGGTTACGGCAGGCATGGGAAAGTGTCTCCGGAGGGCACCCGCATCGCTACAATTCCCGTCGGCTATGCTGACGGAATCAACCGCCATCTCGGCTGCGGCCACGCCAGCTTTTCGGTAAACGGCCACAGGGCCCCCACTATAGGCAACATCTGCATGGACATGTGCATGCTGGACGTTACTGGCATACCCTGCGAGGCGGGCGACACCGTAACGGTTTTCGGCAATGACCCCACGGTGAGCGAACTGGCGGATATCCTCGGAACCATTCCTTACGAAATATTGACCTCGGTGCCACGGCGCATCGAAAGAATAATAATACGCAAATGAAAAGATTGACAGTACTTGCTGCCATGCTGCTAGGTGTAGTGGCGGCGGCCCAGAACAACGGCGGAATCACCCCCGAAATGCTCACCCGGATCAGCAAAGGCTGGAGCGGATCGTCTACGGACAAAGCCCTTCGAAACGCCATTGCGGCAGCGCCTATCAATACTCTTTCGGTCAATGCCGAGAACGCGGCCATGATCGACACCAACTTCAGCGACAGGGTGAAGACCCGCGGCATCACGGATCAGAAGTCCAGCGGACGCTGCTGGCTGTTCACCGGCCTCAACGTGCTGCGCGCCGCCGCTATAGACAAATGGAACCTGGGAGACTTCCAGTTCAGCCAGTGCTACTGCTTCTTCTGGGACCAGCTGGAGAAGTCTAATCTCTTCCTGCAGGCGGTAATCGATACCCGCAAGAAGCCCATCGACGACCGTGAGGTGGACTGGCTGTTCGCACATCCCATCGGGGACGGCGGCACATTTACCGGGGTTGCCAACCTGGTCACGAAGTACGGCGTGGTTCCCGCTAGCGTGATGCCGGAGACAGCCGTGGCGAACGGCACCTCGCAGTATCGCACTCACCTCGCCAACCTGCTCAGGCAGTATGGACTGGAGCTCCGCGACATGAAGGGCGCTCCCGCCAAACTGCAGGAACGCAAGACCGAGATGCTGGCCGACGTATACCACGTCCTGGCCCTCTGCCTCGGCGTACCTCCCACCGAGTTCGAGTGGAAGGGCAAGACCGTAACCCCCGTGCAGTTCTACCAGGAGCTGCTTGGCTACGACCTCGAGAACAACTACGTGATGCTGATGAACGACCCGTCCCGCGAGTACAACAAGGTGTACGAAATCCAGTACGACAGGCATCTCTACGACGGTCAGAACTGGCTCTACGTCAACCTGCCCATTGAGCGTATCAAGGAGATGGCCATTGCGTCCATCAAGGCCAACACCGCCATGTATTTCAGCTGCGACGTAGGCAAATTTCTCGACCGTCAGAAAGGCGTGGCAGACCTTGCAAACTTCGATTACGGTTCCCTTCTCGGCGTAGAATTCACCATGGACAAGAAGCAGCGCGTCCAGACTCACGCCAGCGGCTCCAGCCATGCAATGACCCTTATCGCAGTGGACATTAAGGACGACAAGCCGGTCAAGTGGATGGTGGAGAACAGCTGGGGAGCCGCATCAGGCTACAAGGGCAACATCATCATGACCGACGAGTGGTTCAACGAGTACATGTTCCGCCTTGTTGTGGAAAAACGTTTCGTACCCTCCGACATCCAGCAGATGCTAAAACAAAATCCCATACTGCTGCCAGCATGGGATCCTATGTATCTTCCTGAAGATTAATTTCTAGAACGGATTCTGCGGGGGTGCGAAATCGTAGAAGGTTTTGTAATTCCCTCGCCTCGGCGCACCCGGCTTGTCCGGATAGAAATCCTTCATCTGGTCGACCCTGGTCTTGAGAGGCTCCAGGCGGGCCTTAAGTCCATCATCCAGAGCGTCATACTGAATCGCCTCGGTGAAAGCCGGGTCTTTGCGATAGTTGTAGACGCGTCCGTCCCAGAAATAAGCGTATTCGTCATCCATGGCATAGCGTGAAGCCTTGGGAGAAGGGGTGGTGGGCCAAAGAGGGTTGAAGTGGATGAGCACAAGCTCCTTCCCGTTGGGCTCCTTGCCGCAGATTTCGGGATACAGGCTTACTCCGTCGAGCACATGGTCCGCCGGGGGAGTGACTCCGACTATGTCGGCGATGGTGGGGTAGATGTCGGTCAGGTCTGCCAGATGCTCCGCCTTGCGGCCGGCGAGCCTGTCGCCCCAGCAGATAATCATGGGGACGTGGGTGCCCAGGTAGCTGGGCTCACCCTTGCCGCCGCGAACCACGCTGCCGTCCTGCTGCTTGGTCTCTATCCTGGTTGAGGTTCCGTTGTCGGAGGCGAAAATGAAGATGGTATTGTCCCACACGCCCTTGTCCTTCAGGTGCTGCACCATTTTGCCTACCTGGCCGTCCATGTATCGCACCATATAGCGGAAGTAGGCCGTGTCTGCACCGGCGCTGAAGCGGCTGTCGTACAGGTCGTCCCAGAGTTCCGTGTCGGGGGTGGTGGTGTGCGGGGTATGCACCAGCGGTTCGGTGAAGTAGAGCAGGAAAGGCTGCTTTGCATCTACCTGGCGGTCGATGTATTTGGCCGCATAGTCGTACGCCGCATCCGGTCCGTAGATGGCAAAGTCGTAACGCTCGCCGTTGTTGTCCCACATGCTGTTGGCGTAACGGTCGGTCTGGCGAGGGCCGCGGCTCTCCATGTACATCTCTATCTGGCTGCAGAAGAACTCGTCAAAGCCGCACTTGGGCAGCATCGCACGGCTGCGGCCGAGCTGCCATTTGCCGGAGATGCAAGTTGAGTATCCTGCCTGCCGGGCAAGCTGCGGGAAGTAGTGCTCGTCGTCGTTCATGTACCCGAAAGCCACGTAGTTGCGGTCGTTGTACTGGCCTGTCATAACCTGTACGCGGCTGGGGGAGGAAAGTGGCTGGGCGTTGAAGTTCATGAACTGTATGCCCTGCTCCGCAAGAGCGTCGATGTTGGGCGTCTCGTACTCGGCACCGCCGTAGCAGCCGAAGCATTCTGCTCCTATGTCGTCCGCAAAGAAGAATACTATGTTCGGCTTTGAGGGCTGGTGTGTAGAGCACCCTGCCAGAGCTGCCGCCGCTGATCCGAGGCCTCCGGCTACTTTAAGTAATGTCTTCATATGAATTGTCTGTTAACCCTGTGCAAGTTTTTTCTCGCTGGGGATGAGGAGGGCGCAGAGACCCACGCCGATGAGGGCGCCTATGGCTACGGAAAGCATTGCTGCATCCCAGGTGCTGCCGTTGGCTATGCCGCCCACCACGATCTTGGAGCATACTGCGTCACCTACGAGGTAGCCGAAGAGGCCCACAAAGCCCGCAGCGGTTCCGGCGGCGTTCTTGGGCACGAGGTTAAGTGCCTGTACGCCGGTGAGTGCCACGGGGCCGTAGATGAAGAAGCCGATGAGGCACAGAGCCACGTAGACCAGCACCTTCTGCATGGAAGGATCGGCCTGGATAATGCCGGATCCGACCATCCAGTAAAGCAGGACGCCGAGGGCGCAGAGGAACATGCATATGACGTTCATGGGGGCGCAACGGCCCTTGAAGATCTTGGACGTTGCCCATCCGCAGGCGATGGTGCCCACGGCGCCGACTATATTGTGGACGGAGAACGCCACCTTGCTCTCGGCTGCGGTCATTATACCCTTGGTCTGCAGGTATGTAGGTGCCCAGTCGCCAATGCCGTAGCGTACCATGTACACGGCCACGTTGGAGATGGCGACCACCCACAGGAGCTTGTTCTTGAGTACATAATCCACGAAGAGCGTCTTGAAGGGGAGTTTCTCTCCGGCGGCACCTTTGGACTTGACGCCGCTGTGGTCGTTACGCCAGTCGCCTACAGCAGGGAGACCGCAGGACTCGGGCGTGTCGCGTATGGCCCACCAGCAGAAGACGGCGATAACCATGGCCACGAGAGCCGGGAAGACGAAGTTGCCCCTCCAGGTCTGCGCCACTCCGAGGTCGGCGGCAAGTGAGACGCCGGCGATGGCGAGGAAGCCGAGGGAGAAGCTGCCGATGGTATGGGAAACGTTCCACACGCTCATCTTGAAGCTGCGTTCGTTCTGGCTGAACCAGTGTGCCATTATACGGCCGCAAGGAGGCCAGCCGAAGCCGCTGAGCCAACCGACTACCAGCATGAGAACGAATATGACAGCGGTGTTGACGGCGGTATTGGGGCCGAACGGAATGAGGCCCACTGCCATCATCGTAAGGGCGGAGAGGACCAGACCGATGCACAGGAATTTCCTGGCGTCCGAGCGGTCCGATACGCTGCCCATGACGAATTTGCTGAATGCGTATGCTATTGAGACCGCAGACATTGCGAGTCCCACCTTACCGGCATCCAGAATGCCGTCGTTAATCATATCGGGGGCTGCCAGGGACAGGTTCTTGCGGACCAGATAGTAAGCGGCGTAACCAAGGAATGCACCAAGGAACACCTTAAGTCTCATAGCTTTATACTCCTTGTCTACTTTTTCAGCCGGAATTGGCGCCTTCGGCTTGGGCGGGTCAAGAAATCTAGCCATCTGCTATCAGTTTAGAATTATCGTGTAAAGATACATTTGTTTTAGAATATGACAAAGTGGCAGTGGCAAAAAAATTGATACCTTTGCAGGAAAATCCGGAAATATGGCAGAGAAAGATATAAAGGAAAACGTTCAGGAACCTGTAGAGAAGGTTTCCAAGAAAAAGAAAGACAACCCGCTGCAGAAGCAGGTGGACGAGCTCAATGACAAATTGTCCGAGGAGCACGACAAATACGTGCGCCTGTATGCGGAATTCGAAACCTTCCGCCGCCGCAGTTCGGAAGAGAAGCTGGCGCTGGTAGGTACCGCCGCTGCGGACACTATAAAGGGTCTGCTTCCCGTCCTGGATGACTGCGAGCGTGCCATGCAGATGCTTGCCGGCTCCTCCGACGAGGCGGCCAAGGAAGGCACTGCATTGATATACAATAAGTTGATGGAATACCTGAAGACTCGCGGCCTCACTGAGATAGAGGCCAAGGGGCAGCCTTTCGATACTGACTTCCATGAGGCCCTTACCCAGGTTCCCGCTCCCAGCGAGGATCTTAAGGGCAAGGTCATAGATGTCTATCAGACCGGCTACATGCTGAACGGCAAGATATTAAGGTATGCCAAGGTTATAGTTGGTGCATAAGCGATTATGGCAGATAAAAGAGATTACTATGAGGTGCTGGGGCTCGATAAGAGCGCATCGGCAGACGACATAAAGGGGGCATACCGCAAGGCGGCCCTCAAATGGCACCCTGACCGCTGGGTCAGCGGCACCGACGCCGAAAAGAAGACCGCCGAGGAGAAATTCAAGGAGGCTTCCGAGGCTTATTCCGTGCTTAGCGACCCTGACAAGAAGGCCAAGTACGACCAGTTCGGCTTTGCCGGAGTGGACGGCGCGGGCGCCCAGGACTGGAGCCAGGGATTCGGCAGTCTGAACGACATCCTGAACAACCTCTTCGGGGGAGCGTTCGGAGGCTTTGGCGGTTTCGGCGGCTTCGGCGGTTTCGGCGGAGCCCAGCAGGGGCCCAGGACCATGCGCGGACGCGACATACGTACGCGCGTGCGCCTTTCGCTCGAGGAAATCGCCACCGGCTGCACCAAGGACGTTACCATCGAGCGCAACCGTCCTTGCCCCGAGTGTTCCGGAAGGGGCACCAAGAACAGTTCGGATATCAAGACCTGTCCTACCTGCAAGGGCTCCGGCCAGGTGCAGAATGTGGTGAATTCGCTATTCGGCCGCACCATGACTTATACTACCTGTCCTCAGTGCGGCGGCGAAGGAAAGATTGTTTCCAACCCTTGCGGCCATTGCAAGGGCACAGGTCTGGAGCGCAGGCGCGAGACAGTCAAGGTGAAGGTTCCTGCGGGCGTAGAGGACGGAATGCAGCTTACCGTCAGGGGAGAGGGCCACGGTGCAGCACGCGGCGGCATAGCGGGAGACCTTCTGGTCATCATAGAAGAGCAGCCTCATCCTCAGCTGAAGCGTCAGGGCAACGACCTCTTCTATACCCGTGTGATCAGCACTCCGGAGGCCATACTCGGTACGGAGATACAGATTCCTACCCTCGACGGTGCACAGAAACTGAAGCTGGATTCCGGCACCCAGTCGGGCACGGTCGTGCGAATGCGCGGCAAGGGCCTGCCGGATGTCAACGGCTACGGAAAGGGCGATTTGTACGTGAAGATACTCGTTTGGATTCCGCGAAAACTCAGCCGCAGCGAGAAAGAAGCGCTGGAGAATATGCGCTCAAGCTCGAGCTTCAAGCCGGATCCGAACCGGGACGACAGGGAACTTTTTGAAAAAGAGAGCAAATATTTTTAAAAAACTATTTGTGAACTGAAAAAAAGTTCCTACATTTGCAGTCCCATTTGAGCAGCCTCTCGTTGAACGGTTCAGTGACGCTGCGATTAAGATTGAAATATTGTTATGGATTTAATTAAATTGGTGGAGGATTCCTTCTCGCAGAACAAAGCAGCCTCCTATCCTGCATTCAAGGCCGGTGATACCATCACCGTTACCTACAGGATTAAAGAAGGTGATAAGGACAGACTTCAGAACTTCCGCGGCGTAGTTATCCAGATTTGTGGAGCTACCCCTTATACCAGGACCTTTACGGTTCGCAAGATCTCCAACGGAATTGGCGTTGAAAGGATTTTCCCTTACGAGAGCCCGTTCATCGACAAGATTGAGGTCAACAAGGTTGGTAAGGTTCGCAGGGCACGTATCTTCTATCTCCGCAAGCTCTCCGGTAAGAAGGCTCGCATCAAGGAGGCCAAGCGTGTTGTGAAGGAAGCTTCCGCCGAATAGGTTTAAAACCGGGCTCCGTCCCGGTAAATACTGGCTCCTTAGCTCAATTGAATAGAGCATTTGACTACGGATCAAAAGGTTACAGGTTTGAGTCCTGTAGGAGTCACTTCAAAACCCCGTCTGACACACGTCGGATGGGGTTTTTCTTTAAAACTTAACCAATACTTAACCAATAGGCCCTTTCTCTGTCGGGACTTGAATGATGGTCAGCCATTTCCCAGGATCTTCCTGG
>JAFZIO010000071.1 GCA_017554335.1 Bacteroidales bacterium | reverse complement strand
CGGAGCCGCTTGTACTGGCCGAAGAGGTAGCCGATTTCGCGGCCGCCCACGCCGATATCACCCGCCGGGACGTCGGTGTCCTGGCCGATGTGGCGCTGCAATTCGGTCATGAAACTCTGGCAGAAACGCATCACTTCCGCATCGGAGCGGCCTTTCGGGCTGAAATCGGAACCGCCCTTGCCACCGCCCATGGGGAGCGTGGTGAGGCTGTTCTTGAAGGTCTGCTCGAAGGCGAGGAACTTCATGATGGACAGGTTTACGCTCGGATGGAAACGGATACCGCCCTTGTAGGGGCCGATGGCGCTGTTCATCTGCACGCGGAAGCCGCGGTTGATGTGGATTTCGCCGGCGTCGTCCATCCAGGGGACGCGGAACATGATGACGCGCTCAGGCTCCACCATGCGTTCCATAATCTTGTTTTCCAGGAGGAAAGGATACTCCTCGAGGCAGGGGGCTACGCTGTGCAGCACCTCGCTGACAGCCTGGTGGAACTCGGATTCGCCGGGATTGCGGGCCTGAAGCTCCGCCATGAAATTCATGATGTATTTATCGGTAAAAGCACTCATACTAATTTGCTGATTAAAGTTTCACGTTCTCCTTCAAGGTAATCGATGACAGGAATCTCTATCATCGTATAGCAGCCGGGGCGCTGGCGTACCGCCGCGCGTGCTGCCATGACCAGCACCTGTCCTGTAAGCGCAGGATTGTTGATCTTCATGTTGAATTCCAGGAGCTGGTTGTGGGACTGGCCTGAGACGCCTTTGCGTACCAGGTTCACACCGTGTCCCATGTCGTTGAGGGCGTCCACGCTCTCAACAGGAATGACGTGGGTCTCATCGTGGGAGAAATAGGGGTCGGCCTTGATTGCCGCCTCAACAGCGGCGGCGTCCGCCCCGGGCTCCAGTTCAACATAAACCATACGGCGGTGCAGGCCGGTCCCCACGGGGATGGTCACGCTGAGCGCGTCCTTCACGCCGGAAACGGCCTTGGCGGCAACGGAATGTCCCATGGACCGTCCGGGGCCGAAGTTGGTGTAGCTGATGCCTTTGGGGGCCAGTCCCTGCATGAGTGCGCGGACCACCGAGTCGCTGCCCGGGTCCCATCCGGCGGAAATCACGCTAACCGCGCCGGAGGCCTCGGCCAGCGGCGCCAACTCCGCGCGAAGGGCGCAGATGTCGGTGTGGATGTCGAAGCTGTCCACGGTGCTGATCCCCATCCGGAGATACTTCGCTGCAGTCTCCCCCACTTTACGGGACGGCACGGAAAGGATGGCCACATCCACCTTCCCGAGGTCCCGCACGTCAGCTACGACCTTGTAGGGAGCAAGTTCGGGAATGCCGTCTGCGGAGCCGCTCCTGCGGACTACGCCTACGCATTCCATGTCGCCAGCGGCCTCGACCGCCTCCAGCGAGAAGCGCCCGATGTTGCCGTAACCGACAATTGCAACTTTAATTTTGTTCATAACACTTACTAACTATGATGTGTTTAAAAATCCGACATTCTCGATACCGGGGCCACGTCAAGCGGCGTCCTTTCGCCTGCAAGATAGTGATAATATCCCGCAATGGCAATCATGGCGGCGTTATCCGTCGTGAATTTGAACTCCGGAAGGAAGGTCCGCCATCCGCGCTTCGCTCCCTCCGCCTGGAGCCTCTCCCTAAGGCCGCTGTTTGCGCTTACTCCGCCGCCTATCGTTATATCCTTTATGCCCGTCTGCTTTGACGCCTTGACGAGCTTGTCCATAAGTATGTCTATGAGGGTCTTCTGGAAGGACGCACAGATGTCTTCCTTGTTCTTTTCCATGAACTCCGGGTCCTTCGCCATCTCGTCCCGCACGAAGTAGAGCAGCGATGTCTTGATGCCGCTGAAGGAATAATCCAGTCCCGGGATATGCGGTTTGGCGAATTTGAAGCGGTCCGGGTCCCCCTGCTTCGCCAGCCTGTCTATGACGGGACCGCCAGGATATCCGAGGCCCATCATCTTGGAGCACTTGTCGAAGGCCTCCCCTACCGCGTCGTCGATGGTCTGGCCGAGTATGGTATACTGCAGCGGACCGTCGACCCTCACTATCTGGGAGTTGCCGCCGCTGACCAGCAGGCACAGGTACGGGAAGGCGGGCTCGTTCACCTCTTTGCCCGGCTGGCGTATGAAATCGGCCAGCAGATGCCCCTGGAGATGGTTCACCATGATTATGGGCACGTCCAGCGCAAGGCCGAACGCCTTGGCGAAAGAGGTTCCCACCAGCAGGGAGCCCAGCAGGCCGGGACCTCTGGTAAACGCTATTGCGGTAAGGTCGGAAGGCTTTACGCCGGCCCTGGAAAGGGCCTCGCTTACGACGGGGACTATATTCAGTTCATGCGCCCTGGAAGCCAGTTCCGGCACCACGCCGCCGTAGGATTTATGGACATCCTGGGAAGCGATGACGTTGGACAGAAGCCATCCGTCCCGTATGACGGCGGCCGAAGTATCGTCGCAGGAAGATTCAATTCCCAGAATGATATCGGACATAAAAAAGCGCTGGTTGTCTCCGCAAATTTAACAATTATTTACTAAATTTGTAAGATTTAGGACAAGTTTAAATACCATCGATAGACTAAGGTACATAGCGGCCCGCATCATCGGCCTTTTCATCATTCTGCTGCTCGGGGTTTTTCTCGTGCTGCAGATGCCTGCCGTCCAGACCGGAGTGGCCCGCTACGCCGCCGACAAGCTCAAGTCTTTATTCAACGCGGAACTTGAGATAGGATCCATACAGATACATCCGTTCAACGCCGTCACCATCAGGGACGCCGTGCTCATCGACCCCCATCCGTACACGGAAGACATCAACGGCACCGGCTTCGCGCCTGTGGACACGATAGCCAGGATAGGCAAGCTTTCCGCCAACATTTCAATCAGGAGACTCTTCCTCAAGAAGGTCATAGCCATGAGGCGCGTGGAGGCGGAAGATCTGCTTTTCCAGCTCACCATAGAGCCCGGCGCGAACAACCTGACCCGTGTCCTGAACCTGAAATCAAGCGGCGAAGAATCCCAGATGACCCTGGACAGCATCTTTACCATAGGCAAAGTCAATATAAAAGACGCCCGCTTCCGCATGCTGAATTACTGTTCCGTCTCCACCCGCGAGCACGGAATCAATTTCGGCGACATGGATGTACGCTGCGACGTCAAGGGGCACAATATAGGGTTCTACGGCGGCCGCATGCACGCAGTCGTGGACAAGCTGGTGGCTGAAGAGAAGAGCGGATTCAAGGCGGAGGAGCTCAGCGGCCACTGCCACGTCGGACTGGGCAAGACTACACTGAAGAAGATACACCTGAAGGACGGTTGCGGCAGCGACCTCTACCTGCCGGACGCCGAACTCAGCTACGCAGACACCAAGGCATGGTCGGACTTCATCCATCAGGTAAGCATGGACATACGCTTCGCGCCCTCGAGGCTCGTGCTGGAGTCCATCAGCTACTTTAGCGGCGGCACCTTCAAAGACAACAAGTTCATCGCCGACATAGCTTCCGGGCGTTTCCGGGGAACGGTCAGCGACTTCCGTACGGAGAACTTCAGCATTACCACCCCCTATGGCCCTTACGGCAAGGTCAACGTACACATGTACGGCCTGCCCAGCATAATGGATACGGGCATGGACGCCGAAATCGAAGAACTGAAGTTTACGGTCTCCGGCCTGGAGGCGGCGCTCAAGGCCCTCGGTTCGAAGGCCAACGTGGGCCGTTTCGCCCCCGGCGAGCAGTTCGACCTCCACGCAAAGGCCAGCGGCCCCATGAACAGGCTGTCGGCATCCGCCGACATCAGCTCCTCCATCGGAGCCATGGTAGCCAAGGCGACTCTCAGGAATATGGTCGACCGCAACCGTCCGATGCAACTGAACGCCAACGTCGTAGCCAGGGAGTTCGACCTAGGCAAACTGCTGACCAACGATGCCCTCGGCCCCAGTTCTTTTTCCGCCACGGCGAGCGGAACCCTTGGCTCGAGGACAGCCCTGACCCTCGAAGGGCTTGAGGTCTCCAAGCTGGAGGTCCTGGGATACGAATACAGCGACATCCACCTGGCCGGAAGCTTCATAGACAAGACCATCGTAGCGTCGCTGCAGAGCGAAGACCCCAACGCCCAGATTACGCTGGACGGCAACTTCAACCTGCGAAAGCAGCACGGTTCGCTGTACGCCGAGCTCGACAACATAGACCTGGCCGCGCTTAACATCGACAAGCGTGGCGGCGCATCCAATGTCTCCTGCACGATCTCGGCCGACCAGGGAATTCAGAAAAACGCCCCCATACATGTACAGATTGGCGACCTCCTGCTTACCTGCGACCAGGGGCCTCAGTACATAGGGGACATCGAGGCGGAGGCGCGTCTGGACGGAGACCACCTTACCGCCATACTCAGTTCCGCATTCATGGATGCCAAGTATAACGGCCCCTCCAATCTGGGCGGCCTGGTCAAGTACGTCAAGAGCGTTTCCCTGGAGCGTGACATGCCTGCTTTCTTTGCCGCCGGAGGCAAGGCGCCCGAGCTTACAGGCGAGGGTATGGACGCCACCCTGAGCGCCATCTTCCTCGACACCAAAGGCCTGCTGGCGTTCGCGATGCCGGGAATGGCAATTGCGGAAGGGACTGCCGTGAACCTGGACGTTGACCGGAACGGCACCCTGCTGGGATACATCAACTCTCCGTCGCTGGACTTCAAGACCATCCATACCACCAACCTCAGCCTCTCCGTCAGCAACCAGTTCCACGGCCTGAACTGCACGGTCAACACCGACCAGCTGAAGCTGAAGAGCCTGACCTTCGACAACGCGGGCATCAACCTGGATGCCGACGAGAACCTGGCGAGCCTGGGAATCATGTACGCCGGTGCCAACCTGCTGGAGAACGGCAGCGAGCTTAACCTGCAGGCCCTCATCCTGAGGGACGAAAAGGGGCGCCCTTCGCTGGACGTCTCCACCCTGCAGTCGTACCTGAGCATCAAAAATGACGTCTGGAACCTCAGCAAGTCGGATATAGGCCTGCACGGAGGCGAGATAAGCGTAGAGGGTTTCCGCCTGGCAAGCGAACGCCAGAGCATAGAGATAGACGGCGCGCTGAGCCCGTTCGGCAAAGACACCATGCAGGTCAAGATGCACAATCTGGACCTTGCCTTGGTAAACGAGTTCATGTCCGAGAGCTTCCCGGATATAGCCGGCATTATCGACGGCAACGCCACCCTGATATCCCCCGTTCCTTCCGAAATGGGTCTGGGCGGAAAACTGGACCTGAAGGATCTCGTCATTGCGGGCAGAAAGGCCGGAGACTTCAAGCTCAACAGCACCTGGGACGACACCAACAAGCGCATTCACGCGACTCTGGACAATTATCTGGGCGGCAGCGATGTGCTTGCCCTGAACGCCAGTTACGGCGCAAGGGACAAGAGCGTGACGGCAACGGCGCTCATGGACGGGTTCAACCCCGGGCCTGGAGCCGCATTCCTCAAAAACTACCTCACTGAACTGGACGGCCGCATGTACGGCAAAATACAAGCCAGCGGGCCCATAGACCAGTTGAACATAAGCAGCGACGGACTCAGGTTCGAGGACATGCGCACGAGAATCAGCTACACCAATGTGGCATACACCCTGAACGGGCCCCTGAGCCTGGACGACACCGGTCTGAAGTTCAACAAGATAGACGTAGCCGACGACTACGGCGGGAAGGGCACCCTCACGGGCGGCCTCAGCTTCCGCAACTTCAAGGACTTCCGTATGGATGCGTCGCTCCTGATGCGCCGCCTGAAGGCCATAGACATACCGGACGAGAACAGCCCCATCATGGTATACGGCGACCTGTCGCTGTCCGGCCGCGGCAAGATAACGGGGCCCTTCAACGCCCTCTATGTGGACGCCGACGTAGCCACCTCCGGAGACGGCATCGTGAACGTGCCGATTCCTTCGTCATCTACGGCCCACGGCAGCGACCTGCTGACCTTTGTCGAGCCCGTCACCGACGAGGAAGCCGTAGCCGCAGCTGCCGCCGCGAACAAGAAGCCGAAGAGCTCGTCGTCCTTCACCACCCACGCAAAGGTGAGCCTGTCGCCGGATGTGATGGCGCAGGTGGAGATCGACAAGGAGAACGGCCACGTACTCACCGCCGGCGGTACCGGAGAAATAATGGTGGACCTCAATACCGGCAAGGGCAAGCTCCAGCTGAAGGGCGACTACAACATCGCCAAGGGTAAATACCTCTTCAACATACCGGGCGTGGTGAGCAAGGAGTTCGACATCCAGTCGGGCAGTTCCATACAGTTCAACGGCAACGTCATGGAGAGCACCCTGGACATACATGCCATACACAACGTGAAGACTTCCCTGGCCACCATAGTTGCCGATACCACTTCGGTATCCAGCCGGCGTACGGTGGAGTGCGGCATCAACATCAGCGGTCAGCTGAGCAATCCGGACGTGTCGTTCTCCATCAACGTACCGGACCTCGACCCCAATACCAAGATGCAGGTGGAAGGCGCCCTGAGCACCCAGGACAAGGTTCAGAAGCAATTCGTGGCCCTGCTGCTCTTCGGCACTTTCCTGCCCGAGGAAGGTTCCGGAGTCGTTAACGGCACCAATATGATTGCCTCCAACGTGGGCGAAATAGTTTCCAGCCAGTTGAACAATATCTTGCAGAAGCTGGACATTCCTTTGGACTTCGGCCTCGGCTATCAGCAGGACAACGCGGGCACGGACATTTTCGACGTGGCCGTGTCTACGCAGCTGTTCAACAACAGGGTCCTGGTGAACGGCTCGGTGGGCAACCGCAAGTACAGCACTTCCAAGAGCGCCGGCGGTGACGTGGTTGGCGACCTTGACATAGAAATAAAGATGGACAAGAGCGGAGAGTTGCGTTTCAAGCTCTTCTCGCACTCGGCGGACGAATTCTCCAGCAGCCTGGATTTCTCGCAGCGGAACGGCCTGGGCCTTTCTTACCAGAAGGAATTCGACCGCACCATCGACTTCTTCCGGCAGATGTTCATGTCCCGCCAGCGCAAGCAGGAGGACAACATGCGGGAGATGATGCGCAAACGTGAAATGACTACAATTACCATAGAGTGATGATGGGCAGGATAGAACTTTTGGGGATGCATTTTTTCGCACGTCACGGTTGCCTGGAGAGCGAAAGGCTTGATGGCAACGAGTTCAAGGTGGATTTTTCCTGCGACTGGGACACTTCTGCGGCAGAGCTCACGGACGAGTTGGACGATACGCTGGATTACAGCCTGGTGTATAACGTAATCGCCCGCGAAATGGAGGTGCCTTCCATGCTTCTGGAGCATGTGGCGGGGCGGATTGCGGATGCGCTGCAGCAGGAGATTCCGGAGCTTGAGCACTTTGAGGTAAGCGTTTATAAAAAGAATCCTCCGGTGAGGGGTGAATGTGAATGGGCGAAGGTAAGTACCAGACGATAGCGCTGCTCACTTTGGGCTGCAAGTTGAATTATGCGGAGACGGGGACCTACGAGAGGGGCTTCGTCCAGGCGGGGCTTAAGGTGGTTCCGTGGAGCCGCGGCGCGGATATTTTCCTGGTGAATACTTGTTCGGTTACTGCTACTTCCGATGCCAAGTCGCGGAATCTTATCCGCAAGGTGCATCGTGTTAACCCTGAGGCTTGTATCGTTGTCACTGGCTGCAGCGCCCAGCTGCGACGGAAGGAATACGAAGGTATTCCAGGCGTAGCCAGAGTATTCGGCTGCAACGAGAAATCAAAGGTAGTACCGGAGACTTTAGCGATAGTTCATAGCCGAATGGAGCCGAGGGTGGCTACAGATTTCCCAGTCCCTCCGTGCCACTCCGGCAACGTCTTCGCCGCCTGGAGCTCCGGTGAGAGGACAAGGTCGTTCCTCAAGGTGCAGGACGGGTGCAATAACTATTGCAAGTACTGCACGGTACCGTATGCGAGGGGCGAGAGCCGCAACGTGCCGGTAGCGGAGTGCGTGGCCAATGCGCGCAAGATAGCGGCGCTGGGGGTGAAGGAGATTGTGCTGACGGGGGTGAACACCGGCGACTTCGGGCGCAGCACGGGCGAGAGTTTCCTGCAGCTGCTGCAGGAGCTGAACGGGGTGGAAGGCATAGAGCGCTACCGCATTTCCAGTATAGAGCCGAACCTGCTGACGGAGGAAATAGTTGACTGGATAGCCTCCGGCACCAAGTTCCAGCCCCACTTCCACATCCCCCTGCAAACCGGCTCGGACGAGCTGCTGGAGCGCATGGGCAGGCATTACGACACACGTTTCTTCGCCGACAAGCTGGCGTACGTGCGGAAGGCCATGGAAGGTCCCGGTAAGCCTCTGGTCTTCTTCGGCATCGACGTGATGGTGGGCCTTCCCGGCGAGACGGAGGAGCTGTTCCGCCAGACGGTGGAGTTCCTTGAGGGCGTGCGTCCGTCGTTCATCCATGTGTTCCCCTACTCCCGCAGACCCGGCACGCCGGCGGCGGAGATGGACGGACAGGTAAGCGAGGGCGTGAAGAAGGAACGCGTCGCAGCGCTGGAGGAGCTCAGCTCGCGCCTGCATGCGGAATTTGTTGAAGCCAACCGCGGGGTGCATGAAAAAGTGCTCTTCGAATCCACCGACAGGCAGGGCTTCATGGAAGGATATACAGGCAATTACATACGCATACGCCGTCCTTACGAGGCGGCGCTGAGCGGCAAGATAGTGGACGTAACGATATGAAAGCAAAACTGACGATTTTAGGCTCCGGCACCTCTTCCGGCGTCCCGATGGTTGGCTGCACATGCCCTGTGTGCATGTCCTCCGACCCGAAGGACAAGAGGCTGCGCGCTTCGGCCCTGGTGGAATACGGAGGCCTCAGCATACTCATCGACTGCGGCCCCGACTTCCGGGAGCAGGCCCTCAGCGTGAACATGAGGCACCTGGATGCCATACTTCTGACGCACAATCACATGGACCATGTGGGAGGTCTGGACGACACCCGCGCCCTCAACCTCTGCGAGAGCCGACCGGTCAACATTTACTGCGAAAAATACGTGGAAGATTCCCTCAGGCACACCTACGCATACGCTTTCGCCGACCCGAAGTATCCTGGGGCGCCCGAATGGCACATGCACACCATTGACGGCAGCAAGCCTTTCAAGGTCTGCTCCAATGCCGGCGACGAGGTGCTGCAATGGGAAAAGGGCTTTGGCTACAGGCACCTCGGGGCGTCGGGCGACATAGGCAAGAGCGTGGAAGTCATACCCATACAGGGCTGGCACCACAAGGTAAAGAAGCTCTCGGTGCTGGGCTACCGCTTCGGGGACATTGCCTATCTTACGGACATGAACCTGATTGAAGACGAGGAGTTCGAAAAGCTCCGCGGCTTGCGTGCGGTTACCATAAACTGCGTAAAGCCAGGTCCGCACCATTCCCATTTCTCGCTGGACGAGGCTCTGGAGTTCTTCGGGCGTGTAGGTGCAGAGGAGTCGTACATTACCCACTTGTCTCACCTGCTGCCGCCTCATGAAGAGTTCGAGAAGCAGCTCCCAGAGCATGTTCACCCGGCATACGACGGATTAATTATTGAATAACATATGAAACGGATTGTTTTACTTGCAGCCGCGGCTGCTGCACTTTTCATCTCCTGCAAAATGGAAAATCCCCTGCTTACGGAGTCTCCGCTGGAATACGGAGCACCCCAGTTCGACAAAATCAAGACTGAACATTACATGCCCGCTTTCAAGCAGGCGATAAAAGAGGCGAAGGCCGAAGTTGACGCAATAGTAGCCAACCCCGACGAGCCCACGTTCGCCAACACCATCGAAGCGTTGGAATACAGCGGCGAGACCCTGGACCGTGTTTCAAGCATCTTCTACAATCTCATGGAGGCCGACACCAACGACGAGATGCAGAAAATCGCCGAGGACGTGGCGCCCATGATGACCGAGTATTCAATGTATGTTTCCCTGAACGAGAAGCTCTTCGAGAAAGTCAAGGCAGTGTACGAGGCACGCGAAAGCCTGAACCTCGAGCCAGACCAGCTCCGTCTGCTGGTGCAGTGCTACAAGGGCTTCGCCCGCGGCGGCGCCAACCTCTCCCCCGAAGACAAGGAGAAGTACAGCAAACTCTGCGAGGAAGAGTCCCTGCTCGAGCTTGCATACAGCAAGAACGTCCTGGATGCCACCAATGCATTCACCCTTGAGCTCACCGACGAGGCAGAGCTGGAAGGTCTTCCAGACTTCGTAGTCGCCCTGGGCAAGGAGACCGCCGAGGAGAAGGGCAAGGAAGGTTGGGTGTTCGACCTGAGCTATCCCAGCTACGGCCCCTTCATGCAGTACTCCGCACGCCGCGACCTGCGCGAGAAGATGTACCGCGCATACAACACCAAAGCCGTCGGCGGAGAGTTTGACAACACCCAGACAGTCAAAGACATAGCCCAGCACCGCATAGACATAGCAAATATACTCGGCTATGCCACTTGGGCAGACTTCGTGCTGGAAGAGCGTATGGTAAAGACCCCGGCCGAGGTGGAAGCTTTCATAAAAGAGCTCCTGGATCCGTCACTGCCTGTTGCACGCAAGGAAGTGGCCGACATATTCAATTATGCCAAGAGCTGCGGCTTCGAAGGCGACACCCTCATGCCCTGGGATTTCAGCTATTACAGCGAGAAATACAAGGCCGCCAACTACAGCCTGGACGACTCCATGCTCAAGCCATATTTCCAGCTGGAGAGCTGCATCGACGCCGTACTCGGACTGGCCACCAGGCTCTACGGCCTGCAGTTCACCCCTCGTCCCGACCTTCCCGGCTACCATAAAGACGTAAAGGTGTTCGACGTAAAGGACGAAGACGGAAAGCACATCGCCCTGTTCTATGCAGACTTCTTCCCCCGCGCCAGCAAGAGGGGCGGAGCATGGATGACCGAGTTCCGCGGCCAGAGCATAAAGGACGGCGTGGAGAGGCGTCCTTTCGTCAGCATAGTCACCAATTTCAGCAAGCCTACCGCCGACGCCCCGTCGCTGCTTACCCACGACGAGCTTGTAACCTTCCTGCATGAGTTCGGCCACTCCCTGCACGGCATGATGGCCGAAGGCCGCTATCCTTCCCTCACCGGCACCAACGTGTCCCGAGACTTCGTGGAACTGCCTTCCCAGATTATGGAGAACTGGGGCTACGAGCCCGAATACCTGGGCGGCTTCGCAAAGCACTACCAGACCGGCGAGACCATCCCCACCGAGCTGATAGACAAGATTGAAGCTACCAAGAACTACCTTGCGGCATATAGCCAGGTCCGTCAGCTGGACTTCGGTATTCTGGATATGGCTTGGCACTCACGCAGCGACGTTCCCGCAGAGGGCACTCTTGAATACGAGAAAGCCGTCCTCCTGCCGTCAGCCCTTCTGCCACAGGTACCCGAGACCTGCATTTCCACATCTTTCAGCCACATCTTCTCCGGCGGCTATTCCGCAGGCTACTATTCATATAAGTGGGCCGAGGTACTGGAGGCAGACGCTTTCAGTCTCTTCAAGGAGCAAGGCATCTTCAACCGCGAGGTCGCTTCCAAATTCCGCAAAGAAGTGCTCTCCAAGGGCAGCAGCGAAGAAGAGGCCGTGCTTTACCGCAATTTCCGCGGCCACGATCCCAAGCCCGAGGCTCTGCTGAAGAAATTAGGAATAATCAAATAAGACCTTCGTCCAGAAGGCTGCGATACAGCTCCATCGCGTTCTGCGGCATCCCGTTCTGCGGGTTGTCGCAGAACTGCTTTATATCCTGCAGGCTGCATCCGGGATGCGATTTCACGAAGCGCAGAAGGGCCGCACGGCTGCGTTCCTCCGGAGTCCTGCCACGGCAGACGTCGCAGGTGCCGCAGTCGTCGGTTTCCGTCTGCCCGAAGTATGCCAGCAGCTGGCGGGAGCGGCAGGTGTCGGAGTCCCTGAGGTAGGCTTCCATGGACTCCAGGCGCGCCTCCGCATTGGCCCGCAGGAACTTGTAGCGCTCCGGCTTCAGGTCCACGTTCCCCGGGGTCAGGCGGTCGTGGTTCAGGTAAACCAGCGAACAGCGGTCGGCCGGGATATAGTTGATGATGCGTTCCAGCGAGAGCTGGTAGAGCAGCTGGTGCAGCCATGGTACGGTGGCGTCGCATTCGCGGGCCAGACTCTCCTCGTCTATGGGCATGGAATACGACATGATGCCGGGGTATCCGCGCATGAGGGCCTCCAGCAGCGGGATCATCTGCGGCTGGGGCAAGTCGGCCTCGTACAGCAGGTTACGGGGTGCCGATATGCGTACGCGGGTGGGGAAATCGGCATCCTCGGAGAAGCTCAAGTGGCCCGCCTGCTCCAGGTAGCGGAGGGCGTAACGGACGGGCGACGGACGCAGCTTGTACTGCTTGCAGAAGGCTTCCAGGTCGAAGCGTATGGTGTGCCCCTCCCCCGTCTCGTATATTATGTTGCTGAATATGTGGAGCTTCTGGTAGATGTCTTCTATGAATTCCAGCGACGGGAAAGAGGCGTCCAGCATCTGCCGCAGGTGGCTGATGTCGCTGGCGTTCCAAAGCAGCACGGCGTACGAACGCTTGCCGTCGCGGCCTGCGCGCCCCGCCTCCTGGAAGTAGGACTCCAGGCTGTCGGTCGGCTCCCAGTGCACCACGAAGCGTACGTCAGGCTTGTCTATGCCCATGCCGAAGGCGTTGGTGCAAACCATGACGCGTATTTCGCCTTTTTTCCAGGCTTCCTGGCGCTCGGTGCGGCTTTTGGTGCCCAGGCCGGCATGGTAGAACGACGCGCTCACGCCTTCCGACTTGAGCAATGCCGCCACTTCTTCGCAACGGCGGCGGCTCCGGAGGTACACTATTCCGGAGCCCTGGACGCCTCGGCAGATGTCCAGCAGCTGGCCGGCCTTGTCGCGGCACTCGCGGACTATGTAACTGAGGTTGGGGCGTTCGAAGCCGCTGCGGAGTATGTTGAAGGATGGCTTGGAAGGGTCGGGCGACAGGCGTGCAGCTATGTCTTCCACCACCTTTGGCGTGGCCGTGGCGGTAAGGGCGATGACGGGAGCGGCCACCGATTTGCGGAGCTCCCCTATGTTCAGGTAGTCCGGCCGGAAGTCGTAGCCCCATTGCGAGATGCAGTGTGCCTCATCAACCACTATGTAGCTGATTTCCAGCTCCTCAAGGTACGAACGGAAAAGGGGCGTGCCCAGGCGTTCCGGGGATACGTAGAGGAATTTGCAGTCGCCGTAAGCGGCGTTGTTGAGCGCCAGGTCCACCTCCCGCCGCGTCATGCCGGCATGTAGGGCAATGGCCTTGATGCCCCTCTGCTGGAGGTTCTGCACCTGGTCTTTCATGAGGGCGATGAGGGGCGTTACCACCAGCGCCAGGCCGTCCTTCATCATGGCGGGCACCTGGAAGCATATGGACTTTCCTCCCCCGGTGGGCAGGATGGCGAGCGTGTCGCGGCCCTCCAGGGCGGAGGTCACGATCTCCTTCTGCATGGGACGGAAGCTGTCGTAGCCCCACCATGCCTTCAGAACTTGCTCGGGGGTCTGCATGTCAGGCGAGGATTATGAAGACGCAGGGGCGTTTGCCTATGGTCAGCGGCTCCTGCCTCCACTGGGCTATGCTGCGGGTGCGTATGAATGCGTCGGGAAGGGTGATGTCGGCCGCAACAGTCAGCCTCGTGGATGGCTGCAGGAACTGCAGAAGGTCTTTAAGGAGGGAGTCGTTACGGTAGGGCGTCTCTATGAATATCTGACTCTGATTCAGCTGCTTGGAGTCGCGTTCGATGGTCTTGAGGGCGCTGCGGCGTTCGTCGGTCTTTGCCGGCAGGTAGCCGCGGAAGGCGAAGCTCTGGCCGTTGAGTCCGGAAGCCATGAGGGCGAGCATAAGGGAGGATGGGCCGACCATAGGGACGACTTCTATGCCTTTGCGGTGGCAGAGGGCCACGAGTGCGGCTCCGGGGTCGGCTACGGCAGGGAGTCCGGCTTCCGATATCAGGCCCACGTCGCCTTTGTCGAACAAGCTGGCCATCGCTTCCACTTCCTGGGGGCTTGTGTGCTCGTTCAGGGTGTGGAATTCGAGTTCCTCGATGTGGCCTTTGAGGCCGGCGGCGGAAAGGAAGCGCCGGGCGGTCCGGAGTTCCTCAACAACGAAGCACTTCAGTTCCTGCGCCTGCTTCAGAACAGGCGCCGGCAGCACCTCCGCCGGCTCATATTCGCCCAGCGGCGACGGTATCAGATACAGTTTTCCTTTCATCATTGCAAATATAGAAAAAAATCGGACATGTCTGATTTTTTGGTAATATCATGAATTATTTATACTTTTGTGGATTGAAATTACTTTATAATTTTTTATACAGTTATGTCTAATATCCAACTCTCTAAGTACGGCATCAAGGGTGTGAAGGAAGTTCTTTACAACCCCACGTACGAGGTTCTTTACAACGAAGAGACCAAACCCGGTCTCGAGGGCTTTGACAAAGGTCAGGTGACCGAACTCGGCGCTATCAACGTTATGACTGGCGTTTACACCGGCCGTTCTCCTAAGGACAAGTACATCGTCTACGACAACACCACCAAGGAAGGCAAACCCGGCGAGATCTGGTGGGATACCGAGGATTATCACAACGATAACCACAAAATGTCCGTTGCAACCTGGAAGGCAGTCAAGAAGCTCGCCCAGCAGCAGCTCTCCGGCAAGCGCCTCTTCGTAGTCGACGGTTTCTGCGGCACCCACGCAGACACCCGCATGAAGGTCCGCTTCATCATGGAGGTGGCATGGCAGGCCCACTTCGTGACCAACATGTTCATCCGTCCCAAGAACCAGAAGGAGTTCGACCAGGAGCCCGATTTCGTAGTTTACTGCGCAGCAAAGGCAAAGGTTGACAACTATAAGGAGCTCGGTCTCCGCAGCGAGACTTGCGTTGCTTTCAACGTCACCTCCCGTGAGCAGGTTATCCTCAACACCTGGTACGGCGGCGAAATGAAGAAGGGTATGTTCTCCATGATGAACTACTACCTGCCTCTTAAGGGCATCGCGGCCATGCACTGCTCCGCCAACACCGATATGAACGGCGAGAACACCGCTATCTTCTTCGGTCTGTCCGGCACCGGCAAGACCACCCTTTCCACCGACCCCAAGCGTCTCCTCATCGGCGACGACGAGCACGGCTGGGACAACAAGGGCGTGTTCAACTTCGAGGGCGGCTGCTACGCCAAGGTAATCAACCTGGACAAGGAGAGCGAGCCTGATATCTACAACGCAATCCGCCGCGACGCTCTGCTTGAGAACGTCACCGTCGACGAGGCCGGCAAGATCGACTTCTGCGACAAGAGCGTTACCGAGAACACCCGCGTCAGCTATCCTATCTATCACATCGAGAAGATTGTCCGTCCGGACAGCCACGGCCCCGCAGCAAAGCAGGTTATCTTCCTGAGCGCCGACGCATTCGGCGTGCTGCCTCCCGTCAGCATCCTGACTCCCGAGCAGACCAAGTACTACTTCCTGAGCGGCTTCACCGCCAAGCTCGCAGGTACCGAGCGCGGCATCACCGAGCCCACTCCGACCTTCTCCGCCTGCTTCGGCCAGGCTTTCCTCGAGCTGCATCCTACCAAGTATGCTGAGGAGCTTGTGAAGAAGATGAAGAAGAGCGGCGCCAAGGCTTACCTCGTGAACACCGGCTGGAACGGTACCGGCAAGCGTATCTCCATCCGTGACACCCGCGGTATCATCGACGCCATCCTCAACGGCAGCATCGACAAGGCCCCTACCAAGACCATTCCTTACTTCAACTTCGAGGTTCCTACCAAGCTCGAGGGAGTCGACACCGGCATCCTCGATCCTCGTGACACCTACGCAGATGCAAAGGTTTGGGACGACAAGGCCCGCGACCTCGCAGGACGTTTCATCAAGAACTTCCACAAGTACGAGAGCAACGCCGCCGGCAAGAAACTTGTCAAGGCTGGTCCCCAGCTGTAAATCGTAAAACGCAGATTTACAAATACTTACTAATTCCAAGTGGGGGTTTTTACCCTCACTTGGTTTTTGTTTATCGCTGAATGTCACCAACTTACGTTTTACGCAAAAAAATAGTATATTTGCAGATATGAGAGTCAGAGACATAGTTGATGCGATAGAGCGCGTGGCGCCGCTGAGGCTGCAGGACGAGTGGGACAACTCCGGCCTGCAGGTTGGTTTCATGGATGCCGGGGTGAGCAAAGTGCTCGTGTGCCTGGACGTCACAGAGGCCGTAATGGACGAAGCGGCGGCACTCGGATGCCAGATGATAGTATCCCACCACCCCCTGCTGTTCAAGCCGCTGAGCATGGTGAGCGACGTAAGCTACCAGCAGCGCTGCGTGGTAAAGGCGCTCGCCGGCGGAATCGCTGTCTACTCCACCCACACCAGCCTGGACAACGCCCCCGGAGGCGTCAACCATAAGATTGCCGGGCTCATCGGCCTGCAAGACCTTAAGTGGCTGCTGCCCAAGGAGGGAGAGGACGCAGGCTCCGGGCTCGTCGGCACCTTGCCAGCCCCCGAAAGCGACGTCGACTTCCTCCGGCGCATCAAGGGCATCTTCGGCGTCGAGTGCCTCCGGCATTCCGAGTGCAGCGGCAGGCACATCAGGACAGTGGCCCTCTGCGGAGGAGCCGGCGGCTTCCTGATGAGGGACGCCGTACGCAAAGGCGCCGACTGCTTCATCACCGGCGAATTCCACTATCACGACTATTTCGAGAACGACGGCATGCTGCTGGCCGAACTGGGGCACTACCAGAGCGAGCAGTACACCATCGACCTGCTGGCAGAGCTGCTGGAAGCGGCATACCCCACGCTTGACGTGCTTAAAACGTCCGTTAACACCAACCCCACGCGTTATGATTCCCGATAGATACGAGGAAGAATATATAATCCCCTGCTACTTCCTTAGCCTGGGGTACCGCATGCGCCCGTCGTCCTTCTTCGACATAGCGCAGGAGCTCGCCGTACGCGGCTCCACCCAGCTGGGCGTACCGGACCCGGTACTCCACGAGAGGGGCCTCTGCTGGATCTTGCTTCGCAACGCCATCCATTACGACAGGTTGCCGGGCGTAGAAGAGAAGGTAACGCTGCAGACCTGGCACAGCGGCGTCCGCGGGCCGATCAGCACAAGGGATTACCGCATGACAGACGCTTCCGGCAAAGTAATCATAAGCGCCACGAGCTCGTGGGCTCTAATGGACATGGAGGCCCGCAGCCTGGCAAAGCCGGAGCGCATCTTCGACATAATGTCGCCGGAGCCCCAGAACCCCGAAAGGGCCCTTCAGCCGGACGCTCCCAAGATAGTCATTCCGCGCGACTGCGAGACCGAAGAGGCCGGCATGCACGTGGTCACCTGGTCCGACCTGGACTATAACCATCACGCCAACAACGGCAAATACCCCCACTGGGCCATGGACTGCCTGCCTCCGGAAGTCACTTCCGGGCAGACGGTCACCGACTTCTACCTCAACTACAACCGTGAGGCCAGGCTAGGCGATACAGTCAGGCTCGTCCGCGCCCAGGGCCCCGACGGCGCCTGGTACGTGGAAGGCCTCGTAGACGGCCTCCAGAGCTTCATCTGCAAGATAGTTTTTGCGGACTGATATCAGAGTCCGATAATGAGGCCGAGCGAAACCGCCCTGGAGCTGCCGGAGTAAGGGGTCAGGGTATAGCTTGCACGGAGGCCGAAACCATAAAAAGATACGCCGCCCTCGACTACTCCCATAAATCGGGAGAAGTCCTGGGCCTTCCCGAGGCTCATCTCAGCTGACGCCCCGGCATACACTTTACATGCGCTTCCGATTCTGCCTGCCACCCTGAGCGGTATGCCCAGGTAAAAAACGTTACGGCCGGGCTGGAAGCACATGCCGCTGAAACGCAGAGCTGTAGTGGCCTCGACGGGGCAGCTTCTTGCGGAGAGCCGCAGCCCGACAGCTTCGACGCCGAAAGAGAACGCGGCCGACTGTCCCAAGGGCACGTCCACCGGGACGGAAGCGCCGACATAAAACGGCAACACCCCCCTCAAGGAAGGTGTAATGCGCTTTCCGGACTCAAGAGTGAGGTCTTCAGCGCCGTCAGGCTCCTGCGCACCGCACAGAAGCGGGCAGGAAAACAGCAACAGCACGCATGACGCAAGGGCAAGGAAACTCCTCATCATATTCATTTTGTATCGCAAGATAAGTATTTTTTCCTTATCTTGCATTCAGTTTTGGAACCGATCCTATGAACGTCCTTTATATTCTTGTCGCCGGAGTGGCTCTGCTGTCCGCGCAGCCGGACAATGCAACCGTAACCTGCAAAGATGCAACCCCTGCCATCCAGCCATATTACCGGAACCTCGCCAGAAAGCTGGCAATAAAGCCTGCCTTAATGCCCACCGGGGGTAACGATTTTGAAATCATCCGCGCCGGGAAGCGCTATTCGGAACTTCTCTTCAGCGACCTGGAGTCAGCCAAAGACCTGATAGAGCTGGAAGTATTTCTTTTCGGTGAAGACAAGGACGGTAAAAGAGTGCGCGACGTTCTGGTCGACAAGGTGGCTCAGGGAGTCACCGTCCGGTATATTCACGACAATTTCGGCAATTTCTTCGACAACGCCTTCGACGGGAGACCGAACTTTACAGGGTATTACCGCAATATGCGGAAGAGCGGCATCGATGTGCGCCAGCACTCACCCCTGTGGAGACCGGACTATACCTACACCGATCCTATTTACCGCAATCATCGCAAGATCAACTTGATTGACAAAAAGACGGCATATGTGGGAGGCATGAACCTTTCAGAAGGCAGCATGTCCGGATGGGGCGATACTCAGATCCGCATTACCGGACCGGCAGTGCAATGTGTCAGGGAGATTTTCCTGGAAGACTGGAGCCGTGTCGGCCCGAAGGCTTCGGAAACCGGCGCACCCGCTCCCGACGGCGAAAGGGAAGGTAAAATCCTTCAATTCGTAGCGGACGGACCGGACCAGCCTGCATATATGATGGAAGAGGTGATTGTGTGGCTGCTGGAGCACGCTAAAGAGTATGTGTGGTTCGAAACTCCGTATTTTCTCCCGACTCGCCCTGTTATGAAAGCCATGAGCAAGGCGGCAGAAAGGGGCGTCGACGTTCGCGTGATTGCCCCGGAAGTCACCGACATGACTTCTTTCGATTCTGCTTTCCACGCCACTGCCAAGGAGTGCGTGAAGAGCGGAATCAAGTTGCTGTACCGCAAGCCGCCGTTCAACCATAGCAAGACCCTGGTGTGCGACGATTATATCACCTGTGTGGGTTCTTCCAACCTGGACAAGTTGAGCTTGCAGAGCTTGTACGAGATTAACGTCCTGATTTACGATTCCTCTGCTGCCATCGATCATAAAGCCTATCTCACAGAGGCGCAGGAAGGGGCCAAGATTGCCGACCAGGATTATATCGATTCATGGAGCGCCTCTGAGCGCTTCAAGCAGTCCCTGCTAGGCATCATAAGTCCCTGGCTGTAATGTTCAGCCTTTCTTTTCCTCCCGCATCTTGGCGTACTTGAGGAGGAGGAGTTTCTCGCCGAGTTCGTCGAAGCGGACGCGGGCTTTGAGTTCGGGGACGTTGCCTGTTATCTCGAGTATTTCGCCGGGGCCGAATCTGTTGTGTTCGATTCGCATGCCCACTTTGAACGCCGTCATCGGCAGCGGCTCGAAGTCCGGATCGACGGGATGCGAGGCCGCTGCTGCGGTGGGGGAAGAGGGGCCCACAAGGCGGGCGTGTCCACCCTCGGACACGTTAGAGGGAGGGGCCCATCGCTCGCGATGGGAGGGATGAGCGCTCTGCGCGAACCCGCTCTGTGGGAGCCCTCTTCTCCCGCCAGGCTCGCTGCGGCCGGACTCGCCGAACTTGTCCATGCGACCTCCGGTCCACCTGCTTCCGAAACCTCCCCATTCGTGGCGGAGGCCGTCGGAAGAAAAGTCGGAATCGTCCAGAGGATGGTCGAGGTAGCGGGAATCAATCTCACGCAGGAAGCGCGAGGGGGCGTTGGACTCGTGGCGGCCGTTGCGCATGCGGGTGCCGGCGAATGACAGGGCAACGGCACGCTTGGCGCGTGTGACGGCTACGTAAAAGAGCCGGCGTTCCTCCTCCAAGTCTTTCTGGCTCATGAGCATAGACTGGCTCGGGAAGAGGTTCTCCTCCATTCCCGCCACGAAAACGTACGGGAATTCCAGGCCCTTGGCAGAATGGACCGTCATCAGAGCCACCTTATTATTAATGTCGTCCTCATCCACCAGATCCACGTTGCTCAGCAGCGTTATGTTCTCCAGAAAATCGTCCAGGGTGTAGACGGCATCGGCGGCCTCCTCGGAATCGGCAGCCTCGTCCTTGCGGTCCTCCACGAAGGAGGCTACGGAGTTCACCAGCTCTTCCACATTCGCGAAACGGGCCTGCCCTTCTATGGAATTATCGTCCTTGTAGAACTGCCAGAGGCCGCTTTCGCGGGCAATCAGCTGCGCCAGCTCGAAGGCGTCGGTACCCTTCACCTTCTGGCAGAAGCCGTCTATCATGGCGCAGAAGGCCCTGAGTTTGAGAACTGCGGCGCTCCTCAGGCCGTACTGCTCCAGGTCGTCCAGAAAGGCGGCGCGGTAAAGCGGGGTCCCATGGGCCAGGGCGGCAGCCTCAAGCGCCTTAAGGGTGGTATCGCCTATCGCACGGGCGGGCTTGTTGACCACCCTCTTGAAGGACTCGTCGTCCAGAGGGTTCACCGCCAGTTTGAAGTAGGCCATCATATCCTTAACCTCCGCCCGTTCGAAGAACGAGTTGCCGGAGTAGACATGGTAAGGGATATTGCGGCGGCGGAGCTGCTCCTCAAGCGCACGCGACTGGGCGTTGGTGCGGTACAGGATTGCGAAATCTTCGTACCGGGCGCCTTCCTTGCGCATGCGGGACTGGATTTCGGAGACTATCTCGACCGCCTCGTCCTGCTCCGTGTAGGTCTTCAGAACCTTGATCTTTTCTCCGGCCTCCCCTTCTGCATAGCACTTTTTGGGGATGCGGCCCGAGTTGTGCTCGATTACGGAATTAGCGGCATCCACTATGGTGCGCGTACTGCGGTAGTTGCGCTCAAGCCGGAAGAGTTTGCACTCTGGGTAATCTTTCTTGAAATTGAGGATATTCTGTATCTGGGCGCCGCGGAAAGCGTAAATCGACTGGGAATCGTCACCCACCACGCAGATATTGCGGTGCCCGGAAGAAAGCTTCTTGATGATGAGGTACTGGGCGTAATTGGTGTCCTGATACTCATCTACCATAATATAGGAGAAACGGGAGGCTATGTCGTTCAAGGCATCCTTATTATCCCTGAGCAGGATGTTCATGTTGACGAGGATGTCGTCGAAGTCCATCACGCCGGACTGCTTCATACGGGTCTGATAACGCTCGTACACGTCCACGATGCGGGGTTTCTTTGCATAGCTGTCCGCCCGCAGGGCATTCGCGTCAGCCTTGTATCCGGCTACCGTAACCAGGCTGTTCTTGGCATTGGAGATGCGGGAAAGCACCTCTCTGGGCTTGTACACGGCATCGTCCAGGCCAAGTTCCTTTATGGCGGCCTTCACCGCCGAGGTGGAGTCGCTCTGGTCATAGATGGTGAAATTCTCGGGATATCCCAGACTTTGGGCATAGTCTCTCAGGAACCTGATGAATACCGAGTGGAAGGTGCCCATGACTACCCTTCGGGCCTTCCAGGACCCGACCATCAGGGCTATCCTTTCCTTCATCTCGCCGGCCGCCTTCTTGGTAAAAGTAAGAGCCAGCACACGGGAGGGATCACAACCGTGCGCCAGGACATTCGCCACTCTGCTGGTCAGAACACGGGTCTTTCCGGACCCCGCTCCCGCCACAATCAACACCGGCCCGTCAAGGCACTCGACCGCTTTTCTCTGCTCCTCGTTAAGTTCTTCCAATATTGCACGCACATTGTTCTCCATAATGACGCGAAAATACAAAAAAAAGTGGTATCTTCGCATGCTTAAAGCATATTATATTTTAACCTTATAAAATGTCTGAAATCATCGTTTTGAAAAGAGGTCTTGATGTGCCCGTGAAGGGCAGCGCAGACCTTCGCGTCAGCAAATCGATGACCCCCGCCACAGTAGCCGTCCGCCCGGACGGTGTCAAGGGCCTGCTCCCCAGGCTTTTGGTGAAGGAAGGAGACCGCGTGCTCTGCGGTTCTCCCGTCATTGCTGACAAGAAAAACCCTGAGATTCTCCTCACCGCGCCCGTAAGCGGAACGGTCAAGGAAATCGCAAGGGGCGAGAAACGCAAGCTTCTCGCAGTTCTGATCGAAGCGGACGAAAAGCAGGAATTCGTGGAATTCGGCGCCAAGGATCCCGCCGCCCTTTCGGTGGAGGATGTCAAGACGGCGTTGCTGCAGAGCGGCCTCTGGCCCGTGCTCGTGCAGCGTCCCTACGGCATTATCGCCGATCCTGCCGCCGCCCCCAAGGGCATCTTCGTTTCCGCTTTCAACAGCGCTCCGCTGGCCGCCGATACCGAGTTTACGCTCGGCAACCAGGTGGCATTCATCCAGAAGGGTATTGACGCCCTGGCCAAGATTGCACCAGTGCACGTGTCCCTTGACGCATGCGTGAAGGACTCCGCCTTCGCCAGACTGACCGGATGCACCCTGCACCGTTTCCAGGGCAAGCACCCCGCCGGCAACGTGGGCGTGCAGATCAGCCACATCAGCCCCATCTGCAAGGGTGAGACTGTATGGACACTGCCCCTGCACGGACTCGCCGCCATCGGCAAGCTCTTTGCGACCGGCCGCTACAACGTGAGGCGCCTCGTCGCCGTCACCGGCCCCGCCGCCATCGAGCCTTCCTATGTCGAGACCGTTCCCGGCACTCCCGTCAAGGATCTCGCCCCCTTCTACGGCAACACTCCCGAGCTCGACCGCTTCATCAGCGGCGACATGCTCTCCGGAGCCAACGTCGGCGAAGCAGGCTACCTCGGTTGGAAGGACGACCAGATTACGATTATCCAGGAGGGCACCGACAAGGAGCTCCTCGGATGGATACGTCCCCTCCGCTTCAAGCAGTACAGCCACGACCACAGCTACTTCAGCTGGCTCACGCCCTGGCGCAAGTACGACATGAACACCAACCTGCACGGCGGTCCCCGTCCGTTCCTCATGAACGACGGCTACTACGCCAAAGTGCTTCCCATGGACATCTACCCCGTGTTCCTGACCAAGGCCTGCCTTGCAGGAGACATAGACAAGATGGAAAAGTTCGGCATCTATGAAGTCCTCCCCGAGGACCTCGCCACCTGCGAGTTCGTAGATCCGAGCAAGATTTACATCCAGGACATCATCGCAAAGGGCATTGACCTGATGCTCAAAGAAATGGCTTAAAAGATATGAATAAGATTTTCGAAAAAGGCGGCAAGCTCTATTGGCTTCACAGTTCCGTCGATGCTTTTGAGACATTCCTTCACGTGCCCGGCACCGTGACCCTCAAGGGCTCCCACGTGCGTGATGCAATAGACCTTAAGCGTCTCCTTATCCTGGTGGTGATAGCCGCAGCACCCGCAGCCCTCTTCGGCATGTGGAACGTCGGCTATCAGCACGGACTTGCAATGGGACAGACCGGAGTGCACATTCTCGAGTACTTCTGGTTCGGCTTCCTGAAAGTCCTCCCCTTGTACCTGGTTTCCTACATCGTAGGACTTGGAATAGAATTCGCTTCCAGCCAGATCCGCGGCGAGGAAGTAAGCGAGGGTTACCTCGTGAGCGGTTTCTTCATTCCGCTTATCGTCCCGGTGGACATCCCCCTGTGGATGCTTGCAGTCGCAGTTGCCTTCGCCGTCATCTTCGGCAAGGAGGTCTTCGGCGGCACCGGCATGAACATCTGGAATCCCGCCCTCCTCACCCGCGCATTCCTGTTCTTCTCTTATCCTAACTACATGTCCGGTTCCGAGTGCTGGATAGCCTTCAAGAAGGGTGAAACCGCAGTGGCAGACGCATTTACAGGCGCCACTCCCCTCGCCCTCGACGGCCCCGCCCAGTACGGTACCGGCTTCTGGGACCTCTTCATCGGCACCGTTCCCGGTTCCGTAGGTGAGACCTCAGTAATCGCCATCCTGCTCGGCGCCATCCTGCTTATCTGGACAGGCATCGCAAGCTGGAAGATCATGTGCGGCAGTGTCGCAGGCGCCCTTCTCGTAGGCTGGATAGGAAACATCGCAGGCATCACCGAGATCCCCTTCTACATGCAGCTCCTCTACGGCGGCTTCGCCTTCGGTACCGTCTTCATGGCCACCGATCCCGTCACCTCCTGCCAGACCGAGTGCGGCAAATGGATCTTCGGTATCCTCATCGGTATGCTCTGCATCACGGTACGCCTCTTCAACCCCGGCTACGCCGAGGGCATGATGCTGGCTATCCTGCTGCTCAATACCTTCGCTCCGCTGATTGACCACTGCGTCACCAGCGTACATATTTCCCGCAGGGCAAAGAAACTTAAAGTCGCATAGCCATGAATACCAACAATAACGTCTATACAGTCATCTACACCGCGATAGTCGTGGTGATAGTGGCGGCCGTTCTGGCTTTCGTGGCATCCAAGCTGGGCCCCGCCCAGGACGCAAACGCCAAGGCTGAAACCCTCAGGCAGATGATGTCCGCCGCCGGAATCAAGTCCACCGAGGAACTCTATGCGGCCAAGAACGCAGAAATACTCCAGCTCTATGCCGACAACATCGAAGAAGCCTACACCATAGGACTCGACGGCGAAAAGAACGGAGAACTCTCGATCAGCCAGGACAAGATCGAGCTTGTAAGCAAGCTCAAGCCCCAGCACAAGGCCATTCTTGCCGAAGGCGACGCAACCCTTCCCGTCTATATTTTCAAGGGCGGAATTGCTGTGATACCTATTTACGGAGCAGGCCTCTGGGGTCCGGTCTGGGGTTACATCGCATTCTGTCCCGATTGCTACACCATCGCAGGCGCATTCTTCGACCATGAGTCCGAGACTCCCGGTCTGGGAGCCAAGATCAAGGACGAAGCATGGTTCCGCGAGAAATTCATAGGCAAGACCGTAGAGTGGGGCGAGACTCCCGCTTTCAGGCTCGAGAAGAACGTCGAGGCGACCGGCGCCACCAACGCGGTTGACGCAATTACCGGTGCTACCATGACCTCGAAGGGCCTCAACGAGGCACTGAACATCTGGTTCAAGGCCTACGAGAAGCATTTCGGTCTCGGAGCATTCTTCAATATGCTCGAAGGGCTCTCAGAGGCAGAAACCGTTAACGACAACGAGGAGGAATAGATTATGGCACAGAAACTTAAAGAAACCATCCTCAATCCGATTCTCAAGGGCAATCCTATTACCGTCCTTGTGCTCGGTATATGCTCCGCGCTGGCCGTTACGGTTCAGCTCAAGGGCGCTCTGGTGATGGCCTTGTCGGTCATCGCGGTCACCGGACTTTCCAGCCTCGTGTGTTCGCTGCTCCGCAACACCATCCCCAACCGTGTGCGTATCATCGTGCAGCTGGTGGTGGTTGCCATGATGGTTATCCTGGTGGACCAGATCCTCAAGGCAGGAGAAGGCACCTACGCCATCGACAAGCAGCTGTCGGTCTACATCGGCCTCATCATCACCAACTGTATCGTCATGGGCCGCATCGAGGCCTTCGCCCTCGGCAACAAGCCCATCCCTTCCCTGCTTGACGGTATCGCCAACGGACTCGGCTACGGCCTCATCCTGGTGATAGTCGCCTTCTTCCGCGAGCTCCTCGGCAGCGGCACGCTGTTTGGATTCAGGGTGCTTCCGGAAGCATACGTTCCCAACAACCTTGTCATCCTGCCACCGTTCGCCCTCATCCTCCTGGGATGCATTATCTGGGTGCACAGGGCAATCGACAAAGACCTTCAGGAAAACTAACAGCACAGCCTTATGGAATACATCAGCTTATTCGTAAAGTCAATCTTCGTTGACAATATGATCTTCGCTTACTTCCTGGGTATGTGCTCATACCTGGCGGTATCGAAGAACGTAAAGACGGCCAACGGCCTGGGCCTCGCCGTCATCTTCGTGCTTCTCTGCACGCTTCCCCTCAACTGGCTGCTGAACACCTACGTGCTCCAGCCCGGCGCCCTCCAGTGGCTCGGTCCCCAGTTTGCGGAAGTAGATCTCAGCTTCCTGAGCTTCATAGTCTTCATCGCGGTCATCGCGGCGTTCGTGCAGCTCGTGGAAATGATAGTGGAGAAGTTCCTCCCCTCGCTCTATTCTTCACTCGGCATCTACCTGCCGCTGATTGCAGTGAACTGCGCCATCCTGGGCGGCTCCCTCTTCATGCAGCAGAGAGACTTCACCGGTATCGGTGAGCCCCTGGTTTACGCCCTCGGCTCCGGCATCGGCTGGTATCTCGCCATCGTGGCGCTTGCCGCAATACGTGAGAAGATGAGCTACTGCAACGTTCCCAAGCCCCTCAAGGGCATAGGCATCACCTTCATTACTGTGGGCCTCATGGGTATGGCATTCATGATATTTATGGGCATTCAACTGTAAAAGGATATGAGTCAGACAATTATTGCTTCTATCGCACTCCTCGTCGTAGTGACGCTGGTGCTTGTGGCTCTTCTCCTCATCGTGAAGAACGCCATTACCCCCAAGGGTACGGTCAAGATAGACATTAACGACGGAAAGAAGGAACTGAACGTCACCCCCGGCAACAACCTTATGGCTACGCTGGCAGGTGAGAAGATCTTCCTCCCCTCAGCCTGCGGCGGCAAGGCCAACTGCGGCCAGTGCAAGGTGCAGGTATTCGAGGGCGGCGGCGAGATCCTGCCCACCGAGACCGGTTTCTTCAACCGCAAACAGATTAAGGAAGGCTGGCGTCTGGGATGCCAGGTGAAGGTCAAGGACAACCTCAAGATCCAGGTGGCTGAAAGCGCCCTGAGCGTCAAGAAGCTCGAGTGCGAGGTCATCTCCAACAAGAATGTGGCCACCTTCATCAAGGAATTCACCGTCAAGCTGCCCGAAGGCGAGCACATCGACTTCAAGTCCGGCGAGTACATCCAGATTGACATTCCCGAGTACGAGGCAGACTTCTCCGACATGGACGTGGATCCCATCTACATGGGCGACTGGGAGAAATACGGCATCACTTCCCTGAAGTACAAGAATACCGTTCCCACCATTCGTGCATATTCCATGGCCTCCTATCCTGGGGAGAAGAACATAATCAAGCTGAACGTGCGTATCGCAACTCCCCCGTTCGACCGCACCCAGCCCAAGGGCGTGTTCAAGTTCGTCCCCGGTGTGCCTCCGGGAATCGCCTCCACTTTCGTGTTCTCCCGCAAGCCGGGTGACAAGGTGTGGATCAGCGGTCCTTTCGGCGAGTTCCTCCTGCCGGAGAACGACCCGGACGACATGGAATACATCTTCGTAGGCGGCGGCGCCGGTATGGCTCCTCTCCGCAGCCACATCATGCAGCTGTTCAAGACCCTCAAGACCGGCCGCAAGGTTCACTTCTTCTATGGCGCACGCGCCCTCGTGGAGGCCTTCTACCTGGAAGACTTCGCCGAGATCGAGAAGGAGTTCCCGAACTTCAAGTTCCACCTTGCCCTCGACCGTCCTGATCCCGCTGCAGACGAGGCCGGAGTGAAATATACTGCCGGATTCGTGCACAATGTGATGTACGAGACCTACCTCAAGGACCATGAGGCCCCCGAGGATATCAAGTACTTCATGTGCGGTCCTCCTATGATGACGAAGTGCGTGTGCGATCTTCTTGACTCTCTTGGAGTCGCACCCGAGAACATACTCTTCGACAACTTCGGAGCTTAATTGAAACTCTGTTGCATGATAGCATCGTTGCGCCTCGGAGGCGCCGAGCGCCAGCTCTCAGGACTGGCGCTCATGCTGCATGCACAAGGCCATGACGTAGAAGTCCTTACCTACAGGGAGGGTTCGTTCTACGCCAAGCCGCTCAGGGAGGCCGGAGTGAAGCTTACGGTTATCCCTCATCCCGGGAATGAGAAACGCCTGGTAGAGGATATTTCCGCACACCTGCGCGAGACCGGCTGCCAGATACTTATTTCCTATCTGGTGGGCACCAACCTCAAGGCCTGCTTCATCAAGCAGCGCTGCCCGGGGCTCAAGCTTGTGGTCTCTGAGCGTAACTGCAATACAGACAAATGGTTGTACACCACGCTGCGTCTGAAGCTATACAAGATGGCAGACGCCGTGGTGTGCAACAGTTACGCCCAGGAAGCCCTTGTACGCAAACGTTGCCCCGCTCTCGACTCCAGGCTTAGCACTATTCCCAATTTTGTGGACGCCGAGCGCTTCAGCCCGTCCGGACATATTCCGGGAGCCGACGGCCGCATCAACGTGGTCACCACGGCACGTCTTTACGACCGCAAAAACGCCATAGGGCTCATCAAGGCCGTATCCGAGGCAGGCTGCGACAATCTCTATTTCGACTGGTACGGGGCACTCAGCAATGACAAGTATTACGGCCGCTGCCAGAAACTCATACGCAAACTCGGCCTGCAGGACAGGATTCATATCCATCCCGGCTGCGAGAACGTAGAAGAATTATATGTGAAGGCGGATGCGTTCTGCCTGCCCAGCTTCTACGAGGGCACTTCCAACGCTCTGGCTGAGGCTCTTGCCTGCGGCCTGCCCGCTATCTGCAGCGATGTAAGCGACAACGCCAGATACATCTTCCCCGGTGAAAACGGACTGCTTTTCGATCCTTGCGACACCGGCGATTTTGCCAAAGCTCTTCGGAAGCTGTCGGCCACATCTTCCGAAGAACTAGCAAAGTGGGGGCGCAAAAGCCGCGAGATAGCAGAAAAAAAACTTACAAAAGAAGTTTTCATCAAGCGTTATTCAGAGCTCCTGGAGGGTCTTTCCGGGGGTAAAAACGGGGGTTGCTGAAAGAATCAGCAAAACTTGATTTACGATTTTTTCGATTCCATTGAGTAATGAAAAGTGCTGCATAGCTTTGCAGTGCTATGAAAACTAATTGGAATCACTCAGGCCGACGGCCTTTCACCTTCCGGCGTCCGTCGGGGAGCGTTCTGCTCCATTGTTTAATCTTGTTCAGCTTGCTACTTACCTCGTCGCCGGCCTGTTTGATTACCTCTTGCAAAGAAAAAGGTGACGATGACATTCAGGATGTACACGTGCAGGTAGACAGCAGCTGGTTTTACCTAAAACTGAGCGCATTCAGCGAGATGTCAGACTCTCTCCCCGACGTGCGTTGCGTAGATGTACTGATTTATGATGCAGACAATGTAGGCAGCCTTGAGAGCTGGAAACGCTACAGCTCCCTCCCGGACAGTCTGGCGATCAGGGGGTCCAAAAAAGCAAAGCGCGCAGTTGTCATTGTCAACTCCCCCAGGACATTCAACCGCATGGCAATAGACCGTTATGATTCAATAGAACTGCTGTGCTACGAATTCGAAGAAGATTCATCTGACGCCCCGCTGATGAGCGGAGCCTGCCAGCTGCTGCCGGAAAGTTCAGGGCATATACAGCTGACGCCGCTAATGTCCAGGGTTCAACTGTGCGAAATCAGCAATACCATGAAAGGATACGCCAGGCTGGAAGATCCGCGCATATATCTGGAGAACATGAGTTCCTCGGCCGAGATAATGAGAGCCGCAGGGTTCCGCCCCTCAGAGACCTTGGAGAAGCCTTTGAAGAAGCCTCTTCCGTTCGATATCGGCATATTCTCACAGAAGCCGATGACTGAGCTGTTCTGCTACCCCAACGAATCCCCGGAATCTACTGTGGGCTCGCCCCAGACTGTTTTCGTACTGGAGTGTGAGATTTACGGCAACACCTGCCGCTTCCCCGTCACCCTTGGAGAAATCGGCCGCAACAAGACCATCCGTGTAGACATGTCTGTCGGCGGCCCCGAGCTGTACGATAGTAAGGTATACTAATTTCCACTAAAAAAAGCAGCCGGTTGGCTGCTTTTTTTAGTGGAAATTACTGGACTCGAACCAGTGACCCCCTGCTTGTAAGGCAGGTGCTCTAAACCAGCTGAGCTAAACTTCCTTACTTTGAGGACTGCAAAGATACTTCAAGTTTTATTTATTTCCAAAACTTTTTACGGCACCCTTAGGAGCGACCATGAAGTCGCAGAGCGCAATGGCACCCGGCAGCACGAAGAATATAACAAGTATAGCTGCTAAAGCTCCGGAAGCCAGGCACTTGAGTATCGATGCCACCAGCTTGTCATCGATGAACATGCTCATAGCCACAGGCGCCAGGGTAAGGATCAGGCCGGAGGTAAGGATAGAATGGCTTGCCCCCTTGTATGCAGCGCTTATAGCACCCGGAACACCCGTTCTCATACGGCTTTCGCGATAGTAACTCATAAAGAGTATGCAATAGTCGATGGTAGCGCCCATAAGGATACTCTGCACTATCAGATAAGACATGAAGTACATCGTGTTGCCGCCAAGACCGCTTACAAATACATTGACGTATACTCCGGACATCACGGCCAGTACCAGCATTACAGGTATGACCAGGGACTTGAAAGTGAGTGCCACGATGACGAATATGGCCATCACCGTAAGTATCGTAAGCAGCAGCAATTCCCGTGGGAACCCTTCCTTGATCTCCTTATACATAGCGGATTCCGCTATTATAACATGATCTTTCATAAGAGAACGGTCAGACAACTCCTGAAGCCTGTCGATGAAAGAGAATGTCTCAGGCGATTCGAAAAGATAGTCAGTTATTATAGCAGCTAATGAATGCTTGTCGGAGCGGAGGGTCGTGGCAGCCATGCCCAGCTCATCAATCGCCTGCCCTATCTTATCGCGTGAATCGTCGTCCAGCATACGGGCAAAGCTCTCCTGCTGCAGCAGCGTATCGTTAAGGTAATTGACGAACTCGCTGATGCTGAGTTTCATACCATTGTCCTTCCATTTACGGCTGCCGGCATACATGTATAGCATGTCCATGTCCTCCTGGCTCACCGGGATACCAGCGGCCGCAAGAGCGTTGCGCACAGTGCGTGAGTTGTATTTGCGGCCGGAGAAAGACATCTCCGCAAGACGCTCCAGGGGCGTTATCACCACGGGCTCGTCATCCTCTTCAGGCTCCTCGACCGGAACATTCTGGGCTAGCACGACGCCGGTGTCGGAAGGATGCTGCACTGCCAGGCTGTCGGACGCAGCTGCGACGGCCAGCGAATCGGCCGCCGGAACAATTTCCTCCGCCCGGGCCAGAAGTACGTCCTCAGGAGTCGGACCGGCAACGAAAGCAGAATCCACCTGGCGGTAGATATCCTTGAACATGCTCACCTGCTCCTTGGTCACGAGGCCGGAGTAGCGCTTGTCGTTCAGCAGCTTATTGTTGACGAAGCTGGTCATCTCGTACAGCGACATGGTGGCAGGCTTGCGGGTACGGCCGGCCATGCGGTAGCACATGTTGATGTAAGAGCGCTCGATGCCGTAGCGGGCAGCCATCTGCTTGGCTGTCAGCTGTTCGTTTACGATTTCGTAGGTGAATACAGGAGCGGCCGGCACAGCCACGCTGTCGGCCGCAGCCACAAGCGCGCTGTCGGCCGGAGCTGTCATCGTGCTGTCTATCACGGACGCCACGACGGCAGTGCTGTCGGGCTCGATCGCCACAGCAGGCTCAGGCTCTTCTGTGACGACAGGCTTCTCCGGGGCCGGAGCTGCAACGGGCTCGGCAGGCAGCAGCTTGGCCAGCATTGCCTTCACGTCGAACTCCTCCTGCACGAGGCCCTGCCTGGTCACCTCCTCGGCCAGATCCTGAATCTCATTGAGGCTCAGCTTCTCCGTACGCTCCGGGTGGGAGTAAGAATAAAATACCGCCCTGACTATGTCTTCCGTAATCATCGGCGACATGGGCGACAACTCCTCCGTAAGCTCCTTGATAGTATGTCCCTGCTTGATGAGGCTGGGGTAGCTGAGTACGGTAGCCACCATAGGGTCGCGCTGCAAGGTGTCCAGAATTCCAGGCACCTCATCTTCCTCCTCCGTCTCGTACATCAGGATCATGGGATTCTGCAGAGGGAAATATTTGGATATCTGGGTTTCCCAGATTGCAGCGAAGGAAATCTCGGTACGCTTCTGCAAAATGAACGCTGCAGTAAAAATACCCACAAAGAGCACGGTCAGGACGGCTCTCCAGCGCACCTCGAAGCGGGCAAGCTTGCGGACGGAAAAATCCTTTATTCTCTTCTCCGTCTTGACAATCGCCTTGTCGAAAAACAAGATAAGCGCAGGCAAGACGGTGAAATTACAAATCATGCTCAGGAGTACGCCCTTGGACAAAACCACACCCATATCCACTCCAATCTTAAGACGCATGAACATCAGCATCAAAAGACTGACTATAGTGGTCATTGCACTGCTGAGTACAGAGGGGGCGGCACGTTTCAGCGCAACCTCCATCGCTTTGGGATTATCTCCGGGATAGTTTTTCTTTTCCTGACGGTAGCGGTTCATGATAATGATGGAATAATCCATCGAAAGGATCATCTGAAGCACCGCAGCCATTGTAAATGTCAGATACGACACTCTGCCCAGGAGTATATTGCTGCCCATATTGATGGACACAGCAAGCAATGTAGCGAAGAGGAACAGTATAACCTCCACCACGGAGGAACACATCAACAGCAAGACTACGAATACCAGGACCACTCCCGACGTTATCATAGGTATCAGGTTGGCCGGCATATTCTTGTCGACGTCAACCTCAACCACTACATTGCCGTCGTAATACTGTCTTATCTTTTGTCGTGCCGCCTCATAATCGCAGTCCTGAGTGAGCAGGAACTGATAAAGAGTATGTGGCCCGTTGTTTTTTACGGACATACAGATAAGGCCGCCTGTAAGGTCCGTAAGCACTTTCTCCTCCGCATCCTTGTCTTTTACGTCATCCAGCATTATGCTCAGCATGTTCAGCTGACCGCTCATGCCGGGAAAATCCTCCTCCATCTTGTCCAGACCGATTTTGATCGGGGAATCATCAGGAAGGAAGAAAGATATTTCCATGATGACGTCTATCTTGGGTATGATCATAGCACAAATAACAGCCAGCGCCGTCATGGCGGCTAGCAGGACGTTACGTCTCTTGACCAAAAAACCCAAAAAATCCATAGCCTGCAAAGATAATAATAATAGTGTAAATTTGGAATTGCCGGGCAATAGTTTTATCTTGCAGAAAATATGAAAATGAAGCGGATTGCAGCAATAACCATGGTCCGGAACGGAGATTTTTTCCTGAGCAAGTGGGTGCAATACTACGGCAGCCTTCTCGGGGAGGAAAACCTGTACGTATTCTTCGACGGCACAGACCAGAACGTTCCCGGCTTTGCCGCGGGCTGCAATACGGAACTGGTTCCCCGCGTTGCCGGAAACGTACGGGAAGCAGACAAAGGCCGCATCGCGTTCATTTCAGCCAGGGCGGCTGAACTCTTCAGGCGCTACGACATGGTGATCGGAACCGATGTGGACGAGTTCCTGATAGTGGACCCGGCGCTCGGAGTCCCTCTCCCCGAGTTCTTGTCCGGGCTGGACGCCGGCAATCGCAACTCCTTCTCAGGCCTCGGATGCGACGTAGTTCAGAACCTGCGCTGCGAGAAGCAGCTCGACCGTACCCGCGGCCTGCTGGAGCAGCGCTCCTACGTTTATCTTTCAACCCGTTATACCAAGGCAAGCGTGCTGTGCAAGCCGGTTCCCTGGGGCAGCGGCTTCCACAGGACCAAGCAGGGCAACTACCACATAGTCAAAGACTTGTATCTATTCCACTTCGGCTGCGCCGATGTGCCCGAGACCGAACAGAAGATGCTTGACGAAGACCTTTCCGCCCGTGGCTGGGGGCGTCACCTCAACAAACGCATGAATCTTATCCGGCGCGTATCCGCCCTGCCTGTCCGCGACTGGGACAAATGGACGGGTAAAGCCCGCGTGCTGCAGACCGTCTTCCGTCCTCCCTACATGTGGAACAAGCCGGCCATGCTCGGCCTGGAGATCGTTCTAAAACTGCCAGAGCGCTTCGCTGAAGTGGTATAGAAAAATAGAAGCCGGCCAATTGGCCGGCTTAACTATTTTTCTGTCAATCAAGGGACTAGAACCTGTCTTCGCAAGAAACGGTGAGTTTCTTACGGCCGTGACGGCGGCGTGCCGCAAGGACGCGACGTCCATTGGGAGTGCTCATACGCTCACGGAATCCGTGCTTGTTGACTCTCTTGCGGTTTGAAGGTTGATATGTACGTTTCATTATCTAATTATTTTTGATTATTCAGATTTGGGAGGACAAAGGTAAGATTTTCCGATTTCAATTACAAATTTTTCTTTGAAATATTCATCTTTCAGCCAATCTTCTATGCTCCAGACGCGTACACGGCCGGGAGCAACGCCGCATTTTCGGCCCAAATCCGCTATTTCAGACAGCACATCTCCCCCTTTCAGGCAGATGATGCTGTTCCTGAAACGGCCGGTCACCCAAGGGTACAGCTTGTCCATGGTCGCCACCGCCCTGGTCACCACCCAGTCGAAGGGACCAGGCAGGGTCTCCACCCGCGCATTTACGCATTCCACGTTGTCCAGGCCCATACCGTCGGCAACGGCGCGCGCCACAGTAAGTTTTTTGCCTACAGAGTCGCACAGAGTAAAGTGCGCCTGAGGATACTCAACAGCCAGAGGTATGCCGGGAAAACCGCCGCCCGTACCCAGGTCCAGCACGGAGGCGCCGTCCAGGACACCTTCCGGATAATGCAGCTCCAAATACCTGGCAATGGCCAGGGAGTTCAGGACATGGTGTTCGTAAAGATTGTCTATATCCTTGCGGGACACCACATTAATCTTGGCGTTCCATTCCCGGTACAGTTCCAGCGCACGGGCGAAATCAGACTCTGTACTTCTCATTGTTCGCTCTTCATTTTGTCCAACATCTGTTTTGCCCGCCTGATACGGGTACGTACCGTATTCAGCTCCAGCCCGGTTTCCTCCGCAATCTCCTTATACTGCATACCCTCAATCAGGCGCTTGTGGGCTATATCCCTGTACAGTTCGGAAAGACCGGCCACAAGCTGCTCGGTTTCCTCCCGCGTCTCAGTCTTGATTATACCCTCAAGGGCATCCTCCTCACCGTAATCTATTGTTTCCGCCACATTCAGGCTGTGTGATTCATCATCTATGAATACATAGCCCCTCTGCCTGCGGGTTTCCTTGTCTATAACGTCCAGGGCAGTGTTGTGGGCAATACGTTTAATCCATACGTCGAAGCTTCCGAGAGCAGGATCGTAACTCTGGATCTGCCGGAAAGCCTTCTCGAAAGTCTTGGAGCAGACGTCTTCTATGTAAAAGTGGTCCAGCCCCTTCATGGTCTTGCGCAGGTAAGCGCGTATGGACGCAATATTCGCGTCCCACAGGGCCGTGAACGCAGTTCCGTCGCCTATCATGGCGCGGCGTACCAGTTCATCAATGGGCCTCGAGCCAGTTTGAGCCATAATTACATTCTACTGTTAATGGAACATTCAGTTTAATCACCCCCTGCATCTCTTCCGTAAGCAGGCGGCTTACAGCTTCGATCTCGGTCTCAGGCACTTCCAGAAGCAGTTCATCATGAATCTGCAGCACCATACGGGACTTGAGGCCCTCCTCACGGAGACGGCGGTCTACCGCAATCATGGCCAGCTTGATTATGTCGGCGCTGGTACCCTGGATAGGGGCGTTGACGGCATTCCGCTCGGCAAAAGCGCGCACGGTGGCATTGCCGCTGTTCACGTCGGGCACGTAGCGGCGGCGCCCCAGAATCGTCTCCACGTATCCGTTGGAACGGGCGCCGGCAAGCGTACCGTCAATCCAGGCACGTATGCTGGGGAACGATTCGAAGTAGTCGTCTATCAGCTTCTTGGCTTCCGCACGCGGGCATCCGAGGTTCTGGCTGAGGCCGAAGGCGGAGATGCCGTACATTATGCCGAAGTTGGCGGTCTTTGCGATACGCCGCTGGTCCGGAGTCACCTCCTGCACCGGAATGCGGAAGATCTTGGCGGCGGTTGCGGCATGTACGTCCGTGCCATCGCGGAAGGCCGCCTGCATGTGGCTGTCGCCGCTCAGGTGGGCCATAATCCGAAGCTCTATCTGGGAGTAGTCGGCACTCATTATCACGGAATCCGCCGACTCGGGCACGAAAGCCTTGCGTATCTCCCTGCCCTGCTCGGTACGTATGGGGATGTTCTGCAGGTTGGGGTTGGAACTGGAGAGCCGCCCTGTGGCCGTAAGGGCCTGGTTGAAAGTGGTATGCACCCGTCCGTCGCGGGGGCTGACATAAGACGGGAAGGGCTCGATATAGGTTCCCAGCAGCTTGCGCAGGCCGCGGTAGTCGAGTATCTTATCGATTATAGGGCTGCGGTCGGAAAGCTCCTGCAGCGTCTTTTCGTCCGTGGGCCAGTTGCCTTTACGGGGCTTCTTCGCCTTAGGATCCAGCTTCAGCTTTTCGAAGAGAAGCTCGCCCACCTGCTTGGGAGAGTTGATGTTGAGCTCTGGCTCGCCGGCCAGCCCGCGTATCTCCTGCTCGAGGCTTGCGACCTGCCCGCGGAGGCCGTCGGAATAGGACTGAAGGGCACCAAGGTCTACTTTCACGCCGGCCAGCTCCATGCGGCTGAGCACACGGATGAGGGGCTCCTCGATGCTGTCGTAGAGCTGCTTAAGACGTGCGTCAGTGCGCTCCATCGCCTCCAGCAGGGCATCTGCGAGCGGCAGGAGGACGGCCGTCTCCTTGATGCGGTCGGGGCCGGCGGGAGCGTCGTCGAAGAGCGAGCCCTGAAGCGGCGCGTCGCTGTCTTCCAGCTCGATGCCGAGGAAGGTCGGGGCGAGCGTGTCGAGTTTATGGCTGCTTTCCGGGTTCAGCAGATAGTGCAGCAACTCTATGTCTTCCAGCCGCCCGGCCACCTCCAAGCCTTTGAGGCTGAGGGCGTTAAGCTGGGGCTTGAGTGCGATGCCAACCTTCGTGCGCTGCGGGTCTGCCAGAAGCTGACGGAACAGCTCCGGCTCTCCTTGCGCAACTCCGTGGGAGTCAGCGACGAAGAGGGTATCATCGACCAGATTGACTGCGACACGGCTATCTGTTATCTCCGCCGCCTCGCAGCGGATGCAGGATGGGGACTGCAGAACCGTGGCCGCCCGTGACCACGTGAACGGGAGGGGCCCACAAACGGAGTGCAGTGGGAGGGATGGGCTCGAAGAGCCCAGTTCTGCAGCCCCGGTCCTGCGAAGCGGAGTAGTGGCGGAGACCTCCGCGGCGATTTTGCGCACGAGGCGAATCAACGACGGGAACTCGAACTCCTTGAAAAGCGTCTCCACCGCCGGCGTCCAGGCAAGGTCCAGGACCATATCGTCGGCCGTGGTCTCCAGAGGGATGTCCGTCTTGATGGTCACCAGCTCCCGGGACAGTGAAATGTGGTCCTGGGCGGCACGGAAAAGCTCCTGCTGGCGTGCGGTAAGCTCGCCGAGGTGCTCATAGATGCCGTCCACGCTGCCATACTTTCCGAGCAACTTGGACGCGCCCACGGGGCCGACGCCCTGAACTCCGGGCACGTTGTCGGATGCGTCACCGCAAATAGTAAGGATGTCTATAACCTGCCCGGTACGCTCTATCCCCCACTTTTCACACACCTCGGCCTCGCCGAGTATCTCATTGTCGGAGCCGGACTTGCCGGGCTTATACTGCCATACGTGAGGGGCCACAAGCTGACCGTAGTCCTTGTCCGGCGTGACCATATACACGTCGAAGCCCTCTGCGGCGCTGCGCAGGGCCATGGAGCCTATAACGTCGTCGGCCTCGAAGCCGGGGATCATCAGCACAGGTATGTCAAGAGCCTGCACGATGGAGGTCAGGGGCTCGAGGGCGTCGATAACCAGCTGTGGAGTTTCACTTCGGTTGGCCTTGTATTCCGGATACATCTGATTGCGGAAAGTGCCCCCCGGAGGGTCGAAACTCACAGCGATATGGCTTGGCTTCTCACGGTCGATAAGCTCAAGCAGATACTTTGTAAAGCCGAAAAGTATAGATGTATCCACCCCCTTGGAATTCACCATGGGGCGCCCCAGAAAGGCATAATACATCTTGAAAACCAGCGCGTGGCCGTCTATCAGAAAAAGTTTCATAATGAAACACAAAGATGCAAAAAGTTTTGAAAGTTTCAAACTTCGTGGCTATATTTGAAAGTTATGAAAAGAACTGCATTAATCTTGTTCGCGCTCTGCCTCGCAGCGGGCGCCTACGCACAGAGCCAGACCATACGCGCATTCTCTCACCGCGGCGGCCGGCTGGAGAGGGATGAGAACACTGCAATAGCCTTCCAGGACAGCTGGGATGCAGGGTACACCGGATTCGAGACGGACATCCGCCGCACTGCCGACGGAGTGCTCTACCTCACCCACGACTGCACCCTTGAGCGCACGACCAACGGCAGCGGTATCTTCGAGCGCAAAACTTCCGCCGAGATAGACCGGCTGCTTACCAAGAAGGGCAACAAGATGATGCGTTTCGACGACTTCATCGCCTTCCTGCAAGACAAGGACAACTTGTATGTGGAGTTCGAGCTCAAAACCAAGCCCGACTCCCTTTACACCCAGGAGCTCGTAGAGGAGGTCGCCGAAAGGGTTTACCAGGCGGCAAAATCCATCCGCACCAAGAATTCTGTCCTCCGCTTCACGTCGTCCGACATCCGCGGCCTCCGCTACCTCAAGAAGGCCCACCCGGAAATGAAGTGCAAGGGCCCCGAATCGGAGCTGCTTATAATCTTCAGCACAGGCGTAACAGACGAAGCAATAGCCACTTGCAAGCGCGAAGGCATATACGTGATGGGCTGCAAGACCGACGGCACCACCCGCAAGATGGTGCAGAAGGCCCATAAAGAGGGCATGATAGTCAGCCTCTGGCCCACCCAGAAAATAGAAGACTTCATGCTTGCGGCCTACCTCGGATCCGACGCCATGTGCACGGACATACCGTTTACGATGAAACCCTGGCTTGAGAAAAACGCACCTTGGCTGAATGTCGTCTATTGATGAATTGATGATGAAAGAGGCGCTGCGGGAGGCGGAAGCTGCCCGTAGCGAGGGCGAAGTGCCCATCGGCGCCGTTGTGGTGGCCAAGGGGCGCATAATAGGTCGCGGCCACAATATGACGGAGCGCCTTCACGACCCCACCGCCCATGCCGAAATGATAGCCCTGACCGCCGCCACCGAAGCCATGGGAGGCAAGTATCTGAACGACTGCACCTTGTACGTGACCGTCGAGCCCTGCCCCATGTGCGCGGCCGCCCTCTGCTGGGCCCAGGTGGGCCGCATAGTCTACGGCGCCCCCGACCCCAAGCGCGGCTACTCCCTCTACTCCCCCTCCCTGCTGCATCCCAGGACAGAAATTGCCGCAGGCATCATGGGTGACACCTGCGGCAAACTGGTAGCCGATTTCTTCAAAGAGAAACGTTAAATGAACACGCTGCCCGCCACGAAGTTGGGACGGGTTGCGTAGTTGTAGTCGTCGCAAACCAGGCGTACGGCATCCTTAACGAGTGCACGCGGGTTCAGCGGCAGACGTCCGTTGCGCACGCCGATGTACTGCATGGGCATGTACTGATGCAGCAGGCCCATAGGGATGTCGGCTCCCTCCAGGTTGGCGAAAAGCTTCTGCATGGCGGCCTCGATGCGGGGGTCGGGCATGTAGTAGCGGCTGCGGTCCGAATAGCTGTACGCCCTCTTGAGCGCCTGCTCCTTGGGCGTGCCGTGGTAGTACTTCTGCCAGTTCTTGGGATCCTCCAGCATGGCGTTCTCCACGACGGCGATATAGTTGGAACGGGCGGCAGGGTCGTCAATCACCTCATCCTCAATATGGCTGAGGGCGAAGAGGGCCTCGCGGGCGGCGAAAGTCAGAGCCGGGCCCACCTTGAGGATGCCCATTCCGTCCTCCACCATCTGCTTGAGGGCCTGAGGGGACTGATAATCAGTGGAATGTGCCTCGAAGAACACCTCCGGATACTTTTTCAGGCGGGCGCAAAGGGCACGGGCGTCGGAGCGGTCGTACATGTGCACGTCGGCGTCGCCGAATTCCACGCCGGGCTGCACCACGACGGCGATTACGTTCTTAAGCGTGTCGGCCAGGCCGCGCTCGGCAAAGACCTCCTTGTACGCTTTCAAGGTAGCCTCGAAGGCGTCGGGGTCGGTCACCTGCATCTCCTCCTGAACCTGGGCGCCGCCGGGGATGGGCACCTCGCTGCCGATGATGAACACCGGGTGGACGGCATCGGGGTTCTGCTTATGCAGCTCCTGCCATGCATCTTCCGCCACCTTCATCAGTTCTGCGCCGCGACGGGCTATAGTATAGTCGCTCAAGGGCTTGCTGCGGTCGTCGTCGGCCACGCGCATGCTGGTATCCAGGTGAATCTTGGTATACCCGGCCGCCGCATACTGGCGCACCATCTCCTTGGCGTTTTCGATGGCCTCGGCCTCCGGCTGGTTCTGGAAGGGCTGGGGGCCCAGGTGGTCGCCGGCAAGTATGATACGCTCGCGGGGGAAGCCGACGCGGTCGGCAATAGCCCACACGTAGTCGCGGTAGTCGGCAGGCTTCATTCCGGTGTAGCCTCCGAACTGGTTGACCTGGTTGCTGGTGGCCTCGATGAGCACTGCGTCGCCAAAACGCTTGGCCTGCTCCAGCACGGCCTCGATAACTATTTCATTTGCTGTACAGTATGAAGGGATACCGGCGGGTATTCCCTCTTTTCTGAGCTGAATAAGGCTCAGCATAGGATTTACTTTATTTCCCATACTCCGTTTTTACCAAATACTTTGTCCATTAATTCATCATAGAAGCAGCCGCGCTTTGCGAGGTCCAGAAGGTTGATTCTCCAGCGCATAAGCTGCACGTAGTCGGTTATCTTGCGAAGGTCAGCCCTGGTAGCGCCTATCTCCTCGGGGGTAGTGGGCGCACCGGCGCGCTTGAACATGTCGCGCATCTTCTCGAAGCTCCACACCTGGGCCTGCAATTTCGCCTTGAGTTCGGGCCAGTTGTCCTTGACCTTCTGAAGCTGTACGCGCACTTCTTCCTTGGGCTGCCACTTCTTGGTGATCTCTTCGTAGCCGAGCGTGGGTACAGGGAAGTCCGCATAGATGCGTTTTGCGCGCTCCTGTTCCTCTTCCAGGCTAGGCCAAGCCTCAACGCACTTGTCTACGTCGAGCTTGCTCAGGTCCATCTGGAAAAGGGCGTCGAAGAAAGCGCAAACCGTGAGCTCGCCTATTGCCACCTGGAAGCCATGGCTCACCGGGCGGCCGTTGTTGGTATGATGGGTCATGTCCCAGTAATGGCCGTAGAGGTGCTCCGCGCAGGAAGCGGGACGGCTGGAACCGGCGACCTCCATGCCTATGCCGGCGAGGCTGAGACCGAGGAAAAGCTTCTCTATAGCCTCGGGCTTTCCGTTGCGCACGCCTTCAGGGTCGTCCAGCATGTCCTTCAGAGAATCCTGGGTGATGTGCCAGCTCGGCGGATCGATGGGCTCGGTGCCGAAGAGGTCGGCTATCATCCACTCGGCGCCGGAGCTCACCTTTGCGGCAAGGTCGGCATAACCGGCGGCGGAAAGGAACCAGGGCGCGGAACCGAGCACCCTGGAGTCGGCCACGATTACAAGAGGAGGATTGGACTTGATGTTGATCTTGGCTCCGCGCTCATCGTTCACAATGGCGGAGGAAGACGTGTAACCATCTACGGATGCTGTAGTCGCCACGCAGATGTACTGCCTGTCATGGCGCTTGGATCCGAGTTTCGCCAGATCGTTGATTACACCCGCACCCACTGCAATGAAAATTCCGTCGGGTTCATCATCAAGCACCTTGTCAACCATCTCCACATATTTCCAGTCCGGATGGAAACGGTCGTCGGTGATAAGGAATGTAGTTGCGGGGACTCCCGCCTTGGCCAGCTCGTAGAACACTTGCTCGCCGGCCACTTTCCATGTAATCTTATCCGCGAAGACTATGGCCTTCTTTCCAGGGAAAAACTTGTTGAACAAACCGGGAATACGGTCCAGGATGTTCTCGCCGAATTCCAGGGCTTTAGTAGCCACGGATACCTTCAGCGCTTGTTCAATGACTTTTTGTGTATCCATTATCCTTATTATTATAATGTCATTTTTTTCGAACCTTAAAGTTAGCAATTATTCTCGTTTTACCCAAAATTATCGTATCTTTGCCCCCGGAATTGAGGTATGGTGTAATGGTAGCACTACAGATTTTGGTTCTGTCTGCCCAGGTTCGAATCCTGGTACCTCAACGCTCGAGCCGCCTGATGGGCGGCTCTTTGCGTTGAAATGACAAACTGTTCGTATATTTATGGCAATGAAAGCAAGGGTATTATTCATATTATGGGCGTTGCTGTCAGTCTCGGTGACGCTGGGAGCGCAGACGGCGCGCGATTCGTTGTCGATTGACGGGCCTTACGTTCTGCACTGCGGTGACGGCACAAGGGTCATTACGGTTTCCGCGGAGGGCGAAATAAAAGATACGACCTACCTCGGGCTACCGACATCATTCAGGGTGTGCGACCACGAGGGGCAATACCCCTTCGAGGTAAGCCTGCGTCCGATCCGCCGCCAGGACTGGTGCATCAGGACCGAGCCTGAACGCACCTTCGTGATGTCCGACCCACACGGCCGCCTTGACTGCGTCATATCCCTGCTCCAGGGCAACGGCGTCATCGACGAGAATCTTCACTGGGCCTTCGGAGCCGACCAGCTGGTTCTTATCGGGGACATTTTCGACCGCGGCGACGATGCGGTGCAGATCTTCTGGTTCTTCTACAAACTGCAGCAGGAAGCAGCTGACGCCGGCGGCAGGGTGACTATACTGCTGGGCAACCATGAGCCGATGGAGTTCGCCGGCGACATGCGCTACGCCACTCCCAAGTATGAGAAGCTTGCGAAGAAGCTCGGAATCGAATACCGCGACCTCTTCGGGCCGGACAGCGAGCTCGGCCGATGGGTTGCCAGCTGGAACGCCATCTGCATCCTGGGCCGCAACCTCTATGTCCACGCCGGCCTGAGCAGCGAATTCTACAGGCAGGACATCCCCATCCCGGAAGTAAACATGGAAATGAGCCGGGCGCTGTTCCTGCGCCACAAGGAGCGCCGAGACGCCTCCAAAAAGATAGGTTTCCTCTATGGCAGCAGTGGGCCGATCTGGTACCGAGGAATGGTGCACGACGGCGAGAAATACAACCCCATCAACGCCGACACCCTGAAATTAATGCTCACTCATTACGACGTTGACCACATCATCGTAGGCCATACTATCTTCGAAGACGTGAGCAGTTTCCACGACGGCAGTGTCATCTGCGTGAACGTAGACAACAGAAAGAACCGTGACGAAGAACGCGGACGCGCCCTCCTCATAGACCACAACCGTTATTTCATCGTGGGAGACAAAGGCATCATAAAGGAGAAAAATTTTTCTGAAAAATTTGCACTTCCGGTTTTAATAGTTACATTTGTGGGAAATTTCTAACTTTTCCTACAAATGCAAGAGAAAGACGGCAAATACATCTTCGGCGTGGTAAAGGTGGGAGACAAAGGACAGATTGTCATTCCCAAAGACGCACGCAAGGCTTATGGCATTGAACCCGGGGACGCCCTATTATTATTGGGCGACCAGAAAGGCATGGCCATGATCAAGACTGAATTGTTCCAGAGTGTTATAGATGAGGCAATGGAGGGCCTTACAAAATGAGAAAGCATTGGATTGACAACCTGCGCTGGGTAACAGTGCTGCTGGTATTGTTCTACCACGTTATTTATTTCTATAACAATAAGGGTGTCTTCGGCGGAATAGGCGGCTTCGGTGATTATCCTGAGTGTCCGCAGTATCAGGATATAGTGATGTACATACTCTATCCTTTCTTCATGCCACTGCTGTTCCTGCTTGCAGGTATAAGCGCCAGGTACGCACTGGAGAAGAAGTCAGGCAAGGAGTGGTTCAGGGCGCGAACCCGCAAGCTGCTCGTTCCCGGCACCATAGGCCTGTTCGTATTCCACTGGATGGTAGGATACTTCAATACCGTTGTGGCGCAAAGGGAAGGCGTGTTTGACGGAATCCCGGCCATTGCGAAGTATGTTATTATGGCCATAAGCGGCATAGGCCCCCTCTGGTTTATTCAGTTGCTATGGCTGCTCAGCATAGTTCTGCTGATAGTACGGGCCCTTGACCGCAAAGACAAGTTCTACAGCCTCTGCGGCAAAGCCAACATCATAGTAATTGTACTTCTGGGCATACTGTTCTGGGTCGGAGAGCAGACGCTGGTGCAGAATCCCCGCCCGGAGAGCCCGGACGGCCTCTACAACCTGTACAAGCCGTTCTTCTATCTGGTGCCTTTCCTGATGGGATACTTCGTGTTCTCACACGACGCTGTACAGGAGAAACTTGCCAAATACTGGATTCCGCTGGTATGCGTAGCAGCAGTTGCCGGCATTGTCCTGATTGTCACCACCTTCGGCCAGGACAACACGTCCCCCAAGTATATGGGGAGCCCCCTCAACTGTATCTACGGATGGTTTGCATGCCTGGGACTGATGGCATGGTTCAAGGTAAAGTTCGACCGCACCGGCAAGTTCGCCGGCTACATGACCCGCACAAGCTTCGGCCTTTACATAGTCCATTATCTGGTAATTGCCAGCCTTGGCTACATGATGAAAACGTACACCCAGCTGCCGCCGGTAGCAATGTACGTAATCCTTACCGTGGCAGTGTTCACACTCTCCCCTGTCATTTACGAGGTTCTGCACAGAATCCCTGTGATACGGTGGTGCGTATTCGGCGAGAAGGGTTCTCAGCGACGGACCAGTTTAAGCCAGTCGTAGAAGAAAGAATACGAGAAACAATACAACAGGAGCGTTCCTGCTGCGGCCAGAGGGGTCAGCAGCAGGAACGCTGCTATTGCCCACAGCACAAAGAAAAGAGGATAGCCCACCAGCCTGACCAGGAAGCGTATGGAGTTGCTGAACGCCTTGTCTTTTATCTTATACTTGCATATATATTCGGCTATGCCCCAAAGAGGCAGGGACAGCAAGGCGCACAACAGGAAAAGCGGCAGAGAAACCACTGCAAGCGGTATTTCCCACCAGCGTTTCGGCTTCGGCGGCCGGAGTTCAGCAAGGCGTGCTTCGTAGTTCTCGTCGTCCGGGATGCACAGGAACAGCTTGGATATCCTGCCAGCCATTATTTCGCTCAACTGCTCATACAGATCCGGCTTGGACAGGCCCTTGTGCTCCTCCACGAAGCGGTTCACATCTATAGGCTCTCCGTAGCGCAGGGTGCAGGTGCCCTGATAATGGAAAAAGTCGCTGTAGTCAAGACCGGCCGGAACAATATAAGTAGGCTGGTCGACCGCATTCTTAAGGGCTATACGCACCACGCCCTTATGAATAGGGAGCAGCGAATACATGGGCCTGTGGGTCCCCTCAGGGAAAATGCAGAAGGGAACGTTGTGGTGCAGTACGTCCAGTATCACCGGAATGATTTCCAGGTTCTGGGCCACGCTCCGGAGGCCGTCGCGCTTGCGTGCAATAGGAACAATCCTCAGGAAATGCAGGATCTTTGCGGCCGTGGGGTTCTTGAAAATATCCGCCCTGGCGCCGAACGACATGGGCGCGCGCCGGCTCTGGAGCACCACCAGTGCATCCATCAGGGTGTTGCAGTGGTTAGGGGCGATAATCACCGCCTTGCCGTCGTCAGGCAAGGCACCTTCCACCTTCAGGGAGGAGAAACTCCTCCGGGTACACCAGTCCACCCAGTGGCGCAAAAAGGAATAAAGCCTATTATCTTCCCAGAGCTCTGTCATTCAGTTAGCAGCGAAATTTTTCAAATTTAGCCAAAAAATCTTAAATTAGCGCAAAGAAAAAGTATATCAATATGAAGAGATTATTGTTGACCGCCTTGACGGCAGCAGTCTGCCTGGCCAGCGCCGGGGCTCGCGAAGAAGCCCGCCTTATGCGCTTCCCCGCTACCAACGGACAAGAAATAGTGTTCACGTATGCCGGAGACCTCTGGAGGGTACCCGTCGGCGGAGGAGAGGCCCGCAGGCTCACTTCACACCTGGGCTACGAAGGCTTCGCACGCTACTCCCCCGACGGACGCAGCATCGCCTTCACCGCCGAATACGACGGCAACCGCGAAGTCTACCTTATGCCCGCAGAGGGTGGCGAGCCGGTCCGACTCACCTTCACGTCCACCAACGCCCGCGACGACATGGGCGACCGTATGGGCCCCAACAACATGGTGATGGCATGGAGCCTCGACGGCAAGCAGATAGTCTACCGCAACCGCATAGGCGACGGCTTCTCCGGCAAGCTCTGGACCATATCGCCTCAGGGCGGCATGCCAAGCGAGATTCCCCTTCCGGAAGGGGGCTTCTGCTGCTGGTCGCCCGACGGCAAGAAGCTGGCGTACAACCGCGTGATGCGTGAATTCCGTACCTGGAAGTACTACCGCGGCGGCATGGCCGACGACATCTGGATATGGGATCCGGCCAGGAAGAGCGTCACCAATATCACCAACAACGACGCCCAGGACATCTTCCCCATGTGGATAGGCGACGAAATCTTCTTCATCTCCGACCGCGACATGACGATGAACCTCTTCGTCTACAACACCAAGACCGGCACGACGGAGAAAGTAACCGATTTTACCGACTACGACATCAAGTTCCCCAGCACCGACGGCAAGACCATAGTGTTCGAAAAGGGTGGCTATATTCATGCATTCAACCCCAAGGACCGCAGCTGCTACAGGGTGCCCGTCACCATTGACTACGACGCCCCGCAGGCCCGCCCCGAAAGGCGTGCCGTAGGCTCCTCAATCTCTTCCGCAGCCCTTTCCCCCGACGGCACGAGGATGGTCGCCTCCGCCCGCGGAGAGATCTTCGACATCCCTGTAAACAAGGGAGTTACGCGCAACATCAGCCGCACACCCGGGTCCAACGACCGCAGCGCCGACTGGAGCCCCGACGGCAAGTACATAGCCTGGATAGGCGACGGATCCGGAGAGACCGAAGTGTACCTGTTTGAAGTTGCCGCCGGCGGCGAGCCTCAGCAGCTCACCAGCGGCAGCGACACCTACATCCGCAGCCTGCAGTGGGCCCCCGACAGCAAGACCATACTCTACAGCGACCGCAAGAACCGTCTGGTGCAGGTCAGTGTGCCTTCCGGAGCCAAGAAGGTGATTATGCAGAACCCTGAAGCCGAATTCCGCGGCGTCTCCTACTCCCCCGACAGCAAGTGGCTTACCTATACCCGACCTGCAAAGAACGAGATGGATATTGTGTACGTCTACAATCTGGAGAGCGGCAAGGAGTATCCCGTCACCGAAAGGTGGTACAACAGCAGCTCGCCGGTATTCTCATCCGACGGCAAGTACCTGATATTCAGTTCCGACCGCGACATAAATCCGCAGTACAGCCGCATCGAGTGGAACTTCACCCTCGGCAACATGGGCTCGGCCTACCTGGCCCTGCTGGCGGCCGGCACACCCTCGCCGCTGCTTCCCAAGGACGACAGTAAGCCGGAGGCCGACGGCAAGGACTCCAAGGAACCGGTGGAGGTCAGGATCGACCCTGACGGTATCTTCGCACGCATCGTCAAGCTGCCCTTCGGAGGCCGCAACTTCTATTCCGACGGAAAGAAAATATGGCACGGCGACTTCGGCGGCACCAAGGTATACGACCTTGCGACCGGATCCGACGAGGAGTGCGCAAAGGGTAACGTGTTCTACCGCAACGGCGACAAGATGGCCCTCATACGCGAAAGGGGCGGCTGGGCCGCAGCCAAGTTCGGGGCCAAGATGAACGGCGAGAAGATAGACATGAGCGACGTGGTCGCCGTTATCGACTACTCTCAGGAGTGGCCGCAGATCTTCGACGAAGTATGGCGTGCCTTCCGCGACGGCTACTACGTGCAGAACATGCACGGACGCAACTGGAAGGCCATCAAGAACAAGTACTCCGTGCTCCTGCCTTACGTGCGAACCCGCCTGGACCTTAACTATGTCATAGGTGAAATGATATCCGAGCTCGCTTCCGGGCACGCCTACGTGAATCCCGGCGAATACCCCAAGCCGGAGCGCATCCAGATGGGTCTGCTGGGAGCCGAACTCTCCCGTGACAAGAGCGGATGCTTCAAGATTGAGCGCATACTCGAGGGCGCACCGTACAGCGAGAAACTGCGTTCCCCTCTTGCCGAACCCGGCATAGGAGTGAAGGCCGGCGACTACATAACCGCCATCGACGGAGTGCCTGTTAGCGGCACGTCCAACATCTACAGCATGCTTGTCGGCAAAGCCGGAGTGCTCACCGAGCTCACCGTCACCTCCAAGCCCAAGGAAAAAGGCAAGAAGGTGGTAGTCAAGCCCATAGCTGACGAATATCCGCTCTACCACTACGAGTGGGTGCAGAAGAACATAGCCACCGTAGACAAGCTCTCCGGAGGAAAGGTGGGATACATCTACATTCCCGACATGGGACCCGAAGGCCTGAGCGAATTCGCCCGCTACTACTACCCTCAGCTCGACAAGGAGGCCCTTATAATCGACGACCGTGCCAACGGCGGCGGCAATGTCTCCCCTATGATTATCGAACGTCTTAAGAGAGAGGTCTACCGTATGACCATGAGCCGTACGTCTTCTATGACCGGCACCGTACCCGACGGGGCGCACACCGGACCTAAGGTACTGTTGATCAACAAGTACTCCGCTTCCGACGGAGACCTCTTCCCCTGGAGCTTCAAGGCCAACAACCTGGGCACCGTAGTCGGCACCCGCACCTGGGGCGGTATAGTCGGAATCTCCGGTTCCTTGCCTTACATGGACGGCACCGACGTACGCGTCCCCTTCTTCACAAACTATGACCGCAAGACAGGCCAGTGGATAGTGGAGAACCACGGCGTGGATCCGGATATCCTGATAGACAACGACCCTGTCAAAGAGTACGCCGGAGAAGACCAGCAGCTCATCAAGGCCGTGGAAGTGGCAATGGAGCAGCTTAAAGACCGCGTTCCCCTGCCGCCTGTTCCGGCAGACCGCACTTTCCACGACCTGGGGCTCCCTCAGTTGCCTTAAACTAGTTATATGAAACGTCTGCTCCTCGCACTTGCCGTCCTTACCCTTGCCTGCTCATGCAGCAACAAAGTGAAGGAATATACTGACTGGCTTTACGAATACATGCCGCTTCCTGACAGCCTGCACCATTCGCGCAGCTGGTGGGAAGCTAACGTAGCCAAGACGCTGGATGTAAGGGATCGGATGCAGTGGGACATTCCTGAGAGGGAGTTCCGCCACTTCGTGCTGCCGCTGAGGGTGAACAACGAGAGCCTGGACGACTTCCGCACCGTGTATGCCGACACCCTGTGCCGCCGCGTGCAGGGGCTAAGGCTGGCAGAGGCGGCTCTGGAAATCAACCACTGGTGCCACGAGCAGGCCAGCTACGAACCGGCTGACGCCCGCACCAGTGCACCTATAGCGACCGTCCGGCGCGGCGTTGGCCGTTGCGGGGAGGAGTCGGTGCTGACCGTGGCCGCCCTTCGTGCCGCAGGCATCCCGGCACGCCAGGTGTACACGCCCCGATGGGCGCACACTGACGACAACCATGCCTGGGTAGAGGTCTGGGTAGACGGCAAATGGCATTTCCTGGGAGCTTGCGAGCCCGCTCCGACCCTGGACAACGCCTGGTTCAACGGGCCGGTTTCCCAGGCTATGTTACTACACACCAAGGTGTACGGCGATTATGACGGGCCGGAGGGCGTAATCCAGCGCACCCCGTGCTTTACGGAGATTAACGTCACCCGCGGTTACGTTCCTACAAAGGACATAGTCGTTACTGTATTGGAAGACGACTGCCCCGCCGCAGACGCCGAAGTGGGTTTTACTATTTATAATTACGCAGAGTTTTTCACCGTCGCCCGCTATATTACCGGCAGCGACGGCATCGCATCTCTGGAAACCGGCCTGGGAGACATGTATATCTGGGCCCGGAAGGGAGACCGTTTCGGCTACGGCCAGGCAAAGGTAGGCCACTATTCCGTTGACAGCGTCTATGTGGTTCTGGACCATAAAGCCGGCGAGCGCTTCAGCGCCGATTTCATAATAGAGACGCCGCACGAAAACCCGATTCCAACGGGCGCCACGCAGGAACAGGAGGCAGCTAACAAGTTGCGGCTGGCCGAAGAAGACGCCATTCGGAATTCGCACCCCCACAACAATCCGGACGCAGACGACTTTCTCGCCGCACATGGAGCAGAAGGACAGCGGCTGCTTGATCTCATCTCCGCCAAGGACCGGGGGGACGTCTCCCGCGAGGTGCTGGAAGACGCACTGGAAGGGGCACACGGCTGCACGGATCCTTATGTGCTCAACCCCCGCGTGGAAATCGAGCCGCTGCTCCCCTTCCGAAGCGAAGTGATTGCATCCGGAATCGTGGAGCAGCTCGGCAGCGCAGACGAAGTGACACAGTGGGTGCGTAGCAACATCCGCCTGCGGGAGGGGCGCAACCCTCAGGGCCTGCGTACCGCTCCAATCGCCGTCTGGCGCTCGCGGCTTGCGGACGCCAAGGCTCGGGACATCTTCTGCGTGGCCCTCTGCCGCACCCTTGGCTTCCCCGCCCGCATCGACCCGGTTACAGGCAAGCTGCAGTATCGTACGGGAGACGTCTGGTCGGACGTCCGCTTTTCGGAAGATGCCATGCCGCAGCCGGCTCCTCAGGGCACCCTGCGGATAGTCAGGGATCTGCCGGCCGAGTATTACCGGGATTTCACCATCAGCGCCCTTACGGACGGTGGCCCGCAGCTGATGGAGTACGACGAAGGAGCCACTTTACAGAAGGCCTACAGCCTGGACGAGGGTTACTATGTGCTGACCTCAGGCAATCGATTCGGCGGGTACATTTTCGTACGGCAGGAGTTCTTCCCCCTGCCAGCAGGAAAAGACACTTACGTGCCGCTGATTCTACAGAACAGGGATATTTCCAGGCCGGTTATCGGCAATATAGACATCAGCAGCCTTCCAGATGATGCTGCCCACCGTGGTGCCATGATAATTGCAATTCTCGGAAGCCGCACCGAGGAGCCTACTAATCACGCCATACGGGAACTTGAATCTTTAGCGGCAGACTTAAACAAGTATTATTCTACACCTCTGATTGTTACCGGAAATGCCAGAATTGAAGGTATAGATTTGATATTCCGTTTGCAGGAAGCACCGGAGAGTCTGCTGAAGAGCCTTTCCGCCATCGGGAAACCAGGCCTTACTCTACCTGTAGTAGCCGTATGCGACGGAGGCGGCAAAGTTTACTACATTTCCAAAGGTTATAACCCGTCCCTTGCCAGCAATATTTATTACGCCCGGCATACCATTTTCAACATTATCCTTGTAGACTGATGATAATCTTCAATATTATACTGACGGCATCGCTGCTGTGGACAAGCTTTCCGGCGGAAAGACCCGACGCCGGTGCAGTCAGGAGCTATTTCTGCACTGCCAAAGGGACTGAATTGCGCTGTGAACGCTATGACCCCGAAGGCAACAAGCATTGGTGGACGCAAACCATATCCATTAAGGACGTTCGCAAACGCGATGACGGGGTGAAGGAGGTCAAATTCGCCACCACTGTCGTTTCCGACAAGGTGAAGAGTCCGATTAAAGGTACGGTCAACTCCACTGCCATTATTTACAATGATGGTACGGTTGAGGTGAATATTTCAGATGCAGCAGCCACAGTTGCCAAGCAGATGTTCTCCGCTTTTGATTTCCAGGCCAGCGGAGGCACTTCAAGAATGGCTCCCACGATCAAGCCCGGCGATTCCCTCGAAGAGATTCACAGTTCCGTAGACTGGAACGGCATAAAGATGACTATCGATTACTGGGACCGCAAGGTTGTGCGATACGAAACCATCACCGTTCCGGCCGGCACATTTGACTGCATAGTCATTCGCGAGCACAAACTGGAGAAAGCCCCGCTGCATAAAAAGGACCGGATTACATACACCTGGTATGCCCTGGACTACGGTATGATACGTCACGACACGTATTTTACCAACGGGCGCCAGGAGTGCTCGGAGCAGCTGTATTCAGTTTCCAGGTAACTATTTTTTGCGGAAGAACTGTTCCTTCTGCTGTCTCTTGCGCATCGGATCGCGCTCCACGAACACCGGTTTCATGGTGCGGGGGTCTATGCCGCTGTAGAACATTACACTCGAAGTGGTCATCGGGGTGGGCATGAAATCCTGCACCTGGTCCATCCATATGCCTTTAAGCGCCGGATGATGTGCCAATTCTTGCATATCCCTGAGGGTGCAGCCGGGGTGAGACGAGATGAAGTACGGCACCAGCTCTACGTGCGTGCCATTGCGGCGGTTGATGCCGTCGAACTCCTTGCGCAAGCGTTCGAAGAGGCGGAACGACGGCTTGGCCATATAGCTCAGCACCTTGTCTGACGTGTGCTCCGGGGCCACTTTCATTCGTCCGGAGGTGTGCTTCAGCATTACGGTCTCCAGATAGGGGCAGGAGGTCTTGTCTACAAAACCTTTTTCGTCCAGGAAGAGGTCGTAGCGTATGCCGCTGCCTATGTACGAATGGCGTACGCCCTTGACGGAATCGATGCGTTCGTAGAGGCGCAGGAGGCGTTCGTGGGAACGGTCGAGGTTGACGCAGGGGGCCGGATAGAGGCAGGATTTCCTGCGGCATATTTCGCACCTTTTGGGGTCCATTCCTGTCATGCCGTACATGTTTGCCGTCGGTGCGCCTACGTCTGAGATATTGCCGTGGAATTCCGGCATGGCGGCGAGTTTGCGGACCTCCTTGAGTATGCTTTCTTCGCTGCGGCTTTGGATGAATTTGCCCTGGTGGGCGGCGATTGTGCAGAAGTTGCAGCCGCCGAAGCATCCGCGGTGCGTGATGATGCTGTCCTTGATCATGTCGTACGCCGGGATGCGTTTGCCTTTGTACCTGGGGTGCGGGAGTTTGGTGAACGGGAGGTCCCAGAAGGAGTCCATTTCTTCCGTCGTGGAGGGCTCACAGGTTGGATTGACTTGCACGTAACCGTTGCCGACGGGTTCTATGAGCACCGGCGGGTGCAGCATGTTGGCGTATATCTCTATATGATGGAAGTTCTCCGCGAACGCCCGCTTGTCCTTGCAGCACTCCTCGTATGAATGAAGTACGAACGGATCCGCTCCTCCGTTCTTTCCGGAACGGAAGAAAGCGATTTGCGGTAATTGCTCGATCTGGCGGTTCGACCAGCCGCGATCGATGGCGCGGGTGAGCTGCAGCATGGGCTTTTCGCCCATGCCGTAGCAGAGCCAGTCGGCGCCGGAGTCGACGAGGATGGAAGGCATGAGGCGGTCGTCCCAGTAGTCGTAGTGGGTAAGGCGGCGGAGGGAGGCCTCAACGCCTCCGATCACTACGGGTACATCGGGCCATAACTGCTTGAGTATCTTTGTGTAGACGGTAACGGCCCGGTCCGGACGGGCACCGGAGCGGCCTTCGGGGGTGTAGGCGTCGTCGTGCCTCAGGCGCTTGGCGGCGGTGTAATGGTTGACCATGGAGTCCATGGCTCCGGCATTCACGGCAAAATAGAGCCGCGGCCGGCCGAGTTTGCGAAAGTCCCGCAAATCGTCGCGCCAGTTGGGCTGGGGCACCACAGCAACGCGGTATCCCTGCTTCTGCAGCCAGCGGCTGATGCAAGCGGTACCGAAACTCGGATGGTCCACAAAGGCGTCTCCGGTAAAGAAGATGACGTCGATGTAGTCCCACCCGAGTGCCTGCACCTCCTTGACGGAGGTCGGGAACATATATGCCTGTTCCGGGCTCACATCCTTTCGGGAAGTTCGATTCCGAGTGCGCCCATGGCCGTGCGGAGAGTCGCGGCCAGAGTCCCGATCAGCGCGAGGCGCATGCCGAGGAGCGTTTTGTCGGGCTCCTTGAGAATCTGCGTCTCATGATAGTACTGGTTGAACTCCTTGGCCAGGTCGTAGGAGTAGTTGGCAATGAGAGCCGGGGAGTATGCCGCAGCGGCCTCCGCCACCTTCTGGGGGTATGCGGCAAGCAGCTTTACGAGACGTATCTCCTTGGGACTCAGCACTGCGTCGTCGGCCACCTCCGCCTTCATGCCGGCCTCGGCCGCCTTGCGCAATATGCTGCAGATGCGGGCGTGGGTGTACTGGATGAAGGGGCCGGTATTGCCGTTGAAGTCGATGGACTCCTTGGGGTCGAAGAGCATGGTCTTCTTGGGATCCACCTTGAGTATGAAGTACTTAAGGGCTCCGAGGCCTATCATGTGATAAAGGCGTTCCTTTTCATCCTCGGGTATGCCGTCAAGCTTGCCGGAAGCCTCGCTGGTAGCTTTGGCCTCCTGGTACATCTTCTCTATGAGGTCGTCGGCGTCGACCACCGTACCCTCGCGGCTCTTCATCTTGCCTTCGGGGAGCTCCACCATGCCGTAGCTCAGGTGGTAAATCTGGTCCGCCCACTCGAAGCCGAGCTTTGCGAGCACTAGCTTCAGCACCTTGAAGTGGTAGTCCTGCTCGTTGCCAACAACGTAAATGTGCGAGTCGAGCTCATATTCGGCGAAGCGGCGCTCTGCGGTGCCGAGGTCCTGCGTCATATATACGGAGGTGCCGTCGGAACGGAGCAGCAGCTTGCGGTCGAGCCCGTCGGCAGTGAGGTCGCACCATACGGAGCCGTCCGGGTCTTTTACGAAGACGCCCATGTCGAGGCCCTTCTGCACGAGTTCCTTGCCCAGCAGGTAGGTGTCGTGCTCATAGTAGGTACGGTCGAAGGTTATGCCGAGGGCCTTGTAGGTCTGTTCGAAGCCGTCGAACACCCAGCCGTTCATCATTTCCCAGAGCTTGCGCACCTGCGGGTCGCCTTCCTCCCACTGAACCAGCATCTTATGCACGTCGTCGATAACCTCGGGATGCTCCTTCTCCAGCTTGGCGTAGGCCACGTAGCAGTCGCCTACCAGGTGGTCGCCCTTGATGCCGGTGCTCTCCGGGGTTGCCCCGTCGAAGAGCTTCTCCCAGGCGTACATGGATTTGCAGATATGCACTCCGCGGTCGTTCACCAGCGTGGCCTTGATGACCTCGTCGCCGGCGGCCTTCAGGAGGCGGGAGACGCTGTCTCCCAGCAGGTTGTTGCGTATGTGTCCGAGGTGCAGGGGCTTGTTGGTGTTGGGGGATGAGAATTCAACCATCACGCGGCGTCCCGTTGAAGGCAGCTGGCCAAAATTGGCATTGCCTGTTATTTCCTGCAGGTTCTCACGCCAGTAAATGTTGCTAAGGCTGAGGTTCAGGAAACCCTGTACGGCATTGAAACCGCTGATTTCCGGGCAGTTGGCAGCGAGCCACTCCCCTATTGCCTGCGCCGTGACGGCAGGTGCCTGGCGGGAGGTCCTGAGAAGCGGAAAGACGACCAGTGTATAGTCGCCTTCGAAATCTTTGCGGGTCACGCCGACCTGCATCTGTTCCTGGGGGAAGTCCGCTCCGTATAGAGCCTTCACTGCCTCTACTGCCTTCCCCGCTATGAATTGTTCCGTAGTCATCAGCCGAGGTAAGATTTGAGGAGTTTGCTTGCTGAAGGTTTCTTGAGCTTGCGGATTGCCTTCTCCTTTATCTGACGCACGCGCTCACGGGTAAGGTCGAGGCGCTCGCCAATCTCTTCCAGGGTCATTTCCTGGCAACCTATGCCGAAGAAACTCTTGATGATTTCACGCTCGCGGGGAGTCAGGATCTGCAGGGAGCGCTCGATTTCCGTGCTGAGGGACTCGTTGGTAAGGCCCTTGTCGGCGCTCGGGGAGTCGTCGTTGGGCAGGATGTCCAGCAGGGAATTGTCTTCGCCTTCCACGAAAGGATCGTCTACGCTGACGTGGCGGCCGGAAACGCGGAGGGTGTCCGCTATTTTGTCCTTGGGTACGTCTATCATCTCTGAAAGCTCTTCAGCTGACGGCTGGCGCTCGTTCTCCTGCTCAAATTTGCCGAGGGCCTTGTTGATTTTGTTCAGGGAACCTACCTGGTTGAGGGGCAGACGTACTATACGGCTCTGCTCTGCAAGGGCCTGAAGTATGCTCTGGCGAATCCACCAAACTGCATAGGAGATGAATTTGAATCCGCGGGTTTCGTCGAATTTTTCTGCAGCCTTGATGAGGCCGAGGTTGCCCTCATTGATAAGGTCGGGCAGGCTGAGGCCCTGGTTCTGGTACTGCTTTGCCACAGAAACCACAAAGCGCAGGTTGGCGCGTGTCAGCTTCTCAAGTGCGGCCTGGTCGCCTTTGCGTATACGCTGGGCAAGTTCAACTTCCTCTTCCGGGCTCACAAGCTCCTCACGGCCTATTTCCTGAAGGTATTTGTCCAGAGAAGCGCTTTCGCGGTTGGTGATGGACTTTGTAATCTTTAATTGTCTCATAGAATTCCTTTGTGTACCTTATATACGGAAAAAAGCTCCGCAAGTTTCACTCTTGTATATTTTTTTTTATATTTGCATTTGGTAGATTTTTGCTTGAAACAAAATTAGTTAATTATAGTGCCTTATGAAGAACAAAAAAACACTCTACATCATCATTTCTGTAGTGGCTATTTGCATTGTTGGTTACGTGGTTTCCCGTATTGTTGACTGGCCTATCGACTATAGCAGTTCCAGCGGCAACATCAGCAAATCCGCCAAATTCTCCCGTAAAACCGCTGAAGGAGGTATCAGTAACATGCAGGAGTTACTCCAGAGCGACGAGGGCTTCAAGAACGGCGTCGTAGTGAGCTATGTTGTCATGAGCGCCCGCGCCAATGAATTCAGCGCCCTTGTAGATGCATCTGAAGAAGTTGCCGGAAACATCCCCGAGTTCAAAGATGTGCTCAAGGACATGGGCAAGGCAAAGAAGATGGCAAAAAACGTTTGCGATGCATTGGATGCCGCAGCTGATGACTTGAACGCAGCACTGGGCGGCGAAGAAGCCGAGAACCTCGCCCAGAGTACCGCAGATGCAGCTCTGGCTTACACCACCATGCAGAAGCAGAACGAGCTTGCCGACCGTTTCATTGAGACTGCCGATGCATATCTGGCCAATAATGAAGGCACAGACGGCCTTAAGCTTGTACGCGACCAGTGGGTAGAGTACCAGAAAGCAAGCGCAGCCCTTGAAGGTAATGCCGAGGCCGCTGCCGCACTTGAAGACAAAGGATATCTTCTGACATCCGAGCAAAGCGCTGCCGCTCTGGGAGAATTCAGCACGCTCTTCCAGCAGATTGTTGTCAACCACTCGGCTATTAATCAATGTATGGGCGTCGGTACAGAGCTCCAGGCTAACGAAATCCTCAGCTGCAACCAGGCTTTCTTTAACAACGAGGTCGTCGGCAAGAACGAGATCGTCGGCAAGAACGAAATCGTTGGCAAGAATGAGATCGTCGGCAAGAACGAGATCGTTGGCAAGAACGAGATCGTCGGTAAGAACGAAATCGTAGGCAAGAACGAGATCGTTGGCAAGAACGAAATCGTAGGCAAGAACGAAATCGTAGGCAAGAACGAAATCGTAGGCAAGAACGAGATCGTGGGCAAGAATGAAATTGTTGGCAGGCAAGAAATCGTCGGCAAGAACGAAATCGTGGGCAAGAACGAGATCGTGGGCAGGAACGAAATCGTCGGCCTGAACGAGATTCTGGGTCAAAATGTGATTGTTGGTCTCCAGCAGAATATTGGTGACGCCTTCCAGGGCTCTCTTGGCCTGCTTGGCAGCAATGAAAATATCGGCACGTCGGTGAACAATGCCATCCATGGTATAGCCACCGGTGACCCCAACCCGTGTCAGGCTGTTTTCGTTCTTTTCTAGTCAGCCACAGCGCAGACCATGAATAAGGTTCACTGTCTCCGCTCAGGTTTACTGATATTGTTTCTGGCTCTTCCGCTTGTTTGTCAAGCGCAGAGCCAGACTTATTATCAGTACAAGACTGAAGACGCCCAGCTGGTATTCTTCGACAAGAACCTGTCCCGCTACATTCCTCACATGGTGAGGATGTTCGAGAACGGAAAGGCACTTCATAACCAGGTCTGGGCCACAGATTCCCTGTATGTTCCGGAAGCTCCCATGCTTCTTCTCACCGATTGGGAAGACGACGGCAACGGGGGCGCATCGCCGCTCCCCCGTTCATTTATACAGATAGGCATGGCCCCCATGTCCCTGTCCTATCACATCAACCCGTCAATTGAGCGTTACAGGCATCTTTTCGAGCATGAGTACACTCACATCGTGATGACCGATAAGTACAACCGCCAGGATTTGGGATGGAGGAAGTTCTTCGGCACCAAGGTAAGCACGGACAGCAAACACCCGGTAACGGCCCTCTGGAGCTATTTTACGGCTCCAAGATGGTATGCACCCCGCTGGTACCAGGAAGGTATAGCATGCTTCATGGAAACGTGGATGGGCGGCGGCGTGGGCCGAGCCCTGGGCGGGTACGATGAGATGTATTTCCGCAGCATAATCGCGGGAGGGGACAAGTTGTTTTCCGTGGTGGGTCTGGAGACTGAAGGCTCCACCATGGATTTCCAGGTCGGCGCAAATGCGTACCTGTACGGTACCCGCTTCGTGAACTATCTGGTCAAGGAATACGGGTATGATAAGCTTATCCGCTTCTACAACCGCACTGCGGACAGCAAGACCTTCTGGGGCAGTCAGTTCAAGCAGGTGTACGGTCTTTCAGTGAGAAAGGTCTGGGACCAGTGGAAAGAAGATGAGAAGCAGCATCAGGAAGAAAACCTTGCTGCAGTACGTGAATATCCTCTTACAGAGACTACCAATATAACAAAAGAGGCTCTGGGATCTGTTTCCCCGTTCGTGTACAATCCCGACACGGGCAAGGCATACGCTGCCATGAACGCCCCGGGCTCCTTCCCTCATATTGTGGAGGTGGATTTGAACACCGGCAAGGAGAGCAAAGTAACCGACATTTACGGCATTCAGCTGTACAATCCGGCATTCGTAACCCTGGACCGCAACAGGAACCGGCTTATCTACACCTCCAACAACTCAAAAATGCGCAGTCTGGAAGTGTATGACCTGCAGAAGAAGCGCGTTGTAAAGAAGCTCCGCTTCCAGCGTGTCAACAACGTTGTGTACGATAATGCCGGCGACTGCCTTTACGGCCTGTTCTCAAATGGCGGCGTTCAGTCAATCGTACGTTACGACCACAACCTGGAGCATCCGGAAATTATCTACGCCTTCCCCTTTGGCGTGAGCGTAGGCGACCTGGACGTAAGCCACGACGGCAAACTGCTTTCCCTCACAAAGGAAGGAGACAACGGAGAGCAGTCGCTGCTGCTTTTTAATCTGGAAGAGCTGGCAGAAGCCAATTTCCATGTAGAGGAGCTTCTTACATGGGAAGACAGCAATCTGGGACAGTTCCGTTTCTCATTGGACGACAAGTACCTTCTTGGCAGCTCTTACTATACCGGTATTTCCAACCTCTGGCAGATTAACATTGCAACAAGGGAAATGGAGCTCCTGTCGAACACCGACATCGGCCTTTTTGCACCTCTGGAGATTGCTCCCGACCACCTTATAGCCCTTGAGTTCGAACGCGACGGCATGCGACCGGTATCCTTGGACCGCAAGGTAGTGAATGACGCCAACGCCATCGAACTCTATGGCCAGAAAGCATACGAGAACAACCAGGAGGCGCTTGAAAACCTGAGTCTCCTGAAAGAGCCTCTCCCAAAAATTGAATTTGGTGACATTTATAACAATATAAGCGCCTACGACGTTCTGAAGGAGATGCGCTTCGCCGGTGCTTATCCAATTATCACCGGCTTTACCGACGCCAAAGCATGGAATCACGTGACTCCGGTACTCGGGTACAGGCTCTTCTTCAGGGACCCGGTGGGTCTGAGCAGCATCAACCTTTCCCTCGGTGCATCACCATGGAGCAGCAACGAGCTTAAGAACAAATTCCACGCAGACTTCGAGTGGAAATACTATTTCTGGACTCTCAAGGCGGCATGGAACCATACAGACTTCTACGACCTCGCCGGTCCCATGAGGGCCAGCCGAAAAGGCTACATGGTAAGTCTGGCGTATGACTACACCAACTCATTGTTTGCTCCATACACATATAATTGGGGTGCAGCTGTGGGCGCATACGGAGACATGGACGCCCTGCCGCTCTTCCAGGAGATTAAACCCGACGAAGGCATAAGCTCTTTGCAGACCGCATCCCTCTACGGAAAGATTTCAAAGACGCGCGGATCGCTGGGCTCCGTAATGAAGGAGCAGGGATTCGAGCTCGGTCTCCAGGGCTACGGTTATCTGGCAGGTGGCAATTTCTATCCTTCATTGGACGCCACGGCGGATTTCGGCTTCCTGCTGCCCATAGACCGCAACAACTCTTTCTGGGTCAGGACGGCTGCCGGGCACGTTTTCGGCGACGCTGCATCGGCATTCGGAAACTCTTACTTCGGAGGATTCCGCAATAACCGCATCGATTACAGGAACGCCTTCCAATACAGGTCTGCGCAGGCCATGCCCGGTGCCGGAATCGACGCCATCAAGGCGCACTCATACGCCAAAGCCACCGCAGAGCTCAACCTAAGGCCTATACGTCTCAACAACTTCGGAGCACTTTTCCTCTACCCCAGATGGATCCAGTGTTCACTGTTCGGCTCCGGCCTTTCCGCATGGAACCCCGGAGAGCCCCAGCAGATGTACTATAGCGCAGGCGCCCAGATTACTACGGAGCTGGTGTTCTTCAACTATCTGAAGACCACACTCTCTGTCGGCTACGGCCACCTGTTTGCACCCGAAGGATTTGTGGGCGGGCCCCATGGCAATGAACTCATGATCTCGCTCAAGCTTCTATGACGGTAACATTCATCGCGGCACTGTTTCCGGTCGTCCTTTACATAGTTCTGGTCTATGTACTGGACCGCTTTGCACTGCTTAGCAAAGTTCAGCTGCTGGTAATGGTGGTGCTGGGAATGATTACGGCGCTCATATGCTTCGGCCTTTTCTGGCTTCTGGACTCCGTGGTTTCTCCCGGAGTGTCGGATTACCTTTATCCTGTGCTGGAAGAGTCGGTAAAAGCCATACCGTTGATGGCTCTGGCCAGACGGAAGAAGATGGTGTTTTTCATCGACAGCATTATCTGCGGCGCAGCTATCGGAGGCGGCTTCTCCATCCTGGAAAATATTTTTTACCTGGTTATGGGAGAGCCACTTGCCTTCGGGACGGCCCTGTTCCGCGGTCTTGAGGTGGCTCTCATCCATATGGGCTGCAGCGCCATGGTGGCCGAAGCCTGCATGTTCATCGTGCGCCTCGGGTCCCGCGGGAAAGTCGGCCTGCACGTCAAAATATCCGATAATCTGGTGGTGCTGGTCCTGCTGATTGCCGCTCCCCTGCTGCATGTACTGCACAACAACCTGCAGCTGAATCCGATAATACAGTTCGTCCTGATTTTCGGCTCCATGGCGGGGCTGCTGCTGTGGACTTACCAGTACGACGCAGAGATGATAAACCGCTGGCTGGACCGGGGACTGGACAAACAGATTGCCCTGATCGGCGCCATCCAGGAAGGGCAATTGGTCGATACTCCTACGGGGCAGTATCTGATGAGCGTAAAAGACAGTTTTCCGGCGGAGGTTTTCTTTGACATCATCTGCTACGTCCAGCTTTATCTGGAACTTTCTGTAGCGTCCAAATCCCGCTATCTGCTAAAAGAAGCCGGCCTGGATGAACCCATCCAAGCCGGTGAAAAACAATCTATTCTGGATAAATATTCAGAATTCAATATTCTGGAAAAGAGACTCAGCAAAAGTGCCCGGATGGCCATTGCGCCAGTGGTGAAATTCTACCCCGCAGACCGGCGGGCACTTGATGAGCTCTTGTTTGCATGCCGGTAATTATTCGTCCTTACCGAAAGCGAAGTATCCCTGGCGGCCGGTGGCGGTAACGCCCTCGATGACGATGCTGCGGCGGGCCTTCTTGGCTATGTCGATGACATCCTGGGGCTTGTTGACCTTCTGGTCGTTGACGAACTTGATTACGAAGCCGTCCTCGCCGCCTGCCTGAGCCACTTTACCGCTGCCGACGGAGAGAATCTCCACGCCCCTGTCGGTCTGGCCTATACGGGCTCCGTAGAAAGCAATGCTGCCGTCTTCAGCTACGGTTCCGGTAGACTCGACAGTGCCTTGGAACTCAACGTTCAGCTGCATCTCCTTGCCGTCGCGTATAACGGTCAGGACCGCCTTGTCGCCGGGATGGAAATTGTTGACCAGCACCTGCAGGTCGGAAGGTTTGCTGATGACGTTGGAGTCGACTTTCACGAGCACGTCGCCCTGCTTCACGCCGGCCTTGTCGGCTGCGCCGCCCTTGGTAACTTCATTGATATACACGCCGTCGAGGGAAGGGAGGTTGGCATCCTTGGCCATCTTCTCGCTTACGGGAGACATGGTAACGCCGAGCTTCGCGCGCTTAACGGAACCGAAGTCGATAAGGTCGCTGACGATCTTCTTCACGATATTGGAAGGTACCGCGAACGAATAACCTGTGTATGAGCCGGTAGTGGAGACGATGGCAGTGTTGATACCCACCAGTTCGCCGGCTTTGTTGACCAGTGCACCGCCGGAGTTGCCGGGGTTCACTGCAGCATCGGTCTGGATGAACGACTCGATCTTGAATTCTCCGTTGTAGTTAGGCATGGAACGGCCCTTGGCACTCACAATTCCTGCGGTAATGGTGGAACGGAGCTCTTCTCCCAGAGGGGAGCCGATGGCCAGCACCCACTCGCCCAGTCGCAGCTTGTCGGAGTCTGCAAAGTTGAGCGTAGGCAGGCCGGCTGCGTCGATCTTGATAAGGGCCACGTCGGTGGCGGGGTCGGTGCCGATAACGGTAGCCTCGTAGGTCTTGTTGTTATTGAGCTTGACCTCTATCTTCGAAGCATTCTGCACCACGTGGTTGTTGGTCACGATATAGCCGTCCGGGCGGATGATTACGCCGGAACCGCTGCCCTGGCGCTCCTGCTCACGGGTCTGGGGCTGTCCTTCGTCGCCGAAGAAGAAGCGGAAGAACGGATCGATCATGTACTGCTGCTGGTATTTGACAGTCACTCTCACATAAACGACCGCTTCCACTGCATGCTCTGCGGCATAAGTAAAATCAGGATAGTCAGACAGTGACAAATTGACAGTCTTTACTACCTCTCCCTGCTCGTTGTAGACTGTCACAGGCGCCTCGCTCGGGGTGGCCGCCTTGACAATACCATATGCTGTCAGGCCACTTAAGATCACTGACACCAATACTGTAAAGAAATTTTTACCCATATATTCGTAATAATTAATTGTCCGGGATACTAAAAAGTCAAAAGCTGTGCCAAATGTCGCGAATTATTACTACTTTTGCATGAATATAATAATTGTATCGTATGGAATTCATCGTATCTAGCGCAGAACTACTGAAGGGCGTCCTCAATGTCTCTAAGGCAATTCCCGCCAAGACCTCCCTTCCCATATTGGAAAACTTCCTTTTCGTCCTTGGCAACGGCCAGCTGGACATCACGGCTTCCGACCAGGAGCTCACGCTGCGGACCTCCGTTCCCGTCGACGTAAAGGACGGCGGCAGCATCGCGGTACCGGCCCGCCAGATCATCGACCTGCTCAAGGCCCTGCCCGACCAGCCCCTGACCATCAAGACCAAGGGAGAAGGCTCCTTCGAGTGCATCTGGAACAACGGTAACTCTTCCCTGCCCTACTTCCCTGCCGCAGATTACCCTGAAATCAAAGGCGTAGACGAGGATGCAGAGACCGTGGTATTCCCTGCGCAGTCCCTTGCAGACGGCATCAGCGGCACCATCTACGCTACCGCCGACGACGAGATGCGCCCTGCGATGAACGGTATATTCTTCGATATCGATACAGCCAGCACCACTCTGGTGGCGTCCGATTCCCATAAGCTCATCTGCTACACCACCGACGACGTGAAGGCGGAGCAGAAGTCATCCTTCATCCTGCACAAGAAGCCCGCTGCCGTGCTCCGCTCGCTGCTGGACAAGGGTGAGGGCGACGTAGAGCTGCGCTTCGATGCCAGCAACGTAGTGTTCAACTACGGCGCAACCATGATGGTCTGCCGTCTCATAGTCGGCAAGTATCCCAGGTACCGCGACGTAATCCCCCAGAACAATTCCAACGTGCTCCGCATCGACCGCGTACAGCTGCTCAATACAGTCCGCCGCGTGTCTGTCTGCGCCAACAAGGCCTCCAACCACGTGAAGTTCAACCTCACGCCCGGCCAGCTGGAGATTACCGCCCAGGACCTCGGCTTCGCCCTTGCAGCTTACGAGAAGCTCGAGTGCGACTATGCCGGAGAAGACCTCGCCATAGGTTTCAAGTCTTCCTTCCTGGTGGAGATTCTCGCCAACATGAGCTGCGAGACCCTGGTGATGAAGTTCATGGACGCCCGCAGGGCCGCCCTTATCATACCGTCGGAGGAGGAGGCCGCCAGCGAGAAGATCTGCGGCATCCTCATGCCTATAATGATTTCCTAAGCGTATGGAACTCAATCTTCAAAAGCCCCTTCTCTTCTTTGACATAGAGAGCACGGGGCTTTCTATTCCTGTAAACTCCATCATCGAACTCAGTTTCGTTAAAGTATTTCCGGGAGGCGAGGAGCGCATAAAGACCTGGAAGATAAAGCCTTGGGATTACGAACACGCATGCCAGCGTCCTATCGAGCCTTCCGCGTCGGCCGTAAACGGCGTAACGGACGACATGCTGGTAGACTGCCCGACCTTCTTCGAGCTGGCGGAAGAGATTGCCTCCTGGATCAAGGACAGCGACCTCGCGGGATTCAACTCGCAGAAGTTCGACCTGCCCATGCTGGCAGAGGAATTCGAACGCGCTGCACTGGCCGGGAAGAAGCTGGACGTAGACCTGCACACCCCCAGAATGGTGGATGTACAGAATATTTTCCATGCAATGGAGCCCAGGAACCTCAAGGCAGCATACCGTTTCTATTGCGGAGGCGACGATTTCGAGAACGCCCATACGGCAGAGGCAGACACCGTGGCCACGTACGAGGTGCTTAAGGCACAGCTGGACAGGTATCCGGACCAGCTCAAGAACGATGTCGCCCAGCTTTCCACCTTTGCGGGCCGCAAGCCTGTGGACTTCTCCGGCTGCATGGTTTACAACGATGCCGGCGAGCCCGTCATCAACTTCGGAAAGCACAAGGGCAAGACTGCCAGGCAGGTTTACGAAACCGATCCTTCCTACTTCGCATGGATACAGCAAGGCAGTTTCTCACTGGATACAAAACATCAATTCGAAAAACTGGAAGAAAAATTTAAACTGGAAAAACTTGCACTGAAATGGCAAAACTGATTCCTGTATACACCTGGAACAAGAGTGTAATCAATTTTAACAAGCAAAGCAATCAATTAACCAAACAGCCCTGGTTTCAGGGCGTCCTGCTTTTAACTTGCGTTGTGGTGGCGATGCTTCTCGCCAACCTTCCCTTTACCAAGCACCTTTATCATGCCGTGCTGGAGACGCACCTCCAGGTACATCTGTCCAGTCCGGACAGCACTGTAGATCTGCTTTTCCCCCGCGACCTTACAATAGAGAAGTTCATCAACGACATTTTGATGGTCGTCTTCTTCTTTACCGTAGGCCTTGAGATTCGCCGCGAGGTTGCGCACGGGGAGCTTTCCAGCGTCAAGAAGGCCATGCTGCCGGTTATTGCGGCATTCGGCGGAGTAATTGCTCCCGCTCTCATCTATACCTTCATCAACCACGGCACCGCGGCGGCCAGCGGATGGGGCATCCCCACCGCCACCGATATAGCGTTTGCCGTATGCATACTGTCGGTGCTGGACAAGAAGGTTCCAGTATCCCTGAAGGTTTTCCTGACCGCCCTGGCCATCGCAGACGACCTTATTGCCATCTTGGTCGTGGCCCTGTTCTACGGAGGCAACATCAACCTGCCGCTGCTGGGCATTGCATTGATTATAATAGTGTTCACCCTCTTCCTCCGCAAGATTGGAGAGAAGCACATGTTCCCATATCTTTTCAATGCCGTACTGGTCTGGGCGCTGTTCTACTACAGCGGTATTCATGCCACCATGTCAGGTGTCGTCATGGCTTTCCTTATCCCTGCGACATCCCGCTATAACAAAGCCCAGTACCTCCGCAAGCGTAACCGGTACATTGCCAAGCTGGATGAATACGACGGAATAGACGACGAGCCCTTCCCCAACGGCCCCCAGAAGCACTGCCTCAGGAAGCTTGAGGGCATAGCCCACGGGACCATGGACATGAGCTACAGGGTGGAGCACGCCCTGAATCCCTGGGTCAACTTCCTCATTATGCCTGTCTTCGCCCTGGCGAACGCCGGAGTAGAGATTACAGACGCTTCTTATTTCAATATTTTTGCGTACGATCAGGCTCTGGGGAGCGTCTCCATGGGCGTTTTCCTCGGCTTGCTGCTTGGCAAGCCTATAGGCATCACGCTGTTCAGCTGGATAGCCATAAAGCTCAAGATAGGCGCCATGCCGGAGAACTCCAACTGGATGATGTTCTTTGCCGTGGCATGCCTTGGAGGTATAGGATTCACCATGAGTATATTTGTTGACACCCTGTCTTTCGGCAATCTGCTGCCGGAAGTAACGGAGCATCTGCGCAACGCCGGAAAGATCGCCGTCCTGCTCGGATCCCTCTGTGCAGGAGTGCTTGGAAGCGTCCTTATCAGCATAGTCTACAAATTGGAGAAACAAAAATAATTGCTATATTTGCAGTCCCAAGCCACTTTAGCTCAGTCGGTAGAGCAGCGCATTCGTAACGCGCAGGTCGTCAGTTCGAGCCTGATGAGTGGCTCTAAAAAAGGTTCGCAAACGCGAACCTTTTTTCGTCCTTATAAGTCTGTGCTGGAGATTTCCTTCAGTTCGTCTCTATACGCGATAAGGAGGCGGGAGCGGGAGATGAAGCCGAGATAGTGACGGTCCTCGTCAACGACAGGAAGGCGCCAGGCGCCGGTCTTGTCAAATTTCTGCATGACGCTTTCCATCTTCTCATCCGCGGTAATAACAGCCGGAGCCTGCTCCATAACGTTGACGACTTTCATCTCATCATAGAGGTCCGTCCTCAACAGGTAATGACGGATATTGCCCACGTCGATGTATCCCTGGAAACGGCCTCTCGAATCAAGTACGGCTACAACTGCTGCATTATTGTCCTGTATGGCAGAGACCACGTCCCGGAGCATGCCGTCAAGCTCAACTTTCGGATACTTGTCACGCACCAGGCTTCCGGTGTTCATCAGCGTCAGGACCGCCTGGTCGTTGTCGTGGGTAAGCAGGTCGCCGCTCTGGGCGATACGCTTGGTATAGATGGAATACTTCTCGAATATGCGGGTGGTGCCGTAAGACACGGTAGAGCAAAGGATAAGGGGTATCAGGAGCTCATAGCCGCCGGAAATCTCGGCAATGAGGAAGATGGCTGTCATAGGCGCCTGCATCACTCCGGCCATCATGGCCGCCATGCCTACCAGCACGAAGTTCTGAACCGGTACGTCTGCTCCCGCCAGGTTGAAGCACCGCGCCAGAACGAAGCCGGCAATAGCCCCGCAGAACAGCGTGGGTCCGAAGGTTCCGCCGTTGCCGCCGCCGGCGTTGGTAGCCGTCATAGCCAGCACCTTCACCAGGAATACCAGCAGGAAGAAAACGACTATACCCCAGTTGCTTCCCATCATGAAACCCAGGACGGACTTGCCTCCGGAAACATCACGCCCGTTAAGCAGGTCTGACAGTACGCCATAACCCTCGCCGTACAGCTGGGGGAAAAGGAATATCATGAGACCCAGGGCAACTGAACAAAGTATCCAGCGGATGTACGGGTTCTTCAGTTTGCCGAGCTTGTCTTCCAGCCACAAGGTAGTGCCGGTGAAGTACAGCGAGCCAAAGCCCATAATGACGCCCATGATGATATAGAAAGGGATATTCCCCATGGAGAAAGGCGTAAGCGTGCAGGCGAACATGGGCGTCTGGCCATGGAAAATGTATGCTACCACCGTTGCGGATATGGTAGAAATCAGCAACGGAAGCATGGACGACAGGGACAGGTTGAACAGCAGTATCACCATCGTGAACAGCACGCCCGCCAGAGGAGCCTTGAAGATGCCCGCGATGGCGCCGGCGGCGCCGCACCCGAGGAGGACCGTGATGTTGCGGTATGACAGGTCGAAGATGCGTCCGATATTGCTGCCGATGGCTGCGCCGGTGTAGACTATGGGAGCCTCCGCACCGACGGAACCGCCGAAGCCTATGGTGATGGAGGAGGTCAGCATGGACGACCACATATTGTGAGGCCGTATCTTGGACTCACCGCGGCTGACCGCCAGCAGCACCTTGGTCACGCCGTGGCCGATGTTGTCTCGTATGACGTATCGTAACAGCAGGAGCGAGATCAGCATGCCCACTCCAGGCAGGACCAGATATTGGAGATTGTATGGCAGCGAAACGGTGCCGTCCAGTATTTGCTTTATGCCGTCTATGCACCAGGTCAGGAGCACGGCGGCCAAGCCGGAGCAAACGCCCACGACGAAGCTTAGTATCAGCAGGCGGTTCCTCTCTGAGATATGCTGCAGGAGCTTGCTATGAATCTGACGGATCGTCATCCCCGCCGTACTGGGAAATGTTGTCGTCCGGGAGAGTGTCGTCGCCCTCGGGTGCACCGGCGGTTCCGGCCACTTCCTCGGCTTCGGCTTCCTCTTCACCTTCCAGCCAGCGCTCTACATCCTCGGGGTTGTCGATATCGACCTTGATTTTAACCAGGTAGATATCCGTGTCTGTCTCCAGAGTTACGGCATAAAAAGGCTCGATAAGCTTGCCGGTCCTGGGATTGACGCCCGGTGAATATTTGATAAGGTCCGGGAGCAGGTCGTTGAATCCCTTGGGATATTTCTCGTTGAAAAGCTGAGCTATGTCGGCCGGGAGATTCTCCTGGCTGATTACGTGTCTGCGCTTGCTGTCTGAGTTCATAGCGATAAGCATTTTACTTTGCAATATTAAATCAAATAATTTAATCAAACAAATAAAAATGTACGTATCTTTGGGTATGGCAAAAAAGAATCTGGTAGTGCTCAGCGGCTCCGGTATCAGCGCCGAGAGCGGCATCGCCACCTTCCGCGGTGGTAATGGTCTGTGGGACAATGTCCCCGTAGAAGAAATATGCACGCCCGAGGGCTGGAAACGCGACCCGGGAAAGGTGCTGAAATTCTACAACAACCTGCGGGCGCAGATGCGCGAGAAGCAACCGAACGCCGCCCATACAATACTGGCGGAGCTGGAGTCCGATTACAACGTATGCGTTATTACGCAGAATGTGGACAACCTGCACGAAAGGGCCGGCAGCAGCCGCATAGTCCACCTGCACGGAGAGCTCACCAAGGTGCGTCCGGAAGACTGCTACACCGACTGGGACGGCTTCTCCACGAAGTACGTCCAGGATATCGGCTACCGGGCGGTCGAGCTGGGAGAGACCGGAGGGCCCCACAACAAGCAGCTGAGGCCGCACATCGTATGGTTCGGGGAGGCGGTGCCGAATCTGGAGAAGGCCGCACAGCTCGTCAGCATCGCAGACATACTCGTTATCGTCGGCACATCCCTGCAGGTCTACCCTGCCGCCAGCCTCTATCACTACGCCCCTTCCGGATGCCAGATATGGCTTATCGACCCTGACGAACGCCTCGGCCGCCAGCTCGAAGGCGCCGGCATCCATGTTATAACCGATGTCGCCACGCGCGGCATGAAAAAGTTCCGAGATTCACTTTAAACCGACTGCCGCTGCCGCTTCGGTCGCTTCGCAGTGCCTCCTCTCCCGGGGCGCCTCCCCACAAGTGGGTCCCCTCCCTTTTCGGGAGCCAAAGGCCCCGGAAGAGGAGCACCTGTCTGCGCTCTCAAGTCGCGGCAGCGGCTCCGGCTAAACTATTTTGAGAGATATTCTCCGGCGGTCCAGATCGACGCCGAGCACACGCACACGCACCTGCTGATGCAGCTTCACGACGCGCGACGGGTCGGTACCACGCGGCCCCATGGTCGACACGTGAACCAGGCCGTTGTCGTGAAGACCTATGTCCACGAAAGCGCCAAAGGCCGTAATATTGGTTACAATGCCGGGGAGTTCCATCCCGGTCTTAAGATCCTCAAGCTCATGGATATCCGAAGCGAACTCGAACTCCGACGCCTGCTCGCGCGGGTCCAGCCCCGGTTTCACCAGCTCCTTCAGTATATCGTTTACGGTAGGCAAGCCAACGTCTCCCTTAACGAAATCCTCCGCCTTGATGCGGCCGCACAACTCAGCGTTGCCTATCAGTTCAGAGGCCGTCACGCCAAGAGAGCGCGCCATCTCATCTACTATATGATATGACTCAGGATGTACTGCCGAAGCGTCCAGCGGGTTCTTCCCGCCACGAATACGCAAGAAGCCAGCACACTGTTCGAACGCCTTGGGGCCAAGGCGAGGCACCTTCTTCAGGTCTGCCCTGCTGCCGAATGCCCCGTTCTCGCTGCGCCAGGCAACTATGTTGCCGGCCAGCACCGGACCTATACCGGACACGTAAGACAGCAGGTAAGGCGAAGCAGTATTCAGATTCACGCCGACGCTGTTTACGCATGATTCCACCGTATTATCCAGTTTCTCCTTCAGCAGAGTCTGGTCCACGTCGTGCTGATACTGGCCTATGCCAAGATTCTTGGGATCTATCTTCACCAGTTCTGACAGCGGATCCATAAGGCGGCGGCCAATGCTCACCGCGCCGCGCACCGTCACGTCCTCATCCGGAAACTCCTCCCGTGCAATCTCCGAAGCGCTGTAAATGGACGCCCCGTCCTCGCTGACAGTCCATATCTTGCAGCCTTCCGGCAAATGGACCTTGCGCATGAACTCCTCCGTCTCGCGGGAAGCCGTGCCGTTACCTATCGCAACCGCCTGAATACGATACTTTTCCAGCATCTGCTGCACGGCCGTCAAAGCTTTAACCTTCTCATTCTGAGGCGGATGAGGGAAGATTATCGTATGATACAACAGACTCCCCTGCTCGTCCAGGCAAGCAATCTTGCAGCCGTTACGGAAACCGGGATCTATAGCCATCGTACGCTTCTGGCCCACAGGAGCCTGCAGCAACAGCTGCCGGAGGTTCTCCCCGAAGACCTTGATGGACTCGATATCGGCTCGCTCCTTGGCCTCCCGTATCACTTCCCCGCTTATGGACGGCTCCAGCAGACGTTTGAAGGAATCGGCCACCGCCTCCTTTATCTGGTCGGCAAGAGCACCGCCGGGATAGCCCTGCGCCTGGCAGAAGTCGTAGTAGACCTTATTGCCGCACTTCTCGGCATCGGTATCCAGGGACACGCTGAGGAAGCCCTCGTTCTCCGCCCTCAGGATAGCCAGCAGATTATGGGAAGGCATGCGGTCCAGAGGCATCTTGAAGTCAAAGTAGCTGCGGTATTTGGCGGCGTCCGGGTTATCTTTTGCGGCCTTGGTAGCCTTGGATTCAAGACGGCGGACGCGGAAGATGCTGCGGAGGTTCTGGCGTATCTCTGCGGTCTCGCTTAAGCGTTCGGCAATTATGTCGCGTGCGCCTGCAAGTGCCTGATCTACGTCTTCAGCCTTCCCCATGTTTGCCTTGGCAGAGGCCCTGGGGTCACGGGTCTTGAGGTTCCACATCAGGTTTGCAAGAGGTTCCAGGCCCATTTCCTTGGCGACGGTAGCCCGGGTACGGCGCTTGGGCCGCCATGGCAGGTAGATATCCTCCAGCTCCGTTGCGCTGACGCACTCCTCTATACGTTTGCGGAGGCTGTCGTCCAGCGCTCCCGCCTCTTCTATGGTCTTGAGTATCGTGGCCTTGCGCTTCTCCATCTCATCGTAGACGTCTATCCAGTGCTTCACTTCGGCCACGGTGGCGTCGTCCATGCCGCCGGTCTTCTCCTTGCGGTAGCGGCTGATGAAGGGGATGGTGTCTCCGTCGGCAAACATGTCGGCGCAGTTCTCTATCTGCCAGGCCTTCAGCCCGAGGTCGGCAGCTATCTGTTTGATATATAACTCTTTCATTTAGAGAATTTGCGGAAGCGAAGCTTAATGACGCCCCAGAAGGCCTCGCCGAAAATACTTCCGGACATCTTTGAGGTACCCTCTTTGCGGTTGATGAAGATTACCGGAACCTCGGAAATCTTGAAACCGAGCTTATGGGCGGTGTATTTCATCTCTATCTGGAAGCCGTAGCCCTTCATCTGCACCTCGTCCAGCTTAATGGTTTCAAGCACTTTGCGGCTATAGCAAATGAAACCGGCGGTGCTGTCGTAGATCTTGAAGCCCAGCACCGTGCGCACGTACACAGACGCAAAATAAGAGATGAGTATACGGCTTATGGGCCAGTTGACCACGCTTACCCCGTTGCAATAACGGGAGCCGATGGACATGTCGGCACCATCCTCAGAGCAGGCCTTGAGCAGTCGCGGAAGGTCATCAGGCGAATGGGAGAAATCGGCATCCATCTCGAAAATATAATCGTAGCCACGCTCCAGGCCCCAATGGAATCCGGTAAGATATGCGGTTCCCAGCCCCTGCTTGCCGTTGCGTTCGATAAGATGCAGGCGCTCAGGATAGTCTGCCTGAAGGGTCCTGACAACCTGCGCCGTGCCGTCCGGAGAACCGTCGTCGATTATAAGTATCTCAAAGCCTTCGGGCAGCGCGAGCACAGCCCTGATAATCTTCTCCGCATTCTCGACCTCGTTGTAGGTCGGTATAATCACCAGATTCTTCATACTTTGGCAAAGATAATAAAAAACGAGGATTATCTCATCCTGTCTACAAACTGCCCGGGCGTCATGACAAGCATTGAATCTATACCTCTGCTCAAAATGCCGTTGTCGGAAGTCAGGAACACGTCGCACTCCTCATCTTCTGCACAGGCGAGCTGTGCACTGTCTTCAAAGTCCGGGTGGCCGGATTCCAGGGCGAGTTTGAGACTGAAGGAGTCTATGTGACTGACATTGTATGATTTAAGCAAATAGCTCACAAAGGACATAGTTTTCGCGTAGTCAATTTTTGACCCGACATAAACCAGGTCCAGAATGCTCTGGGTTGTTACGTATGCTTCTTGATGCTTCTTGTTAATCAGATCAAGCAAAAGCTTTACTGTTTCGTTGTTTGGTCTCCCGTCCTGAACGAAGTCAAGGAGGACATTGGTATCTAAGAAGATTCTCATAATTTGAACTTTTCTACTAAATAGGCAAGTTTAGGGTCTGCGTCAAGCTCCTCCCGGGTGAATTTATGTGCAGGGATTGAACCGGCAAGGTTCTTTATCTCATCAGAAATTATAAAGTCTTCCGGCTTTAATTTGGGAAAGACAAGTTCAGTCGCCTTGTCCAGAGTATGCTCCACAAAGCTGTTGAAAGAACGGTTTTCGCGCTTTGCCTGACGTTTTACCCTATTTACCAATTCGATAGGCAGGCGAACTGTAGTCTGAACCGTTCTTGTATTATCGCTATCCATAATGACATCATTTTTTACAAAAATAAGTCAAAATGACATCATTTGCAAGGAAATGATGTCATGTAATCGTGATTACTCCATCAGCTTCTTGTACTTGAAACGTTTAGGCTCGTCTGTTCCAAGGCGGGCCTTTCTGTTTTCTTCGTACTCGGAGTAGCTGCCTTCGAAGAAGTAGACCTGGGAGTCGCCCTCAAAGGCCAGGATATGGGTGGCGATACGATCCAGGAACCAGCGGTCATGGGATACTACCACGGCGCAGCCCGCGAAGCCGTCGAGACCTTCCTCGAGCGCACGTATCGTGTTGACGTCCACGTCGTTGGTCGGCTCGTCAAGCAGCAGCACGTTGCCTTCGTCCTTGAGCGTGAGGGCCAGGTGCAGGCGGTTGCGCTCGCCTCCGGACAGCACACCGCAGAGCTTTTCCTGGTCGGCGCCGGAGAAATTGAAACGGGACACCCAACTGCGGGCGTTTATTTCCCGGTTGCCCAGGCGTATCCATTCCGAGTTGCCGGCAATAGTCTCGTAGACGGTGAGATCCGGGTCTATGCTCTTATGCTGCTGGTCCACGTAGGCAATCTTTACTGTGTCGCCGATTTCTATCGTTCCGGAGTCGGGTTTCTCTATTCCCATTATGAGACGGAAGAGCGTCGTCTTGCCGGCGCCGTTCGGGCCTATGACACCTACGATGCCTGCCGGCGGCAGCACGAAGCTCAGGTGCTCGAAGAGCAGCTTGTCGCCGTACGCCTTGCTTACGTCCTTGAACTCGATGACCTTGTTGCCGAGGTGAGGACCGTTGGGTATGTAGATCTCCAGATTCGCTTCTTTCTCCTTGGTATCTGCGGAGGCCAGCTTCTCGTACGCCCCCAGACGGGCCTTCTGCTTGGCCTGACGGGCACGCGGCGCCATCCGCACCCACTCCAGCTCCCGCTCGAGGGTCTTGCGGCGCTTGCTTTCCTGCTTTTCTTCCATCGCCAGGCGCTTGCTCTTCTGCTCCAGCCATCCGGAATAGTTGCCCTTCCAGGGTATGCCCTCGCCGCGGTCTAGCTCGAGTATCCATCCGGCCACGTTGTCCAGGAAGTAACGGTCGTGCGTTACGGCGATTACTGTGCCCTTATACTGCTGCAGGTGGGCCTCCAGCCACTGGATCGACTCCGTGTCGAGGTGGTTGGTAGGCTCGTCGAGGAGCAGCACGTCGGGTTGGCGGAGCAGCAGGCGGCAGAGGGCCACACGGCGGCGTTCGCCTCCGGAAAGGGTCGCCACGCTGGCATCCGGCGGAGGGCACTGGAGGGCGTCCATGGCACGTTCGAGCTTGGCGTCTATCTCCCAGCCGTCGGCGTGCTCGATGGCTTCAGTGAGTTCTCCCTGGCGCTCGATAAGGGCGTTCATCTCGTCGTCGCTCATGGGCTCGCAGAACTTCATACCTATCTCGTTGTACTCGGCGAGCATGTCCATAACCTCCTGGACACCTTCCTGAACCACTTCCAGTACGGTTTTCGAATTGTCCATCTGAGGTTCCTGCTCCAGGTATCCGACGCTGTAGCCGGGGGCCCAGACGACCTCGCCGCGGGTGGGTTTCTCCACTCCGGCGATAATCTTGAGCACAGTGGATTTACCGGCTCCGTTAAGGCCTATGATACCTATTTTGGCACCATAGAAGAAGCCAAGGTATATATCCTTAAGTATGACCTTGTTGTTGTGGGGGAGGATTTTGCTCACCCCGTTCATCGAGAATATTATCTTTTCGTCAGCCATGGTTATATAGTTTCGTGATTATAAGCGGATATGCGGGACAGATGCGGTTTTGCGCGGGATTGGAGCACACGCACGCGTATTGCGGCGGCGTTCTGCTCCGGGAAGCGGAGTATGCGGCGGTGCCCTATGTTGGTGCCGCGCGCCACTTCCTGCCAGCCGTCCGCCCATACGTCCAGGGCGAATTCTTCCACCCTCTCACCTTTGCTCAGGTCTTCTTCCAGAAGAAGCCGGTTGAAGCGCACAGCCAGCGGCAACCGGAAGACTATGCCGTCCCTGGTGTTGCGGCGGCGGGCTCCTTCAAGGAGGTCGTTGGAATAGCTGTCGCGTATCATGCTGCCGACATCCGCCAGCACGCTGCTGTCGCGCGGCGAGATGCGGCCGTCGGCACATGGAGGGACGTTAAGGAGAAGGATGGAGTTGCCTCCGGTTGAGCGTTCCCAGATGTCGAAGACGTTGGCGGCACTGCGTACGGCCTGCTCGTCGTCGTTGCGCCAGAACCAGCCGTCACGGATGGAGACGTCGGTCTCTGCGGGCTGATAATGGAGCCAGAAGGGCTTCTCGTGGTTTAAGAGGACGTCGCGGCTGCCCAGGTCGGCGTCCGTAAGGTCGTCGAACATATTGAGTCCGGCAGGGTCCTTAGCGTACGGAATTATGTTCCATTCGGCCCCGCGCGTTTCGCCGGCCTCATTCCCGCACCAGCGCAGGTCTTCCTTGCCGAAGACTACGGCACCGGGCGCGAGGGTATGGATTAACTCTTTCCATGCCAGATAGTTATACAGCTGGCCGCCCTTGTGCTTGGGGTGCGCTCCGTCGAACCAGAGTTCGCTGATGGGACCGTATTCCGTGAGCAGTTCGAAGAGCTGGTTGAGGAAGTATTCGTTGTAGTCGTCGACTTCGAATTCGAAAGTGGTACTGTTGGAGAAGGGGCGGCCCTCAACCGGACGTGGGATGGTACGGAGAGTGGCTGCGCTGCCGTTTCCGTAAAGGCCCTCAGGCGATTCCATTTGATACAGGTCCGCCGGGGAAAGGTAGAACCCGAACTCCAGACCATATTTGGCGCAGGAGGCCGAGAGCGCCTTGACTACGTCTTTTTTGAACGGAGAAGAAGCCACCCCGTGCTCAGTATAGCGGCTGGGCCAGAGTACGAAGCCGTCGTGATGCTTGGCCGTGAGAATCACCCGTTTCATTCCGGCAGCCTTGAAACACTCGCACCACTGGTCTGTGTCTATGCACTGTGGCGCGAAAACCGCCGGGTCCTCGATTCCGCTGCCCCATTCCACACCGGTAAAAGTGTTTGGCCCGAAATGCACGAATGCCTCGAAGCCGTTTTCCAGGGCATGCAGTTGCGCGGGCGTGGGTGTGACCTTCACCGCCTTGGCAATTACCTGCGCTTCGGTATCGCCGGGCTCGACCTTTATGGTGTGCCGTACGGTGCAGGCAGAAAGGGCAAGGATGGATATGATGGCCAGGAAGCGTCTCATGTTTACAAATATAACATAATTTGTGATTATTTGGGGCAGGTCCGGAAAAAGTACCGGGACCTGCAGCGCTGTAATGCGTATAGACAATAAAAGCGGGGCAGGTACCAGGGGAAAAATTGGACCTGCCCCACTCTAATATAGGTCGACCGGCTTACAGCGTCCTCTTGATCTCAACCACCTGGAAGGCTTCGATCACGTCGCCCTCCTTGATGTCGTTGTAGCCGGCGATGCTCATACCGCACTCCTTGCCTGCAGGGACTTCCTTCACGGAATCCTTGCCAATCTGCAGGGAGCCGAGCTCTCCGGTGTAGATGACGATGCCGTCGCGGATAAGGCGGACCTTGGACTTCTGGACCATCTTTCCGTCGCGGACAATACATCCTGCGATGGTTCCGACCTTGGAAATCCTGAAGGTCTGCTTGATCTCGGCGGTAGCGATGACCTCTTCCTTCTTCTCAGGCTCGAGCATACCCTCGATACCGTCCTTCACGTCATTGATACAGTCGTAGATGACGGAGTAGAGACGGATTTCGATGCCCTCGCGGTCGGCGCTCTTGCGGGCCTCCACTGAAGGACGGACCTGGAAGCCGATGATAACGGCGTCGGAAGCCTCGGCCAGCAGTACGTCGGACTCGGAAATGGCACCCACGGCCTTGTGGATAACGTTCACGCGTACCTCCTCGGTGCTGAGCTTGATGAGGGAGTCGGACAGAGCTTCCACGGAACCGTCCACGTCGCCCTTGACGATGACGTTGAGTTCCTTGAAGTTGCCGATGGCGATACGGCGGCCGATCTCCTCGAGGGTCATATGCTTCTGGGTCTTGATGCCCTGGATGCGGATGAGCTGCTCGCGCTTGGCGGCGATGCTCTTGGCCTCTTTCTCGTCGGTGAGGATGTTGAATTTCTCACCTGCGGCAGGAGCGCCGTTCAGACCGAGCACGGAGACAGGGGTGGAAGGACCAGCCTCCTGAACCTTCTGTCCACGTTCGTTGAACATACCCCTCACGCGTCCGTAGTAGCTTCCGCAAAGCATCACGTCGCCCTGATGGAGGGTTCCCTCCTGAACCAGCACGGTGGCCAGATAGCCGCGGCCCTTGTCCAGGGAAGACTCGATGACGGCGCCGCTGGCGAGCTTGTTGGGGTTGGCCTTAAGCTCAAGCAGGTCGGTCTCAAGGAGCACCTTGTCCAGCAGCTTGTCCACGTTGATACCCTTCTTGGCAGAGATTTCCTGGCACTGGTACTTACCGCCCCAGTCCTCTACCAGAATATTCATCTCGGACAGCTGGCGGCGTATCTTCTCGGGATCTGCGCCCGGCTTGTCTATCTTATTGATGGCAAAGACCATAGGTACGTTGGCGGCCTGGGCGTGGTTGATAGCCTCAATGGTCTGGGGCATCACGGCGTCGTCGGCAGCGACAATAATAATCGCAAGGTCGGTCATCTGGGCGCCACGTGCACGCATGGCTGTAAAGGCCTCGTGTCCGGGGGTATCCAGGAAGGTAATCTTGCGGCCGTCCTCCAGCTTCACGCTGTAAGCACCGATGTGCTGGGTGATACCACCGGCCTCGCCGGCGATAACGTTGGTCTTGCGAATATAGTCGAGGAGCGAAGTCTTACCGTGATCGACGTGTCCCATGACGGTGATGATAGGCTCGCGCGGCTGGAGGTCTTCCGGACGGTCGGGCTGCTCGTTGGAGTTAAGCTCCTCTGAGAGCTCGGCGGTCACGAATTCAACCTTGTAGCCGAATTCCTCCGCCACCAGCACAAGGGTCTCGGCGTCGAGACGCTGGTTGATGGACACCATGAGACCAAGGCTCATGCAGGCGCCTATAACCTTCACCACAGGAGTGTTGTTCATCAGGGTAGCCAGGTCATTGACGGTAACGAACTCGGTGACTTTCAGCACCTTCTGCTCGGCCATCGCCTCCGCCATCTCTTCCTGTGTACGCTGGGCTGCAGCTTCGCGCTTCTCCTTGCGGTACTTGGCGCCGAAGTTGTTCTTCTTGCCCTCGTTCATCTTGGCGTAGGTCTCCTTGACCTGCTTCTGGATCTCCTTCTGCATCTCTTCCTGCTCGGCCTCCGTCATTGCGGGCTTGAAGCGGTCGCGGTCACGCTTGCGCTTGCCCTGTCCGGGAGCGGGCTGGGCAGGAGCGTTCTTGGGCTTGTCCTTCTTGCCGGCGTTGCGGTCCAGGCCTGCGCCTGCCTTCACAACGTCCACTTTCTGGGCGCCCTTGCCTATACGCTCGCGCTTGGCAGGCTTGCGGTCGAACTGGCTGAGGTCGACCTTGCCGACAACCTTGAACGGAGATGCGTCTGCAGCGGCTGCGGCGGGTGCTGCTGCAGGTGCAGGAGCAACCACGGGTGCTGCAGGGGCCTCAACGGGAGTCTCGGGAACTGCGGGCTCGGCGGGCACCTCCTCAACGGGAGTGGGTGCCTCTGGTGCCGGCTCGGGCTGAGGCTCGGGAGCGGGTTCTTCCACGACGGGTTCCGGCTCAGGTTCCGGTTCGGGTGCAGGAGCGGGTTCTTCAACCACGGGCTCCGGTTCCGGTTCGGGTGCAGGGGCGGGCTCTTCAACCACGGGCTCCGGTTCGGGAGCAGGCTCCTCCTGCTTCTTCTCCGCAGCCTTCTTGGGATTGAAGAAGGTGTTGGACTTGATGGTCAACTCCTCTTCCTCCTCTTCTTCTTCCTGGGAAGACTGCTTGCGGCTGGTCTTCTCCAGAATCTCCTTTACCTTGATATCCACCATCGCCGCCTGCTCCATCGCTTCCTTGTCCTTTCCGAACTGCTTGTGAAGCTCGGGAAGATACTCGTCGGAGACCTTGGCGTTGGGGTTCTCGTCAATCTCGACTCCCTTCTTGCGGAGGAACTCCACAAGGTCGCCGAGACCGATGTTGAACTGCTTTAAAAGTTTGCTTATTCTGATTTCTGCCATGCGTAATTAGTCTTCAAATTCAGCTTTAAGTATGCGGATAACATCTTCCACGGTCTCGTCGTCGAGGTCGGCGCGCTTGGCGATGTCCTCGGGGTCGATAGCCAGGACGCTCTTGGCGGTATCGCAACCTATGCCCTTGAGCTTGTCGATGACCCACTGGTCGATCTCGTTTGCGAAATCGTCGAGCAGCACGTCGTCTTCCTCCTCTTCGGCCTCGGCCTTGGAGAGCTCCCTCCAGACTTCGATTTCCCTGCCGATGAGCTTGCCGGCGAGCAGGACGTTGACGCCGTTGCGGCCGATACCCTTCTTAACCTCGTCGGGCAGCATGTACACCTTCACCTTGTCGTCCGGAGACTGGCCCATGTCGATGCTGGAGACCATACCGGGAGCGAGGGCCCTCTGGATGAGGAGGGTGGGGTTGCTGGACCAGGGGATGACGTCGATGTTCTCGTTGCGGAGTTCACGGACGATGCCGAGGATGCGGCTTCCCTTGACGCCGATGCAGGCTCCGATGGGATCTACACGGTCGTCGTAGGACTCCACGGCCACCTTGGCGCGGTCGCCGGGAACGCGGACCACCTTCTTGACGGTGATGAGGCCGTCGGCGATTTCAGGAACCTCTTGTTCGAAGAGGCGCTCCAGGAACTCGTCGCTGGTGCGGCTGAGGGTGATGTAGGGAGTGGTGTTGTTGCGCATCTCCACGCTCTTGATGATGGCGCGGACGGACTCGCTCTTCTTGAAGTGCTCACCGGGGATCTGCTCAGCCTTGGGGATGTGCAGTTCGTTGCCGTCTTCGTCGAGAATGAGAACCTCCTTGCTCCAGGTCTGGTAGACTTCGCCCACGAAGAGCTCACCGACTTTCTCGGAGTATTTCTTGTAGACGTTGGCCTTCTCTATGTCCATGATGCGGCCCTGCAGGTTCTGACGTATGTTCAGGATACCGCGGCGGCCGAAGCTGGCCAGAGGGAAAGGCTTGGCGTAGGTGTCGCCGATTTCGTAATCGTCGTCTCCGCTGTCTTCGCGTACCTGCTCGAGGGTCATCTCGGCGTAAGGATTCTCAACTTCCTCTACAATCTCGAAGTTCTGGTAAATTTCGCAGGTTCCTTTGTCTACGTTGACGATGACGTCGAAATTGTCGGAGCTGCCGAAAGTCTTGGCGAGCTGGGTAAGGAATACGTCCTTGAGTACGCCCATCATGACAGGGCGGTCGATGTTCTTCTCCTCTTTGAAATCCTTGAAGGCGTCAATGAGGGTGATCACTTTTTCTTTTTCCATTATTCTTCTATAGTTTTCAATATTTCATCTGCTTCTTCTGCGCCTATGCCGACGGAACCGACGGTGAGGGCATAGTCCTCGACGTCACGGTCGAATGCGGCGAGCACCGCCCTGTGGACGTACTCGCAGTCCTCCAGGCTCACGGAGTCTCCGGCCTTGTCTATGGTTACGTCAAACACATTGTCGTCGTCGTTCCACTCGATGGCGACGAGCTCGCATCCGCGCTCGGCGGCTGCCTTCTTTACTACGTTTTCAAATTCGTTCCTTTGCATGGCGCATTATAACAAAAAATAGAAGCCCTTCGGCCTCTATCATCATTCACGAATGCAAAAGTACAAATAATATTTGTAATATCCAAAAGTACCCGGGTTGGACATTCTGGAGCATGCCGCTGTTATTCTGAGCGTCAGTCAATGTCATTCTGAGCGATAGCGAAGAATCTATGGTATCGCCACGCAACTGCTCTCCACTGCGTAGAACGAGATAATTGACGCAAAAACGTGAAAAATGCGTCAATTTACTATGAAAAACGTCCAAATTGACGCAAAACAGACGTATTTGAGGCAAACTGGTGAATACTGCGCTTTAAAAAGCTCCGCTTGCAGGGGAACTGCCGCGCTGCGCCGGAGGCCGGTTGCCCTGGTTCTCTCAGTATTGGCAAAGTACACTTTCTTCATCCTGCGGCCAAAAACGTCCTTGACCCCCACTTGTCATTCGGAGGTGAAAAACACTTTTGGCTCTTAGAAGCCAATTATGT
>JAFZIO010000070.1 GCA_017554335.1 Bacteroidales bacterium | reverse complement strand
GGAATTCTATAAAAGGGACTATAATCTTACCGTACAGACATACGGCACGGCCCTCCTGCAACTCATTAAGAATGATTACGAGTATGCCCTCTGGAGCATGTATCTGGGCCGCAAGGACGGGGACCTGAAAGAGTACTGTGAGGGACGTTACCCGGAAGAGGCCCTGATAGAGTACACAGACATCTCCAACTTACCGGAAAGAACCGCCTATGACAAGATGGGCGATTACGAAAAGAAGTACTCTGGCAAAGCGGTGTCGCTGCTTGCCCGCCAGTACCTCCTGCAGCGGGATTTTCGGGAGCTCAACAACTCCGCCAAGGCAACATCCAAGGACTACAAAGCACTCCGCGATGCCTGCGAAGCCATGGAGCGCGAGCGCAAGAAATACACCGGCTCCGAAAAACAGATTGCCAACTGCTGCACGAAAGCCGCCGGCCTCATCAAGACCCTGGATTCCAAAGATATAGAAATCAGCGCCAAAGACGACCTGCTCACTCTGGAACTGCGCAACATAAGCTCCGTCAATGTCCAGATACGTAAGGGCGAAAAGACGGTCTGGGAGACCACCCTTGCCAACAAATCTGCCAGTTATTACGTTCCGGATACCCTCAAGACCCGGCTCCCCGACCTGGACGATGACGACTACCTGATAGTCTGCAAATCAGGCACTTGCGAGCAACGGTCAGACTGGCGCAAGCACACCCTTTCCCTGGCTGTGCGCCCCGATTCCAGAGGCCTCTGCGCTTTCGTGGCCGACTACATGAGCGGCAAGCCGCTCGACAGCTGCGAGCTCCTGCTGCACGACGCCGACGGCAACATAATCGCCCGGTCCGAAGGCTTCTGCCCGAACGGCTTCGTACTGCTCCCGTCCGACATCAGCAACACCCTGAAAAGCAGCAAGTCACGCTGCCGCCTGAGCGCCCGTTGCGTGGAAAAGGGCGGCCGCATACGCAACTCGCTCACCCTAAGTGTCAGCAGGAACTACGATTCCGGCTCCACATACGACGGCGCCAATGTAGAGAACGCCAAACTCCTTACCGACCGCCGCGCCTTCAACCCCGGCGAGACGGTGCAGTTCAAGGGCATATGCTACATCGGAACCTATGAGTACCGCCTCGCGCCCGCGGGCTACGAGTGCTTCGTCACGCTCCGCGATCCGGAGGGTAAGGAACTCGCGAGCAAGACGCTGAAGACCAACGAGTTCGGCTCTGTCAGCGGCTCCTTCGAGCTGGTCGGCGGCTCCCGCGGTGGCATGTACGCCATCGAGCTTAAGACCAGGGAAGGCAGGCAGCTCGCCCGCAACACCATACGGGTCGACGAATTCGTCCTCCCGACCTTCGAGCTCAGCTGGGACGCCGACAGGCAACTCTATCTCCCCGGCGACCGCATCGTGGTCTCCGGCAAGGTGAAGGCCTACTCCGGCCACTCCCTCGGTGACGTAAGGGCCCGTTATTCCGTTACCAACGACCTGGATAAGGACGTCTCCGGGGAGCTCAAGCTCAACACCGACGGCAGTTTCTCGTTCGACTTCGTGGCCGCCAAACAAAGGTACCACTGGACTTACCCCATTACGGTAACGGTTACCGACGGCACAGGTGAGACGCTGAGTTTCAGCACTGTACGCGTCGTCCACAGCAGCATCGACCTGTCCCTCCGCATTCAGAACAACGTCAAGGGGACCTACCACCTCATAGGCGGCGGGGGAAGCGGCAGCGGCATTATTCGTGAAGACACGGCAGAAGTTCTCTTCGACCTCGGCCAGCTGCGTCGCGAGGGCCTGAAAATCAGCTACAAAGTGAGCTCTGACGCCAGCGGCAAGCAGATAGCCGAAGGCACTGCCGGGGCCGGCGAGACGGTCAGCATACCCATCGCCCGGATCCCTTCCGGCCTCTACCACATCCAGGCGGTGGCCAGCGCAAGCATGGCAGACGGCAGCACAGTGGAGGATAAGGTAAGCACCACCTTCGTCAAGGCGTCCGACGGCGACACCGCCCTCGACATGGACGTGGCGGCCTTCTTCAAGGAGCTCGACACAGAAGATATCGCCCTGCAGATCGGCAGCACCGACGGCCCCGTATGGGCGGTGGTGGAGCTTTTCGGCAGCGGCGACAAGCTGCTTGACAGCCAGATAGTTACGCTCGAGGGCGTGCGGGGCAGGGCCGGCTCCCTGAAGACCATAAGCTACACCCGCCGGAGCGAATGGCCGGAGTCGCTGAAACTCTGCGCCTTCTTCTTCCACAAGGGCACCTTCTACCGCTACTCCCGCAGCATCCAGCTGCCTACGCCCTCTATAAGCCTGCCGCTGGAGTTCACCCGCTTCGTCGACAGGGTGCGCCCGGGCGAAAAATGCTCCCTGATAATCAAAACCGATCCCGGCGTGGAGTGCGCCGCCACCGTCTTCGACAAGGCCACCGAAACCATCGCCACCAATAAATGGAGTACCGTCTCCCTCATCCGTCGCCCCGAGCCATATGTCTACTATTCAGAAGCTTGCGGCGTCAACGAGTCGGGCGTAAGGCCCTTCTACAGCATGCGGACCATGTCGGCCGCCAAGACCGCCGGCATGGTGATGGAAGACGCCGTGGCCACGAATGCTGCCATGGCTGTTGCGGAAGATGATGCCATCCCCTTCCAGCTGAAAAACGATGCGGCCGATGCCGCAGAGCCCGCCGTACGTGACAATTTCGCGGCCACGATGGCCTGGGAGCCCTGTCTCCGCTCCGACGCGCAAGGAAACATTGAACTCAATATAACAGGCGCCGACCGCCTCTCCACCTACTACGTGCAGCTGTTTGCCCACGGCGCCGGAATGCACAATGCCGTGCTGCGCAACGAGATGCAGGTGACCATACCTGTGAAACTCTCGCTGGTCGAGCCTAAGTTCCTGTACGAAGGCGATATATACGTGGCACGCGCCACCGTCGCAAGCAATCTGGAGACGACCCTGGGCGGCCGCCTCGCCATACGTTTCTACGACGGAAAAGACTGGCGTAACTCCAAGGTGCTGGCTACCAAGATGGAAAAGGTCACCGTTCCCGCCGGCGGCAGCCTGTCGTTCAGCGCCCCCATAAGCGTCCCTGAAGGCCTCGGGGAGCTGGGCGTACTGCTCAACTTCATACCGGACGACGAGTCCGAAGGCTCCGACGCCATGTTCGTCAGCATTCCTGTCTACAAGCCCTTCCAGACGCTTACGGAAGCCCATTCCGCCCTCCTTCGCAGCCCTGGCGACCGTGATGCACTGGTGGCGGAACTCCGCTCCCGCTTCGTCAACATGGATGCGTCGCAGCTGAAGCCGCAGGAGCGCAGCATACTCGACATGGTGCGCGAGGCCATCCCGGACAAGGTGGAGCCCGGGAACGACGACGTGCTGAGTCTCACGGAGGCCTGGTACGCCAACGTGCTGGC
>JAFZIO010000069.1 GCA_017554335.1 Bacteroidales bacterium | reverse complement strand
GCCATTACCTTGAAGGCGTTGCGTATTTCTTCCAGCCCGGTTATTTCCCCGTTTTCAATTCCGCTCATCAACGCGGCGATTTCCGACTTGGGAGCGATGAGGCCGCTGATGTCGACCCACTCTCCGGAGCCTATGGGCGTATCCGGGCGGAGCTTTGCATGCAGCTGAGCCTCAGACAGTTTCTGGAAGCTGCCGTCGCTCTCCTGCAGCCTGGAAATCAGGGAGTTGCCCATGAACTTATCTATGGCCACGCGATACAGCTCCATACCTCTCTTAAGGGAGTGGTTGGAGATCTTTACGCTATGGAAGGAGTACACGTCGGACAGTTCGCCACTGGCATATTTGAGGTTCTCCAGGGTCATAAGGCCCTTTATCATCTTCTGGATGGTAAAAGGAGACAGCAGGTTGTAGTTGATGAGGTCATGCTTGTCCGCACACTTCCTGCCGTCGCGCTTGGGCCACTTGCGGGCGTCGCGTATAGTGCCCACGCTCCGGAGGTTCACGCCCGGGGCGAGGTATGAGGTCTCCCCTTTCTCGATGAGGTAGGAGAACGGGAGGTTGGTGGTGTCGGAATGGGTGACGTGGCGTCCCATGACAAGGGAGAAAGCGCCCACGCGTGCGGGCCAGAGAATATAGGAGTCGGAGGCCGTCTTGGCGCCACGCTCCAGTGTGCCCTGGTGGATGGGACCCAGCTTGTACATATGGTTGCTCTGGTTGGACCCGGAGCCGGCGTTCATGAAGGAGAACATTCCGGCAATCAGCAGGGTGCTCTTGTGATGCGTGACGGTGTAGGGACCGGCAAATATGGCGCAGGCCTCACCGTTCTCGCCCTGGCAGTTGCTGAAGAAGAGGGAGTCGCTTGCGGAGTATCCATGGCCGAAGATACAGGCCTGGCCGACGAAGCAGCGGGTAAGCATCGCCCCGTCGGTGACGGAACTGCCCTCGGATATGATGAAATCTTCGCAGATGACGCCCTGGCCGATTACCACCGGAGCCTCGGGACAACCGTTCAGGGAGCCTTCGGTGAGCGACAGGGCACCTTCGATCCGGCTTGCATCCCCTATTCTCACGTTGACAATATTGGAGACGCCGCTGATGCTGACGCCGCGTCCGATGTAACCGCGGGAGGAGCGGCAGGTTGCCACATAGTCGTTGATGATGGCGTTCATCTTTTCGATGAAGGCGGGACGGTGGCGGTAAAGCGCAATCATGTAGGCCTCGTGCGACGACAGACGGTCGTGTATGAGCACCTCGCGTCCGCCGGTCTCGTTCAGCACCGATACCTTGACGCCGTTGCCGAAGGAGGATTCACCTTCCGTGGCGATAGTGCCGACGTTGTCGATCAGGGTGTCGTCGGAGATGTCGTAATTGGCGATATAGCCGCGGACGGCACGTATGCAGCAGTTGTCGCCCACATTTACGTTATGCAGGGTTGCGTCGCTTATGCCGGAATGGCGCCTGACGCCGCCGGGCAGGGTGAAACTCTTCTCGAAACGGCCCAGGCGGATCTGTCCGCTGAAGGCTGCGTTCCTGATATATTCTGTTGTGAAGCCCTCTCCTACTTCAATCTTAGACCAGTCTTCCGCGCTGCAGGCATTGTTCTGGAGGGCAACTATTTCTTCCTGATTTAATTTCCTGTATTCCATTGGATTACTCTATTCTACCGTTACACTTTTTGCCAGGTTCCTGGGCTGGTCTACGTCGAGGCCCTTGGAGACTGCTATATGGTATGCAAGCAGCTGCATGGGGATCACAGACACCAGAGGGCAGAGGGAATTAAGGGTATGGGGTACCTCTATCACATGCTCTGCTATATTCTTTACAACCGTATCACCTTCGCTTACGATGGCGAGAACCCGGCCCTTGCGGGCAACGACTTCCTGCATATTGCTGAGAATCTTTTCGTACAGGTTGTGGTGTGTAGCAAGGAAAACCACCGGCATATCTTTGTCTACCAGGGCAATAGGGCCGTGCTTCATCTCTGCCGCGGGGTAACCCTCGGCATGTATATAGCTGATTTCCTTAAGCTTAAGTGCTCCTTCCAGAGCCACCGGGTAATTCATTCCGCGGCCCAGGTAAAGGAAGTTCTTATTGTCAGCGTACTCGGCGGCAATGGCCTTGATTTCATCATCTTTTTCCAGGATTCTTGAAATCTTGTCGGGAATTGTTTCCAGTTCGGCAAGGGTGTCAAGGTAAACTTGCTCGCTGACTGTACCCTTCTCGCGGCCGATTGCCAGGGCCAGCATAGCCAGAACGGTTGTCTGCCCGGTGAATGCCTTGGTACTTGCAACACCGATTTCAGGGCCTACATGGATGTAAGTTCCTGTATCCGAGGCGCGCGCGATGCTGCTGCCAACTGCATTTACGATACCGAAAATCATAGCTCCGCGTTCCTTCGCCATCTGAATGGCGGAAAGGGTGTCGGCAGTCTCTCCGCTCTGGGAGAGGGCAAAGACGACATCTCCGGGCCCAACCACAGGGTCACTGTAACGGAATTCGCTGGCGTACGCGACTTCTACGGGAATGCGGCAGAACATCTCTATGAGCTGCTTGCCTATAAGGGCAGCATGCCATGAGGTACCGCAACTCACCATGATATAGCGCTTTGCGTTGATGAGTTCCTCGCGGTGCTCGGTGACGGCGCTAAGCACGATACGCCTGTGTGCAGGTAGCAGACGGCCACGCATACAGTCCCTGAGTACTGCCGGCTGGTCGAATATTTCCTTCTGCATGAAGTGGGCGAAACCGCCTTTATCCAGCATGGTTACGTCCAGATCTATCTCTTTGGCGTGAACGTCTACTTTTTCGGCATTCAGTGTGGTGATATGGAGTTCTTCTCCCCTGCGGCAACTTACGACCTCCTCGTCGTTAAGATACACTACCTTATTGGTATATCCTGCGATAGGAGAAGCGTCGCTGGCAATGAAGAATTCGCAGTTATCTTCACCAAGACCTATGGCCAGAGGGCTGCTCTTGCGGGCGGCAACTATGGTATCAGGCTCCTTCTTGTCGATGACTGCAATTGCATATGCTCCAATGACTTTCTGGAGGGCGATACGTACTGCGGAAGCCAGGTCCACACCATGCTTCTGCTGAGTGTACTCGATGAGCTGAAGAAGGACTTCGGTGTCCGTTTCGCTCTTGAATGTGAATCCGCGCTGCTTAAGCTGGTCCCTGAGTATGGAAGCATTTTCAATGATTCCATTATGGACCATCGTGAGGTTTCCGCTCTGGGAGAGGTGGGGATGGGCATTGACTTCATTGGGGGCACCGTGAGTCGCCCAGCGGGTGTGGGCTATGCCTATAGTGCCGGAGCAGTCATGTCCCTGCGCAGCCTGCTCAAGGTTGGAGACTTTGCCAACTGCTTTATATATATTGAGTTGTCCTGCATCGTTAAGAACTGCTGTACCGGCGGAATCATATCCGCGATACTCGAGCCTGTGAAGGCCTTTGATAAGGATTGGGTATGCCTCCCGGCTCCCCAGATAAGCAACTATTCCACACATAAAAAAACGTTTCGAAATATTTCGCAAAGATACTTTAAATTGAAGAATGTTGCAAACTTTAGTGCTATTTGTAAGTCTTTATTATCTTTGTGCCATGAGAAAAATTGCCATCATAGGAGGCGGAGCGGCCGGTTGTTTCTGCGCTGTTGAGATCAAGCGGCGCTGCCCTTCTTATGATGTGACAGTTTTCGAAGCCGCTTCACGCCCAATGATCAAGCTGGGACTGACCGGCGGCGGCAGGTGCAATATTACAAACAGCTTCGAAGGCGTCGAATCCCTTGCCGACGTTTATCCCAGAGGGGTAAACTTGATGAAACGATTGCTGCATTCGTTCGGTCCGTCAGACTGTCTGAGTTGGTTTGGTGAGTACGGGGTTCGCTTTGTCACCCAGGAGGACGGATGCATTTTCCCTGAGAGTCAGGATGCAATACAGATAGTGCAGGTGCTGGAAAGAGCGATGCGCGGATTCGGCGTTAAGCTGGTATGCAACAAGAAGATAGCCAACATCTCGGAACTGTCCGGATACGATGCTGTAGTAGTTACAACCGGTGGCGGAACGGCGCGCTTGCTGGAAGGTACGGGCATAGAGATGATACCGGACGTGCCGTCTTTGTTTACGTTGAAGATAGCCGATGACAGACTGCGTTCGCTGATGGGAACGGTGGTAGATAATGTCGCTCTTGGAATAGCCAGGACGCGCTTCCGTTCTCATGGCACATTGCTTCTGACAGACTGGGGCGTAAGCGGGCCGGCGACGCTGCGTCTGTCGTCATATGCTGCCAGATGGCTGGCGTCGGAACAATATCACGGGACCTTGCTGGTGAATTGGCTGAACGACTCGGAGCAGGGTTTACGGGAGAGGCTTGCTGCTATGTCCAAGAGTGCACGTACGGTTGCAAACTCTCACCCGACTGAGTTAAGTGACCGGCTATGGCACATGCTGGTTGAGCGCGCAGGAATCCGTCCGGATGCGCGCTGGGCCGAGCTCGGCGCCAAAGGGTTGTCACGACTGGTAAACATCTTGATATCTGATAGTTACCCCATAATCGGGAGGGCCCGGTTCAAGGAGGAATTCGTTACCTGCGGCGGCGTGAGTCTGTCTGAAATTGACCCTTCCACCATGGAATGCCGCCGTGTCCCCGGCCTCTATTTCGCCGGCGAAGTGCTTGACATAGACGCCGTCACCGGTGGTTTCAACCTCCAGGCCGCCTGGAGCACCGCCTTCACCGCCGCCAAATCCATCGCTTCGCGATAATCCGCCGGCTCCTTTTCGGCCCAGGCTGTCCGCTTGCGGGGCGCCTTCCCACTTCGTGGGCCCCTTCCCTTTTCGGGAGCCAAAGGCCCCTCAAGCAGACAGCCTGCTGCCTCTGGAGCCGGCGAAGATTTCGGAGACCGAAGGCCGACAGGGGGGGGATAGCTGCGAAGCGCCAGCGGAGCAGCGTCAGCTGCCGCTTTTCGGTGCCTGCAGGGCACAAAAAAAGGCCCGTGTCGCAAGACACGAGCCTTTTCGAAAAGCGCCCCGAAGGGCAAATATAATATAACGGTGGCTGCCGCAAAAAAAATGGCCCGCATCCGTAAGGATACGAGCCATTCGAAAAGCGGCAGCTACCTACTCTCCCACCTGGTGGGGCAGTACCATCGGCGCTAGTGAGCTTAACTTCTCTGTTCGGTATGGGAAGAGGTGGATCCTCACCG
>JAFZIO010000068.1 GCA_017554335.1 Bacteroidales bacterium | reverse complement strand
TTGCTGCCGGGAACCTGCGATATGGCGTTCACGGCGCCGTTCTCCTTTACCTTGTAGCGGGGGATGCCGCCGTTGGCCATGGTAAGGGATTTGAACGTTTCGGAATAATACTGGTTACCCCGGTTGTTCTTGAGGAAATACCAGCTGGCATATGCCAGAAGGTCGGCCACCTCGGTCTCGCCCGCCTCGCGCCTGACCTGAGAACTCACTGCCAGGCTCCTGGCCTGGGTACGGCGGTTAAGCGTATCGGCCACATTCCTTGCATAGGTCGCCTCGTCCCTCTGTTCCACGGCTATGGCCTGCTGCTTTTCAGCGTTTGCGCGCTCCTTTTCTGCCAGAGTTGCCGCTGCGTTTGCCTTGAGCTCTGCCTCATGGGCGGCACGGCTCTCCATTTCGGCACGGGCAGCATTCTGTGTAGCCAGGATGGACTGCTCCTCTGCGCGGTCGCGCTGACGGTCGGAGATGGCCTTCTGCTGATAGGCTATGTCCTCCATCTGCTGGCTGACACGCTTCACGATGGCGGCGTCCTTTTCGGACTCCACCAGGCGGTCCATCTCCTCCTGCATAGCAGCCAGTTCCCGCTGAGACTGTTTACTGCCCAGATGATAGAACAGCACAGCCACACCGGCAAGCACCGCCAATGCCGTCAAAGCACATAATATGATTGAACGGAGTTTCACTTTATACGGATAACTAACTGGGTGATATCATCGCTCTGGGGAGCGCCGTTAATAAACTCTTTTACCTTGGCATTGATGGTGTTGACTATCTGCTTGCTGTCCGCACCCTTCAACGCAGCCAGCTCGGCCTCCAGCCTGGATTCTCCGAACTGGTCGTGGTTCTTGTTCTCGGCCTCGGTAACGCCGTCGGTGTACATTACCAGGGCGTCGCCGGAGTTCAGCTGCAGCGATTCACTGGTGAAAGGTATGCCCTCTACGGCACCCAGCACCAGGTTGCAGGAACATTTCAGCTGCTCCACCGTTCCGTCCGCCCAGAGAATGTAAGGAGGATTGTGGCCCGCATTGGTGAAAGAAACCACGCCTGTGTTCAAGTCGTAGATACCGTAGAAAACGGTCACGAACATGGAACCGACGCTTTCTCCGCAGAGGATATCGTTGACCGTAGCCATGCACTCATTCGAGGGTACACCCTGCAGGCCTGTAGCCTTGATGAGCGTACGGCTCACGGCCATGAATATGGCCGCAGGCACACCCTTGCCGCTGACGTCGGCGATAGTGAACCCGATTCGGTGGTCGTCGATGGCGAAGATATCGTAGAAGTCGCCTCCGACATCCTTGGCGGCCAGCATGCTGGCGAAGCTGTCAACAGCCCCGGGGTCTTTTATCTTGAGATCGAAAACGCGCGGCAGGATGGCCTGCTGGATTTCGCGGGCCACAGACAAGTCTGCCTGGATGTCCACGAGCTGGGCATGCTCCTTCTGCGCACTCTTGATATACTCGATCTGCTCTACAGCCTTGTCTATGGTAAGCTGCAGGTCGTCCAGGTCTATCGGTTTGGTTGCAAAATCAAAGGCGCCTTTATTCATGGCGTGGCGGATGTTGTCCATGTCTCCGTACGCACTCACCATTATACACTTGAGGGACGGTATGCGCATCTCGTTGATTTTCGTGAGAAGCGTCAATCCGTCCATTTCAGGCATATTGATGTCTGAAAGTATAATGGCGATGTCCGGATGCTTCAACAGAACCTGAAGTGCCTCAAGTCCGTTGTGGGCAAAAAAGAACTCATACTCGCCATTTCTGATCTTCCTGCGGAAGTATTGCGTCAACAACAACTCAAGATCGGTTTCGTCGTCGACACTAAGTATTTTTACGGCCATTTTAATAATGAACTATTTATCTTTCAAAGATAAGAAAAAATATAAAAGATTTCATATTTTTGTGACTATGAACAAGAAAACAATAGTTCAGCGTTTCCGGGACTGGCAGAGGGATCCGTATCCGCTCCATGAACCCGTCACCCACACATGTGTGGGGTGCGGAAAAACATACGAGGGTGAATACTGTCCCATCTGCGGGCAGAGATACGACGAAGGCCAGGTGGACTGGCTTGCATTGAAGCAGGACGTCGTTTCCGTCGGAGGCATTGAGGAGCCCGAATCACCCACGTCATTCATAAGCCAGATGCTGGGACGTCCCGGATACCTGATTGAAGACTATATCAAAGGCCGCAGATACGTGTGCGCCTCGCCTATAGCCATGCTGGGCGTGTTTGCCGGAGCTACTGTGATTATCAGCAAGTTCTTTCCCACCCCGCCCTCTGAACTGGCGCAGACCCTTGCCGGAGCAGAAGGATTCATCGGAAAAATATTCAGCTGGCTGGCCGACAACATCAACTGGGCCGTGCTGATCCAGACGGCGCTGCTTGTCCTTCCTACGATGCTGCTGTTCCGCCACTCTCCGAAAATGGACCGCCACACCTTGCCCCAGGGCCTTTATATACAAGCTTTTATGGCATCTCTGGTGCTGTTTTGCATTATACTGCGCACCATTATTTCCGACTGGGTGCTGGTATTTATTCCAATATTCTACTACGTGGCCTACAAACAGCTGTTCGGCTACGACGTATGGGGCACCATCTGGCGCACCCTGCTCTGCATGGGAGTTATAACGTATTTCTACGGCCTGGTGATGATGGCCGTCCTTCAGAAGGAGTATTTTGACGAAATGCCGATCTGGGTGTTCCTGGGCGTATTTGCCACCTGCATAGCCTTCGGCGCCGCCCTCCTTTTCCTGGGCTGGCTGACAGGCAGGAGGTCGGAAGAGAGGCGTCGGAAGCGCAGGAGCAAGGCGTGAGCTACTGAATCTCGAACAGATTCAGGAAGCCCGTCATCATAAAGACGTTACGTATATCGTTGGTGATATTCCTGACTATCACCTTTCCGCCTTTTTCTGCAGCCGCTTTGCGGAGGGAGAGGAAAATGCGGAGACCGGAGCTGGAAATGTAGGCAAGCTCCGAGCAGTCAAGGATTATTGTACCTCCTGCAGCTTCTGCAAGTTCATTCATCTGAGGCGCAATTTCCTGGGATGCAAGCGTGTCCAGTCGACCAATGAAGGCGGCAATCGTTTCCTTGCCATCGGTTGTAATCTTAACTTCCATTTCTGTAATTATTTAATGTTTTTGATCATCGTTAATATATTGCGGTTATCGGTACGTTCGTAGTTGATGGAGTCCATAATCTCACGAACCAGGAATATGCCCAGACCGCCTATTGGCCTGTCCTCGAAGGACAAGGTGACATCGGCTTTTTCCTTTTTGGTGGGATCGAATGCTGTGCCGGAGTCGATAACTACTATCCTCAGCTCATGCCCGTCAGACATGGCCTTGATGGTTACGAAACCCTTGCGGCCATCCGGATAGGCGTAGTTCATCACGTTCACGACAGCTTCCTCAACAGCAAGCTGCACCTGGGCAGAAGTGGGTGCATCCATTCCAAGCTTTTCTGCGATAGACATTATGAAGTCGTTCAACTCCGGAACACGGGCAAGGTCGCAGCTGAGCGTCAGGCGCTCGCTTAGGATAGTGGCGAATTCACCGGGAGTATAACGCAGGGCCAGCATGGTAAGGTCGTCGCTCTGTTCGGCATCCTGCACAAAATCGCGGACCCCGTCCAGAACGTGTTCCAGCACCTGTCTCGGACCCATCTCCTGCTCCGCGCAAGGCTTCAGCAACTCTGTAACGCGTTCCATACCGAACTGTTCGTAGTCTTTGTTCATTGCCTCGTTCAGGCCGTCGGTATACAGGAACAAGGTGGTCCCGTACGTCAGGTCGCACTCCTGGGTGACAAACTTCATGTCGGCAAGAATGCCTACAGGCAGGTTGGGCAGGCATTTAAGTTCGGTGACACCTCCGTTGAGCAGCAACGGGCTGTCGTGGCCGGCGTTGCAGTAACGCAAATGTCCGGTCGGCAGATCCAGCACTCCCAGGAAAATGGTCACGAACATACTCGACGAGTTGTCCGGACAGACTGTCTCGTTGATGTTGCGTATAATTATCGCGGGATCGCTTTCGTGCGCCGACGCGGCACGGAAGAGGCTGTGCGTAACTGCCATGAGCATTGCGGCAGGAACACCCTTGCCACTTACGTCGCCGATAATGAAGAAGAGCTTTTCGTCGCGAAGGAAAAAGTCGAAGAGGTCGCCGCCGACTTCCTTGGCCGGCTTCATGTTGGCGTACAGGTCTATATCCTTACGTTCAGGGAACGGCGGGAAGATTCGAGGCAGCATGCTCACCTGTATAGTACTCGCCACTTTCAGCTCACTCTCGATGGAAGCCTTCGTCGCCGTGGTTTCCTGCAGCTGGTCAATGTATTTCCTGAGCGACTTCTGCATGCCTATGAAAGAATGGTTTAAACGTCCGATTTCGTCCGTGCGCTTGTCTTCCGGCAGCAACTGGTCGAAGCTTCCTTTGGCTATGGTATCGGTCTGGTCGGCCAGGAGCATCAGTGGTTTGAGCTCACTCGTGACGACACGGCTGAATACGAAGAACATCAGGAGCAAGCCTATTATGACAATAAAGAGAACGATGCGGCGCAGGTGTTGATAGCCTCCGAAAATGTCGCTCTCCGGGCAAACTATGGCAACGCTCCAGCCGGTATCGCCCAGAGGTTTATAGAACACGTAGCTGTCCACACCGTCCATCTCAAGTTCACGCATGCCTTCCTCGCCGTTGAGCATTGCATGGCCCAGGGCCGAGACCTCAGGATCGGGAACGGCCAGCGTTTCTGTAAAGATGGTCTGATACAGAAGCTTCTGCGGGTCCGGATGCACGAAGAAAGTACCGCCCTCGCCTATCATTATGCTGTAAGAGTTGGGGTAAGGCTTGACGGCGGAAATGGTCTCCGAGAGCCACTTGAGGGACATATCCACGGAAATGGTTCCAATATACTCTCCTGCATTGTCCTTCAGGGGCTTGCAGAAGGAGGCAATCATTTCCTTGGAGTAGATATCGTCCGGATTGAAGTCGAAGAAAGGTTCTGTCCAGACCGGACGGTCCAGCAGCTTGGCCGTCTGGTACCAGTCCATGTAGAAATACTCGTAATGGTCGTTGCCTTCCTGGGTGGTCAGGATAGTCCCGTTGTCGTTGAATGAATAAGCAGAAAAGTAGCGGCCCCGATCCCTGAAATAATAAGGCTCAAAAGCAATCGAGCAGCCGTTAAGATCCGGGTTGTTCTGCAATATGCGGCGGGAATACACGAACATGGAGTCCGGAGTATTGAGATGCCTGGTAACCAGCCAGTCGGTGTTGTTGGTAGCTATCTCCACGCGGTCCAGCAGGGACGTTACACGCAGGACGGTATTGTCCAGTTCTTTGGTGGCGCGGCTGATGGCTTCTTCCCGTACCGCTTTGAGGGACTGGGTGAACATAAAGCCAAGCGCCACGTTGAAAATAACCGCAGCGAACAGGACTATCCAGAGGCTGAGCTTGCGGGAAAGTGACTTGCGAATGTATTGGAAAGGACTATTCATGGCTTATTCCTCCGTCAGTTGTTCGTAAGTAACTTCTTTGTCTATCATCATGTACTCCACCATCAGGTCGCTGGCCATCTTGACCATATCGGGCCTTAAACGGAATTCCCGTTCCCCTGATTCCCGGTCTGTCTGCAACCGGAGGATGTCCTTCAACATGAGATCCTGCATTACCCTGTTTGTGGCGATGTGATTCTCCTCAACATACTTCATTACGATGTCAAGGGTCTCTTCCGGATGCTCCGCCGCCCATTCCCATCCACGGCGGCTTGCTTCTGCGAACTTGCGGGCTTGCTCTTTGTGCTTATTGTAATACTCACGCGTCATATAGACGCCGTCTTCCTGTACGTTGTACCCGTGATCGCAGAAACGGTAGACATTCGTGTCGGTCACTTCATAACCGGCCTGCACCAACTGATAGTATTCGTTGTAACTCATGGCCAGCGTAGCGTCGATAGCTCCTTTGATGAACAGGTTGACGTTGTTGGCGAAGCGGATCCATTCGTAGTCCAGTCCGTCCTTGATGCTCATGCAAATGGCAAGCTGACCGAATCCTGCGCTCCAGATACCCACGCGGGCGCCCTTCTGGGTAAGCGGGTCCACACCCCTGCGCGACACGATGACCATGGCGTTGTTCATCGACGTCTGGAGAATGTTCACCATAGGGATACCGCTGTCTATAATCTCCATAGCCTGGCAGAGCTGAAGGGTCGTGGCCTGGCTTTCGTTCCGTCTGATACGGGACATGGCGGACTGCGTCAGGGACGGGTGGACAATCTCCACCTCGAGACCGGCATCCCGGTAAAAGCCCTGCTCCTGCGCCACATAATAGCCGGCGAACTGCGCCTGTGCCGTCCATTGCGGAGTAAACACAAAGCGCTCCTGGGCCATCGCAACTGCGGCGGCAGAGAAGAACAGCACAAATAGAATCAGTTTTTTCACAAAGAATGGTTTTAAAGGATGGTCTTTAAAGCATCGCGGAATTCGGGCATAGGACATTTGGTATCCCGCTCGATAATCAGAGTCTTAAGGCCTGCATAGGGGCGCACCAGCTCTTCAATTTCCTTCAGGGGTATGCCTTCGCCGAAATAAACCGGGGCAAAACAGTCCCAGAATTTCATGGCCACCTTCTTGGGCATGTGGAAGGCCTCGCTGATGAAGGCCTCGTCGCTGAGATAGCAGCAGAGATAGGTCATGCCTATATCGAACAAGTGGTTGCCCCAGCAGAAGTCACCAAGGTCTATGAAATAGCGCTTGTCTCCTGCGAAGATGGCATTGCCGTACTGAAGATCTCCATGGATGGCGGTATCCTCGTCGGGCACGTCCGCTATGAACTTGGCAAGCTTGTCCTTCTCTGCCTTGGTGAAGAAAGGATTCTCGCTCAGCAGCCTGTAGTAGCGATCTTTCACATTCTCGAACTGCGAGGGGTCTACATGCGTGGAATGGAGCTTGAGGCACATCTGCGCGAATTCGGCCGCATACTGAGCTACCTTTTCCGGTTCGTCTCCGGTGGCGCGGGAATAAGATTTCTTCCCTAGTATGCGCTTGAAACGGATGCCGTAGCGGCCGTCTTCCGTTACCACGTACTCGCCGGGCTCTGGAGTTGGAATACCCATGTCGTACACCTTCCTGGCAAGATTCATCTCGTCCAGCGGCTGCTGGATCTTGCCGGGGAAATAGAGCTTGAGCATGATTGACGGATCCTGCTTGTGGTCGTAGCTCTCGCCGTTGGCGCCACCTCCGAACAGTACGTAATCGTCCAGAGAAATCTTAATGGGTTCCATTATGCAAATACTTGATTGATTAGACTTTCGAATTCCTTGAATGCAACGGTGTCCTCCAGCTCGCGGAGGGCGTCGGCCAGGCCGCGGTAATGCCACTCGTGGTCCTTGGGGTCCTTTGCATGGAA
>JAFZIO010000067.1 GCA_017554335.1 Bacteroidales bacterium | reverse complement strand
GCGTGACGTACCGCGGCACCAGCCAAACCATCCCCGCAGAGTACAAGCCCAACGGCACCTTCGTGAGCATGAAGAACTGCTCCCTGAACCAGCGTATGGATTTGGCCCTGAGCTCCACTGAAGTGAATACGGTTCTGTAGGGGCATCGGCTTCCTTCCGGATGGGGGTGAAATCTTTGCCCGCGCTTCGCTTAAGGGTGCTTCATAGTGTACCCTTGAGCGAGTTTTCGCCCTTTTTCTCGCGCAAAGGTACATTTGAAAGCACCTTTGAGCGCACTACCTGATTCGACGCCAGCCGGCGGACGCCACCTGGCCACCAGGCGGAAATGAGTAAAAAAGTCCGTATATTTGATGCTCGAATTGATTTAATCAATGAATTGGGTAGAAATAGTATCGGCAATCCTGGGCCTGTCCTGCGTGTTTCTGGCGGGGCGTGGCTCCAAGTATAATTTCTGGGTGGGGTATGTGTACAACATATTCCTGTTCACCCTTTTCTGGCACCAGCATCTGTACAGCGCCATGCTGCTGCAGCCGGTGGCTTTTGCCATAAACGCATACGGGCACTGGAGGTGGACGCATCCCAAGGAGGAGGAGAAAAACAGCTCCGGCGACCTGCGTATAGGCCGGATGGACAAGCGGCAGTGGGTAAGCGCCTTTACCGTGGTTGTTCTTTGCGGCACCCTGTGGGCCAAAGCCCTGCAGTGGCTTCCCGTGCAATGGCCGGACGTATTCGCCCCCGACCCCCAGCCCTGGCTGGATTCCTACATCCTTATGCTCACCCTTCTGGCCCAGTTCCTGAGCGCCCGCAAATACTGGGAGTGCTGGATTATGTGGATGATAGTCAACATTGCCAACATCGTGCTTTATATAAGCGCCGGTCTGTATGTGATGCCAATTGTGAGCGCCCTCTACCTGGCCAACGGCATCTGGTCCCTGATCAGCTGGAAACGAAAATTCAATAAAAATGAATAGAAATCTCATCCTGACAGTCCTGCTCGCCTGCATGGCTCTTAACTTGAGCGCGGCGGAGAAAGTGTACAAACTGCAATCCCCCTCCGGCAAGCTGGAGGTGGAGGTATCTGCCGGAGCGCAGACTACATGGGCGGTAGCCATGGACGGCACGACGGTGCTGGAGCCGTCGGCCCTTTCCCTGACCCTGGACGACGGCACCGTGTTCGGCCGGGACATGAAGGTACGCAAAGCCGTCCGCGGCAGCGTCGACCGCAACGTCACCCCCGTAGTCTACCGTCAGGCTCAGGTTCATGAGGCATACAACGAACTCACGCTCCGCTGCAAGGGCTACAGCATCGTCTTCAGGGCCTATGACGACGGCGCCGCCTACCGCTTCGTGGCGGACCGCAAGGCTCCGTTCAACGTGGTGTCGGAGGAGGCGGCTTTCCGCTTCGGACAGGACTCCAAGGGTTTCATTCCCTACGTCCGCAGGCGCGGCGAGGGCTACGAAGGCCAGTTCTTCAACTCCTTCGAATCCACATATACGGTTACGGAGCTCAGCAAATGGGAGAGCGGCCGCCTGGCCTTCCTCCCCGTCACCCTGGACGCCCCGGCCGGCATGAAGGTCTGCATCACGGAGAGCGACCTGCTGGATTACCCCGGCATGTTCCTGTCCAACGAGGACGGCAACACGGCCCTTGAGGGTGTATTCGCCCCGTATCCCAAAGAGGTGAAGCAGGGCGGCCACAACATGCTGCAGGGTATAATCAAGTCCCGCGAGGACTATATCGCCAAGGCCGGAGCCGCCGAGGCCTTCCCCTGGCGTATCGTCATAGTGGCCCGTGAAGACAAGGACCTGCTGACCTGCGACCTGCCGTGGCTGCTCGGCCGCGAGCCGGAACAAGGTGCGGACTTCAGCTGGGTGCGCCCCGGCAAGGTGGCCTGGGACTGGTGGAACGACTGGAACATCTACGGGGTGAATTTCAAGTCGGGCATCAACAACGACACGTATAAGTACTACATAGATTTCGCCTCCCGCAACGGCATCGAGTACGTTATTCTGGACGAGGGATGGGCCGTGAACAAGAAGGCAGACCTCTTCCAGGTGGTGCCGGAAATCGACCTCCCGATGCTCTGCAAATACTCTCAGGAAAGGGGAGTGGGTCTCATACTCTGGGCAGGCTACTGGGCCTTCGACAAGGATATGGAGCGTGCCTGCCGCGAATACTCCGCCATGGGCGTGAAGGGCTTCAAGGTGGACTTCATGGACCGCGACGACCAGATTATAGTTGACTTCTACCGCCGTGCCGCTGAGATTGCCGCCCGCTATCACCTGATGCTCGATTTCCACGGCGCCTTCAAGCCGGCGGGCCTCCAGCGCACCTGGCCCAACGTGGTAAACTTCGAGGGCGTCTACGGCCTGGAGAACGTCAAGTGGGGCAAGCCGGAGCTGGACCTCGTGACCTACGAGACCACCATACCATTCGTGCGACTGGTTGCCGGTCCATGCGACTACACCCAAGGCGCCATGCGCAACGCCTCCAGGTCCAACTTCCGGGGTGTGAACACAGAAGGCATGTCCCAGGGGACCCGTTGCCGCCAGCTGGCGGAATATGTCATCTTCGACGCCCCCCTGACCATGCTCTGCGACTCCCCGTCCAACTACATGAAGGAGACCGAGTGCCTCAAATTCATCGCCGGAGTGCCCACCGTGTGGGACGAGACCGTCGCGCTTGAAGGCAAGGCCGGAGAGTATGTAGCCGTGGCCCGCAGGAAGGGGAACGACTGGTACGTGGGCGCCATTACCGACTGGAACGCACGCGAGCTCTCCCTCGACCTCTCCTGCATCAAGGACGCCTCCATCGTTGAGGTCTTCTGCGACGGCGTGAACGCCGACAGGGCGGCAAGGGACTACAGGCACATGTGGCTCGACGCTCCCGCCGACGGCAAGATTACCGTAAAAATGGCCCCCGGAGGCGGCTGGGCGGCGGTGTTCCGCAAGGAGCCTCAGCCTTGGCGCAAAACCGACAGCGACTGGGCCAAGTTCTCCTGGTTCGAAAAGAGCAACGCGGAGATTACCGGGAGCCCCAGGCTGGTGCTCTTCGGCGACTCCATTACCCAGAACTGGGCAGCCTTCGACCCCAAGTGGCTCGCGGAGCACAACTTCGCCGGCCGCGGCATTGGCGGACAGACCACCGCGGAGCTCCTCTCCCGTATCCGCCCGGACGTCATTGAGCTGAACCCCGAGTACATGGCTCTGCTGATAGGTATAAACGATATTGCCCGCAACAACGGATACATTTCCGTAGAGAACGCCTTCCGTAACATAGTGTCCATGGTGGAGTTGGCACAGCTGAACGGCATCAAGCCCATTCTGTGCACCCTCTGCCCGGCAGGCGAGATAGGCTGGCGCAAGCGTATAGGCGACCCGAGGCCCCAGATAGAGAAGCTGAACTCCCTCATCAGGGCCTACGCAGCGGAGCATGAGCTGCTCCTTGCCGATTACCACGCTGCCATGGCCGCAGAAGACGGTTCCATGGATGCCCGGTATGTTATAGATGCCGTACACCCCAACCTGGACGGCTACAAAGTGATGGAGAAAGTGCTTTTGGATGTTCTAGAAACGCAGAAATGAGTATCTTAAATCCATGGGAGTTTTAGATTTTTTCAAGGTCAGTTCGCCCTCGGAAAAGAAGGTTCCGGCGGATTCGGTTGATAAAACGTACAAGAAACTGCGTTTCAGCTGTTTCGTGGCCGTT
>JAFZIO010000066.1 GCA_017554335.1 Bacteroidales bacterium | reverse complement strand
TTTGGTGTACCAATCCCATTCCACCTCTCTCCATATCTTGTCTACGCCCTTGCGGATATCTTCTTCCTCGGGCCTGTCGAAATACTGTGCGGCAGTAAGCAGTCCCATAATCAGGAAAGACGTCTCTACAAGGTCCCCGCCATTGTCGTTGGCGCTGAAAGGAATGGCCTTGCCGCTAGTCTCATCGATCCAGTGCGGATACGCGCCATGGAAACGCTCCGCTTTTTCACTTAGGAACGTTGTTATTGTGCGCATCCTCACTGCGGCCTCAAGCCTGGTGATGAAGCCCCTCTCCACGGCAACGGGAATACACATAATGCCGAAGCCGCTGCCACCCGTAGCGATGGTATAATCCGAACCGTACCTTTCCTTCGCAAGCCCGCTGCCGAGTTGTGAGTAATCCCAGAAATACTTGAAGGTCGTTTCCTGAATCAGCGTAAGAAGATCTTCATCCGGTATTTCCGGGAACTTGTACGACTGGTCATATGCCGTCGTGAAAGTGAAATAATAGTCATTCAGCAGATTAAGGCCGAAAGCCGGCCCGGAGCTGATTCTGACCTGATACTTAGAGCCTGCGGCAAGCTTGCTTTCCGGCGTAAGCACTATGACATTTTTGCTGCTGCCCTGCCTCTGGACAAGCTTGCCGCCGGAAAAAACCACGACGGAGGCGGCATCGGCACTTTCCGGTACCGCCTCTGACGTGAATTGAAGGCTGATTTCTACGTTGTCGGCCGGGATATCCGCGACCGCACCTGCGTCGAGTACTCTCTTGCCGGACACTTCTACAGATACAATATAAGCATCCTGAATCTCAGTTTTTGTGCAAGCAAAAACCGATAAAACTGTTGCAGACAGTGCCGCGGCAAGAAATACTCTGGACATCTTGAATCAGTTTATTTTGTAGCTGAGGATGCTGCTGCAGCAACTGCAGCGGCAAGCTCCTGAACACGCAGGGTGCTGATTTCAGTCTCGGAAAGGACCCTGTTGTAGATACGGATCTCGTCGATGGAGCCTGCGAAGTAAGACTGCCAATCCTGAGTGGACTGACCCTCGATGAAGGTGGACCAGCCACCCACATACATGGCGTTGCAGCTTGCGGTTACGAAGTTGCTGACGGGAATCTTGGGACCGAACTCGGCGTCCTTGATGTTTACGCCGTCAACTAAAAGATGCCAGGCACCGGTGGTGGAGTCATAAGTAAATGCGAACTGGAACCACTTGCCATACTTCGCCAGGTTGGGATCCCAGGTATCCAGCCAGAGATTCTGCTCTGCGCCCTCGGAATCGTGGAATACGAGACGGCCGTTGACCTGCTGGGTCTTGACGCCCTCGTCATTGGTGCCGCTGTTGTCGAAGTAAGCGATGAAAGCGGGCCAGTCGATGCCGGAGCCGTTGACGGAAAGGATGGCACCCTTGGAGCAAGCCTCGTTGAGCTTTACCCAGCATGTGAAGGTCATGCTCTCAAGATTCTTGAAGACATTGTTGGAGGCCAGGTTGAACTTGAGGTAAGCCTGCTTCATATTGTCGCCGGTGGTGTTGATGTAGCCCTGTCCGAGCAGACCCTCGCCATAGGATGCGCTGCCCTTTGCCTCGGCCAGAGTGATGCCCTCGCCCACGGAGACAGCCTTCTCTGCGGACTCAAGGGGCAGATAAGCCACAAGGTTGTCTGCGGCTACGGTAACCAGGCTGGTACCGGGATCTTCTTCAGGAATTTCTACGGGATCACACGCCACAAAACTTGCAACTGCTGCAAAAGCTAAAAGTACAAATACTTTTTTCATGATTGTTGGATAAATGGTTAATAATAAAGTGATTAATAGTTATCAATAAGTATATCCCGGAGTCTTCGGAAGGTTGGGGTTAAGCTGCCTTTCCGCAGAAGGGATAGGGAACAGTTCGTTCTTTCCCGCCTTGAATCCGAGGGGGCCGAGCACCTCGACGGCCTTGCCTGTACGTACAAGGTCGAAGAAGCGGTTCTCCTCCAGGGCGAGTTCCGCACGGCGCTCGTCATACACGCTGTCCAGCGTTGCGGCAACTGCCGGCAGGCCTGCGCGTGCGCGAACCTCGTTCAGCGCCGCATCGGCGGTGTATCCGCTCTCGGACTTGACGGAGGCGCCGTTAAGCATGGCCTCGGCATAGATGAGCAGCACTTCCGCATAGCGTATGATGCGCATGTTGTGGTCCAGGCCGTAGCCGTTGTAGGAGCGCTTGCTGCCTGAGGCCGGAGTATATACCTTGCCGTTGTAATACGGGTTGGTGCAGGATACCTTGATGGAGTCGCCCTCGGCGGTCTTGGTGCCGCGCGCGAGTACGGTAACCGACTTGCGGACCGCATCCCCGCGCCCGTCGAAGAACTTCATGAGCTTCTCGCTGGGCACCTTGTAGCCCCAGCCCTGCATGTTGGACGGAGTGTTCCCGCGGGGGCCCTGGATAAAGGCGTAATAGCACAGGGGCAGAGGATCGGAGGTCTGGTCCATGTCGGAGCTCTGAATCTCCATCAGCGACTCGCTGCCGCACTCGTACTCCACCGAGAAGGCGTCCTTGAAGCGGGACTGCAGGGAGAACTTGCCTGCGGCAATGATGGCGTCGGACTGCTTTGCAGCCTCGTTCCAGTCTTTGCGGTACATGGCCACCTTGGCCTTGAGGGCCATGGCGGTGTACTTGGTGTAGCGGCCCGGGTAGCCGGAGGGATAGGAGCCGGGGACAACCGCGATGGCGGCATCCAGGTCCTCATAGATGAAGTCGTACAGCTGCTCCGCAGTGGAAACGGGCGTGGAAGCAAGTTCGCTTGCAGACATGGTCCTGTCTATCTTGGGAACCGTTCCGAAGAGGCGTACCAGGTTGAAATAAGCGAACGCACGTATAATCTTTGCCTCTCCGCGGCACTGCGCTACCTGCAGCAGGCCGTCTTCCGAGGTAATGGCTTTCTTGAACTCCTCCATGGACTCGATGGCGTAGTTGGCCGCCGAGGCAATGTCGTAGTAGTAGTTCCACATGGCGTCCACGTTGTTGTTGTCAGGGCCGTAGGTGAACTTGTCGAGCTCGGCCACGGTAGGGCCGTCATCGGCGGATGAGCCCTTGTCGGCGTCGTCGGAGACTATTTCCATAACACCCACGTAACTTTGGGCCTGGCCTTCGTTGAGGCGCATGGAGGCATAGGCGGCGCTGACCGGCAGGAAGATGTTCTCCGGCTTGGAGTAATCCGTTCCGCTGGAGGGCATGGAACCCTCGCTCCTGATGTTCAGGAAATCGGAACAAGAGGCGAAAAGCACTGCGGCAAGAAGTATGAGTATATATTTGGCTTTCATGTTTCTGTCCTCCTTAGAAGTTAATGTTTGCGCCTATGGAGTAGATGGCCTGCATGGGATAAACCGACGAGCCGTCTATTCCGGTGGTGATGGGGGAACCGCCGATTTCCGTAGTGAAACCGTTGTACTTGAACAGGCTCAGCGGCCTCTGGGCGGAAACGTAAGCCCTTATCCTGCCGTCCTTGAACACGTTGCGGAAGGTGTATCCCAGCTGCACGTTCTGTATGCGGAACATGGAACCGTCTTCCACGAAGAAGCTGTTGCTCTGGGCCATGAGGGACTCACGGAGGGCTGCAGGGCCCGGGTAGGTGTTGGAAGTCCTGTCCGGCCTCCAGCAGTTGTTGTAGAAGTCGAGGTCGTAGTTACCGTCGGCGAACACCTGCTTGTTGAGGCGCTTGGCGTTGAATATCTTGTTGCCGATGTTGGCGTTCAGCACCATGGAGAAGTCCCAGTTCTTCCATTCGGCCCCTATGTTGAAGCCCAGCATGAGCCAGGGAAGCGGGGAGCCGAGGTAGGTGCGGTCCGCCTCGGTAATCTTGCCGTCGGGGCTGCCGTCCTCGTTGCCCGCAATATCCTTGTACATGAAGTAACCGGCAGCTGCTGCAGACTGGTACACGGGGTTCTTGGGGTCGATTTCGCGCTGCATGGCGGCAATGTCGCTGGCGAAAACGCCCTCAACCTGGTAGCCCCAGAAGGCGCCGATAGGATAGCCAACCTGCGTCATGGTGGCGTAGGCGCCGTTGTAGAGGCCGCCGGGAATGTTGTCGCGGTCTATGAGCTCCAGCACTTTGTTCTGGTTGACGGTGGCGTTCATGCCCAGGTTGTAGGAGAGCCCGGAAGCGAGCTTGTCGGCCCACTTGAGGGAGAACTCAACACCCTGATTGAGCACCTTGCCGTTGTTGGCAAGCAGGGTGGCCACACCGCCGCCGGTGGCGATGGGGGCGTAGAACACCACGTTGTCCGTCACCCTGCGGTAGAGGTCCAGCTCGCCGGAGAGGCGGTTCTCGAACATGGAGAAGTCGGCACCGACGTTCCATTCGGTCACGACCTCCCAGCTCAGGTAGTTCTGGTAAACCGTCTGGGCGCCCACACCGTCGTACAGGGTGTCGCCGAACACGGCGGAGGTTCCAACGCCGGGCGTCGAAGAGATGCTCACGTCGTTGGCGGGCACGTTGTCGTTACCCAGCATGCCCCAGCTGGCGCGCAGCTTGAGGAAGTCCAGGTTGCTGATTCCCTTCATGAAGTCCTCGTCGGAGATGTTCCAGCCAAGGCCGACGGAGGGGAAGAAGCCCCACTTCTGCTGATACTTGGAGCTGCCGTCCGCACGGAAGGTGACGGTGGCGAGATATTTCTCCTTGAAGTTGTATGTGCCCCTGGCGAAGAAGGAGAGGCCGTTGTAGCGGGTCGCCCCGTCGCTGACCGTCTGGTTCTTGTAGGAGCCGTTGCGCAGGTAGCGCGCCTGTGCGTCGTAATCCGGCACGTTGCGCACGACTCCGGTCATGGAGCCGGCGTACTGCATCCTGGTGGACTGGCCGAGCATGGCGGAGAAGGCGTGTGCGCCTATCTTGTCTGTGTATGTAAGGGTGTTGTCCAGAATCTGGTAGGTGCCGTAGCCGTAGGTCTTGCTGAGGCTGGAAACCGAAGTGCCCTGGGAACCGCCCACATAGTGTTCGGGGGTGTAGGATTCGGCATCGTAGAAATACAGGTCCAGGTTGTAGCTGGTCTTGAATTTCAGCTTTTCAGGGATTATGGTAGCCTCGGTATATGCCGTGAATACGGTCTTGTAGCCCGTCTCCCAGCTGTTGGTGTAGTATGCCGCGGCGGCGGGGTTGCCGTAGTTGTTGCCGTAGCCGTAGAGCTGGGGGGAGTCGAACTTCACAGGGTAAGCATCCGAGTTGGCGTCGTTGTAAACCCCGTAGACTGGAGGGTTCACGAATGCCTGATAGTATACGCCGGAGTTGGGGTTGTGCTTGGTGTTGCCGGACACCACCGTGTTGAATCCCATCTTGAGCCACGAGGCCATGGTCTGGTCCAGGCGGGCGCGGAAGTTCAGACGGTTGTAGTCGTTGGGGCAGTAGTTCATGATGCCGTCCTGGTAGTAGTAGCTCAGACCCACGGAATAGTTGGTCTTTTCCGTGCCTCCGGAGAGGTCTACCGAATGTGAATGCATCATGGCGTTGCGCACCAGCTCCTTGTACCAGTCCGTGCTGGCCTTGTAGTCGGATGCGTTCTTGGGCACGTCCGGGTTGGTGAGGTTGTACAGCTCCACGTACTGTTCGGTGTTCGCCATCTTCATGATGTTGGTGGGCACCTGAAGGCCTGCGTAGCCCTCGTAAGCCACCCTCACCCTGCCGGACTCACCCTTGCGCGTGGTAACGATTATGACGCCGTTGGCCGCACGCACGCCGTAGATGGCTGCCGCGGACGCGTCCTTGAGCACCGTAAGCGACTCGATATCGTTGGACGACAAGAAGTCGATGTTGTCCATGAAGGCGCCGTCAACCACATACAGGGGGTTGGCATAGTCGCCGATGGAACCGACGCCGCGCACCTTCACCGACGGACCGGCACCGGGAGCGCCGCTCTGGGTGATCTGCACGCCGCTGACCATGCCCTGAAGGGCCGACATGGGGTTGGCCGCCGTCTGCTTGGAGAGCTCGTCACCCTTTACGTTGACGATGGGGGCGGTAAGGTCCTTGGCCTTCTGTGTGCCGTAACCCACGACCACCACTTCCTGAAGGAAGGTGTTGTCCTCCGCAAGGGCCACGACTGCCGGGACCTCGGAAGCCTTGAAAGCCAGCGTGGAATAGCCCATGCAGCTTATTTCCACCATGGCGTCCTTGCTGGAGACGGTAAGCAGGAAGTCGCCGTCCAGGCCTGTGGAGGTGCCGTTTGTGGTACCGGCCTCCATGACCGTTGCCCCGATAATAGGGCCGAGCTCGTCCTGCACTATTCCCTTAACCTGGTATGCCTGGCCGTACGCAAGCGTAGCGGCAAGCATCATGGTTATCAGTATCAGTAGTTTTCTCATATATTAATAAAATCTGATTAGTTGTCAATTCTTGCTTGATGCTCGTAATAAAAGCCCAGCTTTTCAAGTCCCTGCTGTATCTCCGGGCAGGACATGAAGAGATTCCA
>JAFZIO010000065.1 GCA_017554335.1 Bacteroidales bacterium | reverse complement strand
GTCCTGCCCGTTGATGCGGCAGGTCCCCTGGCGCACGAACTTAAGCTTGCCGCCGGCAAACGAAGCGCTGGCCATAGGCTGGGCGGTCCAGGTCTTGGCGCTCTCGTCCAGCCTGAAGCTGCCTTCCGGAGTGCTCAGGACTACAGCGTCCATCAGCTGCATGTGCGTGCGGGCCATGGACACGCCGCCTTTAGTGGCCGTTTCTATAGTCATCTGAATCTTGTCCGCCTTAATGTCAGCGTCCGAGATGGCCTGCACGGCTCCCATCTTCATGTAAAACTTTCCGTCCTCCATCGCCTTCACGATGGGCGAAGACACGTAGCCTTCCTGCGCAAAAGCGGCAATGCCCGCAACGAGCATCACCGCCAATGTTAATATCCTTTTCATGGATTATTTCTTTACAAACTCAACCCGACGGTTCTTGGCCCTGCCCTCGTCGGTGCTGTTGGAGGCGATGGGTTCGTGAGAGCCCTTGCCGACGGCGGTAAGGCGGGCGCCGGCGATTCCCTGATCGACAAGGGCGGCAACTATGGCCTCGGCGCGCTTCTGGCTCAGCGGGTCGTTAACCTTGTCGGAGCCGGTGGCGTCGCAGTGGCCCTGCACCTCGAACTCCAGCCCGGGATTCTCCTGCATAAGCTTGGCGATGCGGTTGATTTCCACCATGGATTCCGGTTTGATGTCGGCCTTGCCGGTCTCGAAAGTGATGGCGTAGGTGATAATCTTGCCGTCGTTCATAAGGCGGTCGTACAGAGGCACGGCGCCCTTGGCTACGCGCACATTGCTGATACATCCGTACTTGAATGCTCCTGAGTGCTCAATCCAGAAATGGCTGGCGACCTTGCCGTTGGGGATGTTGATGACGCGAAGGCCGTTTACATATCCCTTGAATGCGCGCTTGTTGAAGGAAAAGGCCAAGTGGTTCCAACCCTCCACAAGTGGAGTGTCCGTGTCGAAGCCGAGATTCTTGTCTCCGGTTGTGTAGTCCCCACCGTTCGGTTTTTGGAACTCCCAGTTAATACTGGCTCCGCCATCTGCGCGGTTCCAGAAAGTAATCCAGGCTATGGCGCCGTTATGATTCTCAATATCAGGGTTGCCAAGTGTCAGCAAGATGCTTTGTTCGCCCAAGCCGTCTTCAACTTCTTCAGTATCATTTGCCACATATACATCGTATTCAATGGTGAAAACGTCTCCCAGGAAGTGCTGCTGGTCTTTCATCAGCGGCTGTACCATTCCGTATCCATCATCCGTGAAAGCTATGACCTTGCGGCCGTCCACTTCTCCCACCTCGGCATATCCGTCCATCAGATCCCACTGGGAAGGGAATTCGCCCAGCTGCTCGTGCTCAAATGTGTCTTCGAAAATGATCTCGTCGCCGGGTACGAAGTCGCTCTTTGCATAAGCGGTCTGTGCCTGCTTCTTTGCTTTCACCTCCTGCTGCTGAGGCTTCTCCGCCGGTTTCTCGGCCTGCTGTTTGGAGGGCTTTGCCTCCTCGGCCTCCTCGCTCTGCTCCTTGTCTTTCTGCCTGTTGAATACCTTGTCGAAGGCGTTGTTGACCTCTTCTTCGACCTTTTCGCCAACCTTGTTCTCGGCGGCATTCCTGGCCCTGTTACCTATTCTGTTCAGGATGTTCTGTGCTTCAACCGGAGCGCATACAAACGCCAGCGCGGCAAAGATGATTAAAAGTTTTTTCATTGTGTATCAGTTTTATGTTTGTTCAAAGAATGTGATCCTGGATGGCCTTGCTCACCATCTCTGCAGAAGTAGCCGCGGAGAACTTGGTCAGCATCTGTTTGCGGTACCATTTTACCGTTTCCTGGCTCAGGCCGAGGTCTGCGGCTATCTGGGGTGTTGTCCGGCCCCGGGCAACCTCTTTAAGGATGGATAATTCCCTTTTGGTTAGAGAAACAGCGTTCATACCCACAAATTTCGCGCATTATTTCCTCTTAAACACCACCCTTTTGGGTGGTTGATTCAACCCTAAAGGGTGGAAAAACACCATTCCTGCTGCATTTTTTATTACATTTGCTATATGAGAAAGTACATAGCATTAATAGTCTCGCTTTTGCTGCCGCTTGCCTCCGGAGCCTACAACGACCATCGCGGCCACAAGCTCGACTCGCTGGAGCGGGCAGTGGCAATCTGGACGCCTGACGCCGTTGAGAAGGCGTCCACGCAGGAATTGGTAGACCTTAACAACGCTTACAGGGAACTGATGCTCGGGTACAACCAGATTAATGCCGGGAAATGCATTTTCTACGCCCGGAAAGCCCTTGCCATCAGTACCCGCGAGGGCTGGAGCTACGCCAATGCCGACGTCCTGCGCTATATAGGCCAACATTTCTGGGCCCGTGAGCAATATGACAGCGCGCTGGTCTATTTCAAGAACGCGATGGAGAATGTAGAGCGTATGGAAGCCGGCGCTACATCCCCGACCAGACCCGAGGGGTATACAGAGGAAGATGTAGACGATATGCGTTCCGCCCTCTACGGAGCAACCGGCAACCTTTACAACGTTATGGGCGACATTCCCCGCGCCATGGACTATTACGCCAGGGCCGGCGAGATTTTCGACAAATACGGATGGAATGTAAGCAACGCCGTGCTATACTACAACATAGGCGAGACATGGGTGGACGAAAGTGACTTCAGGGCGGCGAAAAAGGCCTATTTGAAGTCCCTTGATTATGCAACATCTGAAGGAGATTCGCTGTGGATGGCCGTCGCAAGGAAAGGCCTCGGCCGCATGTACCTTGAGCAGGGACGCACCAGGAAGGCACTTCAATATCTCTATGAGGCGGATGATTATTTTGCCGTACACGACCAGGAGGAGGCAATATCGCGGAAAGAGAATTTCGAATATATGTCACGTGCGCTTGACGGGCAGAGGCGTCTCCTTGCCTGGCTGCTCGCGGGCCTGGTGGTGCTGCTCCTGCTTGCCGCCGGCGTCCTGCTCCTGATTCGCAAACTCCGCATCTCCCGAAAGGAGCAGACGGAAGCTAACGCCGTCATGGAGGAGACCCTTGAAGACCTGAACAAGGCCTCCCGCAAATCGGAAATCCCCCTTTCGGCCCGCGAGCGGGAGATCCTGGACCTGCTGGCCAAGGGCTACACCACTCCCCAGATAGCCGAATGCCTGCACCTCAGCCCGGAGACAATAAAGTGGTACCGCAAGAAGCTCCTTGTAAAATTTGACGTTGCCAATGTGGCAGAACTCGTTAAAAATAGTATCTTTACAAGTTAAGAGTTTTCAAGACCTATGAAAAGACGATACACCAGCATCATCTTTGCCCTTTTGCTGTTCGCAATGCCGGCCTTTGCAGTTTTCTCGGGCTCAAACCTGAGCAATACCCTGAAGAACCTCAGAGTGGAACTGCAGCGGGATTATAAAAAGATTTCCGCCACCCAGCAGAATCTTGCAGGCAAATACGGGGAGCAGCATGACAGGATGGTGAAGATTATCAAAGACTGCAACGAGTTGTCTCTGATGCTGTATTCGCAGAAACCGGATTATACCTTCGACTTGAGCTATGCACTGGAGCGTGTGAACCGGGAGTACAACGAATTCAACCTGGATCGTATGCCTTACGACCGTATAGTCAGAGCCCTCGACATAGAAATAAACCGCTATGCCCGCCTGATCGAGTCTTTGCGCCGCCTTCCTCCGGAGCTCAGGGATCTGGAGGTGGTGCCGGACAGCCT
>JAFZIO010000064.1 GCA_017554335.1 Bacteroidales bacterium | reverse complement strand
GTCCATAGATATAGACTTACTAAAAAACGCCGTTTTTGACAGGAATGACCATTTCCGGCCAGGTATGGACAAATAAACTTACTAAAAACTTGTATAGTGCCTTGTAAGTCATTGATAATCAATCTAAAATTCCCTCTGGAACGAGGAGGAGTACTAGTCTATTCGGTTTCTTATGATTTGCAGGCCCGCCTTTCCGGCGGGCTTTTTTTGTGAGATGATCTTGTTATCGTGAAGTGACTCTCGCACCCCATTTTGTCACGTCGCTGAGCGATTTTGAGGTATTTGGTCGGAAAACAGCAGGTGACGTGACTGTGGAGACCTCCAGAATCACGTCACCAAGCAAAAATGAGATAAAGCTGCCCGACTGGAGCGACGGTGGTTGATGATGTCGCGGATAATGCGTAAATTGCGTTCGTTAATACGGATTGTTATGGATAAGCTGAAGTTTTGTAGATTGTTATTAATTCTTGCGATTGTATTAGCGGTCGTATTTGCTGCGTTACTGCTTAGTCCTTCTACAGGGGACAATAAATGGCTCCGTCTTGGCTTGCTGGCGGGGTTTGTATCGCAGCTTTTGCAAGCCTTTGCTATGTATTCTGAAATCCGAAGTATCAAGAAAGGGCAAGAAAAGAATCAATAATGGTAGAGGATGGAATTAAGGGACGGCTGGAACTCGTTGTGAGCGAGGAGGTGACGGCGAAGCATATCGGTAGCGGTACGGTGCTGGTGCTGGCGACGCCGATGATGATTGCGCTGATGGAGAAGACTTGCCGGACGTCGGTGAAACCGTATCTGGAGGAAGGCCAGGAGACAGTTGGCACGCACGTGAACGTCAGTCATGACAGCGCCGTGCCGGTGGGCCATAAGGTATGGTGCGAATCGGAGGTCGTCGATATCGACCGAAGGAAGATTACTTTCCGGGTGGCGGTGTATGATGGTGACACTGTCGTCGGCCAGGGTACGCACGAGCGGTTTATAATTGACGAGAAGAAGTTCGGAGAGAAGGTTGGAGCTAAATCTTAGTAATATGATTTACGTGATAATTGGTGCGGTGGCGGCGTTTGTGCTGCTGTTGTTGTTCTGGGATGACCATGACTCGTCGTATGATAGGGGTGACGGGCGGAGCCGTTTTTCGCGGAAGGCGTTCGACGAGGCGCGGACGGCGTTCAACGATGCGATGAAGGGGACGTGGCAGAAGAGCTACTGGTCCGGGAGTGCCGAGGATGTCGGCCTTGAAAGAATGAAAAGATTGTATTCCATATTGATGTTCTGTTGTATCTGTACGACTATTCATGCTCAGATACCCAATCAGAATTGCCTTAAGATTGATTTGCATCAGACAGACATTTCGTATACGGATGATTCAACCAGGAACGACTATTATCGTGAGTTTAATTTGAATAACAGTGATTATTTGTTCGTTCATAATGCTGACTCTTCCTATATGGTTGGTGAGGTTCCCATCCCGTTTCGGTTAACCCATGCAGAGCCTTCATTTCAGGGTGGAGGGCCCACCGAGTTCTGCAATTGGTTTGGAAAGAAGATATTAGACCTGCTTGAGAACAATAAAGAATATTGCTTTTGGCTTACAGTCGAATTCATGATATCCAGTAATGGAAGAGTTCAGGATGTCCAAGTGAATCCTTATCATTCGGACAAAGAGCAGACATCTTTGGATGAAAGCATATTAACAATCATCAAGGAATCTCCGAACTGGACGCCGGAGCATCATTATTGGAAGCGGTATTGTACTCCTATGAGGTTGGAAATCTCATCAAATCATTTTGTCAAAGAGAAAGGGACTGTCATATTCGGACCATATAGCACCTATTATTTCCATTGTTTGAGCTATCAATTGTGGTCGGACAGTCCGGAAAAGGCACAAAGGGAGGTCATTCCTGATTACCAGATAGCTTCAGACAAAGACATTGAAGAAAGGGCTCATCTGGAGGATAATTCAGTCAATCTGAATCAATGGATCAAGAGTAATATTCAGGATATCACGAAAATGGAAGGATTTGAAGATGGTGAATCTGAAATTGAGCTTATCATCTCTGCCAACGGATGGGTTTCTAAAGCAACTGTAATTAATTCTTATGACCCTCTATTGGGTGAATACCTGGCAGCAATGCTGTTGAAAAGCTGCCCTAGATGGGTTCCGGCAAAAGTCAATGGTATTTGCATACCATCGAAAATAAGAATATCTTATTCATGGCAGTTTTGACATCTGCCAATCAATTCTTCCAAAAGTGGTTTGTATAATAGATGGGATAGTATAATAGGGAGTTACCATGTCAATTAGAGGCTCTTAGCCTGCTTCAGACTTCCCCTGTGACTATCCGATTATTTGAGCAAAGGTATAACTAGCTGATAATAATCAGCATACAAAGGCTACACTTTTTTAACGAGGAGTATTGGTTTTATAACATATTGAAAATAAATTAATTACAGAACTGCCGAGGCTGGCCTCTTGGCGGTTTTTGGTAATTTAGCCACTTCGGGACTATCCTTGGAAAAAGAGGAATAGTAAGCAATTTGAAATATTGCTATCTTTGTATTATGAAATGGAAGACAATAGAAAGAATCTTATTGGTCACCAGACTGATAGGCCTTCTGTTCTATATATACACCACCATATGTTTCGGGGTGCTGGAAAAGTATAATCTTGGTGGTATTGGAAACAACTCAGCATTTGACCTCTATTGGAACTGCCTTGTTATATGTTGTCTCTTTGTTTTCATCGATTGTATCGCTCAGATAATAAAGGTAGCTAATCCAAAAGTGTCTGTCCCTTATATTATTCAGGCCCTGCTATATATTGCATCTTTTACATTAGTGATAATAATCATTGCAAACTATCCTAATCTGATATGTGATGGCGACCGCCATTTTTCATTATGGAGTATTGAGGATCAGATTCAAAGTGTCCGGGAGTGTGTGATATTTGATAGCATTTATATCGGGGGCCGAAGTCTACTGTATTTCATAATACTAGTCCTAAACAGGCTTTCAAAAGAGAGAAGTGAAGTGGTTACAAAGTGTAACCGGTTGGGATAGTAAAAATGGGAGCTGTCATGTCAGTTAGAAGTTGTTGGTCTGCCTCAGACTTCCCCTGTGGCTATCCGAGTTTTTGAATACAAGTATAACTACTTGATAACAACTTGATTGTGGTGCCTACTCCATTTATTTAACGAGGAAGAGTATTAGACTATTCGGTTTCTTATGATTTGCAGGCCCGCCTTTCGGCGGGCTTTTTTTGTGAGATGATCTTGTTATCGTGAAGTGACTCTCGCACCCCATTTCGTCACGTCGCTGAGCGATTTTGAGGTATTTGGCCGGAAAACAGCAGGTGACGTGACTGTGGAGACCTCCAGAATCACGTCACAAGGCAAAAATGAGATTAAGGCTTTTTCTTAGTATCTTTGTGCGTTCAAAAATTCTATTATGAAAATCGGATTTATGGATTTGGCGGTTTACGCCGTTGTGTCATTGGCCACCGGTGACGCCTGCTGTGATTATCTCTATACCCGTCCGGGGTCTGAAATTGAAAAGAAATGGCAGACGGAGCACCCGGAAGGGACGTTCATTTCAAAGTAACTGAGATAATGAGAAAGTTTCTGATTGTTTTGACGTTATTCATCGCCATCGGTGCGGTAGGCGGTGCTGTTATGATGTGGGTAGATCCTTCCGGGAACGGCTGGGGCGGAGCTCCGATGTTGGATTTACTGAGGGCGAAGATGCCTTGGCCGGATATCTTCTTCAAGGATTTCATACCTTCGGGGTTTGCATTGCTGGCAGTTAACGGACTCACACAGTTCCTGGCGGCGCTGATGCTGATTAAGAAGCATCCGTTGGCATATTGGGCAACACTCGCCTGCGGCATAATCTTGATGCTCTGGATTGTGTTGGAATGGTGGGTGTGGGGCTTCAACCCCATCAGCAACATATATTTCGTATTTGGGTTGATTGAAGCGGTAGCAGCAGTCATCTGCATGCGTTCCAAATGAGATTCAGGCATACCAACAGACCGGGGTTTTTGTTCGGCTTGATTGATTTTTGTACGGCCGGGCTGTTTTTCCTGTTCTATATGCCGCTGAGCGGGCTGCAGGAGGAGTTGGACTACATCTTGGGACGAAGGACTCAGCGGTATTGGGTGGCGTATCTGCTGGGAATCCCAACGCTGTTTATCTATACGCTCGTTTGGATGGCGAACATCGCCGAGGAGCTGAAAGCCAAAGCCGTTGACCTTGACATCGAGGGTCCGTACACATCCTGGTGGCATATGTTCGGATGGAACACATTCGGCGTCCTGTTTATGGGACCGGCTGTCGCGACCGGACGGTTCTTCAAGACGCTGAATAAGATTGAGGCAAAGATGAACGGGGATGAATAAAAAACGCCGCACATGCTATGCCAGGAGGTTCTTGACGATGGTGGAGATGGTGCGGCCGTCGGAGAGGCCGGCGAGGGCTTTGTTGGCGGCTCCCATTACCTTACCCATGTCCTTGATGGAGGTGGCGCCGAGCTGGGCGATTATCTCTTTGACTTTGGCTTCGACTTCCTCCACGGAGAGCTGCTTGGGGAGGAATTTCTCCATGACGGAGGCTTCGGCGAGTTCGTTGTCGGCAAGCTCCTGGCGGCCGGCGGCCACGTACTGCTCGGCGGCTTCCTTGCGCTGCTTGACGAGTTTCTGGATCATCTTGAGGACGTCTCCGTCGGTGACCTCCTTGCTGCCGCCCTCTGCGGTTTTGAAGAGGAGAATCTCGCCCTTGATGGCGCGTACTGCGTTCATAGCCACGTGGTCTTTGGCTTTCATTGCCTCCTTGATGGCTTCCTGGATTTGCTGTTCGAGTGTCATATTGTTTGTCGTTTGATTTCGCGTAACTGCAAAATAAGAATATACGGGATAATTGCTGCAGTGGCGGCGTTGATTTTATCGGGCTCTTTTGGGGCGATTCCGGGATCGGGTGTAAAGTAGTGCTGGCCAATCCCAAGAAATAGCGATTTGCGGGTTGGGAGAAAAGCAGTACCTTTGTACTGTAATGATGAAAGTTTTACTTATTAACGGAAGTCCCCGTCCGAAGGGCAATACATCCATCGCTTTGGCGGAAGTGGCAAAGCAGCTGGAGAAGAACGGAATTGACAGCGAGACGGTGTGGATAGGCAACAAGCCGATTCGCGGCTGCATTGCGTGCAACAAGTGCAAGCAGAATCCGGGAGCTTGTGTTTTCGATGATGACGTTTGCAACAGCATAAGCGCCAAGTTTGCAGAGTGTGATGCTTTGATAGTGGGTTCGCCGGTGTATTGGGGGCAACCGAACGGCGCCGTACTCTCCATAATCCAGCGGGCGTTCTATTCAAACGGAGCCAATATAGCCGGGAAGCCGGCTGCTGCTATTGCAGTATGCCGCAGAGGCGGAGCGACTGCATCCTTCGAGACTCTTAACATGCCCTTCCAGATGATGAATATGCCGGTGGTGACTTCGCAGTACTGGAATATAGTTTACGGCCGCGAGCCAGGGCAGGCGGCTCTTGATACTGAGGGCCTGCAGACAATGCGTACGCTGGCGAACAATATGGCCTGGTTGCTGAAAGCTACCGGCGGTGAACCAGCGCCCGGTCGCGGTGATGAGCCGTGGGAGCCGATGCATTTTATTAGATAAATTGTTATTAATCCTTGCGATTGTATTAGCGGTCGTATTTGTATTCTGAAATTCGTAGAATCAAGAAAGGGCAAGAAAAGAACCAATAAAATGCGTAAATTGCATTCGCAAAACAAAAACAGATATCAATTATGATTCTTACAACAACACCTTCCGTTGAAGGGCACGTAATTAAAGAGTACAAAGGCGTAGTTTTCGGCGAGGTGATTTCCGGCGTCAATTTCCTAAGAGACTTTGCAGCCAGCATTCGCAATATCGTCGGAGGACGCAGTATGTCTTACGAAGAAGAACTTATCGCCGCCCGTGAACAAGCGATGCAGGAGATGTCAAATCGTGCTGCACAGTTGGGCGCCGATGCCGTCGTCGGCATAGATATCGACTATGAAGTTCTCGGAGAGAACAACGGTATGCTTATGGTGACTGCTTCCGGTACCGCAGTCAAGCTTGCATAAATGAGAGTCTTATTCGTCTGTCACGGTAATATCTGCCGAAGTGCTATGGCGGAGTTCATCCTGAAGGCTCTGGTAAAGGCCAAAGGTCTTGAACGCCAATACTATATCGAGTCTGCGGCGGTTTCTGCGGAGGAGACAGGAAATCCTATATATCCGCCGGCAAAGCGCTGCCTGAACCAGCACGGAGTGTGGTTCGACCCGGGCAAGCGTGCGCGGCAGGTCACCCGCGCGGACTACGGCCGCTTCGACCGTATCATATGTATGGACGCCTCGAACCTGCGGCTGATCAAACGTATCATTCCGGAAGATCCGGAGGGAAAAATCCACTTGATGATGTCCTATGCCGGCATCAGCCGCGATGTGGCGGACCCGTGGTATACCGGAGATTTCGAAACCACCTTCCAGGACTTGCTGGAGGGCTGCGAGGCAATGTTGAATCAATAAAGAATATAATTATGAACGAGCAGAATCAGGACTTCGATCCGAGAGATTACAACAAAGACGGAGAAGTATCGTTTGAGGAGAAGATCAGAGCGGCTGCCGAAAAGGCTGAAGAGGCTTTCGGAAAAGCTGCTGATGCAGTGAAGGAGGAGGTTGAAAAGGTGGTTGGAAAAGTAAAAAACTATCAGGCCCTGTCTCCTGAAGAGAAGAAAGCTAAGGAGAGTGAGTGGAACCGCAAGGCTACCGAGTTTGCCGGGAAGGCGTCCGACAAGGCAAAGGAGCTTGCGGAAGAAGTGAAGGAAGGGGCAGAGAAGCTATTCGGAAAGAAAGACTCCTAGTTGTGAGATAGTTTCTGATTGTTTTGACTCAAATTCGGCTGTTTTGCGTCAGGCTGGAGCGACTTATTCAGAGTGGATGGATTTCCACCACCGGATGATGAAACGTACTCCGGCAGAAAGGAGTCCGGGGCCGAGACCGCAGTAAAACCAGGCGATGAAGGAGTCCGGCACTTGCGGGATTCGCTTAAGGGTGATGCCCAGGGATACCATGAAGGCAATTATGAGATAGCCTTTGAGACTGAAGGTTTTAAATACAGATGTCCTGGGCTCTTGCATTGCCATTATTCGTTCTGTGTATTTCCGGACCACCCCGGTAAACATTACGTAAAAGGCTGCAAATACCACACAGGATAAAAGGTAATACCACCAGGGAATGGTTTCCAGACGCAGGTAGTGCTGCACTCCGGTGATGGCTATCTTTGTGCCGATGGCGGTCCAGAGCAGGCCGTTGACAAGAAGGAGATGCTTTGTGGGAATCCTTAACATAATTAGCAGTACACGAACAAATATACTGTTTTCATCGTAAAATAGCTATCTTAGCAGAAACATATTATAAAGCATAGATGAAACAGATTCTGGGTTACCTTCTAGGTTTTATCATCTTTATCGCTGGAATTCCTGCGTTGATGTGGCTGGTGGCGGGAATGCCATCACTGGCGGAGATTCCCGTTGCCCGTTTATGTCTGGCCATCATTATTGCGCTTGCCGGACTGGCTCTTAGCGTCTGGAGCATTGTGTACATGAAGCGGGTAGGGAAGGGCAATCCATTTGACGCCATGGGACATGAGGTGGCTCCCCGGACTAAGCACTTGATGACGGACGGTCCGTACAAATGGAGCAGGAATCCTATGTTGACCGGAACGTATCTTTATTATATCGGTGTGCTGATTGCTGTCTGGAACGTTTGGGCACTGCTTGTTTTTGCTGCTATTGCAACAGTTATGATGTTGCAGGTCCGTTCGGAAGAGAAACGGCTGGAGACGGATTTCGGGCAGGAGTATCTGGACTATAAAAAGAAAGTAAGGCGTTTTTTATGACAAAGACGGGTTTCAATATACACGATATTGCACGCGACGCGTGTCAGTTATATGGTCTGCAGGCGCATCAGGGCTACGATTGGTGGTGGCATTCTTTCACGGGACATGACGCTGAGACGGGGGAGGAAAAGCCCTTCTTTATAGAGTTCTTCCTCTGTAATCCCGCTCTCGGAGGGGAGGAACCGGTATTCGGCCAGATTCCCGGGAAGCCGGCGAATCCTTCGTATCTGATGGTGAAGGCTGGCGCCTGGGGCGAAGGTGCTGCGCAGCTGCATCGATTCTGGGGCTGGAAACAGATTAAGGTTGACTGGGGCGTCCCGTTCAGCGTGGAGGCGGACGACTGCTTCCTCACCGAAGACCGTACACACGGTAGCGTGAAGGTAGAAGACGCCGCAGCGCATCCGGAATGGATGTGCTCCGACGGGCAAATGTCGTGGAATTTGAGAATCAAGAAGATAACGGCGTTCAACGTGGGCTTCGGAGCCGACGAAGTGTTCCGTCACGCCGAGGCATTCGAGATGTTCTGGCATGCTGAAGGGATGAAGACCGAATACGAAGGGGAAGTGGTCTGGAACGGCCGCCGTTACACCGTCCGTCCGGAAGACTGCTACGGATATGCCGACAAGAACTGGGGGCGCGACTTCACCTCCCCCTGGGTGTGGCTGTCGTCCAACAACCTCACCAGCGAAATTACCGGCAAGAAACTCACGGACAGCGTGTTCGATATCGGCGGCGGCAGACCTAAGGTAGGCCACTTGGCTCTTCCGCGCAAGCTCCTGTCTGCCTTCTGGTACGAGGGCAAGCCTTACGAGTTCAACTTTTCCAAGGCCTGGACGCGTGTGCGAACGGAGTTCGACTGCAAAGAGACCGAATCGCAGATTATATGGCACGTGGAGCAGCGAAGCACCTACGGCCGGATGGTCACCGATGTGACCTGCGAAAAGAAGGACATGCTGCTGGTGAATTATGAATCCCCGGACGGCGCCAAGCGTCACAAGCGGCTGTGGAACGGCGGAAACGGCGTCGGCACTGTCCAGCTGTTCGACCGCCACGGAAACCTGGTAGACCGAATACATGCGGAGAGTATAGGTTGCGAATACGGAGAGTATGACAAAGAAGTATAAATTGGGCATCGCCTTCAGCGGAGGCGGTGCCAAAGCGGCAGCTCATTGCGGCGCCCTGCTGGCGCTGCAAGAGTATGGTATCCGGCCCGACGTGGTCTCGGGAACAAGCGCCGGGGCATTGGTGGCGACGCTTTATTCCGCCGGCTTCACCCCTAAGCAGATGATTGAACTGTTCCAGGGGTTGAACTTCTTCAAGGATATCGTTATGCCGTCCGTTCCTAAAGGAGGACTTTTCAATTCAAAGCCGCTCGTAGAGATTATCAGGAAGAATCTGCCTTACACGCGCCTCGAGGCCCTTCCCATCCCGACGTATCTGGTTGCATCAGACTTGGAACACGGCGTCCCAAAGGTTTTTTCCAAAGGAGAGATTGCCCCCAGAGTGGTTGCTTCCTGCTCAATCCCCGTCATCTTCCAGCCTATGAGCATAAACGGTGTTCACTATGTTGACGGCGGCGCTTTCCAGAATCTGCCGGTGTCTGCAATACGGGAGAAGTGCGAGAAAGTGATTGCCTTAAGCCTTAATCATCTGGAGGAAGACAAATACAAAGACAACCTGATTTCAGTGGCCTACCGCTCGTTCCTGATGATGATGGTCTCGAACGTCTCGTCCGATACTGCGCAGGCAGATATGTTCATAGAATTGGACACCTATGGCTGTACGGCTTACGATATGTCCCGTATCGAGGAGCTTTTCTTCAGGGGGTATGAGAGCGCTGTGAAAGTCCTGGAAGAGAATGGATATTCGCGAGTCTTGCCCAAGGAAAAAATAGTTTTCCCTAAGAAGAAACGCCTTTCAGAGGAAGTGGAAAATTATGAGCTTATCTTCAAAAATACTGTAAAGAATAGAATCGCCCTTATTCGAACTCGAAAATATCAATAAAACCGGTCAGTGCGAAGATACTCTTAATGTCTTCGTTGACGCCGCGCAGCACGACCTTGCTTCCAGCTGCTTTTGCTCCCTTCAGGATGCTCAGCAGGATACGCATGCCACTGGAAGAGATATACTCCAGGGAGCTGCAGTCAATGATGACATCCTTACCGCCTGCATTGTATAGCGGCTTCAAAATTTCTTCGGCCTCCACTGCGGCAGCGGTATCCATTTCTCCTTCCAGCGAGGCAACGTATTTGCCGTCAAGTTCTTTTATTTTTGTAATCATTGCTTTATAACTTTTTAATTTAATTTTGGAGCATAATTGATGACCATGAGGGTAAGATCGTCACTCTGGGCTTCACTGCCAGCGAAACCGTGCACCGCCTCCGTGAGGGCGGTTACAAGCGTTTCGGGAGAGAAGTCGTCGCCCCTCTGGCAGTTTTCAAGGACTTCTTTCACCCGACCTGTCCCAAACTGTTTCCTGTCACTGTTCTTGGCCTCGGTAAGGCCGTCGGTATAAAGAACAAGCGTAGTTCCCTGCGAAAGGGTGCAGGTCTGCTGCTGAAAACGGGTTTCGGGAAAAACGCCCAGCGGCAAGTTTGCCTTGGTGTCCAATTGGCTTACTTCCCCGGAAATCAGGAACGGTTTGTTATGGCCGGCATTGGCAAAGGTGAGTTCACCGGAATACAGGTCCAGGCAGCCTATGAAGAAGGTGAGGAACATGTTGTTCTCATTTCCCCGGCACAGCTCTTCGTTCATCACCTGCAGGATTTCGGCCGGGCTGTTTATTCTTTGGGAAACCATCCGGAAGATGGAATGAGCCACCGACATGAGCATGGCCGAAGGAACGCCCTTGCCGCTCACGTCGCCGATACAGAAAAACAACTTGCCGTCGCGGACATAGTAGTCGAAAAGGTCTCCTCCCACCTCCCGGGCAGGAACCAGCGAAGCGAAAATCTCCACCTCATCCTGTTGAAATTGCCGGGGCGGCAGCATGCTCTGCTGGATGTCGTAGGCCACCTTGAGTTCTGCGCCGATCCGGGCGTTTTCTTCATCGGCCTCCCTGAGCTTCTGTTCGCTAAGGGCGTAACGCCGGATCATAAAGGCAAGAGCGGCCAGACCCAGCAGGACTAAGCCCACCTGGTGCCGGCGTACCGTTTGTATGCGGGCATGGAACTCGTTAGCTTCGTTTTCCTGTACCACCTGCCCCTCCTCAACCATAATGCGGTTGATGCGCTCATACTGCACAATGGAAATAGCCTCCACCATGATAGCGGCAATTACCACAATTCCCATGCGGGACATCCAACTCTTTCTTTTCATACTGCCTATTCAAAATAACCGAATGCTGCAATCTGCCGTAGCATCTGCAGGATATACTCGCTGGAGGTGTCGCTCCAGTGGAAACCCAGCCTATGCAGTACAGAGCAGGTATAGCGGTTGTCGCGTTCAATGTTCAGCGCCTTTTGTCCGTGGGCAAGGTCTTCGTATGCCAGCATAGCCGACAGCAGTCCTGCCTTATGGGGATCCTGGCTGGCTATGGCGATGGCCTGCTGGAATTCGGACATCTCCACGAAGCGCATGGGAGAGCCTAGCTTTTCCATGAGCAGAAGCACGTCTCCCAGCAGCTGGGTGTGATTGTTGAAAGGTTGGAACACTGTGCATTCCTTGGGAGTGGAAGCCAACAAGACAACGGCTTTGGCGGTTTCGTCAATGGGGGACATCTCCGTGAGCTCGTCGTAGCCTTCGTAGGGGCAGCAGCCCAGCGTATGGAATACCTTGAGCCGGCCCATATAGCTGTTGGAGTTGAAGTTGGCCTGGAAATCACCGTCAGAGTAACGGGGCGCCAGATTGCCTACGCGCATAATCTTGGCGCTGAGGCCGTGATGCGCCACGGCGTCAAGGATAAGCCTCTCGGCCAGGAACTTGGAATGCATGTAACGGTTATTCAGGTACTGGCCGAAGTAAAGCTTACGCTCATCCAGCTTGGGCACTTCCATGCCGTCTCCGCGGTCTACCCATACCTCGCCGACCGATGTGGTGGAAATGTGTACCAGACGGGCGCCGGTATGCAGGCAGAACTCCATGCATCGGCGGGCTCCGCCTATATTGACATCCTCAATGTCGGTGCCTTTGGAGAAGTGCTTCACATTGGCGGCGCAATTGAAGACGGTGTCTATATGGCGTCCCGGCTCCAGATCCGATGTGACGTCTCCGTTAACCACGAAGATTCGAGTGCCGAACAGCGGTGCGAACGAGGTCTCAAAGTAGTAGAACAGCAGATTCTTAAGCCTGTGCTCGGCAGCGGGCAGATTCTTACCGCGAACCAGGCAGGTGATGGTAGCAGCGTCGGAGTCGATGAGCTCACGCAGCACGTGAATGCCCAGATAGCCTGTGGCGCCGGTGAGCAGCACGTCGCCCAAAGATTGGCGTTCGCCCTTCATGAACATGTCTACGTTGTTGTGCTGCAGGATGGCGTTGATGCCGGAGTAGTCAAAGTTTTCCACCTCCGTGTCCGTGTTGTCCACCGGGGCAGATCCTCCGGCAAACTGGGCAAGCAGGCGCGGCGTAGGATGGTCGAAGACATCGCCGTATGCAATGTGGTGACCGGCCTTGTCCGACTCGATGACCACCTTGGTCACCATCAGGGAGGTGCCGCCCAGCTCGAAGAAGTTGTCCGTTGCGCCCACCTTGTCCATAGACAGGATGCCGGCGAAGATATCGGCGTACAGCTTCTCCAGGTCATTGGCGGGAGCTACGTAGTCCCGGCTTTCGGCCTGAATCTGCGGGGCGGGAAGGGCTCTGCGGTTCACCTTCTGGTTCTGGTTCAGCGGAATGGCGTCCAGCTGCATGGTGGCGGCAGGGACCATATAAGAAGGCTTCCGCTCTTTGATGAATGCGTTCAAAGCCTGCACGTCCACCTGGGAGTCGCTGACGATGTATGCAGCAATGAACTTGCCGCCATTAGGATAGTCGAAGGCCTGGACGGTGGCGTCCTTGATTCCGGGATACTCGCGGATCACGGCTTCCACTTCCTTAAGCTCTATGCGGAAGCCGCGAATCTTCACCTGACCGTCCTGCCGGCCCACAAACTGAACGTTCCCGTCTTCCAGGTAACGCACCACGTCTCCGGTGCGATAGCATCTGAGTCCGTTCCACTGGATGTAGGTCTCGGCGGTCTTCTCCGGGAGGTTCAGGTAGCCGCGGCTTACCTGAGGGCCGCTTACAAGCATCTCTCCCACGGCGCCGATCGGCAGGCGGTTCATGTCCTTGTCCACAATGAAGAGTTTGAGGTTGTCCAGGGGTTTGCCGATAGGGGCGTTCTGCTGGAACTCCGTCATGGGATAGGTGGTGGTAAAGATGGTGCACTCCGTGGGGCCGTAACCGTTGTGCATCCGGTAGTTTTTGGGCGGATCCAGGGGCAGCACCTTCTCGCCGCCCACGCTCAGATGCCTGAGGGAATGATTGTCACAGTTGATGGCAAACTGACAGCCCACCTGGGTGGTCATGAACGAATGGGTGATGCCTTCCTGGTTGAAGTAATCGTTCAGGTCCGGCAGATTAAGGCGGATGTCATCGCCGATGATATATACGGCCGCACCCGTGGTGAGGGCCGGATACAGATCCATCATGCAGGCGTCGAAGCCGTAGGAGGCGTATGCCGCCACCTTGTCGCCAGGCTTTAAGTCATAATAGCGCCTGTACCAGTTGCAGAAGGCCACCAGGTTGCGGTGCTCCAGCTGGCAACCCTTGGGTTTGCCGGTAGAGCCGGAAGTGTACAGGAGGATGAACAAATCCTCCGGTTTTGGCAGATTGCCGGTCAAGGCCGGCAATGACGTCATGCCCGGCACCGACCGGGCATCTCCCAGCTCCTTGGTCAGCAGTACGGGGCCCTTGAAATCCACTTTCTCCAGCAGCTCTTCCTGGGCGATAAGGAGGCCCGCCGACGCATCTTCCATCATATAGTTCAGGCGCTCGGACGGATAGCTGGGATCCAGCGGCTGGTAGGCGCAGCCGGCCTTGAGGACACCCAGGGAGGCAAGGACCATCCACTCGCAGCGGCCGACGAGGACGGAAACCACAGATTCTTCGCTGCCGCTCAGAATGACAGACTGAATCTTTGCCGCAATGGCATCGGTGCGTTCGTCCACCTCTTTGTAGCTAAGGCGGACGTCGTGATATACAACGGCCAGATTGTCAGGCGTTTGTGCGGCTTGCTTACGGAACAGGGAGACGATGGTCTCAGAGGCATCGTAAGCCACATCGGTCTGGTTGAAGGAGTCCAGCACTCCGATGCCGGCGTCGTCCATGAGGGAAACGCTGCGCAGCGGAGCATCGGCATTCCTGGCAAACGCGCTTACGGCATTGCTCACGCTATGCGCCAGGCTTTGCATCAGGGCCGGGCTGTACTGCCCGTTGTGGTATTCGAGGGCCACACTGGGTACGCCCTCCACCTCCATGATATAGAAGGCCATCTTAAACTTGGGAACGTTCAGTTCCAGGGAAGTTCCGTCGGCAACCACTTCCTTACCTCCCATACGGTAATCGCTGAGAACGCCCACCTGGTAGGCAAACATGATATCGGCCTTCAGTCCATAGTCGGCGGCTATCTTGGCAAAGGGATAATTCTCGTGAGAGAGCGTCTGTGTAAAGGTATCGGCGCTTTCACGGATGAACTCCTGCACACTCTGGCTGCCGATTTTGGAGGCAAGCGCCAGCGTATTCACAAACATACCCATGGTGCCGGCCACCTTCAGATTGCTTCGGCCATTGGAGATGGTAGTGATGCAAACGTCGTCGCTTCCGCTGAAGCGGGAAAGGGCATAGAATACGGCACTCAGCAGTACGGCGGAGGGGTTCACACCCAGGCTCTTGGCCAAACTCTCGGCGTCGGCCCAATGGATGGGGGCACAGGTGCGGCCGTTTTCTCCTTGAGGCTTGGGGTTCACCAGGTCCGGGGCGATCTCCGTGACGTTTTCCACCTCTCCAAGACGCTGCTTGAAGAAATCGGCGGCCCGGGCAAATTCTTCTCCGGATTCTGCCGCATGCTGCTCTGCCACAAACTGGGCGTAGGTGCACATCTCCGGCTCTATTTCCTTTCCGTCCATCAGGTCGCAGATTTCGTGGATGAGGACATCGTAGGAATAGCCGTCGCAGACCAGGTGGTGGATGTCGCAATAGAGGTAAAGCGCTTTTTCCGTCTGGACAATCTCAAAGCGGAACAGTATGTCCTTGCTCAGGTTGAAGGGCCGGACGAAGCCATGGCGGAACTCCTCCATCTCCTTTTCGCTCATATGGGTTACAGGCACCTCAACGGCCTTTTTGCCCATTACCTGAACCACGCCGTTTTCGTCATTGGTGAACTGCACAAAGAGTTCCGGATGGTTGAGGGCTGCCTTTTTGACAGCGTCCTGCAGGGCTGTTGCGTCCGTTCCTTCCGGGAGCGTCAGGAGCATGGGAATATTGTAGATGGTGGATGCCGGGTCCTTCATGCACTCAAAGTACACGCCCGTTTGGGAGTATGACAGCGGAGCGGGCCCGGAAGAAGATTCTTCGCTGCGCTCAGAATGACAACCATCCTGAGTCACGCCTTTGTCATCCTGGGTCATGAAGTGACGAAGGATCTCATTCTCAATACTTTGTATGCTTGCACCATTGGTGAGGACCTGGGAATCCAGCTGCACACCGTAGCGTTTGAAAACCTGTGTGGCAAGTTTGATGGCCAGAATCGAGGTGAGGCCGGCCATCCTTAAATCTGTGGTAAGGCCGAAGGCGTCCGTATTCACCACTGCCGCCACCATGTCCTTGAGCTGTTGTTCCAGGATGTTGAGCGGGGCGGCCTGGGTATCCTCTTCTTCCACGCCGGCGCCAATCACCGGCTCCGGCAAGGCCCGCTTGTTCACCTTCTGGTTCTGGTTAAGCGGAATGGCGTCCAGCTGCATGGTGGCTGCCGGTACCATGTACGGCGGCTTCTGGTCCATTATGAAGGCGTTGAGAGCCTTGACGTCCACTTTTTCATCGGCAACCACATAGGCGGCGATGTATTTGCCGCCGGTGGGATATTCGAAGGCCTGAACCGTGCAGTCCTTGATTCCGGGGTACTGGCGTATAACTCCTTCCACTTCCTTGAGCTCGATACGGAAACCGCGGATCTTTACCTGACCGTCCTTTCGGCCTACAAATTCAATGTCACCGTTCACACGGTAGCGAACCACGTCACCGGTGCGGTACACGCGCTTGCCGTTCCACTCTACAAATGCTGCAGCCGTCTTTTCCGGGAGGTTGAGGTAACCCACTCCAACCTGCGGCCCGGCGATGATCAGTTCCCCGTTGCAGCCCCAGGGTACCTGCTTGCCAAAGCGGTTCACAATAAACAGCTCCGCTATGTCGTTTGGTTTGCCGATGGGGATGTTGGGCTCGTTCTTATCTACATAATGGCTGCACACATATACCGTGCATTCCGTGGGACCGTAAGCATTAAGGAGCCTATATGCCGGCGGATCCAGGCTCAGGAGCTTCTCTCCGCCGGTCCCCAGCCATTGCAGTCCGGGGACGTCGGGATAATTGAGCGCCATCTGCGTGGCCATCTGGGTGGTCATGAAGATGTGGGTGATGCCCTCCTTTTGCAGATAGCTGTTGATTCCCTCCAGGTCGAAGCGGATGTCGTCTTGTATGATATGGATCTGTGCGCCGGCCCAGACGCAGGCCCAAAGGTCGTGCTGATAGGCATCAAAACCGTAGCCGGCGTAGGAAGCATAGCGGGAACCCTTTCCCAGGCCGATATGGGCAGTATGGAAATGGGCGAACTGCCGGAAGTTGTCCTCTGTGAGAATCACACCCTTGGGCGTGCCGGTGGTACCGCTCGTGTACAGCAACACCAGGGCATCCTTCCCGTTATAGTCCGATGCGTCTTTCTTCATGAACTCCAGCCTTTCTTCCGGATAGCTGGCGTCCAGCGGCAGCTGGGTGAGGCCAGCCTTGGCAATGGCAAGGGGCGCCAGAACCATTTTTTCGTCGCGGGGAACGGAAAAGCCCACCACCCGGTCTCCGCAGCGGACGGTGTAGGACGGGTCTATTGTATCTGTGAGTTTGTCTACCTGTGCAAAGGTGAGGCGTTTGTCTCCGGCTACCACAAAGATATCGTTGGGGCGTTCTGCCACGTGCTGCTTGAAGCGTTCCACCAGGGAGGGAAGTTTGGCCGGCTTGATTTCAGGATTCAGGGCGTTCAGCAACTTCACCTGCTCCGGCATGGCGTATTCCAGGTCTTTTACGGTCTCTGCATGCACCATGGATGCAATGAGGGCACTGTAGCTCTTCGCCAGTTCCTGCATGAATGAATCAGCGTAATCGGCCGTGCTGTAGCCCAGTTTGAGGGAATAGCCATCCCCGTCTTCAAAGAGCTCGGCCACCAGTTTCCACCCCGGAGTGAGTTGCCGGAGGTCGTGGTAAGGCACCATGTTTTCTCCGAAGCGCAGGCCGCGTTTGCCGGCGAGGACGGAGCCCTGATACACAAACATGACCTGGTCCATGAGCCCAAGGTCCTTCACGGCATCTTGATAGGCGTAGTATTGAAGTTGCTGTGCCTTGTCCATCTGTACGGAAAGGGCGGAAAAAACTTCGCCGAGCGTTTCTTCACCCTTGGCCTGCAGGAATACGGGAAGCGTATGTACCATCATGGTGATGGTGGAAAGGCTGCGGCGGTCACTTCGGCCGAAGAATGCGGTGCACCAGGAGGCTTTGTCCTCGGCGCCGTAGGCGGCGAGGAGCAGGCCCCAGGCAGCCTGCATGAGGGTGCTTTCCTTTACGTCCCATTTGCGCATGGCAGCATTCACCTCTTCCTTGGAGACGGAGAGCGGATAATGCTTGTAGCAAATCTCGGCTTGAACGTCTCCCAAATCACATTGCGGCAGGGGCAGGGAATCGGTTTCGGCGGCATCGCAGAAAGTTTTGGAATACCACTCACGAGCCTCGGCCATCTTGTTTTCATCGGCCCTCAAGGCTTCTTCTTCCGTGGCGATGGCGCCTCCGTCCAGCATTTCCCCCGCAGGCTTTTTTCCGTTGAAGGCGCGCTCCAGCTCCCGCAGGAAGAGCACCATGGAGAAACCGTCGGAGATGACGTGATGAAAGTCGATGTACAGCCAGGCGCGGTCCTGGGCTTGATAGATTTCTGAGCGGTACAGTTTTTCCGCATGGACATCCATGGTTTTGCCGAATCCGGACTTCACGTCATCCAGGCATTTTACAGGGATCACCGGCACTGCTTCTTCCAGGGCAGGGAAAGTCCCGCTTTCCACTGCGGGGACACCTTCGTCGTCCAGAACAATACGGGATGCCAGATAAGGATGGGCGCATAAAGCGTCGTAGACAGCCTTCCGCACCGCTTCTACCGCAACATCTTGAGGAAGGTCAAACAGAACAGGATTCTGGTAATTGGTGTTTTCGTCCTTATTGGTTACACAGGCATAATACACGCCCAATTGGCTCTGGGATAGCGGTGTTATCATAGAGATATGCGGTTGTTATATCTTCAAATATAATGATTATGTCTTATATTTGCAAGGGCGGCAATTATTATGTGAAATTGTGAGAGGAATGATTTATCTGAACGACCATACAGAGGACCTTAGCATTGGCCGGGCGCTGGAGCGGGTGAGCCCGCAGCGGCGGGAGCTGGCCCTGCGCTATGTCAAAGACAGCGACCGCCGGTTGTCCCTGGCCGTTTATCTGTTGCTTCAGGAGGCGCTGGAGAAAGAGTATGGTGTCACAGGAGACCTGACGTTCGGCTTCGGCCCTCATGGCAAACCATTCCTTAAAGATTATCCGCAAATCCATTTCAACCTGAGCCATTGCCCCGGCGTTGCTCTGTGCGTGGTCGGTGATGCTCCGGTAGGATGCGATGTGGAAGGCGTTCCTTCTGTCCTGGACCTGGATGTATGCCGTCATGTTTTTTCCGAAGAAGAGCAGAACTTTATTCTGGCGTCTCCTTCTCCCACCCTTTCCTTTGCTCGCCTGTGGACTCAGAAAGAAGCATTTCTGAAATATACAGGAGAGGGGCTCACAGATCATTTTCCAATAGTCAGGGGCGTTTGTTCAGAAACTGTTGTCGCTCCGTCCGGAGCCTATGTATATACCATTTGCCGCCATCCGTAAAACAGCAGGTGACGTGATTGTGGAGGTCTCCAGAATCACGTCACCATGCAAAAATGAGATAAAGCTGCCGGGGTGCGCACGATCCGCTTATGTGTCTCCGCCCAAATGACCGATAATATCGTCCAGCATCCGGAAAAGATCCGGAAAAGTCTTCGGCGTGACGCTCTCGCAAACAACAGCGTTGCCTACCGTGAAAGGAACGTCGGCGAGTTTTTTCTGAAGCGCTTTGCCTTCCTTGGTCAGCGAAACTATCATCTGCCGGCCGTCCTTCTTCCCTTTGGCGCGCGTTAGGATGCCTTCTTTTTCCATCCGTTGGAGCAGGGGAGTGACTGTGTTGGTCTCCAGTAAAAGGCGCCTGGCGATGTCATTCACCGGCTGGGCGTCCTTCTCCCACAGGACCAGCAGCACCAGGTACTGCGGATACGTGAGCCCATACTTGGACAGCAGGGGATGGTAGGCCTGCGTGAGAAGGCGCGAAGCGGTGTACAGCCTGAAGCAGAGCTGGTTGTCAAGTTTGAACTCTTCCTTGACCATTACAGCATCGCTTTGATGTCGCTCTCAATGGCCTCGGGCGTAGTTGTGGGCTCGAAACGCTTGATAACGGTGCCGTCGCGGTTAATGAGGAACTTGGTGAAGTTCCACTTGATGTCGCTGTCCTTCTCTACGCTCTTGCTGATGGCCTTGAATAGAAGCGCGGTAGCCTTTGCCTTGAGACCCTTGTTCTCCTCAGCTTGTGCGTTCTCTTTGAGGTACACGAAAACCGGATGTGCATTGGCTCCGTTGACATCACTCTTTGCCATAAGCGGGAACGTGACGCCGTGGTTGAGGCGGCAGAACTCGGCAATCTCTGCGTCGCTGCCCGGCTCCTGGTGGGCAAACTGGTCGCAAGGGAAGCCGATTATGACCAGTCCCTGGTCCTTATACTTTTGATAAAGTGCCTCCAGACCGTCGTACTGAGGGGTAAAACCGCACTTGGAAGCGGTGTTGACTATCATAAGGACTTTGCCTTCGTACTGAGCGAAGTCCACCTCTGCGCCCTTGTTGCTCTGGGCCTTGAAATCGTAAATCTTTGCCATATCTTTTTCTGTTTATATCGTTCGCGATGCAAATATACAACAATATTTTTATATCGCAAGCGATATTTTCAAAAAACCTAAAATCCCAGCTGCGACAGGAATTGGGCCGTGTGACCGATGTTGTCTCTGTAAGGTTTACGTCAGGCGGCGGGCATGGCGTGGCCGGAGGTCTTAAGTGCCTGCGTATCAAGCACCCCGTCCGCAAGGACCTGTTGGCCGTTGATAAATACCCTCTTTATGCCGAATGCGCGCTCCTGGTCGGGGACGGCATCCTTCATCTCGGCCTCGTCGAACACGGTCAGGTCGGCGAAGTAGCCAGGCTTGACGTAGCCTCTCTCCGGAATGCTGAAGCGGTCAGCGACGCCGCCGGTCATCTTGCGTATCGTGCGGGGCATGGTGTCGCCTTCGCCGCGTAGCGAGCAACGGATGAACTTGGGGAAGCAGTCGTAGATGGCCGGGTTCTGCACGCCGAAATCCTCGACCCAGGCATCGGTCATATACAACACGTTGTCGCGCTTGGACTGCCACTCGATAATCTCCGGCGTGCTGTACGGGCCCATGTTTACGCGCCCGTTGAAGTTGGACATCTCGCACAGGTCGAGGTATGCGTCTATGTCGCCCTTGCCCCATTCCTTCGCTATCTGATGGACGGTCTTGCCCTCATACTGCTCCATGCCGGGACCGAGGTATGCGATTACGATGTCCCTCCAGTCGAAGCCGAGCATCTTCATGGACACGGTGGCAAGGATGGAGAACTTCAGCTTGGTGAAGGGCTTGCGGCGCTCCTCGGCCGAAAGCTCCTGGAACCAGTTGGGCAGGAAGACGGTCATGACGGAGACGCCGAGCAGCTCGTTGTAGATGTCGAAGCCGGCATCCACGCCTTCCTTGCGCAGGTCGTCCAGGATACGGTGTAATTCGTCCTTGCATTTGAAGGTGCTGCGGCCGACGAATATGGCATGGGAGTACTCCAGCTTGAGGTGGGTGCCCTTCGACATCTCCACCAGCTCGTCCAGCGCCCGCAGGATGTGTGCACGGCCGAAGAGAGGATAATCGAGGGAAACTGCCGATTCGGCACGCGGGTGGACGGTGAGCGGCCGGTCGTATTTCTCCGCCAGCAGCGCCACGTCGCGCGTCTCAGGTACACCGGCGAAGCGGCCGGGTTCGTACATCATGCCCAGCGAGAGGCCGCAGGCGCCTTCCTTGAGCCCCTGCTCCATGATTCCCAGCATACGGTCCTTCTCTTCCGGCGTAAGCTCCCTGTTCTCGTATCCGGCTACGCTCGTACGGGCCGAGCAGTGACCCACCAGGACGGCGATATTGCAGGGATTCTTCTTATCGATGGCCTCGAAGAAAGACTTGACCGTAGGATAAACTCCCGTCTTGTCGTCTCCACGGTAGCCGAAAAGCCCGCCGCCTATCTTGTTGAGGTTGGGGGTGTCCGGTTCGAAGCCGACGGCAGAAAGACCGCAGTTTCCTGTGACAAAAGACGTTATGCCCTGCCTGATGAACGGCTCCATGTATTTCAGCGGCTCTTTCTTGATACAGAACCAGTCGTTATGAGAATGAGCATCGAAGAAACCGGAAGACACGCTGAGGCCGCTAAGGTCGATAACCTCGTCTGCCTTTTCGTCCAGATCCGGTCCCACTGCCGCTATCTTTTCGTTGTCGATCAGTATGTCGCCAATAAAGGCATCTTCTCCGCTGCCGTTGTAGATTTTGCCGTTTTTCAGAAGGGTTCGCATGATGGTATTAAGTCAATAATCAGCTTTACAAAGTTAATTAATTTTTGCTAACATGGTAACCGCTTCCTTGCATGGATCAGGACGATTACAGCAGGAAGAACAGGGCGACGCCGGTCATGCTGACGACCACGCCAAGTATTTCGCGGAACTTGATGCGCTGCTTGTAGATGAAGGCGTAGGGGAAGAGTATGAAAACCGGCGTGAGAGCCATCAGGGTGGAGGCAATGCCGGCCGAGGTGTATTGAACTGCCATCAGCGAAAGCGAAACCCCCAGAACCGGGCCGAACAGCGTGAGGATAAGCACGTAGCCAAGGCCCTTGCGGTCATGGACGGCCGACTTCAGTTCGGCGGACTTCTTCTGTAAAGCCATCAGCGTCAGGAATCCGGCGCCTCCAATAATGGCGCGTATCATCGTAGAGGCGAAGGGGAGCAAGGTCCCCATGCTTGCCGGCGCGTCGGGCGGTATGACTTCGGCATAGTGCTCCATGCCGACTTTGCTTAGCACCAGTCCCACGCCCTGCCCCAGACCGGCGCCGAGCCCCAGAAGTACGCCCTTCAGAGGGAGGGTCAGGCGGACCTGATGGCCCTCGCCCCTGCTCAGGATGGAAATGGCGATACCGCAAAGGGTGACGGCCATCGCCAGGCCGGACTTCCACGATAGCGTCTCCCCGAGAATGGCCCAGCCGGCTATGGCGGCCATCGGAGGCGCCAAGGTCATGAAGAGCTGGCCGAAGCGGGCCCCGATGGACAGGTAGCAGTTGAAGAGGCACCAGTCGCCGAATACATAGCCGACCAGCGCAGACGCCGCCAACCAGGCCCAGGCCTTGCCGTCGGCATATACGGGATACGGATGGCCTGCGCCGACCCACATAATGAGCGACAGGAAAACGGCGGCGAGCACCAGGCGAAGGATGTTAGTGCTCATCGACCCCAGCCGGTGGCTGGCCTTGTCTGCAAACAAGGCCGTCACGGTCCAGGACATGGCGACTACCAGAGAGATTATTTCTCCGAGGTGCGGCATGGCAAATCAATCCCGCACTCCTTACCCTCGTACATATAGTCGAACCAGGGGAAGTTCTTCCATTTGTTGATGTGATAGCGGTGCATCTCCTCGGTGAGCAACGTCACCTTGCCGGCGCAGCGGTATTCCGGATAGAAGTCGTAGTACTCCTCGTTGACGTAGGTGGAGAAAATATCCAGCATCACGGATGACGGATACGTGAAGATCTGATTGTAGTCCAGATCGAAGCTCCAGGGCTCTCCGTGGCGGGTTCCTTTGTAGTGGACGCCTTTGTGGTCTACTGTATATACGCCCTCGCCGCAGATTTCCGTGGTGTGCTCGTCTTTGAGCAGGTGGTCCTTGGGAATGTATCCCAGCTTAACCTTCACGGAGAAAGAATAATCCGGATCCTTGCGTATCTCGTCGATGACGGCCTGGCGCTCCAGATGTACCCATTCCGTGGGGGATTCGGGGATTACGCAGTCTTCAGATGCCGGATGGAACTCGTAGTACTCGTCCATAGTGGCCTTGTTGCCGCAGTGCTTGCACTCGATGTAGTCCTTCTCTGCATGCATCTCGAATTCGGCGCCGCAGCGCGGGCAGCGGTAGAGGGCATCGGAGAGGTTGGTGCACATTCCCTCCTTGGAGATGTAGCGGTAATGGTGCTCCTTGTTCCACTTGAAGTCGTCGTGGTGGAGCATGCCGTTTATCTTTTCCTCTATCTGCTGGGGAGTCATCTTCCTGAGGTCCTCCGGCGAGAAGAGCAGCTGCAGCTGGGTGCAGAACTTGCCGGGCCGGTCTTCCTTGGTGAATTTGCTGGTGCTCAGGTAGCCTCCCTGCAGCGATGCGAAATAAACGGGTATGCCGAAGACCTGCAGGAAGCGGCCGGTTCCGGGAACGATGGGCTGATGGTCACCGAATACCGTAGCAAAACCTTCAGGGGCAAAGGCTATAACGCCGTTCTGCTTGATGACGTCACGGATTGCACGAAGGCTGGACAAGTCGTTGGACAGGACCTTCTTGGGGATGATCCTGTTAAGCTTGAACACCGTCGCCAGGTGGCTGCGGAAGAAAGATGCCTCCTCGGCCAGGAAGTTGATGCGCCTGGGCCATGCAGCTCTGACCAGCATTGCGTGGTCGCGCCTCGACTGGTGGTTCCAGATTATGAAAGCGGGCCCCTTGGAGATCTTGTCTATGACCTTTATTTCAGCATGGAAGGGCCTGGTGATAATGAAGCGGCACGCAAACCAGTAGATGAAGTAAAATACCGGATTAGGCCTCCTGTACTTGCGTGTGGCCAGCTCGTACTGTAAATCCTTTTCTTTTTTCATCGCTTGGTAGCATTCTTCTCCAGGAAATCCACAACGTCCTGGACGGTGACAAAGTGCACGGGCTCACGGAAAGAGACGCCGAATTCTTCTTCCATGGCCATGGAGAGCATGAGCATGCCGATGGAGTCCATGCCCAGGTCGGCCAGCAGGCGTGCAGAAGGGGTGGCCTGGGATACTTTGTCTTCCGGAAGATACTGCTTGATAAGCTTCAATAATCTGTCGTACATATTATTCATAAACTGTTTTGTTTTCTGCAAGGTTGACGAGTATACGTGCGGCGTTCTTTACCGCATCGCGACGGCAGGAGCCGCGGTTCTTAAGCACCAGTTTGCTGGTACCCAGCATGATGCCTGCCCCCAGGGACGCGAAGTCGAAGCGGGACATAAGGTATCCTACTATTTCCTTGGCGGCGGGTACATTGTGCATCTTGCCGTATTTGACTATCTCGGTAATGAGGTTCACCGCCATGCCCTCGGAGTTCTTGAGCACCTGGTTGCCGGCGAATCCTTCGCACACCAGCACGTCGCACAGGCCGCTGAGGGTCTTGTTGCCCTCTATATTGCCCACGAAGTTGATACTCTCGTCCTGCGCGAGCAGAGCGTGTGCCTCTTTGACCAGCTTGTTGCCCTTTGTGGGCTCGGCCCCGTTGGACAGAAGGCCCACCCGGGGGGCGTCGATCTTATACAATGAGCGCATGAAATCGCTGCCGCGGTGGGCGAATTCCACCAGCTGCTGGGGACCGCAGTCGATTGAGGCGCCCGTGTCCACAAGGCAGGTGAAGCCTCCCTCGGTGGTGGGCAGGATGGCTGCTATACACGGCCGGGCGGTCTTGTCGGCCAGAAGATAGCGGATGGATCCGGCAAACAGGGCTCCCGTGTTGCCGGCGCTTATCACCCCCAGTGCGTCGTCGCACCGGCTGGCCTCTTCCAGCGCCAGGAAGACGGAGACGGGCTCCTTGCGGTAGAACGCCTCTATGGGGTTGTCGAGGTTGGTAACTGTCTTGTCGGCCTCCAGTATACGGTAGCGGCCATCCGGCAGCCCGGCGGCCTCTATGAGGGCCTTCGGTCCGGCCAGGACGACGTTGATGGATGGGAACGCTTCAAGCACCAGCCTGGCGCCTTCCAGCATCTCTTCCGGACCCTGGTCGCTTCCCAGAAGGTCAATAATGATTTCTTTATTATTCATAATTCGACAAATTTACAAAAAATGGACAATTTTGATTATATTCGCCCGTAGAATTATGGAACTCATTGATATCATTTTATCTCGTAAAAGCGTACGTTCTTATACTGATGAGCCGGTAACGCCGGAGCAGGTGGAATTTATGTTGAAAGCCGCCATGGCGGCGCCTTCCGGAATGAACATCCAGCCCTGGCGCTTCGTGGTGGTGACGGAGCAGGCCACCAAAGCGAAGATGGCGGTAGGATTCAACAAGATGATAGCCAAGGCCCCCGTGGCTATAGTGGTCTGCGGCAAGCTGACCAACAACCTGGGTATCGCCAACCATAACTGGACGGCCGACTGTGCCGCCGCCACCGAGAACCTGCTGCTGGCGGCCGAATCGCTGGGCCTGGGTGCCGTGTGGACGGCGTGCTATCCTTATGACGACCGTATGGGCCCCGCCATCGAGGCGCTCGGTCTGCCGGACAACGTCAAGCCCTACTGCATCATCCCCGTCGGGCATCCGGCCAGGGACGAAAAGCCGAAAGATAAATGGAAGCCGGAGAACATCCACTACGAAAAGTGGTGAGTGCCGGCGCCGCTTCTAGATAAGTGATGCTATTTCGCCGAAGTCGTCTATTACATGATGGGCTCCGGCGGCAAGCAGCGCCTCCCTGTTGGAGTTGCCGTAGGTGACGCCGCAGGTCCACGCTCCCGCGCCCAGACCCATCTGTATGTCCACCGGCATGTCGCCTACCACGAGGGTGTCGGAGGCGTCGGCGGACATGGCGGCAAGCGTCATCAGCACCGGCTCCGGGTGCGGCTTGGCCAGCTTCACGTCGTCGGCTCCCAGCACGTAAGAGATATAAGGGGCGATGCCCATTTCCCGCAGGAAGTCTGTCAGGGACTCGGTTCCGCGGGACGACGCCACCGTGAACCTGCACCCCTTCCCGACCAACTCCTCCATGGTCTCCTTCACATGGGGGAACAATTCCGGTATTATGGTCTCCTTCAGCACGTTGAACACCTCCCGGTAGGTCTTCACCCATTCGGGAAGCGCCTCATGCGGCAGGTCCGGATACATGGTCAGGATGCATTCCGTCAGCGGCAGGCCGACGGTGGCCACTATGCCGGCCTCGTCGGTAACGGGGTAGCCCATGCGGCGCTGCGCCTCCTGGTTGGTGCGTACTATTATTTCCCTGGTGTCGGCCAGGGTTCCGTCAAAATCGAGTATTATGAGTTTAGACATTCTGAAACAAGCGCGAAGGTAAATAAATTTTTCGAAAAATACGTATATTAGCATCCATGCAAACGACTGTCAATAAAAGGGAAATCTGGCTGGACTGGATGCGGGTAAGCGCCTGCTTCCTGGTCATGTTCACTCACAGCTGCGAGCCGTTCTACCTGGGAGGGGAGGGCTCGCTCATACTTACCCGTGCCGACGCCTTCTGGGTGGCTATTCTGAACTCCATTCCGCGCGCCTGCGTGGCACTTTTCGTGTTTGCGTCGTCGTACTTGCAGTTCCCGCTACATTATTCCACAGGGGAGTTCTTCAAGAAGAGGGCCCTGCGCATACTGCCGCCGTTCGTTTTGTGGTCGGTGGTGTACGCACTGGTGTGGGGCGACCCGGTTCAGAACTTCAAGGACCTGCTGCTGAATTTCAACTACGCCGCCGGGCATATGTGGTTCGTGTATATGCTTGTGGGTCTGTATCTTATAATGCCGTTGCTGTCGCCCTGGGCGGAAAAGGTTGGCAAAAAGGAGCTGCAGATTTATCTGGGCATATGGCTCTTTACGACCATAATACCGCTTATCCGCCTGCTGGTCGGCGGGGCCGCGCCTGTAATCTACGGGCCGTCCGGCATCCCCAACGCGGCCAAGTTCCCCCTCTGGGGCGAGGCCAGCTGGAACAGCTACGGCGTCTTCTATTACCTAAGCGGCTTCGTGGGCTTCCTGCTGCTGGGACTCTACTTCCGCAAGTTCGTCGGACGGCTCTCCTGGGGCCGCACGCTGGCGATCGCCGTGCCCTCTTTCCTGGTGGGCGTGTCCATCTGTGCCGGCGGCTTCCTCTCCGGCGTCTGGGCCGACTCGCACGGCAGCTTCCCGGTCGAAGGTCCGGTGGGCCTTGCGGCCATCTGGGAGGCCCCATGGCTGAACGACACATTTGGCGTGGCCCTGATGACCATAGCCTGGGCGCTGGTGTTCCATAAGATAGAGGGAGGCGGGAAGTTTACCCACAAGGTCCTCGTGCCCGTTTCTAAGGCGAGTTACGGCATGTATCTGTGCCACCTGCTCGTTCTGGGCAGCGTTTCCGGCTGGGTGCGCGGCTGGCTCGGCCTTGGCGTCGACGGCCGGCTCGGCATATGGACTACCCCCGTTGAGATACTGTGTATCGCGGTGGTCTCCTTCGTCTGCTCCGCCGTTTTCAGCGTGCTGGTGCAGCGTATCCCCAAAGTGGGGAAGTTGGTGGTTGGGTAGTTGGCTTGTTAACAGGTAGCCGGCCTTACAGCCCGAAGCGCTGCGTGGTCTCGTAATCGTTCCAGCTGCGGAGGTAGAGCACTATGTTCTTCTGGTCGTACACGTTGCTGTACTGCGTGTCCTCCACCGTACCGTTGTCCCATACCAGGTCTTTCCAGTGCACCTGTGAGAGGCACTCCTGCGCCTCGTCCAGGGTCAGCACTCCGTCGTGCTCCTTCAGGTAGGCGCCGGCCGTCTCGTAGCGCCACCAGCTCTTGCTGTGCGGGTTGCCCACGGCCGGATCGGGCTGCGTGGTGTAGTATTTCTCTGAAAGCAAGTGGTTGGTAACCAGCATGCAGTTGGCGTCGGCAGGCTTGCGCACTATCATTGTCTTCCATCCGTCTTCCTTGTCGAACTCCACCACGGCACAGTCGCCAGACGCATCGGCCACCATATAATGATAGCCGGAGCCGACTGCGGCGTCGTGCCGAACGTCAACCGTTTCCAGGAGCTCCAGCGCCTCCTGTACGGTGGCGCAGCGGTCCAGCCACAGGCGCATGATGATGGTGGTGCCCACGTCGTGCTTGGGCGTATCCTGCTGCGACGCCTGCTTGGGCAGGGCCATGATTGAGGTGCAGAGGCCCTTCTCGTTGATGCCGTCTACCGGGGCGTAGATGGCGGCCAGGCAGCTGAGCCTGGACAACAGTTTGACGGGCAGCTTCTCAAGGGAATAGCCGAAGTGGGACATGTCGCTGACGGCGATGGAGGCGTATCCCTTCTTGGGGCGGGAGACGGTCACCATAGTGGGATTCTTGAAGAAGTCGTAGTTGCGGCCATACCAGAAGCCGTCGCCGCCGGCCTGTGCGGCTTGGAAGCTGGTGCAGTTCATCGTCTGCATTTCGCCGTTCTCGTCGGCCACCTGGGCGCTCTTGATCTTAAGAGGGAGCCCCTTGCCTATGCGCCCGACTACGTAATCCAGGAGCTCCGAGTTCTCGTCTATGTCGTTGGCTACCACGTCGTCCAGGTCGTACGCGGCCTTGTACTCCATGGTGTACAGGTACTCGTTTCCATCAACGGACTTGACGGAACGGATGGTGGCAATCTCGCCGCCCCAGATGCAGGCGACGGCAATACAAAGCGCGGCAATGATGCCGACGACCCATAACAATGCTTTCTTCATTTTTTTTCTCGAATATTTCTCAGGCAAAGATAATAAAGTATAAGAAAGATTTGTAAATTCGTGCCGTTATTTAGTGGTAGTATCCTGGAACTATGAACAACAAACTATTCTATGCGTCTCCGGCAATTCTAGTGCTGGAAATCAAGACGTCGGGGATAATCTGCAATTCCCCGTTGGCAAACATGAACGTAGTTTATGAGGAGGAGGATCTGTAGTATGAAGAAGTTATTGTTTGCGTTACTCGTTCTGGCCCTTTCGGCCTGTTCCAAAGAATTAAGCATTACTGTCGAACCCCGGCAGCCGATCCACGTGACCGTGGGTGCCGGCATAGGCGACGCGGCCCCTTTGACCCGGAGTCAGGTGACGAAGGACGGCATCACCCGTACCCTGAAGTTCACCGCGGGCGACAGGCTGTATGTAGTGGGCGACATTGACGAGACCTACCGTATGGGCGGATATCTGGACCTTGTGAGTGGTGCGGGCACTGCGAGTGCCATGTTCTCTGGAGATTTCACAGTGTGGAAGAAAAAGGTCGTGACCATTCAAGGTCAAACCGTTGTTACTTATAGTGTCGCCAAAGACTATGATATCCAGAATACAGATGATCCCATGAAGGAATACGGCACGAACGAGGTTACCGCTACCCTCGTTCCCAGGGATGCCATATCGGACGCAATCGGTATTGGTATGGACCAATTGTGCAATTTCAACTACACACAATGCCTTGTCACTGGCCAGAGCGATAATGCCAGCAAGTTGATGGAAACCGGCATTTATGTCCGTGGAACGTACGATGCCACGACTGCGAGTTTCCCGCTTGCCTGCGAAGATCCCGTCTTCAACTGCAACTTCACCATCAACGGCCTCACCGCCAACACCACCTATTACGTTAGAGTTGTAAAGGATTCAGAGAGTACCACGTATAAGCCGCAGCAAGTTACCTCCGATGCCGATGGATATGTCCACTTCGCCTGCACGACCGAATCTGGTTCCAGTGATTGGAGTATTCAATTATTGACATCGCTTTATGGTAATCCCACAATCCATGAACGCCCCATAGGTAATAAGACACTTGGTGCAAAGGTCTATAATGTCGGTGATTATGATTATACGGCTTCAGCCCTGAGCGGTGTCACATCTGCTTCTGTTGGCAGTATCGTTGGCAGCGATGGCAACATCTACTCGCCCGACACTACGATGCCTGACGGCGTGTCGAAGGCTGCCATGATATGCTACGTCAGCCGAACGGGCCACGGCCTGGCCATAGAGCTGACCAGCAACCCTACGGAAATATTTAGACCTCCTTATCCTTATCCAGCTGCAATTACAGGCGGCTCATGGCATACGCCTTCGCTGGATGAATGGCAGAAGATGGTGGAGGGTTGCGGCGGCTCGTTTGACTTTCCTGTAAAATATAACGCCACGGGCGTGACGTTTAAATCTCAATTTATAAATGAACATCTTATTAGTGGACCTTGTAATTATTGGACATCTGATGTAGAAGGCCCGGGTTCGAATCCATCTCGAAAGTATATCTATTTCTCAAAAGAATATACCTTCCGAGACGGATCAGTATCTATGAATACACCGCTTACCGGTTATTTCCATCTCGCCTGTTTCGGATTCTAACACACCTTATGAAACTCCTGCAACTAAGTAAGAAAACAGAGACAATGAATAGAAAGATGACAGCGAAGAAAGAGTACGAACGCCCCCGGATGGAGGTCGTTAAGTTGCTGCAACAATCACAATTAATGCAGGCAAGCAGAAGGGCTGGCGTGCAGGATTATACGGTACATGACTATGAAGAAGAGTAGTATGAGATTCCTGAGCATGGCCGCCATCGCAGTTATGGCCGCCATGATGACCGGCTGCCTGAATGAAGAGATTCCGGACGAACCGCAGCCGGAAGAGGCAACGAAGACTGTGACGCTGACGACTACCATCAGTCTGGAAGGCGGTGTCGGAACCCGTGCGCTGACTGCCGGGGGAGTGAAGACATTCGCCGAGGACGACCAGATAACCTTTGTCTATAAGAACACAAGTGGCCAGACAAAGGCGGTAGACATTCAACTCGCCGGCAGCGACATCAGCGACGATGGCAAGTCGGCCTCTATTAGAGTGACGATGGATAGCCCTGCCGAGAATGGTCGGCTGCGACTGATTTATCCCTCCAATATGGCTCAGTATTACATCGCAAACGATGCAACGATTGACGACGATGAACAAACTATCGACTATTACTACCTGAGAAACGGGCAGGACGGTTTCCTGGGCAGGTTGGGCAAAGAATTCGACCTTGCAGTCTTTGACGGTACGATGAATGGCGACCAGTTGCCTGACGATATCACGCTAGCCAACAAGCTGGCCGTCTGCGCCTTCACCATCAAGAATGACGACGGCTCGAAGGATATCAGCTCTACCATCACCGAATTTACCGTCAGCGACGGAAGCAACACGTATACTATCAACCGCTCATCTGGAGTAAACGCCCCCATCTACGTGGCCATGATTCCCGTAGCCGATGCCAGCATCGAACTGACCGCCACCGATGAGGACGGACAGCACTACACCAAGTCCCTGACCGGCAAGACCTACGCCGCCAACAATCTCTATCCGCTTGGCATGAGGATGACAGAGTCGTTTAAAACCTACAGTACGCTGCCGGTAGGAACCCACCTCAATGTGGGCGATCAACTTGACTTGAGTGGATCATATTTCCTGATTAATGGTGACGTTAATGAAACGTTGGAAAATAGATACGCCCCATACACATTGGTAAGGGCTAATGTGGATGGCAGCACAGTCACTGAAGCAGCCGACGGAACGCTCTATTTGTTTAAGGACAAAAACGGTGATTATTATGGTAAGAACGCCGGGCTCCTGGCTTCTGCCGCCTCCGACGGCATCTTTGTCTCTATGCAATATGGGTCTAGCTACACGATGCTGACGCATGTCAACCTGGCCAATATGACCTCTAATTATTCGGCTCATACTTATGACTGCCTTTACGGCACGCTGGCCAACGAGGTGAAGATCAGCATTGTCGATGGTGCAGTTGTATGGCTGGGCGGCGTAAGCATAAATGCCGATGGCGCATGGACTAACACTGACCATGCAGGCATCACTTGTTTGGGCGACGCCACCATCAATCTGATTGACGGAACGACGAACACTGTGCAGGGATTCGGTATCAAAACAGCCGGCATAGAGACTGCATATGAATATTATAGTAATTCTTATACGCTGACCATCCGGGGCGGATACCTTGGTACAGGCGAACTTTTCGCCATCGCCCCTTGCAGCGGCGCGGGCATCGGTACCGGTTATGGTAGTTCTAGCGGCAACATCATCATTGAAGGCGGTATCGTAAACGCCTCGTCCAATTATGGCGCTGGCATCGGCAGCGGTATGGACTCGCGTTGTTGGGACATCACTATCTCTGGCGGTACCGTTACGGCTACTGGCTGTACTAATGCAGCCGGTATCGGTACCGGCGAAAATGCTGGTTGCGGCAGTATCAATGTGCAAAGCGGTACTGTTACGGCCACTGGCGGTACCAATGCAGCTGGTATAGGAACGGGAGAAAAGGGTTATTGCGGCAGTATCAATGTGCAAAGCGGTACTGTCACGGCCAACAAGGGCTCCAATGGAGTTAATGACATCGGCCTCGGAAAAGATGGCGAGTTCACTGATGACCGCGATGGGGTCACTGTAGATAGCAGCGTTAGGACCAGCAGCGGTGGGAGTTACTCCGGCAACCCTTCTTCCGGCTACAACCATAATTAACCTCGCTACCCCTGCTCAAGGGTGCTTCGGAATGGACCCTTGAGCAAGCTGGTCCTCAATTTAATACCGAAAAAAATACACCTTATCGCAGAGCAGGCTGGAATTAATGTCAACGACATAACAGGCGCCTGTTCGAAAGATTGGGGGCTAAATAGGGTAGTGTTCCTTCTCGTACTCCTCAACCAAGGCGGTAAGTAAGTCCAGCTCCTGGAGGCGAGGATCATCGACGGGCGTGTTCTATCTAATTATTTTTCTTATATTTGCGGCCGAATTAACAGGTTAATCTAATCTTATATGAATCGTGACTTATATGAGGCCCCGACGATTATTGTCGTTGAGGTCAATACAAAAGGTGTTCTCTGTGATTCCGGTACAAGAGGATTCCGCAGCAGCTATGGTACAGCCAGCGAGCTTGAAGGCACAGAGCAGGTATGGGACTAAGGAGGACGGCGTTATGAAGAAGTTTTATGCAATTATCATGATGGCCGCCGCTTTGGCTGCCTGTGTGCAAATCGAGCAGCCGGAGATTGTTGAGGAACCGGAGGTTATTGAGGAGCCGGAAACCGTCCAGACTTATACCCTGACCGTTGAGGCCACCAAGGGCGGAGATGAGGCGTCCAAGGCTCTCTCGCTTGGCGGTGTGAACAACAAAACCCTTTATGCCACCTGGGCAGAAGGGGAGAGAGTAACTGTTCATAATGTTACAAAGGGGACTGACCTGGAAGGATATCTGGCAGCTCAGAGCAGTGGCGAATCCACCACGCTGAAAGGCGACCTCACAGGAACTGTTGAACCTAATGACAAACTGGTTCTCAAGTTCTTGAGCCCCGATTATGCCAATCAGAACGGCACTCTGGAATACATCGCAGCCAACTGCGACTATGCCGAATCCGATGAGATTACAGTCACTGCGGTATCTGGTAACAGAATTACCGCTTCCGACGCTACCTTCACCAACCAGCAGGCCATCGTGAAGTTCACGCTGAAGCAGAAGGTCGACGGTTCCGACGTTGAGCTCCCTGCGACAACGGAGCTGATCGTGAACGACGCGGCCAACGACTACACCGTCACTCCGGCTTCTGCTACTAATGTGCTCTTCGTAGCCCTCCCCGCCACTAGCACCGTGAACCTTAGCACTACTATCGGAGGCATCACTTATTCTTATAATAAGACGGGTGCAAACCTTGTCGCTGGTAAGTACTACGAGATTACAGTGAAGATGAAGCGTGACTTGGTTAATCTGGCAAACATTAACAGGGACATCACGTTGTTTGATGACGACGTTGTGACTGGCACGCTTGGCAGCAACCGCAAGATTTCTATCGCGGACGGTGCCACGGTTACACTGAGCGAGGCGAATATTAATGGTAGTGGCACCTGGAATTCTGGCAATTATGCTGGTATCAATTGCTTAGGCGACGCTACTATAGTTTTGGCAGATGGAACGACGAACACCGTTAAGGGATTCAATCAAAATTACCCTGGCATTCAGGCTGCAAAACGCTCTGGCGAGGGCGAGGAATATACGCTCACCATACAGGGCACGGGAACGCTCAATGCCAGCAGCAACGGCTATGCTGCCGGTATCGGCGGCGGCTTCAATATCTCTTGCGGCAATATTATCATCAACGGCGGCGAAATAACGGCCAATGGCGGAACTCGTGCTGCGGGAATCGGTGCTGGTGGCGTCAATAACTCCGGCAGCCCCACCTGCGGCGACATCACCATCAATGGTGGTACGGTCGCGGCGTATGGAGGTTCGAATGCTGCGGGCATTGGTAACGGTGCCTACTACACTGGAGGTAGTCCCTCCTGCGGCGATATCACCATCAACGGAGGCGAAGTTACAGCTACAGGCGGAAGTGGTAATCAGGGAGGTGCCGGCATCGGTAACGGTCACAGTAATGGTTCCTGCGGCGACATCACCATCAGCGGAGGCTCGGTTACGGCCACAGGTGGTAATGGTAGTGCAGGCATCGGCGGTGGCTACTATCGTGGTAATTGCGGTGCTATCATCATCAGCGGCGGTACGGTTAGGGCTACGGGCGGTAGTGGTAATCAAGAAGGGGCTGCAGGCATCGGCGGTGGCTATAATTCCGCCTGCGGCGACATCACCATCAGCGGAGGCACGGTTACGGCCAATGGTGGTTACAAGGGTGTGGGCATCGGTAGTGGCTATTGCGCTGATGGCGGCAACATTCTCATCAGCGGTGGCACGGTTACTGCTACGGGCGGATCTGGGAGGACAGGCATTGGCGCTGGCTATGGTTCTGACTACCACTGCGGTGATATTACCATTGAGAACACCGTGACTCGTGTTACAGCTACGAAGGGCGAAAATGCCGTACACAGCATCGGCATCAGTTATTCTGGTCGAAGTAATTGTGGCACAGTGACCATCGGTGGTGTGACGGGCGCCATCAGCGAAAGCCCCTACACTTATGTGCGTCAAGTATTGTTATCAAATGTCACTTCCTCTCACAGGGGCTGGATTGTTTGCAGTGACGGCTATGCGTATGAATCTGCCGGTATTGTGCCTGATGGGAAGACCGCTGTGGCTAAGATTGCCTATGTGGGCAGTGAGAATGGCCTTGATGGCTCGAGCTCTTATAGCAGTACTTACAACCATGGACTGGCAATAGCTCTGGCAGATGAGGGTGAAATGAACTGGTCTACGGCAGTTTCCACTTGCTCCGGCAAGACACCGACAGTTACCGGCGCACTATGGCTGATGCCCAGCATAGAACAGTGGTTTAAAATAGGGGACTACGGTACTATTATTAGCAATCATAGCTTACAGACGGGTACTTACTGGACTGGTCTGGAGCAAAGTTCCAACCAAGCATATATTGTTAGCTTCTCCGGCCATTGGACCTCTTACCAACCTAAGAGTAATACCTATAAAGTCCGAGCCGGCCTCGTGTTTTGATCCATCATGACTGGATTATTAGCCCGACGATTGTTGCCCAAGGGTGCCTGCTGATGGACCCTTGGGCAAAATTTTGGCCCTTTTCGTGCTCAAGGGTGCTTCGGAATGGACCCTTGGGCAAGGCTTTGATTATTTTTTCACTCGAGGAGTCCACACTTTTGGCGGCATGTCAGAGAGGAAGCCTATAAAAAGAAAAACCCGGATTCATCACCAGCACATAGGTCTGGGAGAGGAACTACCGGGACTGCATTGCAAAACTATGAAAAAATTTAACTTCGACAAAACTTTTTTGAGGATTTGTTCTCATCAGCTCGGATATAGCCGTATTATGACCGTTATCCTCTGGCTACATTTTGTGATTTCGCTGAAAATCAATACCTTTGCGAGCTACTAAAAATCAGATATGAACAAACAGGTATATGAGGCACCTTCGGCAATGGTGCTTAAGGTGAATAGTGAGCGCATTATCTGCCAAAGCGGAGTGCGCTCGAGCCGCAGCAGTTATGGTACCGCCAACTCCATTGATGGTACAGAGCAAGAATGGGACTAAGGAGGCAGGTATTATGAAGAAGATTTATGCAATTATCATGATGGCCGCCGCTCTGGCTGCCTGTGTGCAAATCGAGCAGCCTGAGGTTGTTGAGGAGCCGGAGGTTATTGAGGAGCCGGAAACCGTTCAGACTTATACCTTGACCGTTGAGGCCACAAAGGGCGGCGACGATGCGTCAAAGGCTCTTACGCTGGTCGGCAAGACGCTCAACGCTACCTGGGCAGAAGGGGAGTCCGTGACGGTTTATAACAAGACTACCGACGAATTGCTTGGCGGTTCGCTGGTGGCACAAGAGGCCGGAACCAGCACGACGCTGAAGGGCTCCCTCACGAGTACGAAAGGCATCAGCAACGGGCACGTCCTGACTCTGAAGTTCCTCAGCCCGTCGTACGCCTCCCAGAACGGTACCCTGGAGTACATCGCCGCCAATTGCGACTACGCCGAGGCGACCGTCACCGTATCCGATGCCTCCACGCCTAGCATCACCACGACGGACGCCTCCTTCACCAACCAGCAGGCCATCGTGAAGTTTACACTTAAGAAGAAAGCGGACAATTCAAACCTTGAAATCCCAGCGGCAACAGCATTGACTGTCAGCGATGGTACCAATAACTACACTGTAACGCCCGCTTCGGCAACTAATGAGCTCTTCGTGGCCATTCCCGCCACCAGTACCGTTAATCTTAGCACCACTATCGGCGGTATCGGATATTCCTATGAAAAGACCAGTGCAGGTTTACTCGCCAGTAAGTACTACGAAATTACGGTGAAGATGGTCCGTGGGACTGTATACCTAAGCCAAGTGACTGGGGATACTGTCTTGCTGAATGGCGACGTTGTGACTGGCACCTTCCAGGAATACTACCAACCCCGAAAGATTTCCATTGCCGACGGTGCCACGGTGACGCTGGATGGAGTGGACATTAACAGTAGCGGATGGCCGTCTGGCAATTACGCTGGCCTCACCTGCTTAGGCGATGCCACCATCATCCTGAAGAATGGAACCACGAACATAGTAAAGGGATTCTCTACCAGTTATCCGGGTGTTTTCATCCCAAGTAGTCACACGCTGACTATACAAGGAACGGGAACGCTCAACGCCAGCAGTAACGATTCTAGCTATGCCGCCGGCATCGGAGGTGGCAGTGGCATCCCCTGCGGCAACATCATCATCAACAGCGGCACGATTACGGCTACATGTGGAAGTTATCATAGCGCGGGTATTGGTAGCGGTGATGAATCTTCTTGCGGCGACATTACCATCAACGGTGGAACAGTCACTGCCACGGGTGGTAGTTATGGTGCGGGCATCGGCAGTGGTTTCAATGGCTCCTCTTGCGGCGACATCATCATCAGCGGCGGAACGGTTAGGGCCACGGGAGGCGAAAGTGGTGCGGGCATCGGCAGTGGTGGTTATAGTTCCTCTTGCGGCGCTATCACAATCAGCGGTGGAACGGTCGAGGCCACTGGCGGTCGAAATGCTGCTGGCATCGGTGGCGGCGAGTATTCCCCTTGCAGTGCTATCACCATTAAGAACACCGTGACCAGTGTTACTGCTACAAAGGGCGAGTATGCTTACAATAGCATCGGCAAAGGTTATGAGTATGGAGATTGCGGCACGGTGACCATCGGCGGCACGGAATATTACGACGGTTCAGCCTACCAGAACGATGGTGACACCTATCTATCCACCAGTCCGCTGGTTTATGCGCCTGCTCCTACGGTTCCTACTGGAGCAATCGACGGCAAGTTCACCATCAACGACAGTGGCGACAAGGTGTATTTCTCGCAGGGCAACCTGATGTATAGCGACGGCACCTGGAGTTTCCATACCAACCAGTACGACATGTGCTTTACCTCCACAGGTGATGTACCGGCGCAGTATGATGAAGACGGAACCTTCGACCTCTTTGGTTACGGAACCAGTGGACACGATTATGAGCCTTATATGACGAACCCCAATGATAATGATTATTACAGTGAAAGCATTGCCGACACTGAGTACGACTGGGGCGTCAACGCTATCAGCAACGGTGGTAATACCGCAAACTCTGGCTGGCGCACACTGACTAGTAATGAATGGGAATATTTACTAAAAGATAGAGACACCGATTCCAATGTTAGATATGCGAAAGCCACTGTCAACAGCGTCGAAGGACTTATTATTTTCCCCGATGACTGGAGCAAGAGTTACTATGACATTAATAATTACAACGAATACTACGAGGTCTATTACTCAGCCAATGAAATCTCTTCATCTGCTTGGACAAGCTCGCTTGAAGCGCATGGCGCGGTGTTCCTTCCGGTTTCCTTCTATCGCAATGAAGGTACTATATGTGGCATAAATGGAACTCTCAGCAATTATTGGTCATCGACGTATAATCCGTATGAAAGGAGCGCTTACTGCTTGACGCTTATAGAAGATAAGGAACGCGACGTTAATCAACTATCTGCATTCGGGACAGCTCCAACACACTTGGGTGCCTTCGTCCGCCTGGTGAAGGACGCGAACTAATCGTAGATTATCATTCGGACTGAATGTTTTGCCCAAGGGTGCCTGCTGATGGACCCTTGGGCACATTTTTGGCCCTTTTCGTGCTCAAGGGTGCTCGGCTATGTACCCTTGAGCGAATATCTGGCCCGCTGGAGGGCGCTTTTGGGCCCGATTGCCATGTTTCCCTGCTATTCTGGCCCGCTGGAGGGTGCTTTCGGGCCCGATTGCCATGTTTCCCTGCTATTCTGGCCCGCAGGAGAGGGCTTTTGGGCCGTGGCGGCGGCTGCGGCTCGGCCGGGTTGCGGCGAGCAACACCCATGAGGGCTCTCCTCCCCAGCCGGCCGCCGCCGGGGCTACCTAACAGTGAGGTCTTTTCAAGAATGGGGTATGGCCATATCCGGGCTTGGCTGCCGTCGGCCTGATAAAAAGGCCGCCAGCAGCGGAGGGCGAGACCGCACAATCGGCATTGGAGAGACTGAGATGCTGGCTCGAGGGGTTCCAGCAGGGGGCGAGACCGCACAATCGGCGTTGAGGAGACTGAGATGCTGGCTCGAGGGGTTCCAGCAGGGG
>JAFZIO010000063.1 GCA_017554335.1 Bacteroidales bacterium | reverse complement strand
CACTTCCTTCTTCTTGCTACCATCATTCATAGCAAGAACTCTCTTCTCCAGGGCTTCCTGGATATAGGGACCTTTTCTTAAAGAACGACTCATAATCTCTTTGTGTTTATTCCGTTATTTCTTTCTTCTCTCAATGATGAACTTGTTGGAAGCCGCCTTCGGATTGCGGGTCTTGTAGCCCTTTGCAGGCAGACCCTTGCGGGAACGGGGATGTCCACCGGAAGCACGACCTTCACCACCACCCATCGGGTGATCGACAGGGTTCATTACAACACCACGGTTGTGAGGGCGCTTGCCGAGCCAGCGGCGGCGGCCTGCCTTACCATGGGATTCGAGGTTGTGGTCCGTGTTGGACACTACACCGACGACAGCGCGGCAGCTGACGAGAACCATACGGGTCTCACCGGAGGGCAGACGCAGGACTGCGTGGTTGCCTTCGCGGGCTGCGAGCTGTGCGGAAGTACCGGCGCTGCGGGCCATTGCGGCACCCTGACCGGGACGGAGCTCGATGTTGTGTACAAGCGTACCAACGGGGATTTCACTCAGAGGGAGGCAGTTGCCGACCTCGGGAGCGACGCCGCTGCCGGAGGCGATAACCTGTCCTACCTTAATGCCGTCGGGAGCGATGATATACCTCTTCTCGCCGTCCTCGTACTGAACGAGAGCGATGCGGGCACTGCGGTTCGGATCATACTCGATGGTCAGAACGGTAGCGGTGCACTCGTCCTTGTCGCGGAGGAAGTCGATGATACGGTACATCCTCTTGTGGCCGCCGCCGATGTAGCGAACGGTCATCTGGCCGGTGTTGTTACGGCCACCCGTGCTCTTGAGAGGCTCAAGCAATGATTTCTGAGGCTTCTTAGCGGTGATTTCGCTGAAAGCGCTGATCACTTTGTTGCGCTGACCGGGAGTAACCGGTTTGAATTTTCTTACTGCCATAGCTTATTCCTCCCTTAGATGTTGGCGTAGAAGTCGATCTTGTCGTCACCCTGAACGGTGATGTACGCCTTCTTGTAATGGTTGGCACGACCGCGGAGCAGACCAGCCTTGGTGTAGCGCTGCTTACGCTTGCCGTGATAATTGACTGTGTTGACATCGGTGACGGTGACGTTGTACATCTTCTCCACCGCGTCCTTGATCTGAAGCTTGTTGGCCTTACGATCAACGATAAAGCCGTAACGGTTCAACTTTTCGCCCTGAGCCGTCAACTTCTCTGTTACGATTGGCTTAATAATAATTCCCATCTTCTTGTGCTTTTATGCTCTCTCTGCGAGGATATCCTGCACGCCGTCGATAAGCACCAGGGAATTGGCGTTCATGATAGCGTAGGTGTTGATCTCGTCAACGGTGATGACCTTGACCTGCTGGAGATTGCGGGATGAAAGATAGATATTGTCAGAATTCTGGGGAAGCACGATGAGCACCTTGCGGTCGCCGGCCTTGATAGCCTTTACGATGCCGAGGAGCTCCTTGGTCTTGGGGGCTTCCATCTTGAAGGGCTCGAGCATGATGATAGCGTTCTCCTGAGCCTTGTAGCTGAGTGCGGAGAAGCGGGCAAGCTTCTTGACCTTCTTGTTGAGCTTGTTGTGATAGAAGCGGGGAACAGGACCGAATACACGGCCGCCGCCGACGAAGATGTTGGCCTTGAGGGAACCGTGGCGTGCGCCGCCGCCGCCCTTCTGGCGTCCGAGCTTCTTGGTGCTGTGAGCTATTTCACTGCGGTCCTTGGTCTTGGCGTTGCCATGACGCTGGTTCGCAAGGTACTGAACTACGTCCAGATAAATGGCGTGATCGTTCGGGGTGATACCGAAGATCTTGTCGTCCAGAACGGCCTTCTTGCCGGACTGGGTACCGTCGATTTTCAAAACTGCAAGTTCCATACTCTTAAGCCTCCAAAATTACATAAGAACCTCTGGCTCCCGGAACGGAACCCTTGACTACGATAATGTTGTTCTCGGGGAGAACCTTGACAACCTTGAGGTTGAACACCTTCACGCGGGCGTTGCCCATGTGACCGGCCATGCGCATACCGGGAAGTACGCGGGAAGGCCATGAGGATGCTCCCATGGAACCGGGGTGACGCAGACGGTTGTGCTGGCCGTGGGTCTTTCCGCCGACACCGGCGAAACCGTGACGATGCACAACACCCTGGAAACCCTTACCTTTAGAAGTGCCGACCACGTCGACGAAGCTGACATCTTCGCCAATAACGTCCTCGAGCTTGAGGACATCACCGAGCTTGAGCTCCTGTGCGAAATCCATAGGGAATTCCACGAGCTTGCGCTTGGGAGTGGTACCGGCCTTTTTGAAATGCCCCTTCAGAGGCGCGCTGGCGTGCTTTTCGCTGATTTCGTCATAGGCAAGCTGTACAGCCTCGTAACCGTCGGTCTCAACTGTACGGATCTGCGTGACAACGCACGGACCAGCCTCGATAACGGTGCACGGCATATTCTTACCGTCGGCACCGAAAACGGAAGTCATTCCGATTTTCTTTCCAATTAATCCAGGCATTGGTTTGTTAATTAATTGATACTTAATACTTTAAACTCCGCAACACATTTTTGCGGGCTGCAAAGATACAACTAATTTTTTGATTTACAAAGTATTATTTATCTTTGTACATATAATTTATAACGCGATGAACACTCTCAAAGACGAATGCGTAGCCTGGATCAGGGCCTGGTTCGAGAAGAACGGCCCCGGCTGCAGTGCGGTGATAGGAATGAGCGGCGGAAAGGACAGCACGGTAACCGCCGCGCTGTGCGCCGAAGCCCTCGGCCCCGAAAGGGTAATTGGCATTTCCATGCCGGCGGAAGGGCAGAGCCTGAACGAGGCGGACGAAATCTGCAAATTCCTGGGAATACGCTACTTCTGTTTCCCCATAGGCAAGATAGAGGCGGAATGCGACGCCCTGGGAGCCATACTTCCGGACGGCTTCTCCCTCCAAACCATACAGAACATCCCGCCGAGAATACGGATGACCATGCTGTACGCGGCCGCCCAGTCCCTTAACGGAATGGTGGCCAACACCTGCAACCTCAGCGAGGACTACATAGGCTACGCCACACTTTACGGCGACGCCGCCGGCTCCTTCGCCCCTCTCGGCAGACTGGTAGTTCGGGAGGTGCATCAGATCGGACACGCCCTCGGCCTGCCGTCCCGCTGGGTGGAGAAGACCCCGGACGACGGCCTGCCCGGCTCCAGCCCGGACGAAGAGAAGTTCGGCTTCACCTACGCAACCCTGGACCGCTACATCAGGGAAGGCGTGTGCGAGGACCCGGAAATCAAGGAGAAAATTGACCGGATGCACCGCCGCAACCTCTTCAAGACGGAGATTCTGCACATTCCTTCATTCGAACCGTCGGCTGTATGAACATCTACGCGGAAAGAATCGCCTCCCTGCGGGCGCTGATGCGTTCGCGGGACTGGGACGCCGTTATCCTTACCGGCTCCGATCCCCACGGCAGCGAATATCCGGCCGAACGATACAAGCAGATACGCTGGCTCACCGGCTTCACGGGAGAGGCGGCCGACCTGGTGGTTACTGCCGAGCATGCTGGCCTGTGGACGGACACCCGCTACTTCATCCAGGCGAACGCCCAGCTGGCGGGCACCGGAGTGCAGCTCCACAAGACCCGCGTGCCTGAGCAAGTGCTTATCCCCGAATGGCTTGCGGATACTTTCGCAGACGCCGAAGAACCCGTTCTTGCGGTCGATGGAGCAAGCACGCCGGCCAGCTTCGCGGAGGAAATAATCGCCGCCTTCGAGCCCGGAGGCAACCGTCCGCTGGTAGTCAGCGCGCCCGATTTCCTGGGCCTCCTCTGGACAGACCGTCCCGCCATACCGCAGACCCCGGTCATCACTGTCGACCCCGGTGAATCCCGTACGTCCAAGCTGGAGATGCTGCGCGAATTCTGCCGCAGCAAAGCTTGCGACGGCATCCTGCTTACGGCACTCGACGAAATAGCCTGGACGCTCAACGTGCGCGCCTCTGACATAGAATACAACCCTTTGGTCATCAGTTATTTGCTGGTAACGGAAGATGCCGCCTCATGGTTCGTGCTGAAGGAGCCGGTGGAGGATCCGGACACGGAGAGCAGCTTCGACGAGCTTGCCTCCGACGGCGTTTCCCTTGAACCCTACGACGGACTGGAGGAGTTCCTCTCCGAATCGGGCGGCCTGCGGCTGTACGCCGACCCTTCCACCCTCAACTGGCAGCTTGCCCGCACGCTGGAGTCGTCCGGCATCTCGCTGGTCAGCGGACCCACCCCGGTCCGGCATGCGAAAGCGGTCAAGAACGACATGGAAATAGAGGGTATGCGGCAGGCGCATGTACGTGACGGCGTGGCCATGGTACGCTTCCTCTGCTGGCTGGAGAAGTCGGTCCGTGCCGACCGTCTCGTAAGCGAGTGGGACGCCTCCGTGAAGCTCCGCGAACTCCGGTCACAAGGGGCTATGTATCAGGGAGACAGCTTCGAAACCATATCGGCGTACGGCCCCGGGGCGGCACTGCCTCATTACGTTACTCCGCAGGTTGACGCTCCGCTGCTGGAGGCCCAGGGGCTCTACCTCTGCGACTCCGGCGGACAGTACCTGGACGGCACTACCGACATCACCCGCACTGTGCCGCTGGGGGAGTGCAGCGAACTGGAGAAGGAAGACTATACCCTCGTGCTCAAGGGCCATATCGACCTGGCGATGGCGATGTTCCCGGAAGGCACGCCCGGATGCCGCATAGACGCGTTTGCCCGCGGTCCGCTCTGGCGGGCACGGCGCAACTTCGGACACGGGACCGGGCACGGCGTGGGCTGGTTCCTGGGTGTCCACGAAGGACCGCAGGACGTACGCCAGAACCTCAATCCGGTGCCGCTGGAGCCGGGAATGATAATCTCCGACGAACCCGGAATCTACCGCGAAGGCATGCATGGAGTGCGCCACGAGAACCTGCTGCTCTGCGTGGAGCGCGGCTCCAACGAGTTCGGCCGCTGGCTGGGCTTCGAGCCCCTTACCCTCTGCCCCTTCGACACCTCCATCCTGGTCCCCGGCCTGCTGGATGCCGAAGAGACAGAGTGGCTTAATGCATATCACGCTCAGGTGCTTGAGACGCTTTCTCCGCTGCTGGACGAGGAAACGGCATCATGGTTGCAGTGCAAATGCAGAAAAATAACTACTTTTGCAGACACTATTTAAGAATCAGAATTATGGAAAGAGAAGATCCACTTGAGAGAATAGAACGCAAGGAGCAGGAACGCAAGCAGAACGGCGGAGCCAAGACCATCATGTACGTGATGATCGCCGTGGCAGTGCTGCTGGGCGCCGCCCTCGCATATGTTATCTACCAGAAGAACACTCTCGTAGGCCAGCTGAATATAGAGAAAGAGGAACTTACAGAGCAGATCGTGGCCCTGCAGAGCGACTATGAGGCCCTTTCTTCCGACTACGACTCCATTAACCTGCAGCTCGACTCTTCCCGCGAGGAAGTCGCCCAGCTCGTGGAGCGCATCAAGAAGACCGAGGCTACCAACCGCGTCAAGATGCGCCAGTATGAGAAGGAACTCGGAACGCTGCGTTCCATCATGCGCGGCTACATCGTGCAGATCGATTCCCTTAACCAGCTGAACCACAAGCTCTCCGTGGATGCCGCCAACGCCCGCCGCGAGGCTGCCGAACACCGCAAGCGCAGCGAGGAGCTGAGCGCCCAGGTGGAGGACCTCACCGGCAAGGTGGTCACGGGCTCCGTAATCAAGGCCCGCGGCATCAAGCTGGAGGCTTACAACAGCGCCGGCAAGGTGGTGGACCGCAGCAAGAATGTAGCCCGCCTGCTGGTAACCCTGAGCCTTGTAGAGAACGCCCTTGCCGAAGCCGGCCCCGTGCGCGTTTACGTTCGTGTGAAGGACCCGAACGGCAATCTGCTTGACGACGGCCGCGGTGCTTCCTTTACCCTGGGCGGCGAGACCTATCCCGCCACCGCTTCCCGTGAGGTGGATTACCAGGGCCAGGAAGTCGAGCTCAGCATCTACGTGAACAACATCCCTTCCTTCGAAAAGGGTATCTACACGGTCGAAGCCTTTACTTCGCAGGCGAAACTCGGCGGTGCAGAGCTGTTGCTTAGATAATGATCTACGTTCACGTTCCTTTTTGCCGCAGTTTCTGTACCTATTGCGACTTTTATAGTGAACGTGCGTGCCCTACGGAGGCTTATGTAGACGGCGTATGCCGGGAGGCCTTCGATCGCAGGGACGAAATAGCGGCCACGGCTGCAGTCAATACACTCTACATCGGAGGCGGCACCCCGTCGGTGCTGCCTCTGCCGTATCTGGCCCGCATCGCCGATGCATGCGGCGGCCGGCACTACGAAGAATGGACGGTGGAGGTGAATCCGGACGACATTACCCCGGAGTACGCCCGCGGCCTGCGGGAGCTCGGAGTCAACCGGGTAAGCATGGGCGTGCAGTCGCTGGACGACGGCATGCTCCGCTGGATGAACCGCCGGCACGATGCGGACGGCGCCCGCCGGGCCTTCCGTCTGCTCAGGGAGGCAGGGTTCGACAATATCAGCGTGGATGTAATCTTCGGCGTAGGCGGCATGAGCCCGGAGATGCTGGAGACGACTGTGCGGGAGCTGCTGGAATGGCGTCCCGAGCATATTTCCGCTTATCAGTTGTCGGTCGAAGAGGGGAGCGCGCTCGGGCGCATGGCCCGCGAAGGACGCTACACCGAGTTGCCGGACGAGGCTTGCTCTGAGCAGTACTATTTGATATGCCGCCTCCTTGCCGCCGCCGGCTACGAGCATTACGAAATCTCCAACTGGGCCCTTCCCGGCCATCGTGCCATCCACAACTCCGCCTACTGGACCCGAAAGCCATATGTAGGCCTCGGCCCCGGCGCGCATTCGCTGCGGGTTTCCGTTCCACCTGGCATCCCGCTTCAGAGATCTTCGCTTCGCTCATCCCTCCCACTGCGCTCCGCTTGTGGGCCCCTCCCTCTAACGTGTCCGAGGGTGGACACGGATCCTGAAGCGGGACGCCCGGATTCCGCTGATACGTTCGCAGCTTCCGGAGGGCCTAGCCCGACCCGGGGGGGATCGGGGGGAACGCCCCCCGTGCCCCTGGGGGCAGCAGCGTTAGCTGCGGGGGTTGATAGTAGTTCCAGCTGCGACGTTCGCAGCTGGAACAGCGAGGAACTGAGCGGATGGACTGCGACGAGTGAGGAGTTGACGGAAGAGGAGATACGGGAGGAACGGATAATGCTGGGGTTGAGGACGGCGGAGGGTCTGCCGGAGTATGGAAGGATACCGGAGGAAAAGTGGTTTGTTGCTGACGACATAATCTCATCCCTTATCTAAATTTTGCATTATCCGCAATATTATTTACATTTGTAAGCTATGTCAGCGGAGAAGAAATGGATTGTAATGGAACAGGCCGATCCGGCCAAGGTGGAGAAACTCTCCGCCGAGGTCGGCATTGACCGCGTCCTCGCCGAACTCCTTGTGAAGCGCGGCGTAGAGACCTTCGACCAGGCCCGGTCCTTCTTCCGCCCCAGCCTCGACGACCTCCACGATCCCTTCCTCATGAAGGACATGGACGTTGCCGTGGAGCGTCTCCGCAAGGCAATCACCAGCGGCGAAAAGATACTGGTATACGGCGACTACGACGTGGACGGTACCACCGCCGTGGCACTTGTCTTCTCGTTCATCCGCCGCTTCACACCCAACGTAGACTTTTACATCCCCGACCGTTACGACGAGGGATACGGCGTCTCCTACAAAGGCATAGACTGGGCCTTTGAGGGCGGATTCGGACTCATCATCACCCTGGACTGCGGCATAAAGGCAATAGACAAAGCCGAATACGCCCGCAGCAAAGGCGTGGACATGATAATCTGCGACCACCACCTGCCCGAGGAAACCCTTCCCGGCGCCGTCGCGGTGCTGGATCCCAAGCGGGAAGACTGCCACTATCCTTTCGACGACCTTTCCGGATGCGGCGTCGGCTTCAAGCTCGTGCAGGCCTACTCCGCCCGCTACGGCATACCCTTCGACAGCCTCGTGCCCCTGCTGGACCTGCTGGTCGTCAGCATCGCCTCCGACCTTGTGACCATGGTGGGGGAGAACCGCACGCTGGCGCACTTTGGCCTCAAGCAGCTCAACGAGAATCCGCACAAGGGCCTGCTGGCCATGATAAACCTCTCCAACCTGGAGCCCGGCCACCTGACCATCGACGACATCGTTTTCAAGATAGGCCCCCGCATCAACGCCGCAGGCCGTATGGAGTCGGGACGCCTGGCCGTGGAGCTTCTGACGGCGGAGGACGTAGGCGAGGCCATGTTCATCGGGGAGAAAATCAACGAGAACAACAACGAACGCAAGAATATCGACCGGGAAGTTACCCGGGAGGCCCTGGAGATGGTGGAGAGCGGCAACTGCCTGGCGCGCGAGAACGCCACGGTGGTGTACAATCCCCGCTGGAGCAAGGGTATAGTGGGCATAGTGGCGTCCCGCCTGGTGGAGGCCTACTACAAGCCCACCGTGGTGCTCACCAAGAGCAACGGCTTCGTGACCGGATCGGCCCGCAGCATCGCAGGATTCGACCTCTATGAGGCCATAGAGAGCTGCGCAGACCTGCTGGAGAACTTCGGCGGCCATGTGTACGCCGCCGGCCTCACCCTCAAGGAAGAGAACCTTGAAGAGTTCGCCCGCCGCATCGACGGCTTCATCGCCGGCAAGATTACCGCCGACATGCTCATACCCGTGGTGGACATAGACGCCAAGCTGGACTTCTCCCAGATTACCCCCAAATTCTTCCGCATACTCAAGCAGTTCCAGCCTTTCGGCCCTGGCAACGGCAACCCGGTATTCATGACGGAGAACGTCTACGACGCAGGCAACGGCCGCAAGGTGGGAGCAGGCGGCATACACCTCAAGCTGGACCTCATACAGGAGTCCCAGCCATATCACCAGATTGCTGCAATAGCCTTCAACATGGCCGATTACTACGAATATATCAAGTCCGGCAACCCCCTGGACGTATGCTATTCAATAGTTGAGAACTATTATCGCGGCAACTCCACGATCCAGCTCAGGGTGAAAGACCTCAGGGAAAGAGAAGAAATAATATGAAACGTGCTTTAATCGTATTCGCTGCCTTCACGGCGGCGTTTTTTAATTTGAACGCCCAGCCGGTTCCCGGCAGCTTCGAACAGAACTGGAAGAAAGGCCCTGAGTGGCTTCGCAATGCCGTAATCTATCAGGTGTATCCCTCGTCCTTCAAGGATTCCGACGGCAACGGAATAGGGGACATCCCCGGTGTTATCTCCAAACTGAATTACATAGAGAGCCTGGGAGTCGCTGCCATCTGGTTCAACCCGCTGTTCGAGTCAGGGTGGATAGACGGCGGTTACGATGTCATAGATTTTTATAAGGTCGATCCCCGCTTCGGCACCAACAACGACCTGGTGGAACTGGTGCAAGAGGCGCATGCCCGCGGCATCAAGGTAATGCTGGACCTGGTAGCCGGACACACTTCCGACAAGCACCCCTGGTTCATCCAGAGCGGCCAGGACAGCAACCTGCAGTACTCAGATTACTATATCTGGAGCGACCGCCTTCCGGACGTCAAAGCCGAACGTGATCTTGAGGAGATGCTGAAAGATCCCAATTTCATGCAGAATACCACCGGCAAGTGGATGAAGAGCGGGTATCCGCGTGCAAAGTATTATTATAAGAACTTCTATGCCTGCCAGCCGGCCCTCAACTACGGTTACGCCCACCCAGACCCTTCGCATCCTTGGGAGCAGAGTGTCGACGCTCCCGGCCCGCGTGCCGTGCGCCAGGAACTCAAGGATATACTCGCCTTCTGGTACTCCAAAGGCGTGGACGGTTTCCGCGTCGATATGGCCTCGAGCCTGGTCAAGAATGACCGTGACAAGCGGGAAATCATGCGTCTGTGGCGTGAGATACGCGAATGGTCCGACGTCAACTACCCGGAGCGCGTGCTGATGGCCGAATGGAACGACCCCAAATATTGTCTTGCCGGAGGATTCAACGTGGACATGAACCTCAACAGCACACGTTCGGCCAACCGTCAGATGTATTTCGACCGCAAGCATCAGGCGGATGGTGGCAGCTACTTCAGCCTGAACGGGGGCGCACCGTCGGAGAAGGACCTGTACGGCAATCCCTGGCCCGAGGAAAAAATAGATCGGAGTTGCAACCCGGCCGACATGCTCAAGCAGTATTACGACTACATAACGGACGCCTTTGAGAGCACCTCGGAATGGGGTTACTTCGCCACCATTACCGGCAACCACGACCACCTGCGGTTCAACACCGGTGCCCGCAATACGCCTGAACAGCTGAAGGTTATGATGGCGTGGGTGCTCACCATGCCCCTGCCGATACTGTACTACGGCGACGAAATCGGCATACGCAGCCTTGTGGAGCTGCCCAACGTGGAAGGTGCCAACCATAACGGCAAGGAACGGGCCGGCGGACGCAGCCCCATGCAGTGGGACGCTTCCGCAAATGCCGGCTTCAGCACTTGTGCCCCTGAGAATATCTACATCCCCGTATGCCCCGAGTGGACGCCGGCCACTTCGTATCCGCAGTATCTCAAGTGGAAAGAGGACGGCTGCAAGAACCCCACCGCCCACGGAGCCATCACCGTAGAGTCGCAGGACGCCGATCCTGAGTCGCTGCTTAATTGGACCCGGGCCCTCATAGCCCTTCGCAAGGGCGTGCCCGCTCTCTGGGCCGACGCCCGTTTCGAACCGGTTTTCGATGCCGCCAACCCCTATCCCATGGTATACCGCCGCACCGACGGAAACATGACTGTTTTAGTGGTGTTGAACCCTACCGGCAAGAAGCATACTCTGGCCCTTTCAGACGTGACAAGCACCCCGATACCCCTGCTTTCCGCAGGCAAGGCTTCATATAAGACGAGCGCCAGAGGGACCCGGTTCACCATGGGACCGACCTCGGCGCTCATCGTAGCTTTATAGCCTGCAGGGTTTGCCTGAAGTTAATTCAGCATATCCATCAAATCCTTGAAACTCGGCATTTCGGGCTCCTTGTTGAAGGGGTCCGGGATGAGCTCAGAGGCGCATACTGAGATGCCGCCTACGACGCCAAGGCCGTTGCGGACGTTGGAATAGGTGAAGTTGGGAGGCGTTACACCAAAGTTGGAGAGTATGTTGTAGTCTCCCAGGTACTGGGCTTTGCAGTAGTTGTAGAGCTCCTCGCTGAGGCGGAAAACCTCTATCTTGTACCAGCACTTGGATCCTATGGGCATGGTGTACGACTCCGGCACTTCCGGCTCCTCCGGTTCTTCCGGCTCGTAAGGGTCTTCCCAGGGGTCGGTGTAGTAATCGTCGGACTGATCGTCTGTTTCATCGCCGAAATCTATGCCGTCGAACATGTCCCCGATCGAGAAGTTTGCATTCACGTAGAAGGAGTAGCTGTTTCCTTCGAACTGCCGGCTTGTCAGCAGCGACATGGGGCTGTACGAGTAAACCATCATATCGTCAATCATATAGGAACTGCCCTCGCTGACCAGGCCTCCGTAGGAATAATTAACAGATGCAAAGCCGTCCAGGTCCATATTGTTGATGTCGGACATGGTAGCGACTTGTCCCGGAGTGGTATGGTAGGAACTGTGGAGCGTGTCGATGCGTATGGACGGAGGCATCAGGGAGAATTCTGCGGTGTAGTAATCCTCGACCAGCGTTATCGAGATGCCGTAATATTCTCCGTCGGCAACCTCGCGGTCCAGCTTGACTACGAAACGCCGGCCGTTGGAATCCTCCTTGTCGTCGGACTTGGTGATATCTATGGAAGTGATCTTAGGCTGTTCGGGTATTGTCGTGCTTGCGGAGGCAGTAGGCGTGGAATTGTCCTCAACGGTAACGCTTACCTGGTCTCCTGGTTCGAAATTCCCCTCTAGAGAAGATTTCCAGACGTTTCCCTGATGATCCCACTTCATCTTCTCGGGAGCCACCCGTTTGCCGTTGACTTCCACACAGATATTATTGGTAGGAAGGGAATAGAAGCTGGTCGGTTTCTTGTCGTAGGCGGCGTCGGCATAGGCGACCTTGATCGCCGTTGCCTGGTCTCCCGCAGCAGGAATGAACTCCACGAAGAAGCGGGGTTCTGATATGTTGTCTATGGAGAAAGGTATCTCGCAGGCGCAGGCCAGAAGGCCGAGGGCTATAAATAAAAAGGACCTTTTCATAGCATCAGAATTTATAACCTACGCTGAGCGTGGGGATGATGGGGATGAGTCCGTATGCCATGCCCCTGTAGTTGCCTTTCTCGTCCTGGTCAAGCATTGCAAAAGAAGCGTTGAGGTGGTTGTAGACGTTGTAGACGCTCAGGTTGAAATTGATAATGTTGCCGTTGAACAGCACCCACTTTCGGTCCAGGCTGATGTCCAGCCTGTGGTAGTCGGGAAGCTTGGCGTTGAAAGGAGACTCGTAAACGGTATCGTAAGAACCGCTCTCGGAGCGGATGATGTGACTAGGAAGGGTTATGCGGTTGCCGGTATGCCAGCTCCAGTTGAACGACAGGAACCAGCCGCGGGCGAAGTTCCAGTTGCCCACCAGGTTAACCTTGTGGCGGTTGTCGTTGCGGTCCAGGAACGGGAACATATAGTAAGCGTCGAACTGCCTCCAGGACCAGCTGAGGGTGTAGTAAGCGGACAACTCGAGCTTGTTGGGAATGCTGTAAGTTGTTTCCAGCTCAAGGCCGTAGGACTTGCCGCTGCCGGAGGTGAACGACTTTTCCCAGTTCACAAGAGGCGGATAGAAGGCGTTCGCGCCGTTGTAGGCCAGCATGCCGTCCATGGTCTTGTACCATCCTTCAACGTTGATCTTGAAGTTGCCGGGGGTGAAATAGAGTCCGCCTGCAATCTGGTCGGAGACCATGGGGCCCGCCTCGGGCGTGGAAGGCATCCAGCTGTTGGTCGGCAGGTCTATGTACATGGCGGAGACCATGTGGATGTACTGGCTCATGCGTGTGTACGACAGCTTAGCGCAGATGTCGTTGGTGATGAGCCATTTGAGGGCGGCGCGGGGCTCGATGGACCCCCAGGTCTTGCGCTTGGTGTCGAAGAGGGACATGCGCACGCCCGCGTTAAGAGTGAAATTGTAGGCGAGGAAAATCTCGTCCTCAAGGTAGACCGCCGGCTCCCAGGCACGGTATTTATCTCCTACAGGCTCCGCCTTGTCGGTCTTGCCCTCGTCGTCGGTTCCGCCGAAAATATCGAACAGAGTGCCCTTCTGCTCATATTTACGCCCGGTGGCATAATTGTGCATGGCCATGGCGGCTCCGGCGCGCACGTGGTTGGAGCTGTTGGGATACCAGTTGAGGTCGTATTTCACGCCGGTATCGTTGACGTCGCAGATATTGTCATCGGAGAAATAGAGCATGGATTCCTCCTTCTTGTCTTTTATGGAACCCACGTCGAAGGTGTAGCCGACGTCGGAATCGGAGCGGGTGAAGTATGCCATCAGCTTTGCGTTTACCTTGGGGCTGTATTTGGCCTCCCATGCCACGGAAGAAGTGAAGGACCCCCAGTTGGTACGCAGGGCTATATCCATGAACCCTTCGGTTTCGCTTTCCTTGATGCCTGCGTGAAGGTTGTCGCGCCCCCAGTATATGCAGGCGTTCAACTTGCTGTCTTTGCTGAACTTATGTGTGACGCGGGCGTTCATGTCCCACATAGCGTAGCCTCCGCTTGCCTTGGGGTTGTTCTTG
>JAFZIO010000004.1 GCA_017554335.1 Bacteroidales bacterium | reverse complement strand
CGTGATAAACCTTTATCATGCTACTATTCCCATTTTTTTCTCCCAAATACCGAGTGCACCAATGACATCTTCCGTGACATGTTCACGGCTCTGAGAGTGCAGTGCCTCGTACCCCGGGATGATGAATCCGTGGATGAGCCCCACGCGTTTCATTCGACGGTACATCTCGCTGGTGCTGCACCCCAGTTTACGAGCTGCTGCCTCAACGCATGAGGATGCAAATATGTTTCTTAACTCTTCCATACTTTTTCAACTATCAACTTTAAAACTGTCTCTCAACTCTCCGCTCGGCTCTGCCGCTTGGCTCGTCCAAGTAATCGGCTTGCCGCTTCGCTCGTCGAAGAACTATCCACTCTCCGCTCGACCTCTGGTCGCTTGCCTAAGCAAGAACTAACAAGAGCTCTGCATTCGCTCGTGCGTCGGTTAACCTTTGGTTTTCCTCCTTCTCGCTCAACAATGCTCAAGCGAGGGAGCAGTGAGCACAATGGTGAAAGCTTGCTTTCAGACATTGTCGAGTCGCGTCCGAGTTCGGCGAAGCCAAACAGCTTGGCATTGTATTCGCTCGAGCGTCGGTTGACTATCGTCTTCTTCCTTGACATCTTGTCCACCTCTGTCGCGACTCGGGATAATCGAAGCAAGCTTCATTCTCCTCTCGCTGCTCCATCGGTTCGCGCCTCGGCCATCACTGAGCGAGCTCAGATGGCTCTCGGCTTGGCGTCAGTTTAGAGTTTAACTAGATACTCCGCCTTGGCGGCACTATCGACTTGCGAACCGTCTCTCAACTCTCCGCTCGGCTCTGCCGCTTGGCTCGTCCAAGAATCCCTCAGTTACCGGCTTGTGGGCATATCGCCACTCCAGCCGTGGCCCAGGTCCCAATGCTCGTCGTACACGAACTCGAAGTACGGCAGAGAGAACTCCTGCTCAAGCAGCTCGCTGAGCTTGTCTTGTATCGGCTCGGCCCACTTGCCAACGAGCACGATGAACTTGTCTTTAGCCCATACTATGCAACCAGCATACTCTTCAGCCTTATGCTCACCATATTCGATAAAGAACACGCCTTTTTCAGCCGCCTCCTCCACCATCTGTGGCGTCAGCTCCTTCTTGCGCACACCAAACAGCGTGTTGTCCTCCGGATCGTACCAGAAGATCCCCACGCACGGCATCTGCTCGTCGAAGGAGGCCATGTCCTCCATCTGCGCTTTGTGGTCTTTATCGTTGAGTTGGGTCATAGTATCTCAATCCAGTAAGTAAATTCAAACTTCTCACCCGGCTTCAAGCTGTGGTCCAGGTAGCGCTCGGAGAGCTCTCCGTTGAAACCCACGAGGTCCGTAATGCCGCACCAGGGCTCGAGGCACACGAAGGGGCAGCCGGGCTTGTAAGGGGCCCAGATGCCGTAGGCTTCGGTCTGGTCACTTCCCACGCTCAGGTAAGGCTTCTTGTTTTTGTCAAACAAAGTGACGCTCTTCACGGAGCCGTGCTCCAGCATAAACGTGTCGATGGCAAAGGTCTCACCGGTGATGGTCAGGAGACCGTCTTCGTCCACCGGCATCGGCACGGGAGCGTCCAGCTCCGTGAGATATCCACCGTCCAGCCCGTGGGAAAGCATCGGTTGCTTTACCACCTTGCCGTCTGCGTCAAAGCACTGAAGGTACCCGTGTACCGGATCTTCCTCGTGATAATCCGGTAGCAGTAGCGCCGGATGCGCGCCCAGCTGGAAGTGGATGTCGCGGGAATCCGTGTTCAGCACCTCCCACTCGGCATAGAACCGCCGGCCCTCTGCACGATATCTCACCGACAGTTCAAACTTATACGGATACTTCTCCAGCGGGCATCCAGCCAACACGTATCTCTCCCCCACCTTCTGGAACTCCGAATCCCGGGCAAAGCCATGCTGTCCCATCGGGTACTCATTCCCGTCCACGCGGAACGAGCCCCCATACACCTTCCCCACCATGGGGAACAGAATGGGCGACCGCCGGCCCCAGTAGGCAGGATCTCCGTGCCAGAGGTATTCGCGGCCGTCATATTTCAGGCTCTGGAGTTCAGCCCCGTGAAGCGCTATTTGATATTCAATCATTATCTTGGTAAAAAATAACGTACTTTTTCAGCAATTGTCCTTTCCGATCCCCTCTATATCAATCACTTAAAACTTAAGCGTTGCGTTTCTTAAAGAAACGCTTAATTCTTCCTAACTTGCAGTCCGTTTTAATGATAAACGAACTATGAAAACAAAACACTTTTTCCTTCTTGCAGCGGCCACGCTGATTGCCGCCGGCTGCAGCGTCAAAGAGAGGCGGTCTGAGTGCCTCGCTCCTGTAAACGTTCACGTGAACGACTTCTCTGTTTCCCAGCTGAACTACCCCGGCACCAAAACCACTTCAACGGTGGCGGCTTGTAACGAGGTGGGCGCCATCACGCTGGCCTTCTACACTTCTGCCGGAGCCGAGCAGTACAAAGTAACCCAACTGCGGAGCACCTCTGCCGCTTACACCACCTTCGGAGACTTCAGCCTCTCGCTCCCGATGGGCAGCTACACAATGGTGGTCATTGCTCACACCACCAAGGAGACGAGCCCCTTTGTTCTCACCAGTCCCACTGAGGCGGCCTACACGGGCGACCACGCCTATGAGACCTTCGCCTACACCCAGGCGGTGGAAATCTCCAGCACGAGTGCCGTGGAACTGAGTGCCACGCTCGAGCGGATCAACGCCATGCTGAAGATAATCTCTACCGACGGCAAGACAGCCAACGCCAACCAGGTCCGTATGACCCTCTCTGCAGGCGCCAGGGATTTCAGCCCCACGAGCGGCCTCTCGCTCACCAACTCCGGATTCGTAAACACCGTGGGCATCAGTGCCACAGTGGGAAACTCATCCACATCCTCAACCGCATTCTTCCTTGCTACCGACGAGCAGACGATGAATGTAACTATCGATGTGCTCGATTCCGACGGCAATTCCGTCTCGCACAGGGTGGTGTCCGACGTGCCCTTCAAGCGCAACCGCATCACCCAGCTCAGCGGCTCACTGTACACCAACGACGGAGTCAGCTCTTCCTTTCAATTGAGTACCGACTGGCTTACGACGTACAGCGATACGTTCTAAGCCGTCCGGTAATACTCTCTGTACCACTCCGCGAACTTGCGCAAGCCTTCGCGGAGTGTTGTTTTTGGCGTGAAGCCAAAGTCGCGCTCCAACGCTGAGGCGTCTGCGTACGTCACCGGCACGTCGCCGGGCTGCATGGGCACCAGCTCCTTATGGGCCTCGAAGTCGTAGTCCTGCGGCAACACGCCCGCGCGGAGGAGTTCCTCCTGCAGGATGTTCACAAAGTCCAGCAGGTTCTCGGGCTGGCCGCCACCGATGTTGTAAACCGCGTACGGAGGGATCGGAAGCCCGTCCTCCCCTTTCTTGCGCTCGGGGGCCTTGGCCATCACGCGCACGATGCCCTCTACGATGTCGTCCACGTACGTGAAGTCGCGTCGGCAGTTGCCGTAGTTATAGATCTGGATGGTCTTCCCGGCGAGCAGCTTGTTCGTGAAACCGAAGTACGCCATATCCGGGCGCCCTGCCGGGCCATACACCGTGAAGAAACGCAAACCGGTGGTCGGAATATCGTACAACTTGCTGTAGCAATGCGCGAACAGCTCGTTGGACTTCTTCGTTGCCGCATATAGGGAGACTGGATTGTCTACCCGATCATCCGTTGAGAACGGCACCTTCTTGTTACCGCCATACACAGAGCTCGAGCTCGCATATACCAAGTGCTCAACGGGATTATGCCTACAGGCCTCCAGGATGTTGTAGAACCCGATCATATTGCTCTGGATGTACGCATCCGGATTCTCGATCGAATACCGCACGCCCGCCTGGGCGGCAAGGTTCACCACTATGTCGAACTTGTGCTCTGCGAAAAGCCGGTCGACCAGTTCCCGGTCTGTGATATCGCCCTTGATGAACCGGTATTGGAGATTGCGGGTCGAGCCCGCAATGAGGGAAGAGTAATGCTCTTCTATTCTCCTCAACCGGTACTCCTTCAGCGCCGGATCGTAATACCCGTTCAGGTTATCCAGGCCTACTATACTCGCGACCTCTTGCCTGTCAAGCAAGCGCTCTACAAGTGCGGCTCCGATAAACCCGGCGCTGCCGGTAACCAGTATTGTTTTCATTTCATTTTCTCTTTATGTGCCACTATTGTCCGTAAATTCGTTTTGCCTCTTCGTAAGTGTCCAGACTGCCGATATCAAAGCGACCGGCACTCATCGGCCAGGCGTGCATGGTAGTGTGCTCCACCATATAATGCGCCAGATTGCCGGGGGCATCCTTGCCGCAGCCGTTCTCCACGGAGTGGCGGACCAGGTCCAGATCCTTCTTCAAATAGATATAGAAGGGCGGCACGGCCCAGTGGGTCTTGGGTTCCTGCGGCTTCTCGGCCATCTCCAGCACCTTGTGATTCTGGTCCAGCACCACAACACCCGTCCGCTGGAGCTTCTCAATGCTCGGCTGCTCGTGGCACATGATGCAACTTGTGCCTTTCTCTTTGGCAAAGTCCACGAACTCCTGGAAACTGAAGTCCAGGATATTGTCTGCCGCCACCACCAGCATATCGTCGTCTATCTCCAACTTGTCCATCGCAAACAACAGGTCACACACAGCACCCAGCCTCGTCTCATTCGTCTCCGTCCCGTCATCCACAATAGTTATGGGCTTGTGGGTAGCAGGGAGGTTGTCTCCCGAAACTGTGGCCACCCTCGGCCCCATAAGAGGGAGGGGCCCATTCGCAGAATGGGAGGGGTCGCGAAGCGACGTTTCGGGAGACAACCTCCCTGCTACCCATTCGTCAAATATCGGAGCAAACTTATGGTTGGTGATGATGATGTGCTCATCAATCTCCGGGATGCGGTCTATATCGTCCAGCATACGGCCCAGGATGGTGCTGCTGCCAATCTGGAGCAGCGGCTTGGGGAAGTTCCTGGTGAGCTCCCCTAACCTGGTGGCGTATCCTGCGGCAATAACTATATTCTTCATACGAATCTTGCTCCGTCGTCGGGTTTAACCCAGAACACTTTGAAGGTATTCTCGTACTCCGGGAACTGCTTCAGGTAGCGCTCTGTAAGCGTTTTTTCAATCTCTTCCTTGTAAGCGGGATCCACCAGCGCGATGCACGCGCCCTTGAAACCGGCACCGGAGAATCGGCCGCCATATACGCCGGGAAGACTGTGCATAATCTCATATATGGCAATCAGCTCCGGAGAGCCGCACTCATAATTGTGGATGGAGCTCTCGCAAGAGTCAAAACTCAGCTTCCCAAAGAGCTTCAAGTTGCCGGATTCCCATGCCGTAACGCCCTGCCTTACCCTGCGGTACTCGCTATAAAAATGCTCGGCCCTTCTGGCAAACCTTGCCGGCATGGCAATCTTTGTCTTATCGAACGTTGCCTTGGGGATATCCCGCAGGAAGGTCTTGTCGAAAGTCTTGAGCGGCTGGTCCATATAGGCCAGCATGTTCCATGCGGCCGTTTTGCATTCGTAAACTCGGAGGTTGTAGTCAGAGTTCACCAGGCTGCGCGTGAGTCCGCTGAAGAAGATGCCAATCTCAAACTCTGGCATCTCAGGATTCCGCTTGATGATGCGCCAGTCGTTGCTGTCGCAATCCAGGAACAGCAGCCCGTCTTTCTTGCCGAGGGCTATACAAGCCTGGTCCAGAAGACCGTTATTCAGTCCGATATACTCCCGCTCCGCCTCCGAAGCAATCTTCACAATCTCAAAGGGCTGAAGCGTAATATCATTTGCCTTGGCGAATGCCATCACATAGGCGATGAGTACCGCAGCAGAGCTGCTGAGGCCACCCACCGGCAGGCTTCCCTGAATGACACCCTCAATCCCCCGCTTCAGCTCGAAGCGCTTCCGGAGTGCATACTTGGCACCGCGGGCGTAGTCACCCCAATGGCGCTCTTTCACCTGGGAAGGCGTATCGATGTGGAACTGCACATCACCCTCAAAGGTTTTGGAACTCAGCTTCACCAGGGAGTCCTCCCGCACATCGAACCACAGGTCCACGCCCTTGTCAATGGCAAAACCGGTGACAAGACCGTGCTGGTGGTCAACGTGCGCGCCCAGCGGGCAGACGCGATAGGGGCTGAAAATGTGATACTGCATAAGATTTCTCGACTACGCTCGAAATGACAAACTAATGATAATACTACTCGTTATACTTAGGAATAGACGCTATCTGCTTGCGCGTAAGGCGCTCTTCCACTATCACACGCTCGAGCGGACGCAGGCGGTGCAGGTCTGTGCCCACGCGACCGTAGAAGCCCTCCTTGAGCAGGCGGAACGCCTTGTCCCTGGCATGCAGGCCGTAAAGCCCGTAGAGCGACATGAGGTTGAGCTGCAGCTCCACCCCGGCATCGCGCAGGCGCCTGTAGTCCTTCATGTCCATGTAGACGTAACGCTCGGGGTGAGCCAGCAGGGGCCTGAAGCCCTTCTGCTTTATACGCTCGAGCAGCCCGTACAAATCCATGGGCGGATTGAAGTAGGAGGTCTCTACCAGCAGAGTGTCTGCCCTTTTGCCTATGGGCAGCACCTCGCCGGCCGCGAACCTGTCTTCGAACAGCTTGTCCAGCATGTGCTCGGCAGCCAGGTGCAGGCGCACGGGCCCCTTGTATGCGGCAAGCAGCTCGCTGAAACGCGCCCTCAGCTCGTCCGGAGTATTGGGTATGTCCTCCATAATGTGCGGAGTGAGCCACACCTCCGTAATGCCAATGTCGGCATAGAAAGACAGCGCCTTGAGCGAGTCGTCCATGTTACGGAAGCCGTCGTCCACTCCGGGAAGTATGTGGCAGTGCCAGTCCGTCAGGTCACGGAAGTAACCGGACGGCTGCAGGGCGTATTTATGAGTGAAGGGCCACATCAGCTTTTCTTGCTTTCGTGTTTAGCCTCGGCAGCTTTCTCGCCTTCTTCGATCTCGGCATCGTGCTCGCTGCCATAGTTGCCGTAACCGTAACCATAGCCGTAATGGCCATAGCCGTAGCCGTAACGGTATCCATACTTGTAGCCGTAGTGGCCGGCGCTGTCGGTACCGTTGAGTACGACTGCAAGGTTGACGTACTTCTTGGTGTTGTAGTAGCGGTCTATCTCTGTAAGCATGCTGCGCTCGAGGATACCGGCACGGGTGACGAAGAGTGTCAGGTCTACCAGGCGGTTGATTATGTCGGCATCGGTAACTATCTCAACGGGCGGGCAGTCCAGGAAGATATAGTCGTACTTGCCACGAAGAACCTCCATGAGTTTATCCAGACGCTCGTCGGCAAGAAGCTCGGCAGGATTGGGAGGCAGTGTACCGACGGGAAGGAGATCCAGGTCGCATTCGTTTACATTATGAACAATCAGGCTCTCGTAATCGTCCTCGCGGCCGTTCAGGTAGTCGGATATACCACGCTTGGGCTTGCCTATCATCTCGGACAACGACTTCTTGCGGAGGTCGAGGTCTAACACTATCGTCTTCTTGCCCTTGATGGCAAAGCAGGAAGAAAGGTTGGAAGAGATGAAAGTCTTACCGGAACCAGGATTCATGGAAGTAATCATGATAACGTAACCGCCCTTGCCCTTTCCTCGCATGAATTCAAGGTTGGTTCTGACGACTCGGAACGCCTCGTTTATCATGTCTCGGTTATGGGCCTCGACAACGAACTTGCGCTCGCCGTCCTGAACCTTGTTCTTCAGGAAAGGAATATGTTTCTTGACATCGAAACGCTTCTTCTTGACTATGGAAGGCAGCTCGCCCACGAAAGGAGCAGCCATGCCCTTGAGGTCTTCCCTGCCACGCACGGTAGTGTTGGTGATTTCCCTGATGTAGAGCAGACCGAAAGGAATTGCAAGGCCCATTACGAAGGCGATCAGCAGTATCATTGAGCGGCGGGGGGCTATAGGGGCATTGCTGCCGGTAGGAGCCATGAGCACGCGGGTGTTATATGCGGTGAAGGCCTGTGAAAGCTCGTTCTCCTCGCGTTTCTGCAGGAGGAACAGATACAGGCTCTCCTTGACTTTCTGCTGGCGCTCGTCGCTGAGCAGCCTGCCTGCCTGCTGAGGGTTGTTGCTTATTCGGGCGTCTGCAGCGGCCTGAGTGCTGCGGTATGCAGAGAGCTGCATGTTCACGCCTACGATGTAGTTGTCTATGGAGGAGAGGATAGCCTCGCGGTAACCGGCCAGCTGATTGTCCAGGTCACGCACCAGGTAGTTCTCTTCAGAGCTGCTTTCTACCAGACGGTTGCGCTGGAGGAGCGTGGTGTTGAACTGGTTGATCATGCTCTGGATACTTGCCTCCTGCAATCCTGCGTCAGCCGGAAGCAGACGTCCGCGGGAGTCGCGTATGTAAGACTGCAGATAGCGGGCGATGGAGAGCTGGTTGTTCAGGGCCATAATCTCACGGCTGGCCTCCCTGGACACCTGCATTTCCATGCTTGCCACGGCACCGATATCGGGCAGACGGTTGGCACTCTTGAACGAGGATATGGTCTGGTCCACGTCTCCGAGTTCGTCCTGGATGACCAGAAGACGCTCGGCAATAAACTCGTTTGTACTGGTGGCAATCTGGTTCTTGTCCTTTATCCACTTTTCGTTATAAACGTTGATGAGCATGTTCAGCACATCCTCTGCACGCTGTACGTTCACGTCGCTCAGGGACATGTTGATAACGGTAGCCTGCTTGTTGGCCAGATCTACATTGAGGTTCTTGGAGAAGGCCCTTGTAGCTGCGTTATATGAAGAGCGGTATACATGTAGGGTCGACTCCAGTGGCTTAATTTCCTGGTTTTCAGGAGCAGAAAGGATGATGCGTCCGACAGGTGTGTCGAGGGTATCGCCAATGGCAGCCGCAACCTGAGCGGCATCCTTTAACTCCTCTTTGTTACGTTTGAAGTTGCTGAAAACATAACTGCTGTCTCCGGTGGAGGCTATGTCCAAAGATGCCGACTCTCCGTTGCCAAGATCGAGGAACTCAATCTTAAGGGGAAGACTGCTGCCGTATAGGGTACGGTCATAAAGCCTGTGGGCCATCTTGTAGTCGACCTCAAGGTGCAGACGCTTTACAACCTCTATCATCATGTCCGGAGACGAAATGTTCAGGATTTCGTTGTTGACATTCACGTTGGTGTTCACCAGGCCGAGGTCGGAGATAGAAGACTGAACGTCTGCGGCTGATATGGAACGACCCCTACGGTCTTCCTTGATGAGGACTTGTGCCGACCTGGTATACACCGGCGGGGTCTTCATTATGTAAAAGACGGCCACTGCAAGGCATATTACTACTGAAATGAGGAACCAGGGCCAGCGGTTTATACACATTGACCAAAGATCCTTGAGGGTCAGCTGCTGGCTTTCCTCTACTGAAGTTCTGTTGATATTGTTCTCGTCCATATAACTGAATTATTTAGACATTAGGACTGCTATTGAAACAATGGATGTTGCTATGGAAGTACCGGATGACAGGAGTGAAATCCAGAAAGAAGGAGTCAGGGCGGAATTACCCATGACGGTGGATTCACGGCGTTTCTTTTCGTTCGGGACCACATAGATTATATCATCTTGCTGGATGTAATATGCCTGGGACGAGTAAACCCCGTAAGACTTTGTGAGGTCGAAGGTATAAACCTGCTCGCAGTCGGTTCCGGCATCCCTGACCAGAGTAATATTGTTGCGCTGGCCGTTGATTGTAAGGTCACCGGCCAGGCTTATTGCATCGAAAATGGTGAATTCATCCTTGTCTATACGGTAACGCCCGGGACGTGTAACTTCACCAAGCACGGAAAAGCCAAGGTTCATGAATTCAACTGTCACCACGGGGTCCTTGATCTGCTTGCTCTCGATAAGAAGTTGCTTTACATATTCGCAGGTCTCTGCACGGGTCTTGCCCTGCACATAAATCTTACCAAGTACGGGGAAATCGATATTGCCATCGGAATCCACGGTATAACCGGCCATCTGGGAACTGGAATTAAGCATGTTTCCGTTTGCGGAAGACAGCGACTGGGAGTCTCCGATTCGCCTGGTGTAGTAAGGCAGGTTGAACATGGCTGAGACCTGAGGATCGAGACCGTTGACGATTATGGATATCTGATCCATAGGTTTAAGCCTGATGGGCGAAGCAGGAACGGAATAAATCTGCCATCCGCTTTTTACATCTTGAAGGTACACGATGTCTTTGGGTACGCTACACCCCGCCAGCAGCAGCGTGAGTGCTGCGGCAATAGGTAAGCTCTTGATAGATAACTTGTTCATGCGTTGTTTATGTTTAATATTTATTTAATCTCTCTTGAAAATGTCTCGTGTATAAACTTTCCCGGCCACATCGTCCAGCGAGGAGTCGTAGCGGTTCGCTATGATGGCGTCGCTCTGAGCCTTGAAGGCGTCAAGGTCGTTCACCACCTTGCTGCCGAAGAAAGTAGATCCGTCCTCCAGCGTAGGCTCGTAGATAATCACATGGGCGCCCTTGGCCTTGATGCGCTTCATAATGCCCTGAATGGCGCTCTGGCGGAAGTTGTCGGAATTCGACTTCATGGTAAGACGATAAACGCCCACGACCACCTCCTTCTCCTTTGAGGTGTCATAGGCGCTGTTGGCACTGTAGTAGCCGGCTTTTTCAAGGACGCGGTCTGCAATGTAGTCTTTGCGGGTGCGGTTGCTGTCCACGATGGCCTTGATGAGGTTCTCCGGCACATCGTTGAAGTTCGCAAGCAGCTGCTTTGTATCCTTCGGGAGGCAGTATCCGCCGTAACCGAAGCTCGGGTTGTTATAATGCGTGCCGATGCGCGGGTCGAGCCCCACGCCCTCTATGATGGCCTGAGTATCGAGGCCCTTCATCTCGGCATAAGTATCAAGTTCGTTGAAGTAGGAGACGCGCAGGGCCAGGTAGGTGTTGGCGAACAGCTTCACCGCCTCCGCCTCCGTGCTTCCCATGAACAGCACCGGAACGTCCTCCTTGATGGCTCCCTCGGCAATCAGTGCCGCAAACGTGTGGGCCGCCATGGCCAGGGGCGTGGAGGGTGCTGCCTCCGGAGCCTGTGGCCGCCCGTGGCCACATGAACGGGAGGGGCCCGCGCCATCAGGCGTGGGAGGGATGGAGCGAAGCGGAAGGCTGCCGGAGGCAGTACCCTCTACGTCCTCATCATAGCCCACAATGATGCGGCTGGGATACAAGTTGTCGAACAATGCCTTCGACTCCCTAAGGAACTCCGGAGCGAAGATGATATTCGGAACCACCACCTTCATCTTGCCGTCCGCCTGACGCTCCCGGTAGCTGAACTTCTCCCGCACGCTCCTGGTGTAACCCACCGGCACGGTAGACTTGATTACCATCACGGCATTCGGGTTAACCTCCAGCACCAGCTCAATCACCTCCTCCACGTGCGTGGTGTCGAAGAAATTCTTCTTGGGGTCGTAGTTGGTAGGGGCGGCAATCACCACAAAGTCCGCGTCTTTATAAGCGGCCTTACCATCCAGCGTAGCCACCAGATTCAGCGGCTTCTCGGCCAGATACTTCTCGATATACTCGTCCTGGATGGGCGAAATCTTGTTGTTGATCTTCTCTACCTTCTCCGGAATCACGTCCACAGCTACCACCTCGTGGTGCTGGGCCAGCAGAGTGGCGATACTCAGACCGACGTAACCGGTTCCTGCTACAGCAATCTTCATGGTCTATCTGTTTTTGTACATGTCTTCGTAATACTTCTGGTAGTCCCCGGAGGTGACGTTGTCCATCCACTCCTGGTTGTCCAGGTACCAGCGGACGGTCTTCTCTATGCCCTCCTCGAACTGCAGCGAAGGCTCCCAGCCCAGTTCCCGCTGGAGCTTGGAAGAGTCGATGGCATAGCGCAGGTCATGTCCGGCACGGTCCGTCACATAAGTGATGAGGTCCATATCGGCACCCTCGGGACGGCCAAGCAGCCGGTCCACGGTATTAATCAGCACTTTGATGATGTCGATGTTCTTCCACTCGTTGAAGCCTCCGATGTTGTAGGTATCCCCCACCTTGCCCTCGTGGAAGATGAGGTCGATGGCGCGGGCGTGGTCTTCCACGTACAACCAGTCGCGTACGTTCTCACCCTTGCCGTACACCGGCAGCGGCTTGCGGTGCCTGATGTTGTTGATGAAGAGCGGGATGAGCTTCTCCGGGAACTGATAGGGACCGTAATTGTTGCTGCAGTTGGTGACCACCGTCGGCATTCCGTATGTGTCGTGGAAAGCACGGACGAAGTGGTCGCTGCTGGCCTTGGCGGCGGAATACGGTGAATGCGGCTGATACTTGAGGTCCTCGGTGAAGAACTTCTCGCCGTACGCCAGATGGTGCTCGCCGGAGCTGGCCTTGGTTGTGAACGGGGGCTCGATGCCCTCGGGGTGCGTCATCTGCAGGGCTCCGTACACCTCGTCGGTGCTGATGTGGTAGAAGCGTTTGCCCTCCCAGTTGCCGTCCCAGGCAATCTTCGCGGCCTGCAGCAGGCTCAGCGTACCCATGACGTTGGTCTGGGCGAAGGTGAACGGATCCTTGATGGAACGGTCCACGTGGGACTCGGCGGCCAGGTGGATGATGCCGTCCACGTGTTCCTCCTGCATGAGCTTGAGCACGCCCTCGAAGTCGCAGATGTCCATCTTCACGAATCGATAGTTTGGCTTGTCCTCGATGTCCTTGAGGTTGGCCAGGTTGCCGGCGTAAGTCAGCTTGTCAAGGTTGATGATCTTGTACTCAGGATACTTGTTCACGAAAAGGCGCACGACGTGCGAGCCGATGAAACCGGCACCGCCGGTTATAATGATTGTACGTTTCATGCGTTAAGGTTCTGTATGCATTTTTTGAGGGACTCGGTCCAGTAAGGGATCTGCAGTCCGAAAGTATTCTTGATTTTGGTCTTGTCCAGCACCGAGTACGACGGGCGGTGCACCTTGGAGGGGAACTCGTTAGAATGGCACGGCCGGATGTCGCACGATGTATGGCCGGCGTACTCAGCAATTGTCTTCGCAAAGTCGTACCAGCTGCAGACGCCCTCGTTGGAGTAGTTGTAGATGCCAAGGGATCCCGGATCAAGTCCGGGATGAGGGGCACCCCCCTTACCCTCATTGCGGGCTTGACCCGCAATCCCAAGGATAGCCACTATCGCTGCCGCAAGGTCCCCGGCGTACGTAGGCGTACCCACCTGGTCGAACACCACACTGAGTTGCGGCCGCTCGGCGGTGAGCTTCAGCATGGTCTTCACGAAGTTCTTGCCGTACTCGCTGTACAGCCATCCGGTGCGTATGATTATGTGCCGTACGCCGGAAACGAGGATAGCCTGCTCGCCGTGGAGCTTGCTCAGGCCGTACGCGCCTGTGGGCGTGCCTTTCTGCTCCTCCGTGCAAGGGGTGTTGTACGGGTCGCCTCCGAAGACGTAGTCGGTGGAGATGTGCACCAGCAGGCCGTCCACCTCCTTCATCGCCTCCGCCAGTATGCCCACCGCCGTTGCGTTCAGCAGTTCCGCCAGCTCCGGATTGTCCTCGGCCGCGTCCACGTTGGTATAGGCGGCACAGTTGATGACGGTGTCCACCTTCTCTGCTGCAACCATAGCCCGCACTGCGGAGGCGTCGGTGATGTCCAGGTGCGCGGTCTGCACGCCGGGGGCGTCCACCACGTCGGTGAAGACGAAGGATGCCCGATCAGGTCGGGCATGACGGCCTTCGTCATTGCCGGCTTGACCGGCAATCCTGCGCAAGCTCATTCCGAGCTGCCCGTTGGCACCTGTGACAAGTATCTTCATTCGGCGTAATAGTCAATCGAAAAGTCAAACAGTTCCGGGACGTCCGCCAGCAGCGGGTGGTGCTTGTCCTTCTCCGACAGCAGGATGTCCGCCTCCGGGAGGCCCCAGTCGATGCCGAGAGCGGCGTCGTTCCATGCGATCGCGCCTTCGGCCTCAGGGGCGTAGAAGTTGTCGCACTTGTACTGGAAGACCGCCTCCGGGCTCAGCACCGCGAACCCGTGGGCGAAGCCGCGGGGGATGAAGAACTGCCGGCGGTTCTCGCCGCTCAGCTCGCAAGCCACGTGCTGCCCGAACCAGGGGGAGCCCTTGCGAATGTCCACCGCCACGTCCAGCACGCGCCCGCTCACCACGCGCACGAGCTTGCTCTGCGAGTGGCGTCCCGTCTGGAAATGCAGGCCACGGAGCACGCCGTAGGAGCTCTTGCTCTCGTTGTCCTGCACCCATCGCACCGGTCGCACGGCGGCGTCGAACTCGCGCTCGCTCCAGCTTTCGAAGAAGTAGCCGCGGGCGTCGCCGAACACGCGCGGTTCGATTATGACCGCGCCGGGGATGGCAGTTTGGATAACGTTGATCATTTACTCAATATCGAACGGACCGTTCTTCTCTATTTCGTCGGCCATCTTGAGGAGATACTGGCCGTACTGGTTCTTGGCCATGGGGGCGGCGATCTCACGCACGCGGGCGGGGGTGATCCAGCCCTTCGAGAGTGCTATGCCCTCCAGGCACGCCACCTTGAGGCCCTGGCGCTTCTCTATGGTCTCGATGTATATGGACGCCTCCGCGAGGGAGTCGTGGGTGCCGGTGTCCAGCCAGGCGAAGCCGCGGCCCAGCGTCTGCACCTTCAGCTCGCCGTCGCGCAGGAACTCCTGGTTCACCGTGGTGATCTCCAGCTCGCCGCGGGCGGAAGGCTTGATGTGCTTCGCCACGTCCACCACCTTGTTGGGGTAGAAGTAGAGGCCCACGACGGCATAGTTGCTCTTGGGCTCCTTCGGCTTCTCTTCAATGCTCAGGCAGTTGCCGTCCTTGTCGAACTCGGCCACGCCGTAACGCTCGGGGTCGGACACCCAGTAGCCGAAGACGGTGGCCTTGCGCTCCTCTTCCGCCGTGCGCACCGCCTCTCGCAGGAGTTTGGTGAAGCCGGCTCCGTGGAAGATGTTGTCTCCAAGCACCAGGCAGGCGCAGTCGTCGCCTATGAATTGCTCACCGATGATGAAGGCCTGCGCCAGTCCGTCGGGGCTGGGCTGCTCGGCGTATTCAAAACGAACGCCGTAGTCTTCTCCGGTTCCGAGCAGACGCTTGAATCCGGGGAGGTCCTGCGGCGTAGATATGATGAGTATATCCCTGATGCCGGCGAGCATAAGCGCGCTGACGGGATAGTACACCATCGGTTTGTCATAAATGGGCAGCAGCTGCTTGCTGACGCCCTTCGTTATGGGATACAGACGGGTGCCTGACCCGCCGGCTAAAACGATGCCTTTCATTGGAGGTTATTAGTGCATGGCATATCTTCCCCTCTCCGGGTCCAAATAAAAACCTGGCTCCGGTCGAGGCTGGGACTTTGCTACTTTGCTCAGTATCAATCGGTCTTGCTCCCTCCGGGAGCGGTGTCCGTAGTCCCCCGTCTTATCTTGACTGGATAAAACACACAAATGTACGAATAATATAATAATAATCCTAATGTTCGGATATCAAAATTATTTCTTACATTTGCCATAACGATGTTGTTTACGATTCTTTAAAACTATTACCGATATGGCTAACAAGTATGCAGGTACCCAGACCGAGAAAAATCTGGAGGCAGCGTTCGCCGGCGAATCACAGGCGAGAAACAAGTACACTTATTTTGCTTCCGTAGCAAAGAAAGAAGGCTTCGAGCAGATTTCCGAGATCTTCCTCAAGACAGCGGACAACGAGAAGGAGCATGCCAAGCTCTGGTTCAAGGAGCTCGAGGGCATAGGCAGCACCGCCGAGAATCTGGCAGCAGCCGCAGCCGGCGAGAACTTCGAGTGGACCGATATGTACGAGGGCTTCGCCAAGACTGCCGAGGAAGAGGGATTCAAGGCTCTGGCCGCCAAGTTCCGCCTGGTAGCCGCTATCGAAAAGAGGCACGAGGAGCGCTATCGCGCCCTGCTGCACAACATTGAGGCTCAGGAAGTTTTCGCAAAGAGCGAGGTGAAGGTTTGGGAGTGCCGCAACTGCGGTCACATCGTAGTGGGCACCAAGGCTCCGGAGCTCTGCCCGGTGTGCGCGCATCCCCAGTCGTTCTTCGAGATTACGGCGCAGAACTGGTAGATGTTTCGCTGCGCTCAACATGACAGAAAGAGCCCGGCCTGCAGAGGTCGGGCTCTTATTTTTTACCGGTAGGATTATTCGGCCGGAACCTCAGGGGCGGCAGGGGCTTCGGGGGCCTCCTTGCAGCAGCAGCCGATCTTGTCGGCGAAGATTTCGTCAGCCTTGTCGGAGAAGTGCTTGTACATCACGCCCTCAATGGCAACTACAATAGCTGCACAGCAAATAACTGCAAGGACTGCAAGGATGCCGCCGACCTTCGGGATGAGAGCCAGAACACCGCAGACAATGCAAATGACGATATAGAGGATGAGGTAGATGAAGAATATTCTCCACTTCTCTCCATAGGTTGCTTTGTAGCTGACCTTCAGGCACTTGGTAGGAGAGAGGCCCTTGTCGATAAAGAAGTAGATTGCGAACTGCCATGCTATTCCGATGACGATGGCGGGGATAAACATGAAAATGGCAGCAACATAGATACCCATGCACAAGAAGCCAAGGAGCAGGAAGAAATCTCCAAGGTTGTTGAAATTCTCTTTGTCAAAAATATCTGTCGGTTTGAAAGTCTCTCCGCGACCGATCTTGATGATGGCCTTGTACAGACCGATAGTAGTGCCAACGTTAAGGTAAGGAATCCAAACGGTTACGATGTAAAGAAGAACCATCAGGATAAGGTTCAGGATGTTTTGCATACCATACTGCACACCGGCAATAATGGTCTCTTTGATGTCGATCTTCTGAATAGCCATAATTTTTATAAGTTTTAATGATTAGAATCGTTAGGTCCTGCTAATTTAATTATTCCGCTGCTTATTACCAAGATTTTTTACGATATTTGTGTAAAATTTGTATACCAATGGCACAGACAACTTGTTGGACACGTGAGGCTTGGAACAAGGCCCTTCCCATTTATAACCAGATTCTCGGGCACCCCTTCATAAAAGAACTCGCAGCCGGAACTCTTGACACCGCAATCTTCGACCGCTACCTCGCCCAGGACGAGCTGTACATAGGCAACTACGGACGTCAGATGTTCGAGCTTGCGGAGCTGATTACCGAGCCCGTAGCACATGCTATGTTCGTCGAATTCGCCAAAGAAGGGATAGAGGGAGAAAAGATGATGCACGCTCTGCTGATAGACCGCTTCGGCATTGATACTCAGGTACTTCCCTCCCCTGTAACCGCCGATTACAACGAGCACACCCAGGCCGCCATAGGCACCGGAAGCAAGGAGATCGGGCTCGCCGCCATGCTCCCCTGCATGTGGGTTTACAACGAGGTGGGGCAGCATATTTTGAGAATCGCTTCCGTGGATGGCAACCCCTACCGCGAGTGGATTCAGGAATACGGCAACGAGGCGTTCACCGAGGGCGTCAACGCCGTTCTGAAGCTGGCCGACGAGTACGCCGCCGCGGCCTCTGACGCCGTTCGCGAACGCATGACGGAGGAGTTCGTGGCCGCTACGAAGTTCGAATACTATTTCTGGGATTACGGCTACTTCGGAATCGACCGGAGATAACGGGCCGCTTCTTGCGGATCCTGGGCACTGCAAATCGCACTGACGACAGCAATTCCGTCGACTCCCGTCGCAAGGGCGTCCGCGGCGGTGCGGGCGTTCATGCCGCCGATGGCAACGGCAGGGTGCTCTGAGATGCGAACCGCCTCCCTCAACCCTTCGATTCCGAAGGGCGGAGCGGTATCGGTCTTGGTAGCGGTAGCATAAACGGGAGACACCCCTATATAATCGACATCCAGCAAGTTAGCCTCTCGCACCTCATCCATGTTTTCAACGCTTAGGCCGATGATTTTGTCGGGCCCGAGCAGCCGCCGTGCAATCTCGTACGGCATGTCCGACTGACCAATGTGCACCCCGTCAGCATCCACCGCCAGCGCCACGTCGACGCGGTCGTTGATGATCAGCGGCACGCCTTTGGACTTCAGTATCGGTTGCAGCCGCCGCGCCAGATCGATGAACTCGCGGGTGTCGATGTCCTTCTCCCGCAGCTGCACCATGGTCGCGCCGCCCTTCACCGCCTCTTCCACCACCCACGCGATGTCTCGCCCCAGCGACAGCGGCCTGTCGGTCACCAGATAGAGTCTGAGTTGTTCCCTGATGCGCTCCTGCGAGCGGCTGGCCGTTTTCTGTATCTTTCTGATTTCCATCTTCTTACTGTTTTCAAGTGGGGGAATTTACCCCCACTTGGATTCCTTAAGTACCTACAGCACTGACGATTATAGATAACGCCAAAAAGCTACGGCAGGCGGTAGAGTTCGTCGATGAAGTGCATGGCGAGCGAGCCGGTGCCCTCGGAGCGGGCGGCAGCACGTTCGCCGGCGGTGCCCATGGCGTCCATGGCGTGAACGGCGGCCTCGAAAGGTGGCATCACGGCGGCGAAAGCGGCGCAAACCGCTGAGGCACAGCAACCCATCGTCGTCACCTTGGCCATCATTGGCGAGCCTTTGTGGCACTCTGCCTCGCGCTTGCCGTCGGTGATGAAGTCCACCGCCCCGCTCACAGCGACGACGGTTCCGTGCTGGGCGGCGAACTCGCGGGCGCAGCTGCGTGCCTTCTCCACCGGCTCGGCGCTGTCGACTCCGCGCGTCTGGCAGGCCGTCCCGTGCAGCACCATGATTTCCGACGCGTTGCAGCGGACGATGGCGGGATGGTATCTGGTGATGAGGTCGACGGCGGTCTCCGTGCGCACCTTGCTGGCACCCACGCCCACCGGATCGAGCACCCACGGCTTGCCGTACTTGACTGCCGCCGCCGCTGCCGCATGCATGCCGTGTATCTCATTGTCGTCCAGGCAACCAATATTGATTACCAGCGAGTTAGCTATTGCGAGCAGGTCGTCCATCTCCTTGTCGTAGAAGGACATAATGGGCGAAGCTCCTATTGCCAGCAGGGCGTTGGCGTTGAAGTTCATTGCCACGTAGTTGGTGATGTTCACCACCACCGGGGTTTTATCGGAAAGGATTTTCATATTCTAGCGTTATTTTCTGTTCCAAAAATGATTGACAGGGCCATGCCCTTGGCCGATGGTGTACTCGGCGCCGGAGACGATTGCGTTGTGAATGTAGTCCGTGGCGGCGCGGGCGGCATCATCCAGCGGCAGGCCCTGAGCGAGGTAGGAGGCGAAGGCGGACGACAGCGTGCAGCCGGTGCCGTGGGTGTTCTGCGTGTAGACGCGGGCCGACGGCAACTCCACGATGCGGTCCTCTTCGGCGTTGTAGAAGACGTCCACGAGGCGGTCGTCTGTAAGGTGGCCTGCCTTCATGAGCACCGACACCGGGGTGACGCGGGAGGCCTTCTTCGACAGCTCCCGGGCGACGGACGGAAGTTCTTCCTGCGAGCTGATGACGCGCCCCGCAAGTATCTCTGCTTCAGGGATATTGGGTGTGATGACGCGGGCCAGCGGGAGCAGTTCCTCCGTCAGCACTTTGACGGCCGATTCCTCTATCAGCCGATGCCCCGATGTCGCCACCATTACCGGGTCGAGGACGATGTTGAGCGAGGCGGCGCCTCCCTCCGCCGGACACGCTGCGTTGCGCAGCAGGGCATCGCGGACGGCGAGTACCACTTCGGCGCTATGGAGCATGCCGATTTTTATGGCGTCTGCTCCGATATCCGACAGCACGCAGTCAATCTGTGCGGAAATAATATCCACCGGCACCGGGTGTACCGCCTCCACGCCGAGGGTATTCTGCACCGTTACTGCAGTGATTGCACTGGCGGCGTAACTGCCTGTGGCAGAGATAGCTTTGATGTCGGCCTGAATCCCGGCGCCGCCGCCGGAATCACTGCCGGCTATAGTTAAAACTCTTGGATATTGCATATGCTAATTTTAAACTATTCAAAAGTGAGTGAAGCCCTTGAAGTCCTTGTCGGAGCCAACCCAACGGATAGCCGGCCCGCCATTCTTCGTTCGAGGTCCGCCATCTGTAGTTCCCGGCTCCTCGCACCTCATTCCGGGCTCCGACCCGGAATCCACTATCCGACCTATCACAGTACAGCCTTCCGGCAACGGCGTTCCCGGCGCCGCCGTGAACAGCAGCTCGTAGTCCTCTCCCCCGCTGACCGCCAGCTCCGCCGCATCCCAGCCCCGTTCCGCGCACACAGCCCTCAGCTCCTCGCTCAGCGGCAGCGCCTTCAGGTCAATCTCGGCGCCCAGCGCAGATACCTGACCACTATCCATAGACATCTGGGCAAGGTCCAATTCTGAGGTGGGGATCTTGCACGGTAATGTGCCATTGAGAGACGCCAAACGCATGTTGCCGGGCAAGGTGTCGGGGGTAAAATTGGACCTTGCCCGATTTGCGACGGTACTGGCCGCAGAAGCATTCAGAATATGTCGCAGGTCGGAGGCAATGCCGTCGGAGATGTCCATCATGGCGTGAACGCCGGGGAGCGCCGCCAGTTGCTGACCGAGCTCAACTCTCGGCACCGGGAGATAATGGCGGCTAATCAGCATGGATGCCGGATCAGGGGTATGATGAGCCAGACCTTCGCTCCGCTCATCCCTCCCAGCCTGACGGCTGGGCCCCTCCCGTTCACGTAGCCACGGGCGGCTACGGGTCGCCTCATCATACCCCTGAACCGGCTGCTGATTGCCGCCGGCACGCTCCAGAACGAGCTTCAGCCCGGCGGCGGAATCACCTAAAAAACCCGTGACACAAATGAGGTCGCCGGGGCGGGCGCCGGAACGCAGAACTGCCTGACCATGAGGGCATTCGCCAAGAACGGTAACGTTGATGAACAACTTGTCCGGAGATGCCGAGGTGTCGCCGCCCAGCAGCGGCACGCCGAATCGCCCGCTCAATTTGTTGAAGCCGGCGATAAACCTGTCGACCCATTCCGCATCAAGACCTTTCGGCAGGGCAATGGACAGGAAACTCGCCACCGGACGGCCGCCCATGGCAGCTATGTCGCTGATATTCACGGCAGCACTCTTCCATCCCAACTGCTCAGGGGTTACGTCAGACAGCAAGAAATGGCGGTCCTCGATCAAAAGATCAGTCGTAACGAGGGTATCCAATCCGCTATGCTGTGGGATAATGGCGCAGTCGTCACCGATTCCCGTGACTCCCTGCGGAACATTTACAGATGCGCTGATGCGCCCGATGAGTTCGAATTCTCCAATATGTGACATTTCCTTACGACGGTATTAACCGTATCAAGTTCAACGGGACTCTCTCAACCGGCAACCACGCCGGTACCCCGAACACACAAAGATAATAAATTTATCTGAACTGTATATTGTATCCTTCCGCCAGCAACGGAGCCACCAGCTCCTGCATCTGCTCCACTGTATACTTCTGCAAGCCGGCCATCGGCGTGGGGCGGTCGATGGTGTACACCTGAACGAGCCTGGGATGCAGCGTGCGCACGATTTCCATCCACGGCAGGAGAACCTCCGGCGTCCCGGAATCGAAGCCAGGAGCCCGCAGGAACATGGTCTGAAGGACGAAGTCGCCGTCGAAGCGCTTCAACGCCTCAACCACGCGGGCCACGCTGTAGCCGGGGGCAGGCCGGTTGATAAGAGCCGCCAGCTCATCCGTCGGCGCATCGATTTTCATGATGGGGTTGTCCACCTTGCGCAGGGCCCCGAAAACCTCCGGCAGGTGCACCCGTGTGGCGTTCGACAGCACGGAGACCTTTGCGTCGGGGCAGAAGGCGTCGCGCAGCTTCAGGGTGTCATCGATGATGCGGGGGAACTCCGGATTGAGGGTGGGTTCGCCGTCGCCGCTGAAGGTGATGGAGTCGATGCGTGTGCCTTCCAGCATCAGAGCGCAAAGTTTGTCCTCCAGCGCGCTGCGGACCTGTGCCGCCGTGGGCAGGACCGTGTCGCCCCGGCCGTCGGCGTTCCAGCCGCACTCGCAATAGATGCAGTCGAAGTTGCAAATCTTGCCCTTGGTCGGCAAGAGATTAATACCTAAGGAGTTGCCGAGCCTGCGGCTGCGTATTGGGCCGAATACTGTTTCTTCTCTGAGCATAAGTGATACAAAAATACAATTTTATTGTCATCTTTGCATTACTATGGTGAAACAGATGGCAATAGTGAACCTGACTCCGGACTCTTTTTATGAGCCCAGCCGGGTATGGAGCAACAAGCCCGACGCCGCTATGGCGCGCATACACCAGTTCCTGGCCGACGGGGCCGACATTATCGACCTGGGTGCCGTTTCCACGCGCCCTGGAGCCGCCGACGTGCCGCTGGAAGAAGAGTGGAGGCGCCTGGAGGATGTGCTGGCGGCGCTCTCCGCACTTCGCGCCCGGAGGCTGCCCCCAGGGGAGGCGAAAACTTGGGAAAAGCCTCCCCTTGGGGGCACCTCCGCTCGCTCCGCCGCTACAAGCGCCGCCAAACTGCCGCTTTTCTCCATCGACACCACGTCCGCCGAGATTGTACGTCGCGCATACAAGGTCATCGGGGAGTTCATAGTGAACGACATATCGGCCGGGGAGGACGACCCGGAGATGCTGCCGACCGTGGCTGAACTGGGTCTCCCCTACATTGCCATGCACAAGCGCGGCAACCCCAGGAGCATGGATTCGCTTGCTGATTATCCCGACGGAATAATGGCGGAGCTGCTCCGCTACTTCAAGGCCTTTTCCGCTAAGGCAGAGGAACTTGGCATAAATGACTGGATTCTGGATCCCGGTCTCGGATTCGCCAAGAACATAGAGCAGAACTGGGAGATTCTGGAGAACCTGGATGACCTGAAGGTCTTCGGCCGCCCCATCCTGATTGGTGCCGCCGACAAGCGTTTCACGCACGGAGACACTGCCGCCGCGCACGAGCTGGCGCTGAAACACGGCGCCGATATATTAAGGGTGCACGAGCTACTGCCGATAGGCAGATAATCCCGACTGCAAGAAGTTTACAAAAGAGTCGACATCCAGGTTGTAGCCGCGGATGGGGGCGAGGAGCTCGCCGTCGCTGCCAAGCAAGGCGTAGTTAGGCTGGGCGTTGACGCCGAAGCGCTCGCGGACCAGATAGGAATTCGCACGCCCTAAGTCCTTGAGCACGCGGCCGTTGGGAAGCGTCACCCAGTCCTCCTCCGCGAGACGCGTCTTGTCGTCGGTATAGAGCGCCACCATCACGTAATCATTCCGCAGTATCGACAGCACACGCGGGTCGCTCCAGACACGCTGTTCCATCTCCCGGCAGTTGACGCAGCCGTGGCCGGTTATGTCTACGAACACCGGCCTGCCGAGCCTGCGGGATGCGGCAAGGCCCTCTTCGAGCGTGAAGTAGCCATCGAGGCCGAGGGGCATTTTGAGGTCGTACTTCCGGGCGGATGAAGATCCTTCGCTGCCGCTCAGGATGACAGAGGCGCCCGCAGCTGGACCACCAGCCATGCCGGAACCACCCCCTGCCGGCTCATAACGGCCAAGTACGAAGTCCTGGGTCTCCAGCGGCGGCAGATAACCGGAAAGGGCCTTGAGCGGCGCGCCCCACATACCCGGAATCATATACACCACGAACGAGAAAACCGTAATAACCAGCGCCAGCCGGAACACGCCCAGCGGCTTTTCTTCGGGATCGTCGTTAGGGAACTTAATCTTACCCAGCAGGTAAAGCCCGAGCAGAGCGAACACCACTATCCATATGGCCAGATATACCTCGCGGTCCAGGATACCCCAGTGGTAAGTCTGGTCGGCCACGCTCAGGAACTTAAAGCCAAGCGCCACCTCAATGAAGCCCAGCACCACCTTGACGCTGTTCAGCCAGGAGCCGCTCTTTCCGCGAATCTTAGTTAGCAGCGACGGGAACAAAGCAAAGAGGGTAAACGGAAGGGCGAACGCCACCGAGAACGCCAGCATCGTCACCATTGGCGTCCAGAACTCGCCGGAAGTCGAACGTATAAGCACCGAGCCCACAATCGGCCCTGTGCAGGAGAAAGACACCAGCACCAGCGTGAGCGCCATAAAGAACACTCCGGCCAGGCCGCCCTTTTCCGAATTCTTGTCGCTCTTGTTCACCAACGACGACGGCAGCACTATTTCAAAGGCCCCGAAGAAGGATGCCGCGAACACCATGAATACTATAAAGAAGATGATGTTCGGCAGCCAGTGGGTCGACAGCCAGTTGAAGATGTCGGCCGTCACGGCCTCACCGCCTATCAGTCTGGTAATCAGAATTATGACACTTATGGGGACTGTATAAAGCAGCACTATGAACAAGCCGTACATGGACGCCTTGAAGCGCCCCTCCGCAGGCGTGGAAGAGCCCTTGAGGAAGAACGAAACCGTCATGGGTATCATAGGGAACACGCATGGCGTGAGCAGCATCGCGAAGCCCCAGAGTATGGCCTCCAGAATCAGCGCCCACAGCGACCCACCGGCGCTCCCCTCCTCCGATGGATCGGCGATGGCGGTGGATTTAGATCCTTCGCTGTCGCTCAGGATGACAGAAGAGTCGCTCAGGATGACAGAGGGGTCGCCCTCCATCGTCACGCTGAACTCCCAGTCGATGGGAGCAGTGCAGGCTCCGTCCGTGCAGGCCACATAGGTCAGAACGCCCTCCGCTGCCGCACCGGCCCCCGAAGCAGCGGCACCGGTCTCCGTCAGCCGCACCTTCTGTCCCAGCTTGAACGGGCCGTCGAACACAGGGTCGCCGTCCTCAAAAACGGGCTTGCTGATATCGTACAGCCCACCTTCGGCCGTGCAGCCTCGCAGGGCAGAGAACGTCAGCTCAGGGGCGGAATACTCGGCACCGCTTCCGTAAGTATGCCATCCGGCCAGCGGGGTGCCGGAGAAAACTATTTCGAACAGATTATCATCAATCTTGACCGCCTCCGCGCTCCAGGAAACCTTGGCATCCTGGGCCTGCAGCACAAAAGTCAGGCAGAAAAGCAGTGGCAGCAGCAACAAAAAGCGTTTCTTCATGTCGGCAAATTTAGGCATTCTGTTTATCTTTGCAAAATGACTCCGCTGGCCGTCATACTCACCATGCTGGGCTGGTTCGCCCTGATTATCACCGTGTCGCTCGTGGCGGCGCGGGGGAAGGGCAACGCGGCCGATTTCTTCAACGGAGGGCGTAAGGCCCCCTGGTGGGTGGTGGCCATCGCCATGATAGGCGCGCCCATGTCCGGCGTCACCTTCGTATCCGTGCCGGGAATGGTGGGCGAGGCGTCGATGAGCTACATGCAGATGGTGCTTGGCTTCTTCGTGGGCTACCTGGTCATCGCCTTCGTGCTCACGCCGGTGTTCTTCCGCAAGAACATGGTGTCCATCTACCAGTATCTGGAAGACAGGTTCGGGGCCGCGTCGCACAAGACGGGAGCATGGTTCTTCTTCATTTCCAAGATATTAGGGGCATCGGTACGACTCTTCCTGGTATGCGTGACACTGCAGCTGATGGTGTTCGCGCCGCTGGGCCTGCCGTTCGTGCTGAACGTGGCCGTCTGCATGCTGATAGTGCTGGCCTACACCTTCAAGGGCGGCATGAAGTCGGTGCTGTGGACCGACGTGCTCAAGACCATCTGCATGATAGTGGCGGTGGTGCTTACCATCGTTTTCGTTGCCGGCGACCTAGGGCTCGGGGCGAAGGAGACCGTCCGCACAATAGGCGGCAGCAGCATGTCCCGCATCTTCTTTTTCGACGACCCCAACCACCCGCGATACTTCTGGAAGCAGTTCCTGGCGGGCGTGTTCACGGTAATCGCGATGACGGGACTGGACCAGGACCTGATGCAGCGGACGCTCAGCAGCCGCAACGCCTGCGACTCGCGTAAGAACATGATAACCAGCGGCTTGATGCAGATTCCCGTTATCTTCCTCTTCCTGTGCCTGGGCGTGCTGCTGTACGAGTTTGCTGACGCCCGAGGCATACAGCAGACCGGCGACCTGCTGTTCCCGGAGGTGGCGACCGGAGGCCTTCTGCCCGCTGCCGCCGGAGTGCTGTTCGTGCTGGGGCTGGTATCCTGCGCCTTCTCTGCCGGCGGTTCTGCGCTGACGGCTCTGACCACTTCTTTTACGGCCGACATAATCGGCACCGGCGGACGGAGCGAAAGCGAAGTTTCCAGGACACGCAAGCTGGTGCACGTAGTCATGACCCTGCTGATGGGTATTACCATATATGGATTCTACATGCTTAACACGCAGAGCGTTATAGATGCCGTCTACAAGCTCGCCAGCTACACCTACGGTCCCATCCTTGGCATGTTCGCCTTCGGCCTGTGCTGCAAAAAGCAGGTTCACGACAAATGGGTGCCGCTGGTGGCGGTGCTCTCCCCTATCCTGAGCTGGTTCATCCAGGCCCATTCCGAACAGTGGTTCGGGGGCTACCGTTTCAGTTACGAACTGATTCTGCTGAACGCGGCCCTTACTGTTATCGGGTTGTGCCTTCTTATTCGCCGGCCGGCTCGGGAGCAGCGTTAAGGGCTTCCTGGCGACGGTAGACTTCCAGCTGGGAATTGAGCACCGCAATGGAATCCTGTAGGCTTGCGATAGTCTCGTAAAGCCTCTCTACCTGACGCTCAGAGTGCTCCAGTATATCCCGGACCAAATCTTTATCCGAGATGCTCTCGCGGCTGTTTACAGCCTCTTCCCTGAATATCAGCTGATTCCTGCTGATGCCATATTTCTCTGCCGCATTGTAGAGCCGCTCCTTGTCTGAATAACTGAGCTTCTCGCCTGCCATGTACAATTCTATGGTTGCCGGCTTGACGCTCATATCTACACTGTAGTCGTAGATAAAACCTTTGCCTATGGTCTTGTTTTCCTCAACCAGCTTGGCCGCCTTGGCGTTGAAGTTGCTCTCCTGAACTATACGGACTGCAGAGAATACGCTTGGAACTATAATAACCACCAGAATCAGGGCCACATAGCCGGTACGCAAACGGTTGTGCGTTCCTTCAAGCTCGTTGGAAACCGTAGGGAACTTCATTAACTTGACGGAAACGAAGGTCGCCAGCGCAATGAAGATACTGTTGATTATAAAGAGGTAAAAAGCACCGAGGGCATAGCTCCAGTTGAGTATGGCCAGGCCATATCCCACGGTACACAAAGGGGGCATGAGGGCTGTGGCGATCGCCACTCCGGACAGCACGGTACCTTTCTCTTTGCGGGAAATCTCCAATATGCCGGCAAAGCCGCCGAACAGCGCGATGAGCACGTCGTAGATAGTAGGATTGGTACGTGCAAGAAGCTCGGTAGGATGCTCCAGCCGGAGCGGACTCAACAGGAAGAAAAGAGTTGATGCTATAATGCTTATACCCACCATTATGGCCAGATTGCGGAGCGAATCTTTAAGCAGCTGCGTATCCTGCACGCCGAGGCTGTAGCCGAAACCCAGTATAGGTCCCATAACCGGGGAGATAAGCATGGCGCCGATAATCACCGGTATGGAATTGACGTTCAAGCCCACCGATGCTATGATGATGGCGCAGGCCAGAATGAATACGTTGTGCCCGCGGAAATAGATATTCTTGCGGATGGAAGCATTTGCGCTGTCCATATCAACATTTTCGGAAATGTTGACGATGGATTTAACGAACGATCTGATTGAGTTGCTCATACTCAAATGGTATTAGTCCTCCAGCAACGGAGGAAGGTCTTTCTTTGATTTAAGTCCCAGAGACTCCACTTCTTTGGCCGCACGCACTATGCTCTGGCCGCTCTCCCGAAGCTTCTTGTCGCCGGCCTCGAAGCTCTTCTGCGCATCCTCCAGCTTCTTGCCGACCTCGGCATAAGAGGTGCAGAAATCGGATACGCGGTCTATCATGCGCTGGGCGGCGGCAACTATCTTTTCCTGGTTGCGGGCCTGCTCGAAGTTCTTCCAGGCGGTGCGAACGAGGCGCAGGAAAGGCATGAGCGTTTCCTCGCTGGTAATCAGCACGTTTTTGCGGAAGGCGTCGGTCAGTATGTGCGGGTTGAGCTGGCGGGCCAGGATGAGGGCGTTCACGTTGGGAACGAACATCACGGTGTAATCCAGGCACTTGCGTCCCTGCTTCAAGTAGGACGCATAATCCTTGCGGGCGAGTCCGTCCACCTGGTCCATGATGGCCTTCAGGTTGCGTGCGGAGGCGTCCTTGCGTTCTTCTTCGGTCTCTGCGGAGAAGTAGTCCGACAGGGCGTTCAGCGACACCTTGCAGTCGACTACTATGTCGGTGTTGTCCGGATAGTGGAGTATGAAGTCGGGGCGCATGCGCTTGCCGGTTTCTTCGTTGTGGATTATGATGCCGAGTTCGTCACGGAGGGTTTCTTCCCTGTCGAAGTCGCGTCCTTCCTCCAGGCCCTCGGCAAGCAGCAGGTTGTACAGTTGGGTCTCACCCCAGCAGCCCTGCATCTTGTTCTGGCCGCGGAGGGCGCTCGCAAGGCGGTCCGCCTTGGCTCCGACGGTCTCCGTCTGGTCCTTCAGCTGCTTGACGGCCTCCCCTATCTGCGTACGGAGCTCGGTGGAGCTGTCGTGCTGCGTTTTCTTGTTGGCCTCGAAGGCGTCTTTCATGTCCTTGAGGTTCTTGTTGAAGTCGCCTGCAATTGTGGAGAACGACTTCTCGGCATGCTCGCTGAACTCCTTTTCGCGGCTCTTGAGCATCTTCTCGCTCTCTACGCTTATCTGCGCCTTGACGGCCTCCAGCTGCTGCTGCAGGGCTTTTTCGTTATACTCCTTCAGCTCCGCCAGCCGCTCATCATAAGCCTTTCTGGCATTCTCCGCCTCTGCAGTCTTGTGTTCCAGGTCCTTGGCCAGGCCCTGAATCTGCAGATCCTTCCCTGCCAGCTCGCCCCTCTTCTCCTCCAGACTGCGGTTCAGCCGCCCTATGCGGGTGAGGAGCACCACCAGCAGCACGGCGATAACCACTACCGCCACAATGACTATTATGATAGTTTCACTATTCATATTTTGCAAATATAATAATTATTTCATGGGTCAGCAATAACGCAGCGGGCGAGCTTGGCGGCGTCCTCCGGCGGGAGTATGCCGGCGGAAGTGATGGCCTCCACGGTCCACTGCTCCCTCGGCATGCTCTTGCGGAATAGCGCGATGGAGCGGGCGGCCTGCCACGAACGGATGTACGGGTGCTGGCGAAGGCTGTCTTCCGGCATCTGCCAGAGACGGAAGGGCGTCGAAGGGCGGGAGCATACGATTAGGTCGCTCAGACCGTCGTACTTCTCCCGGTCGAAGTGCCAGATGTCCATCAGCTGCTCCTTGAACGAATAGCCCCCCAGGCGCCCGCGGTACTCAACCATCTTGGCGGCGTAGTACGGACCGATGCCGGGCAGTCCGTCGAATGCCGCCGAATCCGCCTTGTTGATGTCCAGCTTGGGTATGTCGATGAAAGGCTTGAGCCGCTCAAAGACCGAATCTGCCACCACGTACGACTTGCCAAAGTCGGACGGCCGACGGAACCGTCCTCCCTTCTGCCGGTAGCTGTCTATCGCCTGTGCCTGCTTTTCGCTGAAGCCCAGGCGCATGAGGTCCTCCACGCTGACGGTGTTAGGGTCGAAGCGGAAGCTCTCCACCCGCCGCGTCCGCCGCCTCTCTCTCTCCACTACCGCACTGTGCTCCGCATTCCGCCGTACAATCACGATACCGCTGTCACCTGGCGAAGGCCCGATCCGGCCCGGATAATTTGTCCCCGTGGCGCCTTCCCGCTGGCGCGGGCCCCTTCCCTTTTCGGGAGCCAAAGGCCACTGGGACAAACCATCCGATGCCTCACTGGCCTTCGCATCCGCTCCACCGGCGGCGTCGGATGGAATATAAACATACACGGTATCCGGCCGGTCGCGGTTGGCGGCAATGCGCAACGCCGCCGCCCGCTGCATGAACAGCGACGACTGAAAACCTATGATAAGGAAAGCCAGGGCGATAGCCCCCACCTTGAAAACGCTCGACGGCGTCTTATCCTTCGATGAATCCCTCTTCGCCACGATCCGTCCCCTCCTTGTACTTGTTGCGGTGCTCCCGGTGCGCCTCTGCAGGCTTTCCGGCCACCACAATCACAATCTCACCCTTGGGCTCCTCCGCCCTGAAATGCTCCAGCACCTCTGCCAGGCTCCCCCGGCAGTGCTCCTCGTGCAGCTTGGAAATCTCACGGGCTACAGAGCACTCCCGCTCCGGCCCGAAGACAGCTGCAAACTGCTCCAGCGTCGCAACAAGACGCCTCGGCGATTCATAAAATATCATAGTTCTCGTTTCTAAGGTTAATGAATTCAGCAAAGTCTGACGCCCCTTCTTCTGCGGCAGGAAGCCCTCGAAGCAGAAGCGGTCGCAGGGCAGGCCGGACGACACCAGCGCCGGAATGCAGGCCGTCGCGCCCGGAAGCGTCTGCACCTCTATGCCCTCACGTGCGCACTCGCGGGCCAGCAGGAAGCCGGGATCGGAAATACCGGGCGTGCCGGCGTCGCTCACCAGGGCCACGCTAAGGCCGGCCTGCAGCTTCTCCCGCACCATCCCGAGCGCCTGATGCTCGTTAAACTTGTGAAAGGCAGCCAGTTTACCCTTTATGCCATAGTGCTGCAGCAGAACGCCGCTCGTACGAGTATCCTCCGCCAGGATGAGATCGGCCTCCCGCAGCACGGAAAGGGCGCGGAGGGTGATGTCGTCCAAATTCCCGACAGGGGTCGGAACTATGTAGAGAATACCGCTGGGCATATCGCAAGTTTTTATTATATTTGTCTGCACAAAGCTAAGCAAATGTTTTCAGAAAACCACAAAAAATCCGGCTGCATCGAAGTAGTTTGCGGCTCCATGTTCTCCGGAAAGACCGAGGAACTCATCAGGCGCCTCCGCCGTGCCCAGTTTGCCAACCAGAAAATAGCCATCTTCAAGCCCGCAATCGACAACCGCTATTCGGACGTTGAAGTGGTATCCCACGATTTTCATAAGATTTCCTCGAAGCCCATCTCCGACGCCGCCGAGATGCTCAAGATAGAGCCCGACGTGGAAGTGGTCGGAGTAGATGAAGCCCAGTTCTTCGGTCCCAACCTTGTGGAAGTATGCCAGACCCTGGCCAACAAAGGCGTACGCGTAATTATAGCCGGCCTGGACACCGATTACATGGGCAAGCCTTTCGGCCCCATGCCCATGCTGATGGCAGTCGCTGAAGACGTTCAGAAAGTGCACGCCATTTGCGTGAAATGCGGAAATCTCGCAAACCACTCGCACCGCCTCAGCAAGAGCAAGGACCTTGTGGTCCTCGGCGAGAAGGACGTTTATGAGCCGCTCTGCCGCGAATGCTACAATAAAGCCCTCGCCGAAGAGAGCAAATAATTATTCCCACTCTATCGTTGCCGGCGGTTTGGAACTCACGTCGTAGACGACTCTGTTCACGCCGCGGACCTTGCGGATAATCTCGTTGGATACCTGGGACAGGAAATCGTACGGGAAGGGGAACCAGTCGGCGGTCATGGCGTCGGTGGACACCACGGCGCGCAGGGCGACAGGGTTCTCGTAGGTACGCTCGTCTCCCATCACTCCCACGCTCTTTACGGGCAGCAGAATTACACCGGCCTGCCAGATGGCGTCGTACAGGTTGGCGGCCATCACGCGGGGGTCGGAAGCGGAGGGGAAACCCATTCCGGTGCAGTCGTAGGCACGAAGGCCGCGGATGAAAATGTCGTCGGCCTCGCGGAGCACTCGGAGCTTCTCTTCGGTCACATCCCCAATAATACGTATGGCGAGGGACGGGCCCGGGAAGGGGTGACGTCCAACAAGCTCCTCCTTGATACCCAGGGCACGGCCGACTCGGCGCACCTCGTCTTTGAAGAGCATTCTCAAAGGCTCTACCACCTTCAAATTCATCTCTTCCGGCAGGCCTCCCACGTTGTGGTGGCTCTTTATCTTGGAGGCGATGCCGGGAATGCCGGCGCTCTCGATTACGTCGGGATAAATGGTCCCCTGGGCCAGCCAGCGGGCTCCGTCGATCTGACGGGCGTATTTGTCGAAGGTCTCCACGAAGAGGCGGCCGATTATCTTGCGCTTGGCCTCGGGTTCGGTAACTCCGGCGAGGGCCGACAGGAACTCCCTGGATGCATCGGCACCTATCACATTGAGGCCCATGTCGCGGTACGACTCCAGCACATCTTCGTACTCGTTCTTGCGCAGCAGGCCGTTGTTTACGAAGATGCAGGTGAGGTTATGGCCTATCGCCTTGTTCAGCAGCACGCCGGCCACCGTGGAATCCACGCCTCCGCTGAGGCCCAGAATCACCTTGTCCTCCCCTACCTGCGCCTTAAGGTCGGCAACCGTGGTCTCGATGAACGAGGCCGGGGTCCAGTCGCCTGCGCAACCGCAGATATCCAGGGCGAAATTGGCCAGAATCTTCGAACCTTCAACCGTATGGTACACCTCCGGATGGAACTGGACGGCGTATGTAGGCTCACCGGCAATCTGGAAGGCGGCATTCTCCACGTCCGCGGTGGAGGCAATCACCTGAGCCCCGTCGGGCAGGCGGGAGATGGTGTCGCCATGCGACATCCACACCTGCGAATGTGCACTTACGCCGGCGAGCAGAGGCGAATCGGCACGCACAACGTCCAGCATGGCGCGCCCGTACTCGCGGGAGTCGGAATTCTCCACTTTTCCGCCGCCGCAATGGGCCAGATACTGGGCGCCGTAGCAGATTCCCAGTAGAGGGAGCTTGCCGCGGAAGAGCGAAAGGTCCAGCTGGGGCGCGTTGGCGTCGCGTACGCTGCAGGGACTTCCGGAAAGGATCACGCCCTTCACGTCGGCATCAACGGCCGGGACCTTATTGAAAGGATAAATTTCGCAGAACACATTCAGTTCCCTCAGGCGCCGGCCGATAAGCTGCGTCACCTGGGAGCCGAAGTCCAGAATGAGTATTTTATTCACCGCGGGAGTAATTAGGGGTTTCCTTGGTAATGGTTACGTCGTGAGGATGGCTCTCCGCCATGCCGCTGGCCGTCACGCGGGTGAACTTGGCCTGCTTGAGGGCGGCGAGGTTGGCGGCGCCGCAATAGCCCATGCCGGAGCGGAGGCCGCCGATCAGCTGATACACAGTCTCTTCCAGCGTTCCCTTGTAAGGCACGCGGCCCACGATTCCCTCGGGCACGAGTTTCTTGGTCTCCGTCTCCTTGTCCTGGAAGTAGCGGTCCTTGGAGCCGGCGTTCATGGCGTCTATGCTGCCCATGCCGCGGTACGACTTGAACTTACGTCCGTTGTAGATGATGGTCTCGCCCGGAGCCTCCTCGGTGCCGGCGAACATGGAGCCGCACATCACGGAGTCGCCACCGGCTGCAAGCGCCTTCACGATGTCTCCCGAGTAGCGGAGGCCACCGTCGGCAATGACGGGGACGCCTGTGCCCTTGACGGCCTGCGACACCTGCCAGATGGCGCTCAACTGCGGAACTCCCACGCCCGCAACTATACGGGTGGTGCAGATGGAGCCGGGGCCAATGCCCACCTTGATGCCGTCTGCGCCTGCTGCGGCGAGCGCCTTACCGGCTTCTGCGGTGGCGATGTTGCCGACGACCACGTCGAGTCCGGGGAATGCCTCCTTGATACGCTTGAGCTGGTCGAAGACGCCCTTGCTGTGCCCGTGGGCGCAATCGATGACGACGGCGTCCACCCCCTCCGCCACCAGCGCAGCGGCACGGTCGACGGCGTCGGCGGTCACTCCGATTCCGGCGGCCACGCGAAGGCGGCCGAGCGCATCCTTGCATGCGGCGGGATGCAGCTTCTCCGTAAGTATGTCCTTGTAGGTGATGAGGCCGACGATGTGGCCGTTCTCGTCGACCACCGGCAGCTTCTCCACCTTATGCTTCTGGAGGACCTCCTTGACGTGAGCGCGGTCGGTATGGCCGACCGACAGGGTGACGAGGTTGCTGCTAGTCATCACGTCCTTTATGAGCACGTTCATGTCTTCCTGGAAACGGACGTCACGGTTGGTCACTATGCCTACCAGACGCCTGCTGCCGTCGGTTACGGGGATGCCGCCGATGTGGTTGGCCTGCATCAGCTTGAGGGCGTCGCCCACGGTGGCGTCGGCACTTATGGTCACGGGGTCGCAGATCATTCCGCTCTCCGCTCGTTTGACCTTGCGCACCTCGGCAGCCTGCTCGGCTATGGACATGTTCTTGTGTATCACGCCTATACCTCCTTCGCGGGCGAGGGCTATCGCCATGGGGGCCTCGGTAACGGTATCCATTGCCGCAGACACGATGGGGATGTTCAGGATGATGTTTCTGGAGAACCTGGTATGCAGGTCCACTTCGCGAGGGAGTACCTCGGAATAAGCCGGAATGAGCAATACGTCGTCGAACGTGAGTCCTTCCAGTGCAATTTTTTCGTTGTTAACCATAGTCTTACTGAATCAGGCCGGTAGCCTTGTTCCAAGAGAGTGTTTTATAGTAATTGTTAAGCTCAAGCTTATTGGGATAGGGCAGGTACATGCTCAGGCCGCACACGCGCTCCAGTTTGAGGTCGAAGAAAGACTCCGTGGAAGCTTTGTAAACCAGGCACTCGTCCAGGGCGGCATCCAGGAGAGAGAGCTCCTGAACCGTTGCCCCGGCCTTCTCCATTACGTCCCTCAGGTCGTAGAACCAGGGAAGGGTATCGGAGTAATTATAATAGAAATAGTGCTGCACCGCATTGCGGTCTATGGCATCAAGTCCGTCGCGGTGAGATGAGACAATATCTTTGCACACCTGCGCAAGGGCGTCTATCTTGGAGCAGTCGATCATTGTGATGGTTGCGGACTTGTATACGCCGGACTGGGCATTATAGAACTCGTAATACTCCTCGCAGATGCGCTCCAGATCAGGAGTTGCCGTATTCATGAGATGACCGGCCATGGTATTGTACATGAAACCGTTGCTGAGTATCTCCGTGGGCGAGAATACCAGATACTTGCACTTGTCCTTAATCTCGTAGGCTATCTCTACGCATCCCATGAGGCAGGCGTCCATGAGGAAGAAGTCAAGCTTCATGGGAATCGCATCCGCAAGTTCGCGGGTATCGATTCCGGAGCCCACGCCATATTCGATCCCCAAACATTTGGTGAGGGGGTAATCCACCTTCTCCGGGAACCTGTAATTCTGCGAACCGGCGGCTCTCAGCATCATCTTTCCCCAGATGTCGTAGTCTGAATATGATTCGTTGAATCCTACCGGAAGCCAGCCGGTTGCATGGGATGTAAACAACAGCCCGTAACTGCTTGCGGGGAACTTGTCCTGAACCTCGCAGAGCACCTTGTGCAAGACTTCCGGGGAAGAGCTTATGTCATTACTGGGATAGACGGTAAGCGTATCCCTGCGCTGTCTTCCCTGCAGATCCTTGTACACACGGAAGAGCACAGGATTGGTTGGAATGGAATAATCTCCGCGTGGGTCAAGATGGTGGGAATACACCAGCAACACGTCGGCGCTGCCTGCAGCAGGGATTGCACCGCCGCAAAGGTCATTTTCGTCCTCCGCTATATGTGAAGAAAGATTGCTGAATGCAGCGCAGTACATAAGGAAGACCCGGCGGTTGGGCACGACTTCCGGCTCCGTTCCGTTACATGCAAGAAGGAGACAAGCCGAAAGGGCAAGAAATATGCACCGCGTCAACGTCTTCAACATAATTGGGCAAATATACGAACTTTTTTGCTATTTTTGTTACGTGGACCCGTATTCTTATCATCTTTCCATAGAGCGCCAGCTCTCCCCCAACACCGTAGCGTCCTACGGCGCGGAGGCGGCCGCTTTCCGGGAATTCCTTGGCGGTAACCCGGCGGAGTGCACTTCCGACGATGTCGATGCGTACGTGCGCTCCCGCTCGAAGGGGCTCTCCAAACGCAGCCAGGCCCACGTTCTCAGCGCCTTACGTTCCTACTTCGACTTCCTGATCCTGGAGGGCGAGCGGAAAGACAATCCCTGCGACATGCTGGAAGCACCCAAGCTCGGCCGTTACCTGCCGGAGGTGCTGTCGGTCGAAGAGGTGACGGCGATAATCGAATCGGTGCCCTCCGTCAAGCCGGGCGACCTGCGCGACCGCGCCATCCTCGAAGTGCTGTACGGCTGCGGGCTGCGGGTGTCGGAGGTCTGCGGGCTGCTGATCTCGCACGTCTACGCCAAGGAAGGCTTCGTCCGCATCGTCGGCAAGGGCGACAAAGAACGGCTCGTGCCCATCGGTACGCCGGCCCTGGAGGCGCTTGCCGCCTGGCTGGAGGTGCGTCCCGCTCCTGCCGCCCCGGAGTTCTCCGACTTCGCTTTTTTGAACCTGAGGGGGCGGCCGCTCAGCCGTATATCGGTGTTCAACATGGTGAAAGACAGGGCGATGCTTGCCGGCGTGCACAAGGATATCTCCCCCCACACCTTCCGCCATTCCTTCGCCACGCACCTGGTAGAAAACGGCGCCGACCTGCGTGTGGTGCAGGAAATGCTGGGGCACGAGAGCATACTGACGACGGAGATTTACACCCACATCGACTCGCGCACCTGGCAGCGGGAGGTCCTGGAACATCATCCCAGGCGTTAATATTATTTTGTATTTATCAAAAGATTATCTATCTTTGCGTCCCCTTTTTGGGGGACGTAAAATTTATATTAACAAAACATTATGATCAAACAGTACGAAACCGTTTTCATTGCAACTCCCGTTTTGTCTGAGACCCAGATGAAGGAAGCGGTTGCCAAGTACACCGATCTTATCAAAGCCAACGGCGGAGAAGTCGTGTACGAAGAGGATTGGGGGCTCAAGCAGCTCGCGTACCCGATCCAGCACAAGACCTCAGGTTTTTATTACCTGATTGAATTCAAGGCGGACCCTCAGTTCGTCAATGTTCTCGAGACCCAGTATCACCGTGACGAGCGTATCATTCGCTTCCTCACCGTGGCCCTGGACAAGAACTCCATCGCATATGCCGAGCACCGTCGTCAGGTGCGCGCCGGCAAGGCAGCTGCCCCCAAGGCTGAAGAGCCCGTCGCAGCAGTCGAGGCCGAAGTTGAACCCGAAAATGTGGAGGAATAAGTCATGGCAGCTATCGAAAACAACGAAATCCGTTATCTGAACCCTCCTACCGTAGAGGTTCGCAAGAAGAAGTACTGCCGCTTCAAGAAGGCCGGCATCAAGTACGTAGATTACAAGGATCCCGAGTTCCTGAAGAAGTTCCTCAACGAGCAGGGTAAGATTCTCCCCCGCCGCATCACCGGTACTTCCCTCAAGTTCCAGCGCAAGGTCGCCCAAGCCATCAAGCGTGCCCGTTCCCTTGCTCTGCTTCCTTATGTTACTGACCTCCTTAAATAATTGAAGCGTTATGAAGATTATACTTAAGAAAGATGTGGCCAATCTCGGCGATGCCGGTGAGGTGGTCGAAGTAAAGACCGGTTACGCTCTCAATTATCTGGTCCCCCAGGGATTCGCAGCCATCGGCACTCCTGCAGCTCTCAAGCAGCACGAGGAGACCGTGCGCCAGCGCGCCCACAAAGAAGCAAAGAACATCGCTGAGGCCGAGGCCAAGGCTGCAAAGCTTGCAGCAGAGCCCGTACAGGTGGCAGTGAAGGTCGGCGAGAGCGGCAAGCTCTACGGCGCCGTCACCGCAGCCCAGGTTGCCAGCGCTCTGGTCGAGAAAGGCTTCGAGGTTGACAAGAAGAACGTCGAGGTTCCCGAGATCAAGGAGCTTGGCGAGTTCGAGGCAAAGGTTAAGTGCTACAAGGGCGTCTTCGCAACCGTGAAGGTCGTCGTCGTGGCAGAATAATTTGCCTTTATCACGATTATTCAGCCGACCCCTCCGGGCCGGCTGATTTTTTGTGGCCGGGGAGGGCTGTATTTTTGTATGGCCGGGCCGGGCTGTTTTTGTATGGCTGGGGAGGGGGTGGCTTGGTGACGGCCGCCGCAAGGAGAGCCCTTGAGGCGAGCTCCCCGCAGCGGCGAGCCGTAGCCGCCGGACGTCGCATATTCCGGCGGCGGCACCATCTCCGGCGGCAGTACCATCTCCGGCGGCGGCACCATCTCCGGTAGCGGCACCTTCTCCTGCGGCGGTACCATCTCCAGCGGCGGCACCATCTCCGGCGGCGGTACCTCCACCCTGACAGCTTTCGCCGGTTTTCCTGTCAGCAACGGCTCTTTTTCGTCGCGCCTGACAGCTTTCGCCGGTTTTCCTGTCAGCGACGGCATTTATTCTCTGTTTCTGACAGGTTTTTCACGTTTTTCTGTCAGCAACGGCAGTTTTTCATCCGTTCTGACAGATTTTGAGCGTTTTTTTGTCAGAATCGTCAGTATTTATTCAAATCCGACAACTTTCGAGCGATTACCTGTCAGCATTAACGGGAATAATGATTATATTGCGGCCAGTGACTCACTAAAGGGCCACACCTTGACATATGAAAAACTTCTATCATCTTTGGACACCGGATAATCAGCAGATTATCCTCACTTGCGAATCCGACTTTAAGATGGCGATGAATATTTTCGCCCTATCTGCCGCATTGTCACCAGGCATTGCTATCCTGACTTTTGAATTGATGGACAACCATTTGCATGTTATGTTACACGGCACAGAGAAGGATGCCAGAGATTTTTTCGCATTGTATAAAAGTCATCTTGGCAAATGGCTTAGATCTATTAATCGTGCCACTGACTTATCGGGCTTTGAATGCAAGTTAAGGGTATTGGAAACTGCTCAGGACGTGAAGAACGTGATCAGCTACAGCAATCGGAACGGCTTTCTGGCGAATCCTGACGAAACCCCGTTCACATACAGATGGGGTGCGGGCCGCTTCTTTTTCAATCCGGACGCCAGGCTCAGATATGAACAAGAGGCCGTAAAAATGACCATGACTCAAAGAAGGGCCATCTTGCATAGTCATAACGCAGACAAGATAGATCATCTCAAAATG
>JAFZIO010000003.1 GCA_017554335.1 Bacteroidales bacterium | reverse complement strand
GGAAGTCTCCTCGCTGACGATCAACCTCGACACCGGCTGGCCCGACGACCTGTACAACATCCGCACCGTCCATCTGGTCGACATAGAAACGGGCGAGAAGATGGACCTCGTCTGGGAGACCGGTCTCACCGACAGCCGGAATCTCGATTAACTGCATTCATCCCCACTATTTGAACCACTGACATAGTGTTGGTTATCTTTACACTTATACGACCTTTATCTAACGTCTAATTGCCTGATCGTTAGCCATATACGCTTATTAGCACGGGAGTTGTGTTTGCGTGTGCAGGAGAAAATGTGTAAATTTGGATTCAATTATGGCTTCAAAGAAAGGCAAAATACTGATTGTCGATGATAACGCCGGGATTCGCCAGGCGTTGAAGATATTGCTTCCGATGCATTTTGCGGAAGTAGAGACATTGCCTTCGCCGGTGACGCTTATTAGCACGCTTGAGCGCTTCCGGCCGGACGTAGTGCTGCTGGATATGAACTTCAACACGGATATCAATACCGGTAACGAAGGGCTCTATTGGGCTGGGGAGATCAAGCAGATGATGCCGGAGGTGGAAGTGGTCCTCTTCACGGCTTATGCCGATATTGCCCTGGCCGTTGAAGGGATGAAACGTGGTGCATTTGACTTCATCGTGAAGCCGTGGGATAATGAGAAGCTGGTGGCTACGCTCATTGCCGCCCGGGATAAGGCGCGAAAAGCGATGGGCAGGGATGCTAAGAAGGAGGAGGATAAAGCAGCGACGATGTATTGGGGTTCTTCACGTGCTATGGCTGTGATCCAGAAGACCGTCGATAAGATTGCCCCCACGGATGCCACGGTGCTCATTACCGGCGAGAACGGTACCGGCAAGGACGTGCTGGCCCGGGAGATTCACGCCAGAAGCCTCCGGAGTGAGAAGCCGATGGTGGCGGTGGACGCCGGGGCCATTACCGAGACTCTGTTTGAGAGTGAACTGTTTGGCCACGTCAAGGGCGCATTCACGGATGCGCATACTGATCATGTTGGCAAGTTCGAGCAGGCCGATGGCGGCACGCTGTTCCTGGATGAAATCGGCAATATTCCGCTGCATCTGCAGGCCAAGCTCCTGAGGGTGATTCAAAGCCGGAGTGTTGTGCGGGTGGGTGGTTCTCAGGCCATCCCAGTGAATATCCGCCTGATTTGCGCTACCAATATGGACCTTGAACAACTGGTGAGGGAAGGTCGGTTCAGGGAGGATCTTTACTATCGTATCAATACAGTCCATATAGCGTTGCCTGCACTTCGGGAGCGCCGGGAAGACATTGTGCCGCTGGCGGAACGCTTCATCGGCCAGTTTGCCGAGAAGTATCATCGGCCACTGACAGGGCTGGATGATTCGGCAAAGGCGGTGCTGGAGGGCGGCCGCTGGAGTGGCAATATCCGTGAGCTGCAGAACTGCATTGAGAAGGCGGTGATCCTTTCTGAAGGGACCACGCTCACAGCGAAGGATATCCAGCTGGAGCAGGCGAAGGCCGGGGTTCCTGCCGCCGGAACGCTGAAGGAAGTCAGCGATGCGGAGGAAGAAAGACTGGTCCGCGAGGCTGTCCTGAGGAGCAATGGCAACATCTCTGCTGCAGCGAAGATGCTGGGCATCAGTCGGCCCACCTTGTACGCCAAAATGAAGAAATACGGGCTATGACCTTCACCATCTGGCATATCGTGGGAGCATGTGTCATCGTCGCTATCATCGTGGCGGTGATTGCCACCATCCGTACCCGCCAGAAGGACATCAAGAAGGTGGCCTATATGATGGATGCCTTGGAGGACGGCGAGCTGAACTTCCGCTTCCAGGACAAGAACAAGTTCAACCGGACTCTCAACCGTATCCGGACCATCTTTGAGAAGCAGCGTCAAGCTCATGAGCAGGATTCTTGGACGAAGCTGATCCGCGTGCTCACGCATGAAATCATGAATACGGTATCGCCCATTGCCTCTTTGTCCGATGCCCTGTCGAAGTCGATGGATGAAAATGGCCACAGCGAGTTGGACGTGAAGTCGGGACTGGATACCATCAGCGATTCTTCCAAGAATCTCATCAAGTTCGTGGAGACCTATCGCCAGCTTTCCGGTGTGGCCAGGCCTCTGCGAAAGGCTGTGGATCTGCAGGAGTTGATGGACCAGGTCATATCTCTGAACAGCGAATACGCAGCGTCTTGCGGCGCGACCTGCGCCTATCGGCCCGAGGAACCGGACCTGATGATTTACGCCGATGAGGGGCAAATCTCGCAGATCCTCATCAACCTGATCAAGAATGCCCTGCAGGCTGGCGCGAAGCACATCGACATCTCGGCCCGGATGGGCAAGGAGGATGAGGTTATCGTTCAGGTGGCCAATGACGGTGCGCCTATTCCCGTTTCCGCCAAGGAGCAGATATTCGTGCCGTTCTACACCACCAAGAAGGAAGGATCGGGCATTGGCCTTTCGTTGGCCAGACAGATTATGCGGCAGCATAATGGCACTATCGACCTGGTGCGAAGTGATGTAAACCAGACGGTGTTCCAGCTTGTTTTTAGATAGAGAATTATATCCTTTCGGATGTAATTGGCACTTTTTTCTAATAATTACATTCGATGTGATGTAATTTGAGAATTATTTCGTATATTTGCATCCGAACGAATGTAATTATGAATAGTAACGTCATATCTTCGACATTGAAATCCCTGCGGAAGGAGCACAATCTGACGCAGGTGGACCTCGCGATGAAGTCCGGCGTAGGCCTGAACTTTGTCCGCGAGCTGGAGCAGGGCAAGGCCACAGTCCGCCTCGACAAGGTTGCCCAGGTGTTTGATTTGTTCGGATACGAACTGGTTCCTCAAAAGAAGGTGAAATGAGTAAGGCATTGATTCAATACAAAGGGAAGACAGCCGGAATCCTGGAAGAAACGGATGAGGGCTATGAGTTCCAGTATGACAAGGAGTATCTTGCTGATGCGGCCTCCAAGCCCGTCAGTCTGACACTTCCATTGTCGGAGAAGCCCTACAAGTCTCCGGTACTATTTCCATTCTTTGACGGCCTAATTCCAGAAGGTTGGCTTTTGGACGTGGCCCTGCGCAATACGGATATCAGCGAGTTGGACCGCTTCGCTTTGCTGCTTCTGTGCTGCAAGGACTGCATTGGCGCAGTAAGTGTGATTCCCATAAAGGAGGACGGTGATGAGTAAGTGTTTGTATTGCTATAAGGAACTCGGCCCGGGAGAGGTCGATTTCCACAAGGGATGTTGCCGGAAGTTCTTCGGGACTGCCTCTGCTCCTTCATTGGATTATACTCGTGCGCAGATGGATGAACTGGCCGCCCAGGTAATCCAGTCGCAGACCACCCTGACCGGCGTCCAGCCCAAACTGTCGTTGAATCTGGATAAGCATAAGGATTCCCAGAAACTCACCATCGTGGGCCTTTGGGGGGATTATATCTTCAAGCCCCAGACGGAACGGTTTGCGATGCTGCCCGAAAACGAGGATCTCACTATGCACCTGGCCGAAATCGCAAAGCTCAAGATCGTTCCCCATACGCTCATCCGGATGAAAGACGGCAGCATCGGCTACCTGACCAAGCGAATCGACCGGAAAGCCGATGGAGAGAAGATTGCTATGGAGGATATGTGCCAGCTTACCGAGCGCCAGACTGAGAATAAGTACAAGAGTTCCTACGAGCAGGTAGGCAAGGCCATCCGGAAGTATTCGACCAATGCACAGTTGGATATGGTGGATTTTCTGGAGCTGGTGTATTTCTCCTGGCTGACGGGAAACAATGATATGCACCTGAAGAACTTCTCCTTGTATTCTCCTACGGACGAACCTGTCCTCACTCCGGCCTATGACTTGTTGAACGCCGTATTGAGCAATCCTGCCGATGACGAAGAACTGGCGCTCAATCTCAATGGAAAAAAGAAGCGGATGAAAGATGCTGACTTTAAGGCTGCATATCGAACTTGTGGCGTTCCTGAAATCGTCTTCGACCGCGTGAAGAAGAAGTATGTGGATCTCCTTCCCAAGTTTGAGGAAGAGATTCAGCGCTCATTCCTTTCCGATGAACTCAAGACTGCATACGTTGAGCTTCTTCACAAGAGGTTAATGGTATAAGCGTTACACCTCCTGCTGGAGATTGTAAAAGAGTTTCACCTGCCGAGAAGTTCTTCTAAGGCGGCTTCTCCCACTTTGTTTCTATGGAGCCTGAGAGATATGAGACAACTTTCATGGCATCCTCCTTGGTGCTTGCCTGGCTGCTTGGGCTAGAAGAGGACTTCCCGGATATACGGGGTTTGGTAGTGGTAGGCGATTTTGGTAAGGTCCCAGCCGGGGTGGGTGAGGATGAGGGCGGCTTTTTTGTCCACAGTGACGGAACCCAGATCCCGGGAAAGGCCCATGGCGTAGGCGCTGTTGAGGGTGATGGCGTTGAAGGCCTCTACGGGTGTCAGGCGCATCTTGATGCAGCCCTGGGCCATCACGAAGCGCATGTCCCCGCAGGGGGAGGAGCCGGGGTTGTAGTCGCTGGCCAGGGCAACGCCCAGACCGGCCTTCAGGTAATCCTTGGC
>JAFZIO010000062.1 GCA_017554335.1 Bacteroidales bacterium | reverse complement strand
ATCGCTGAACAGCGAGTATGCCGCCTCCTGCGGCGCGACCTGCGTCTATCGACCCGAAGAGCCGGACCTGATGATTTACGCCGATGAGGGGCAAATCTCGCAGATCCTCATCAACCTGATCAAGAATGCCCTGCAGGCCGGGGCGAAGCACATCGACATATCGGCCAGGATGGGCAAAGAGGATGACGTCATCATTCAGGTTGCCAATGATGGTGCGCCTATTCCTGTCTCTGCACAGGAGCAAATCTTTGTGCCTTTCTATACTACCAAGAAGGAAGGATCGGGCATTGGCCTTTCACTGGCCAGACAGATTATGCGGCAGCATAATGGCACCATCAATTTGCTCCGGAGCGATGTGAATCAGACGGTGTTCCAGCTAATTTTCAGGTAGAATTCATAGCAATTCAAAGAATATTCAATTCAACAGTATTGACCATTACACTTCATAAATGGGCGTCCGCTGACAAGGAAGCGCTGATGGCGCTGTGCAATGCCGTGGACAGGACGTTCCTGTCGGACCGGCTGCCGAATCCATATACGGAAGCTGATGCTGACTGGTGGCTGGGGATGGTGGCCGGGAATGAGGGCAAGGAAGGTGTTTGGCGTTCCATCTTGGTTGATGGGCAACTGGTTGGCAGCATCTCAGTGGAGCGGAAGGATGACGGCGGCAAGGCCATCGGCGAGATTGGCTATATGATTCTTACTTCATTCTGGTCCCAGGGCATCGGCACGGAGGCAGTCCGACAAATCTGCGAGATTGCTTTCCAGGAACTGGCGCTGGAGCAGATTATCGGCCGGGTGTTTCCGGAGAATGTGGCTTCGGCCCGGGTGCTGGAGAAGAATGGATTCCGGCTGGAGGAGACGATGACCGGATCTGTCGTGAAGGGTGGGAAGGCGATGGACGTGAGGGTGTATCGCCTGAATTTCTGAGATTATTCCACTATCAATTTGTAGCCTGTTCCGCGGACGTTGATGATGTGGATGCGCGGGTCGCGGGAGAGGTGGCCACGGAGGCGGGTGATGAGGACCTGGAGGCTGCGGGCGTTGAAGAAGTCGTCATCGCCCCAGAGGTCCAGAAGAATGTTTTGGGTGGGGACGATTTCACCCTGATGCTGGCAAAGGCGCTGAAGGATATCGGCTTCCCGGCGCGGCAGGATGGAGGCTTCTCCGGAGATGCTGTGCTGAAGTTGCGCTGTTTCCGGGTTGAACCGGAATTCTCCGATGGTGAATACGGTGGTTCCTTTGGCCTGCCCGGTTTTGCGACCCAGCAGGGCTTTCATCCGAACAACAAGTTCTGGTATGGCGAAGGGCTTCTTGAGATAGTCGTTGGCTCCCAGGTTGAAGCCGGTGACAACGTCATCGACCGTTGTCTTGGCGGTCAAGAAGAGGATGGGCGTCTGCTGATCGCTCTGGCGGATGGATTTCACCATTTCGAAGCCGGACATCTTGGGCATCATCACGTCCACTACGAGGATGTCCGGGCGGAGGTCGAAGTACCGGTGCAGGCCTTCAGCGCCATCGGAAGCAATCGTCACCTCAAAGTCCTGGGTCTCCAGGGCATCCCTCACGATGCTGGCCAGGCTGAGTTCGTCTTCTACTAACAGTACGCGGTGGCTCATAACTCAATGGTGAATGTGCTGCCCTTGCCGGGTTCGCTGTGGACGGAGATGCGTCCGCCGTGTTTCTCGACAATGGTCTTGGCAAAGAAGAGGCCGATGCCATACCCTTTGACATCATGGACATTGCCGGTGGGGACGCGGTAGAATTTCTCGAAGATATGGGACTGCTTATCGGGAGAGATGCCGATGCCGTTGTCACTGACCGAGATGATGGTGCGGCCATCTTTCTCCTCTGCAGCAATCCGGATGTCTGCATGATCGATAGAATACTTGACAGCATTATCCAGGATGGTGGCCAGCACACTGGACATCAGAGCAGCGTCAATATCGGCCGACAGGGACTCCGGGGAGACTTCTACTTTGATATCACAGGGTTTGCTAGCACTGAGACGGGTCTGGGCGGCTACGGACTCCAGCAGCGGAAGCCATTCTGTGCGCTCGATGCGGAGGGCCAGGCGCTCCCGGTTCTCCATGGACATTGAGAGGATCTGCTCAACCATTCCGTTCAGCTTCTCCAAGGATTCCCGTGTAACCTTCAGATACTCTTCGCGCTTGGCGGGATTCTTGTCCAGGCCATAGACCAGCATGGCATCGTTCGCTGCGTAGGCGACGGCTATCGGGGTCTTGAGTTCGTGGGTCATGTTGCTGGTGAAGTCGGACTTCATTTCATCCAGTTCCCGCTGTTTCCGGAGGGCCCGCATCATCAGGTAGAAGACAAGTGCCAGGATCAGCAGAATCCCCAAAGACATCAGCAAAACGCCTCTCATCCCCTTCAGGACGGAGTTGGAAAGAGGTTCGCAATACAGTTCGTAGGTGGCACCTTTGTTGGCGATGGAGGTCATCTGGATAAGGTCATCCTTTGAAGATGGAGCATAACCAGGGCTCGTAGTTTCATCCAGCACTTCCTCTCCATCCACCAAGACAAGGCGATGCGAGAGCGGATAACCCAGGGAGTCCAGCCGGTGCACAAGAATACTGTCCATTGCCGGCAGATTTGTCCTCCCGGTATTGGTTTCAAACAGTTCCAGGTCAAGCGGCTGATCCATCTTGGTGACGGTGATGGACTCGGGGATGGAATCGCCGGGAGCGGCATACTTTGAGGAGACAATCTTCGAGATCCTGGCATTGGTGCCGCTATATATATGGGTTGTGAAGAGGACACTGTCGGAGGTCTGTTTTCTTCTGGCGGTAAGATCCTCCATCTCGGCCCAGGTGATGGAAACCCGGATTTCGGACTCTGCCGCCTCACGACGGGTCTTGTAAAGTCCCTTGATCCAGTAGAGTTCATAGGCGGCAATGGCCGCCAGGGCAAGGATGGCAAGCAGAATCAGAAGATATGATTTCCTGTTCTTCACGATGCAAAGGTAGCAAGAATCAAGGGATTCCGGAACGCCGTTAACACTTGTTAACACTCCCTTAACAGTCCGTTAACCATCATTCCAGGATGAAGGATGTACTTTTGCAGCAGCATAAAAATTCAGAAACGATGAAAAGAATCCTTGTATTGGTCATGATGTTCTCGGCTTTGGT
>JAFZIO010000061.1 GCA_017554335.1 Bacteroidales bacterium | reverse complement strand
GCCGTTTCCAGCGGCGTTAACGTGGATGGAGAGGAGAATTACCAGATCGTTGCCGAGCTGCCTGCAGATGGCGTTTACGCGGCGGCAGCGCTCCTTCAGGGAGATGTCTTCGCGCTCGGGAACTACGAGCTGGGCGTCAAGGCCCAGGGCAAGGAGCCGTTCCCGGATTATGAAGGCAAGGTATCGGTTATAGGCGTATTCGCGGAAGTGGCCATCGGGGCTCCGTTTGCCGGGCGTGTCAAAGCCGTGGCCGTTGTCGAGGAGTATCTTCATAGTGCAAGTCAAGGTTGGTAATCTGACTGCAAAATGGAGAGAATATGTGGAAATCAAAAGAGGACCAATGTGGGAATCACGTCCACAGTGACAATGACCCGCACCGGAAGCGGAAAAGAGGAGGGTTTTGCCTCGATTGTAGCAGGTCTGGACCTACCTCGTTAAATGTGGGAACAATGTGGGAACTTTTTGGAAAAGCAAATGCCTCTGAAGCACGTTCAGAGGCATTTTTGGAGGTGCCTAGCGGACCTTTCTTTCTTTATTACATTTAACTACGTATTTCAAGCGGTCCCCATAATAAGCTAATTACTAATATCTTCCTAAAAACTTACATTAATTAATATTAAGCGCAGACAACAAAGTTTAGTATCAACTTAGTATCAACTTAGGTTTTTTATTATTATCTTTGTGGTACGAATTACTAACGCAAAAAATGTCTCATTTATGTCTGTCTGCTTTATTCTTCGCACCCGCAAAACGGAAGGCCGCGCTCCTCTAGTCGCCCGCATTCAAAGCCCTAAATTGGGCGTCAACATCCTATCCACAACAACCATTGATGTCGATATAGTCAAATATACGGCATCTCCCAAGGGAAAGCTTCATACTATCTATATGAAGACGGAGGAAGGCATGCGGATTAAAACTCTAACCGCTCAGATCACCGCGGCCGTCGATAATCTTCTCAGGCAAGGAGTCAAAATCACTCCGGAGCAGGCACGCACCTTAATAGACGACATCGTCTTGAAAGAAGAAAAAGAAGAAGCTCTCCGTCGAGAAGAAGAACGCAAAAGAAAGGAAGCTGAAGCAAAGCGGATGACCTTGAATAAATTCGTTGACCTATACCAGGACCAAATCACTTCAGGTGTACGACAGACCGATAAAGGCACAAACTATGCGCCCTCAACAATCAAAGCCGTAAAGCAGGCCCTCAACCAATTCAAATATTTTCAGGAAGATACCGGCCAGACATACGACTTCAATGATATAGATATGCAGTTCTACTATGATTTTACCGCCTACCTTAAGAATAAGAAATATGCTGTGAACTCAATCGGCAAATGCATAAAGGAGTTAAAGTATATCCTCTATGTCGCGGAAAGTGAAGGCCACCACACAAATAACAAATGGAAAGATAAAAAGTTCAAGGGTACTAGGGTTGATGTAGACAACATTTACCTGACAAAAGAAGAACTGGATAAGATGATGGCAGCAGATCTTTCAAAATTCGGTATAGGCCACCAGCAAGCCAGGGACATTTTTATGGTTGGCGTATGGACGGCCCAGCGCGTTTCCGATTATAATAATATAAGCCGTGACAATTTCAATACCCTGACAAAAAAGGTAATTGTAGAAGTGCCGGACCCCGACAATCCAGGCAAAACCAAATCCGAGATCCGCGAAGAGGAAATCACATACCTCAATATTTGTCAGCAGAAAACCGGGGCCAAAGTATCCATCCCCTGTAACAGTGCGCTGAAAGCCATCCTGGAAAAATATGACTACCAAATGCCACACTTGGAAGATCAGGTAATCAACCGATACATCAAGGAGGTGGCTGAAGCTGCTGGCATCACAGACATGGTGGAAATAGAAACTACAAAAGGCGGCACACCACAGAAGACAAAGGTCCGGCGTTGTGATCTTATACGAACCCACACAGCCCGCCGCACCGGGGCAACCTTGATGTATCTCGCCGGAATTGACATCTATGACATAATGAAAGTAACCGGCCATACATCTCCTACAACCCTTCGGAAATACATCAAAGCCGAGAATCTCAAAGTAGTAGAGAAGCTGACGGATAAATACGAGTACTTCCGATAGAGTCTTTTGCTTTAATCAGCCATTAGACTGAGAAGGAACTATTACAAGACGCCCCGCAAAGGCGTCTTGCGTCATTTTGTGCCATTCTAAACTCTTGAAGATATGAATCACCACAAATGGCTTTACAGAACCCGGTTGATAATGACTGAGGTCCAGTCCGCCATGCAAAACTTGGCTAACTTTATTGAGAAGGACGGCGCGCGCCCCACACTATTCTATGACGGCATCAAGGATGCTATGACAATATCCCTCAGAAAAGAAGAGTTCCAATCAAAATTGCGTGATTGCTTTTACAGTATTATCGACTTATGGCCGGAGATTCTGATTAATGATGCTCGTCGGTACGAAATATCCGTATTCATCTCCCGTTATCGTACTATTAGGCACACAATAGAAGACCTTACCGCAATTATCAAAGCCAATCCAGTGCCTTCAGAAAGACTCTATGGAGGCACACAAATAATCCTCTCATATCATGAATACATTCAGGAACTTGATTCTGATATGGCTCTCATCCTTAAAGAGTTTGCGGACACGTCATCGGTTCTCGCCACTTACCTGCCACGACTCTCCGGCATAGCAAGGCGGCTCAACTATTACGTACATGATACAGATGATGAATTCTTTGAACGACTCATCTTAGATCACCGGACCCCATCGCTGCCTCTCAAATGGCACGGAAGCAAAGTAGCAGCCGGACTGTTCGCCAGGCATTTCAGTCTGACCGACAGCGAAATGAACAGGGCTTTCATCTTTAACAGCCATGGAAAATCCTATCGCGGGCTCAAAATCTCAAGCGACATAGCCACAAAAGGAGACGATCGTCACGGTATCCTTTCCATCTTGAAGGACTATCCTAATCCCAGATAAAGCCCGGAATATCTTTCCTTCTTTTTCTTGCTTCATTCAACAGCTCCATACGCTTGATTCCCATTCTGAATCCTGCTTTTTCTGCTTTTTGCAACAAATTAACATTCAAGAAATTAAGTGTAATATTGCCCTGCAAAACAAATAGCAACACCATGGAAATCGACCCCGCAATTACAAAATTCTTCGGTGACATCCTCAAACCGATTGTCACGTCCGCAGTACAAGATGCCATTAAACAGGACCCGGAACCACCTGCCGATGAGTACATCAAAGTCAAAGAGGCCTGCCAGATTCTCAAATGCAGTGAGCCCACTTTCTACGCACACGTTAACCAAGGAAATATCAAGCTCAAAAAGAACGGGCATAGTTCCCTTGTCAACAAACGAAAGTTACTCCAGGATCTTGAATCCGGTAAACTCTCCCTTAGAAAGGACAAACACCGCCGTTGATATGGACAACCCCTCCTTCTCCTTCTTCCGCGCCCCGGTCCTCAATACCCGGCCCGCTGCCACCTGGGCCCTCCGGGACGCATACGGCTACGTCACCGGCCCGGCCGCCGCAGAACGCACCGCCCATCTACGCGCCCTAACCGACGAAAAGGCCCAGGCCGCCTTCAAGCGCAGCCGCTTCGACTTCTGCACCTTCTCCGGCCTCTTCGCCACCCGCGGAGAAAGCGGCCTCATCTTACATTCCGGCCTCCTCTGCCTAGACTTCGACCACCTGCAGGCCGTAGAAGACACCTTCCAGGCACTCCTGCAGGACCCCGCCTTCGAAACCCTCCTCCTCTTCCGCAGCCCCCGTGGCCACGGCCTCAAATGGGTCATCCCCATCGACCTTGCCGAAGACACCCACCTCAACTGGTTCCGCGCCGTCGATGCCTACATCCGCCAGACCTACCGCATCCCCATCGACTCCTCCGGCAAAGACGTCGCCCGCGCCTGCTTCCTACCGCACGACCCCAAGGCCTACATAGCCCCAGAACTCCGCTGATGACAAAGAAAAAGTTCAAACCCTCCGACTGGCTCCCCGCCGGCGAAGACAGCGACATCGAGATCCTCACCCGCCGCATTGAGCAGGCCAGGCTGGACCTCACCGCCACCTACGCCGACTGGCGCGACATCGGCTTCGCCCTCAGCCACCACCTCGGGGAAGCCGGACGCAGCTACTTCCATCGCCTTTCCGCCTTCTATCCTGGCTACTCCCGGGAAGAGACCGACCTCCAGTACGACCGCTGCCTCCACGCCCACGGCACCGCCGCCATCACCATCAGGACCCTCTTCCAGAAAGCCCGCGACGCCGGCATCCCCATCTGCTTCCCTCACCGCAAACCCTCAAATGAGGGAAGTGAGGGTTTTAAGGGAAATGAGGGTTTGAGGGTTTCACCGAAGCCCCAGCCGCTGCCCACCTTCTCGCCCCAGCTCCGCGGCCACCTCCCGGAGCTCCTGGAATCCATCGCCGCCCACGCCATCTCCGACGCCGATGCAGATCTTCTCATCCTCGGGGCCATCGTCACCCTCTCCGCCGTCATCCCCACCATCTACGGCGTCTATGGCGACCGCCGCGTCTATGCAAACCTCTTCCTCTACGTCACCGCCCAGGCCTCCGCCGGCAAAGGCCGCCTCTCCCTCTGCAGGCGCCTCGTCCAGCCCATCCACCAGCAGCTGCGGGACCAGTACGACGAAGAAATGGCCGCCTACCAGGCCGACAAGATAGAGTACGACATCAAAAAGCGCAAAGACCCGCGCTGCCCGGTGCCAGAACTCCCCAAGATGAAAACCCTCATCATCCCCGCCAACTCCAGCGCCACCTCCTTCTACCAGGTCCTGGGCGACAACGACAGCTGCGGCCTCCTCTTCGAGACCGAGGGCGACACCCTTGCCGTCGCCTTCAAGTCCGACTTCGGCGACTACTCCGACGGCTTTCGCAAGGCCTTCCACCACGAGCCCATATCCTACACCCGCCGCAAGGACCGGGAATTCGTCGAGCTCCTGCGGCCTCGCCTCTCCGCCGTCCTTTCCGGAACGCCCCGGCAAATCTCCGCCCTCATCCCCGACGCCGAAAACGGCCTCTTCTCCCGCTTCATTTTCTACTACCTGGACTTCCAGCCCGTCTGGATCGACGTCTTTGCCCGCAGCGCCCCCGGCACCCTCGACACCGTCTTCGACGCCCTGGGAGAGTGCTACCTCCACTTCCACGAAACCCTTCTCAACCGGGCCGATACCGAATTCATCCTCACCCAGGACCAGCAGCAGCACTTCAACACCTGGTACGCCGCAGCCCAGACCCAGTACACCGGCCTCTTCGGCGACGACATCATCCCCTCCGTCCGCCGCCTCGGCCTCATCACCTTCCGCATCGCCCTCATCCTCTCCACCCTCCGCCTGATGGACACCGGCGAACTCCCGGCCCCCATCGTCTGCGACCAGGAAGACTACCGCTCCGCCATGGCCATCGCCGCCGTCCTCCTCCGCCACACCCTCCGCGTCTGGCGCGAACTCTCCAGCGAAGACCTCAAAAAGCCCTCCGCCGAGCGCAGCACCCGCCAGCAGCTCCTGTACAACCGCCTCCCGGAGCAGTTCACCACCGCCGAAGCCCTCACCGTCGCCGCCGACATCGGCATCCCCGACGCCACCGCAGAGCGCTACCTCAAGACCTGGGCCGCCACCGGCGTCCTCCGCCGCGAAAGCCACGGCCGCTACGCAAAACCCTCAAACCCTTAAACCCTCAAACCCTCAAATGATGGAAACGAAAATACTCATCGACAACGGCCACGGCTCCAACACCCCCTGCAAATGCTCCCCGGACCGCCGCTACTACGAATGGATCTACACCCGCGAAATCGCCTCCGCCGTAGTCAAACACCTCCAGTACCGCGGCTACGACGCCCTTCTCCTCACCCCGGAACCCTACGACGTCTCCCTCCGCACCCGCACCGACAGAGTCAACACCTGGTGCAACAAATTAGGCAAACACAACGTCTGCCTGGTCTCCATCCACACCAACGCCGCCGGAAACGGCAAAGAGTGGATGACCGCCCGCGGCTGGTCCTGCTACACCTCCCGGGGCCAGACCCCAGGCGACCGCCTCGCCACCTGCCTCTACCAGGCCGCCGCCCTCTACCTCCCCGGCCACAAGCTCCGCCGCGACTACTCCGACGGCGACCCCGACCTCGAAGCCGACTTCGCCCTCCTCAAAAACACCCTCTGCGCTAGCGCCCTAAGTGAGAATCTTTTCCACGACAACCCCCAGGACCTCCTCTTCCTGGAATCCACCCTCGGCCGTAACGCCCTCGTCAGCCTCCACGTCAAAGGCATAATCGACTATCTCTTAGCCAAGTGATTTACAGATTCCATTGGTTTCGAAATGTGGAATGCTCATCTGGACTTATTAGGTTTTGCGTATTAGACGGAGCGATAGTCTTTTCTGGACGGCCTCTTTGCTATAATCACTTACAGCTTCTAACACTTTGATTCTTAGCGCTCCACGCCACAATGTTCATTATGGCGTGGAAAGTCATTACTATCACACATTACTCATAAACAACTGATTATCAACCATAAAACCAATCATATTATGTAGGCTTGTTTGTAAGGTTTAAAGAGTGTTTTTCTTTGGTTTTATGAGGATTTGTTCTTTAGTTTACGACAAAAAAACTTACACCGCTAATAATCGCCCCCAGGGGGGGGGGTATAATTGCTTGATAATCAGATATTTACAAATATGAATTAGCGCTGATACTTATGAATTGTCTTGTCAAAACAAATTCTATCCTATTTGATTTTCAATCACTTATCCCTTAAGAGCATGTAAGTTCCATAATACGAAATACCGAGGTTTAAACGCTTTACAACAATACCTTTGTTGAAGCATTCTAAATCTACATCAAAATGAAAAAGTTATTGTTTTATTCTCGGTTATCGCTTTTGCGATGTGTCCTTTTACTCCCTCTACTGGGAATGATAGAATTCCGTCTTCTGACGGGGTTGAGGAAATTATTTTCCATATTTCTGGAGAAGCAGGAGATATCTATCGTACTCCAGATTCAGCTCCTTTCACTTGTTTTCTGTACCCCATGCTTAACGCATTGGCTTTCATATCTTACTCTATATCAACTGATGCCGTAGTAAGTATTAATGATTTGACTACTGGAGCAAACGAGGAAGCCAATATTGTAATTGGATCTGTTCCATCATTCATATTCTTGCCATCAAATGGTAGTTACTCAATTAGCGTTAGACTATCATCAGGAATATATTATTACGCAAGTGTTTCATTCTAAATAATGCGTTTCTTTGTTACTAAATGCAAGATTATACCAGATAATGAATTTTAATAATAGACAATCGCTTAATAAACATATGAAAAGATATCTACTATTCATACTCTTGATAGCCTGCTTTGTGGGATGTCAGAAAACAGAATCGTATCCGAATGATACTATGAATCTTGATACGTCTTTTGCTTCAATTAAGGAACATGAAGAATATATGGATAACGTTCCTGATGCAATTATTGGGGAGAAAACACCTAATCCATACTCAATAGACAACATAAAAGCCGCGTTTAATAATCTGCCTGAAGCAACTAAAGCCGGTTTCTCTGAGAGTGATATAATTGCGACACATACTTATATTGCTTTTACTCCTTCTAATGAGGATGAGTTGTATGCTATAAAAGCAATCAAAGATGATGAGATGGTTCTATATCATTATCCCCAAGATTATGAAATCTCAGATGGGCGTATTGTTAAAGACCCGCGTTTTACGAAGAATGGATACTCATATAAATGGGCATATGTACCCAAAGGATATGACTTGTCAAAAATCAATTGCCCATATGAAGTATTATATGATGTGTACTCGCCAGATATAGAATCGCCAGACTCTAAAGGAGGGCAGAAATCTCTCCCTTATAATCTTAGGTTGGCACTTGAGAAAGAGTCATATCGCTTATGTGGTCAAACAATGACTTCTGTACCACTGACAAAGGCTGCGGTTGCGCCTTCCGGATATGTGAAATTCTGGGATATCGATTTTAGTTCATATCGTGGAGTTAATGGCTTCAAGGTTAGAGCCGTTCGCGGTCTTCACAGTTGTTTCATGAATACTGATGCCAATGGTTATTTTTCAACGACTGATACGTTCCTCTATAACTTTAAGTATGAGTTTTATTTTAGACGAACTGACTTTGAAATCCGTGATGGGGATGATGATGATGAAATCATTTATACTTTTAATGATTATCATGGTCCTATTTACAAGTACTTCAGTGATGATAAGATGTGTTTCTGGGCATCGATTGATAGGGCGGCTATTGTCTATTACTATTTGGACAATAAAGGCCTAAGACGTCCGCCAATGGAAAGTGACAATACGGCTCGTCTGGCTATTAGGGCATATTGTGAATCCGGAGATGCTTACGGCTATTTCACTTATGAAGATTACTGGATTTTTGGTAATAGACCTATTGTTAAAGTATATAGAGATACGGGAGGATCTGTGCCCACAAGGAGAACAAATGAGGAGATATTTGCAACTACAATTCATGAACTGGCTCACGCCTCGCACTGGCGGAATAATTCTACTAGCTTTTATCAGACAGAGAACATAGCAGTTGAATCGTTCGCTCGTGGCGTTCAGTGGCTTCTCACATCTGACTCGTATCCAGGCTATACCGTAAACTATTATGCACGAATGTCATATACAGGAATTATCCAAGATCTAACCGATGGTTATGGAACTAAAACCTCAAACTTATACGCCTATTGGGACAGTAATGGCTCTCTATCGTTTCATACATACTCGAAATCATATTATGACAATGTTTCAGGATACACACCAAGTCAAATTGAAGAGGCCCTTCGACAGTCTACGACCTGGACTCAATGGCGAATTAATTTGGTTCAAAATAATCCGGGAGTCGCTAATGAGTTAGATGTGGTGGCGGCATTCGATTTTTGGAATTCAATGTATTAATTATGAAGATCGGTTCTATCTTGCAAAAACAGACCATTTATTAAATAATTATCAATCATGAAAAGGATTAGTATTGCTTTTATTTTATTCACTTTAATCCTCCTCTCTGCTTGCAGTAAAGAAAGATCCGGAACAGGAGAGAAACAGCCTGTCATTACAATTACTGTTATTGTTAAAAACGCATTAAGTAGTAAAGTGTCAATGACCGTTTATACTAAAGATTATGATTATGTGACGCCAATAGTTAAAAAACTAGATCTCCCATCTGGCCAGATTTATAGTTATTCGGAAGATCTTCTGGAAGGGGGAATCGCAAAGGATAAAATCAATTTTCGTTCATTAGATTCATTAGATATAGCATTCTCTGACGGAAAGACTCTGCGCCTACGCTCAGGATTATATGAAAAAAATGATGATTTGATTTTTGACAAATACTGGCGACAGGATCCAGAAGACGCAGTTGTTGGGCAAGATAATGCGACTCTCACTTTTTCAGTAGATGAACATTTAGCATCATTAGCGAGATAATTTATGCTTTATATGCATATTATGTAGACTTCACCCCGCAAATGGCAATCATCCTCGCGGGGTGAATCGTTTGTTATTGGCGACTGTATCGACAAACACGTAAGTTCACTCTAGGATTTGAATCTGTCTAAGACGGAATATCAGAGGACGCACATTATGAAGGTCTATTCAATGCGCTATCAACAAGTTATTTGCCACGGCTACAAGAAACTCGTAATCAACCTATCTTTCATTAACGCAAATTGAAGAATACTCTATATAAATCGAGATTTGGGAGGTTCTTCGAAAGTATTGTTTGAGCTAAGCGATGCTTCTTTACCCAAATATTATTTTTGGAAGTATTTAATAAAAAAGACAACGTACAAGCGTCGAAACCGACAATAATGTAACTTGCAAGCCTATATTTTTCCTCTGAAAACTCAGGGAAATCAGTGCGAAGCTTATTCATTATGCCGTGTAAACTTTGATTGATTCTTTCTTCGAAGTCTTTTTGCTTTGACGGATAGTTATATAGCTCTGATATAATTGAGCCATATTTCTGTGCATATGCTCTTTGTGTGCTTTCTCTCAGTTTTTCCACACCATACCCTTTGTTAAAGAGATTGTTTATTTCTTCAAATTGGGACCGATACAAGTTGGCAAAGTCAGCACGCAGTTTCAATAGTTGTGACTCGTAGGATTGCTGGAGTATCTCATATTGACCTGAAAGAGAACGATTTGCTTCGGATAGGTGCTTCTTTTCGGTGTTTAGTTCTTTAATATGATTCTCGGAATCAATCCGTTCACTCTCTTTCTGGGATTGTAGAATCTCTATCATTCTTGCTGCTTCATCTCTCTGAGATATAAGAAGTTCATTTCTTTGAATAAGTCTACTGCGGTACCTTTGTATGGCTAAAAATGCTATTAACAGAAGAAGTAGAGAGATAACAATTGAGGAATATGTATATAGTCTTGCCTTCTGTGCTTTCTCTTCAGAAACTAAAGAAGAGGCATTATAATACTGTCCAAGGGTTTTATATAATGATTGGGAGAGTTGTGCCTTTACAATTGAATCTCTCTTCTCTGAATACTGTTCAAAATGATTCAGAGCATCATTAGACGTATTATGTAGTTTGGCATGGCGATACTTCCACCATTCAGATTCGGTAGATTCCGGCAAGGATGATAACCTGTTCAAAATGGATAAGGATTGTTGCTCTAGACCTTTGCTGGCCAGCGCATAAGAATACTCATAATACTGACTGACAGAGAGCCCCTGCCCATGCTTAAGCACTTCGTTAAACAGAGAAATCACCTTATCTGCATCTGGGCTATCTTTCCGTATCTCATTCTCTGCGATTAAAATCTTAGCCCGGTCAACAAGTTTGCTAGAATTGACTAATTGCAAAAGGCTATCCGATAGACGGTCTTCATGGCAGTTGTGCATTGCTATTGCTAAATTGATACGGGAATAGTCAATGGCAAGAGAATCCCCATAGGCATTAAAATACTCGTGGGCCAGCTTCTTGTATTTTAGATTATCCTCATTGCAATAAGTTCTATTATACGTATCTCCTATTGCAGCACAAATTTGACCTTTAAACCTGTTGTCGTTTGACCCTGAAGAAAACTTAAGCGCATTCATAAAAGATACAATGGCATCAGAGTAGTTGAAAGCATTGAATTGAATCCTGCCGACATAGTAATGGTACTTCATCCTTTCTTCCGGGGTGCTGTGCCGGGAAAAATGCCTTTCGAATCTTTTTAAAAAAGAAGCATCAGTGGTGTCAATATAGTTTTTGTCTAAAGCTATGGCCTTGGTCAGAGCATATCTTGCTTTCCATTTCGAAGTTCGAATTGCATTGGTGTCCAATTGCCGGATAATCAATAGGGCGCTATCTGGTTTCTCATTCATCATCTCATTAGCTTCGCTTAGCGCGTCAACGACAGTACGGTTCTCACAAGAACAGAGAATACTGAATAAAACAATAATTGAAATGAACCTAAACATACAGTAATGGTTATTATTACAAAAGTACAAAAAGCGTTTAATAGCAGAACAATAATGTCGGCCGTAACGACAATAATTTATGGCATGAATAACTTACTGTGATATAAATGTCTGATAATAAATGGAATAGAGCTAATATAAAGGATTAGTGATGTGAGCAATAGTATTAATCATATTTACGTAATCCATTAAGCTATAGTTATATAGATAGTCGAATATTAAATCAACCAGTGTAAGTTATTGTCAAGTATTATGATGGTTGCTGATTTCACGCATGTAGTTAAAAATCTTTAACATTTCTGGCACAAACTCTTTGTTTTGTGCCATATTTGTTATAATTTTGCGATGTAAAAATGCTGGACGATGGCCATAACGGAAAATATCATATCCTTCGCGGCTCAGCAAGGCGGGTCTTTCAAGAAAAAGGATCTGCTGGAGGCATTGCGCTCGGATGCTGTTGTCAATGATGCCAGTCTCTCTGCCATTTTGGGTCGTATGGTTGCCACGGGACGTTTGCTCAAGACCGGATGGGGAGAATACGCCATCCCGGAAGGAACCAAGCCGCGTTTCCTGGTGCGTCCGAGGGAGGAGGCGCTGGGGATTGGCCGGGCGCTGAAGGAGCGCTATCCGCTGGTGGATTTCTGCGTCTGGGATTCCTTCTGCGTGGTACCGTTCATGTTGCACGTACCCAATGTGAACATCACCGTCGTGGATGTGGAGCGGGACTTGGAATCCACGTTTTTCGACGCCCTTAAGGAGATGTTCCCGCAGTACAGCGTCCTGCCACACCCCACCAAGGAAGAATTCTATATCTATGGAGACGGAAAGGACAGCATCGTCATTCATCCCCTTTACACTGAATCCCCGCTGGAGTCTTTTGCCGGGCTGCGGGTGCCCATAGCTGAAAAGGTCATGGTGGATATCGCCGTCAATCCGGAATTCGACTACCTCCAGGGCTCGGAAGTGTTCACCATCTATGAGAACGCTTTCCGCAGCTGCTCCGTTTCCCGTTCCGCCTTGCTCCGCTACGCTCGCCGCAGAAGGAGTTTAGACACCATACAGAAAATACTTGCCAATATAGACCTGCCAGACCATGATTAACCCCGAAAGCCGCACACGTGAGTGGATTGAATCCCTCCGCACCCAATACCCCTACATCAAAGACGCATCCCTGCTGGAAAAGACCATCCGGGCTTTCTCCCTGCTGGAATCCCTGGTACGCTCCGGCTGCCCCTTCGTATTCAAAGGCGGCACCGCCCTGATGCTCCATCTGGACTCTTCCCGCAGGCTCTCCATAGACGTGGACATCGTCTGCAAGCCGGGGACCCAAATCGGCAACTATCTGGAGCGCTATGCGGCCGAGTACGGCTTCACCGGCGTCACGGAGTTTTCCCGGCAGTCCCGTACCCTGGTCCCCAAGACGCACGCCTCTTACCAGTATCTGGTGTCCTATCCCTCCGGTTACACCAACGGCGAGATTCTTCTGGATGTCCTGTACGAAGACATAGAGTACAACAAGGTCATCACCCTTCCCATCCAAAGTCCGCTGCTCAAGACGGAAGGTGAACCGGCCATGGTTCAGGTCCCGTCATTGGAAGACATGCTGGGCGACAAACTCACGGCCTTCGCCCCGCACACCACGGGCATTCCGTTTTTCAAAGGGGAAAAGCCCTTCTCCATGGAGATCATGAAGCAGCTCTTCGACGTCAGCTCCATACTGGACCGCACCGACACTCTGGAAATCGTCCGCCGGACCTTCAACAAGGTCGTCCCTATCGAACTCGGTTACCGCGGTCTGGATGAGCTTTCTGCAGACGATGTACTTGCCGACGCCTACAACACGGCCATGAACATTTGTCTCTACGGGGCGCTGGACGCTCAGGAATACACCTGGCTCACCAGCGGAGCCCACCGCGTCAACGGATTCATCCTTACCGAGAACTACGCTATGGAACGCGCCGTCCGGGATGCCGCCAAGGTGGCCTACCTGGCCCGCCTCCTTCAATTGGGAATAGCCGAAGTGCGCCACTACACTCCCGCGGACGATGCCGCCCTTGCTGCGGAAATCATTGAGAGCCAAAACTTCAACAAGCTCAACCGCCTGAAGAAAGTCAACACCGAGGCCTTCTTCTACGCCCGCCGCCTGGAAGAGCTTGGATAGAAACGCAGTCAGGAGGAGATTAGCCGATATCTAAGCGGTCAAGCCCTCTTCGCTCCGCTAAAGCTTCTCTCAGAAGGCTTGCTTCCGGCCTGCGCCGCACAATGCGCGGCAGCAGACCTCCACTCTGCCAGCTCCGCTGAGAGACTGTTCCCTCCGGGCTCCGCCGCTCCGGTCACAGACTCTCGGGCGCTCCGCGGCCCGGCTCCGCCGGATCTGTAATCAACCGGCATCTCGTTGGTCAAACGGGGAAGACCCCCGCCCGCCCGGCTATTCCACGCCTCGCGCCTTCGGCGCTCCGCGCCATCCGCCCCCCGGATGCCTGAGACCGGCTCCAGCCGGTCTTCGTGCTCTTCGGGATGTTTGTGGCGATTTTCGCAACATAATGAAGCGATATTATAGACATAAGTATCAGAAAAGCGGAGATTTTGCTGACAGGTGTTCTGCTATACGTGAGAATGAGCCCCGACGCTCCAACGGCGCTACTGATATCAAAGGTGTGTATGTTTTGGGATAAACGCAGGGCCGACGCTTGCGAGGTTCCGATGCAGGCCCTCACTATCGAGCACTCGTTCGGGCTGACACCGCAGTGCTGTGCGGGCAGAAGGGAAGCGGTCATCTGCGCAAGCGCAGCTGGAATCATTACGGCAGACGAGCTGCCGGCTCGGTGCGGTTTGTCTCCAGTCACAGGGCGCTGCAGGCATCACCCTGTCACTTCCGCCTGCCCGCCCCGGGTATTTATCCGCCAGGGCCGGCCTTTGGGCGTACAGCGTCCCGATGCCCCGCAACATAACATAACTACTTTTTTGTAAGCACCTCGGGGTAGACGGCCTACCATTGCTCCAACCAGGAAGCCCCTCGGCGTTACAAAAAAGCCGTGTAAGTTATGTTAAGTTGCTAAGTGTCAGTTCTTAAGAGACGGTACTTCGTGCCCTGTCGGGGCGGCGTCAGGAGGGGCTTGCGTCTGGGTGCTACGTACTCCCGCACCCTCCGCAAGCCCCGGTCTTTCGGGGCCCCCGCCCCAAAAGACCAAACACGAATATCACTTATCAGCAAGTAGACGTGCCCGCTCGCTACCAGCCACCTCCCACATCCACCGTGCCCCTTCCGCCTTAGGCGCTCCCGCTCCAGGCAGTTGCTGCATCCGCTTCGCTCCTGCACCAACGCCTTCCGCTCCCGCGCTGGGTCGCGCAGTTGTCTCCGCCCTGCCTCCGCTACTTCTACGCCTTCGTCTCGCTGACGCTCATCTCCGGCTCCGCGTCCGCTCCGGCAGCGCTTCGCCTGCCCTTGCTCCTCGGTACTTCGTATATATGCAGCCCTGCTATTCCGGCTACCGCCGGGCAGGGCTGCGTTCACGTTCTTATGGCGAAACGATATTCCTCTGGTCAGGCCATACTACCTGCAGTGGAGTCTCCGTCCTACCTCGCTCCCACGTCCCACCGTCCACTGCCTGCCGCGGCCTATGGCCTTGCCCGCCTGGCACTCTTCGGCGCACATCGCCTCAGAGTACCAGACCCACCATAATTGGTGTCCGCTCTGTCGGCGGTGCGGACTCTCGCCGGAAATCACGCTCGGGCGACCGGAACCAGGGGAAATATATTCCTCCGGAGCAGCGGCTAACGCCGCTGTGGCCTATATGGTCGTGATTATGGAAAATGTGGTAATTGTTATTATCACATTGCCGCCGTACCTTTGTTTTCAGGATGTTCGCTATACGCTGTCTGCTCCTTCTGAGCTCCCTCTTTGTTACCTCTGAGTTTAAGACTTGTAATGGTCTTCTCCCTCCCTCGGTAAGTTCTTCCATAGCAGTCCTGCAGCCCCTCTCCTTTCGCGCCTTGGGAGAGGGGTTTATCTTGTGTATCTTGCTTATATTGATTATCTTTGAATAGTTGTCTAAAGTGATTATAAAGATATGCCGAAATACATTCCATCTATGCCTTTTGAGGATTGCTGGTCATCTGTGGGAGACATTACATTCTATCACCGGGATGGTGTTTGCTATTGGAAGTCCAGATCCAGACCGGAGTTCACCGGCACTATCTGTCAGTTGGAGAACCTGTCTGTTCATCAGCGAGCTTTACTGTCCTGGAGGGCACTCGAACCCTCGGTCCAGGAAGAGTGGAACGCCCTGGCCGTGAATGTCCCAAGCCACCGACCACCATTCAGGAAGGATCACCATATCTCCGGATACAATCTCTTTGTTTCTGCATATCATGGTTTTGCGCAACTCGGAGACGAGAAGGTTCCAGTACTTCCTGCACTTGTGCCCTTCCCTGCTTATTCTGCCGATTATCATTCGCTTGTGGTAAGTGGAACGGATGATTTGGTGTTGAGGTTTCACGTTTTTCTCGACAAAAACGTCTTGCCCTCTCGATATAGGCTGCTTACCAAGCTCCAGTTTACTGAGCCGGGTGCCGGCCGAAACAGCGGTTATTTGAGGAATTTCCTCTCTTCTGCTCCCTGCTCATCCCCTGACGGCATAGTAGATGTACCTGTACCCGGATACAATGAAATCTGGAATCTGGACCTCAACTCATATCAGGTACATTGCCGGTATCTCTTGCTGGATTCTGTGACAGGACTTCGATGCAATTACACAAAGATTTCTTTCCAGATTACTTTGGTATAATAGAGTGCAGTACTATCACTTTCTTGCTAAATCTTTCATTTAGATTGAATAATTTAACTTATTGATATTGCATAGTTAAAAACATTTACTATATTTGTGGTGGAATCGGAGGTTGCGACAGACCGTTAGGATATGATCGCCAAACCTTCAATAGCATTCAACGACTTCGCCGGTACCGCGAAGGAAGTTACAGCCCGCAACGTCTCCGGGCGCAATATACTCTCCACAAGAGCCAAACAAAGTAAGGTCGTCACGCCATCTCAGGCTGACAAGAGGAATAACCTGTCCAAGGTCTCCCGGGCATATAAGCAACTCTCCGATTCCCAAATGAAAGCCTGGGGGGTCTTGGCTGGTCATCTTAAGGGTATCTCTACCTTCGGAAAGCCTGCTGAAATGACTGCTCACAATGCTTTCGTCCGCATCAATGAGAACAGGCAGATGCTTGGGCTTCCTCTTCTGCAGACAGCACCTGAATACGTCAACGATGTCCCTGAGGTGGATTACGATGACTTCTGGGTAACCCCGGATGTCATTGCATTCGCCGGCCTTAATGCTCCCAAGGATTCAAGCAGGCTGGTAGTGAAGATGTCTGGTGGCCAGTCAGTCGGCATATCCTCTGGCTGGAGTAAAACTGTAATCGTGGCTCCCGGTGTTGTGGATGACGGTTGTGAGTCAAACATCACCAGCCTCTATCTGTCAACTATTGGCTATAAACCTGAGCTTGGCGAGAAGGTTTTCATTGAGCTGTGGTGGCTGGATGCAGATACCGGCTTCGTGGGCGAGACTATGCGTATCTCCGCTTTCTGCAAGAATGAGTCCCAGATAGAGGGAGAAATCTACGTTCCTCGCACCATCATCAATATGGATAATATCGAGTATGATCCGACCAAGACTCGATTCGATAAACTCTCGGTTGAAGAGGTTCCTGGATCTGCTCTGATGATTTCGAACATGGAATTCGAGCTTCTGAGCTACCTTGCTGGAGTCGATGCCTCTTTTACAGAAGTTCCTGAGAACTTCATCAGTGGCCAATGCTATATCCCGGCACGCGGCAAGGACTCACAGCAGTGGTCGGTGCAGCTTCTTGAGCATAATATCTACATAGGCAGCTCTTACAACACTGTCAAATTCTCCAGGCGTGACGGTGCCCATGCCAAGCATATGGAGGTATTCGGAGTCGCTATTATCAAATAATCTACTGGAATTATGATTACATCAATAGCAAATAACATCGGCATAGAGCAGGTCACTTTCAAGTCCTATGAGTCGTCAACGCTTACGGTTCTCACAGGACGCTTCAGCATAGATCTGTCTGCCCCTGAGTACCAAGCGGCCACCGTCATCGAATTCAAGTTCCAGAACCTGGTTATGAAGAAGTCGGCACAGACCTATGTTTGGCTGATGGCTTCAGGCGTTACTCCGAACAGGGGCACTATCCTTCGCTCCTGGCTGAAAGATAACAGTCTCTTCATAGAGAGGATTTCAGCCTTCGATAACCGTGGGCCGCTCACAATCTTTGTCTGTTCGGCCTATGCTCTGCCTGGCCAGCGCGGGGTTCTCGATAAGGGCATTATCCGGCATCCGCTTCCTTACGGTCTGCCTGATGGTATCCAGAACAACGAGGCCTACGGGTACAACTCGGACAATTACGTTTTCCTGTGTGTCCGCTTCAATAGGTTCTGGGCCAATGACGGGTCTCTCGATATTGAGTTCAGCCTTGCCGATACGTTCGATGATGTGGAGGCATATTTCCCTCTGGTTTATCCGGAGTCTATGGGGCACACTAACGGCGCTCCTATGACTATGGTTCATCTGGCCAATGCCACGATTACGTGCACCAATGTTAATGATGTTGGCTGCACAAAGAACCCGGGTCAGTTCTTTACAGCATTCATAGCAAGACATTAAGCCCTATGAGTCACCGTCTGGACCAGAAAGAACTCACTCATCTGCAAAGTGCAATCGCCATTGCGAGCTTCAGTAGCGGCGTGGTCATAGCTGCAGTGTGTCTGTTCTTTGTTCCGCCACTTGGAGAGATTGCGAATTCTGCAATCTCCATCGTGAGTGAGCTGCTGGTTTTGTGCGGTGCAATACTCGGGGTTAAGACATCATACGACATCAAGTTCAGAAAGTTCGAAGCCGAGCTCAGGCATAAGGCCGATAAATCAGATTCAGAAGAATGAAAATCAATCGCATCATATCAATCCTCATTATCCTCCTTCTGCTGTCTGCCTGCAGTACTGTCCGTCCGCTTCCTGTTCAGACGGACAGTACCAAGGTAGAGGTCAGGGTGGAAACTGTCACCGTCACGGATACTGCTTTTGTAGAACTACCGGTAATAGTCGAGAAGGTGGTTACCCTCGACACTGCCTCCGTTCTTGAGAATAAGTATGCCAAATCTGAGGCTATAGTCTCCGGAGGCGTACTTGTTCACTCTCTTGCTACAAAGCCTGTAAAACAGCCCGTATTGGTTGATAAGCAGATTGTCTACAGAGACTCTCTGGTGTTCCGCGACCGTGTTAAGACCGAGAGGGTAGAAGTAGAGAAGAGGCTCAATCTCTGGCAGCGTGTCTGCCTGGCCCTTGGCTCTATTATAATGTGGCTACTCATAGCTTGGATAGTCTACACTATTATACGTTTCATTGTTTCACTTAACCTCAAAAAATCATGAAGTACACTCCTTCAATCGCCTTCGACGAGATGTCAGGCTCCGCAAAGGGCGTAACCGCGGCCAAGACCCGTGGACGCAAGTACATCCGTAATCGTGGTTATGGTGGCGCAACCCGCACCGCCTACCAGTCTTCCGTGAAGTCCGTCTTCAAGCAGCTTTCGCAGGCTTGGCACGGCCTCACCAACGAGCAGATCCTTGCCTGGAATGCTGCGGCCAACACAGCCCAGGGCAAGTCCGTCCTTGGCTCCAAGAGTAAGATCTCCGGTGCCAACCTGTTCCTCCGCCTGAACTACTGGGTAGTTTATTGCGGTGGCAATATGCTCACCACTCCTCCTACCCTGTCCGGTGTGGACGCTCCTGCAGCAGCAACCGTGGCCATCTCCAGCTCCGCGATGACCTTCACCCTTGCGAGCATTCCCGACAGCGTGACCAACCTCAAGCTCATCATTCAGGCTTCCGAGCCCCAGAGCAACGGTATCACCCGTGCTTACAGCAAGGCTGCTGCCTTCGATGACCCTTACACTCCTGTCGCCACGGCCATCGACATCAAGGCCAAGTACGACGCCAAGTGCGGCGCTCCGTCCGCTGGTCTTCCCAAGGTCTTCTTCAAGTACTTCTACGTCAACACCGCCACCGGTGAGAAGTCTGGAGATGTCCTGGTGCAGGGAAAGCTGGCGTAAAGGTATACCATACTTAGGATAATTGTTGCTATATTTGCACAAACGAAGAGTCGAGAGACTGGCTCGTTAGTAATTCGTAAAGCCCTGTTTGCACCAAAAGGCATACAGGGCCAATTTTTTTGCTACGCCAAAGTTTAGTATCAACTTAGTATCAATTCTTATATAGCAAATGCCCCTGAAGCACGTTCAGGGGCATTTTTGGAGGTGCGTAGCGGAATCGAACCACTGTGACAGGTTTTGCAGACCTGCGCCTAGCCACTCGGCCAACGCACCGGAGGGATTGCAAAGATACATCATTTATTTGAAATTACAAATTTTGCTGCCTGATTCTATCCAGAGATGCTCCTGCCCGTATATGAAACGCTGTGAAACAATACCCTTATTGAAAATTTTGCTAAATCGTAACCCACTGAAACACAAAGTGACAAATAATTCTTAAAAATTTTTCAAAAATATTTGCAATTCAAAAAATAAGTATTACCTTTGCACTGGGTTGAATGATGAGGGTTCTCCTCACAGCCTATTGGTTATTAGTTTTAGTGTTATTAATTATGTGGTTAGTATGAGTTGTTGTCGTGAGACACCAACTCATTTCTTTTTATACCCAAGACTGCCAGACCAGCAACGAACAAAACCGTGCAAAACCCTTTTTATGCACGATTTGAAATTTGTTCGTTTTATTTCCATAAATTTGGCCCAAACAAAATACACTATGAAAAAAACTATTTTTATCTTTTTGCTGAGCTTGCTTTGGGCTGCGGCCTTTGCGCAGAACACCGTCACAGGCTCGGTTAAAGACGCCGCGACGGGTGAACCCCTCATAGGCGTCGGAGTTATTGTTTCATCTGGCGGCGGCACCACTACCGACATAGACGGAAACTTTTCCGTGAAGGCCGGCAAGGACGCCACTCTGACCTTCAATCTGCTGGGTTATTCCGATGTGGTGGAAGCCGTTAACGGAAGGAGCAAGATTGAAGTGTTCATGAAGGAAGACGTCCATTTCCTGGATGAAATCGTCGTCATGGGTTACACCACCCAGAAGAAAAACGAGCTCTCCAGCTCCGTGGTCTCTCTCCGCAGCGAGGAACTCCTGGACAATTCCACCCCGGACCTTGGCAACATGATCCAGGGCAAGGCGGCCGGCGTCGTCGTCATGAACGCCAGCGGAATGCCGGGTGAGGCCGCCCAGATCCGCATTCGCGGTACAGGTTCCATAGCGGCAAGCGCCGACCCTCTCTATGTGGTGGACGGTATAGCCGGCGGCACCTTCAACCCCAATGACATCGAAAGCGTTACCATTCTTAAAGACGCTTCCGCTACAGCTTTGTACGGAGCTTCTGCAGCCGGCGGCGTTATCGTGGTCACAACCAAGAGCGCCAAGGACCGCAGTCGCACCGAGGTCAATTTCAAGGCCAGTGCAGGTATCAAGCAGGCCCTGTCCGGCCGCTATCATCCCATGGACAGCTACGAGCTCTATGAGACCCAGCGCATGATGATGAGCAAGACAGTCTTCAAGAACCAGCGTCCCGAAAGCCTCCTGGAGCAGGACTTCGACTGGTACGGCAACATCTTCAAGAAAGCGGTCGTTCAGGATTACTACGCTTCCGTTTCCGGAATTGCAGGACGTATCAACTATTATGCAAGTATAGACCACTACGACGAGCAGGGATCCCTCATCGGTACCTCCTTCGACCGCAATTCGGCACGCGTGAACCTTTCCTCCCCTATTGGCGAGCAGGTAACCTTGAACCTGCGCCTGGGCTACAACCGCAGCCACAGCACATCTTACACGGACTGGAAAGATATCGCAACGGCATACAACGGCATGCCCTGGGACAACCCGTTCGACGAGAACGGCAACCCCCTTGCTATCGGCCTACCCGAAGGTGCCGGCCTGGTATGGTACGGCAAAGAGCAGTACAACCCCTTCCATTCGCTGCTTTACAACAGCAGCAACAGCTGGGGCGAAGACATAGTTGCCGATGTGCAGCTGGTCTGGAACATAACCGACTGGCTCACTTTCACCAGCAACAACCGTTTCGGGTCCTCCAACTGGAACAGCAAGACCTATCTTGACAGCCGCAGCAACACCGAGGCCAAGAACATAGGCAAGATGTCCCAGGGCTCCGGCCGCGGCTGGAGCGCCGGACTCACCGAACTGCTCAAATTCCACAAGAACTATGACGCTCACGCCATCAGCAGCATCGTAGGTTACGAAGTCGGCTGGGGATACACTGAGGACATGGGAGCCGGCGGAAACAACATGCCCACCGGAATGCAGGCACTCAACAGCGTCAGCTCCACCGGTCTCAGCGTATGGGGTAGCGACTACCGCTCCGCCGCATGGGCCGTCCTCGCGCAGGCGCAGTATTCCTATAACGAGAAGTACGTGGCCACCGCATCCATCCGTTACGACCGCACATACAAGTTCGCCCCCAAGGCGCGCGGCGGTTTCTTCCCCGGCGTTTCTGCTGCATGGATCATCAGCAAGGAGCCTTTCATGGAAGATGTCAAGGCCTTCGACCTTCTGAAGCTGCGTGCCGGATACGGCGTCACCGGCAACTCCGACATCCAGCCGTTCCTGTACCAGGACGCCTTTGCCACCAGCAACACCTACAACGACAAGGTGGTGGCCGTTGCCGAGAGAATGGCGAACGACTATCTTGGCTGGGAATCCGCACACATGGCCAGCATCGGCGTGGACATGCGCCTGCTGGACCGCATCAACGTAACCCTCGACCTTTACAGCACCGACAATAAGAACCTGCTTCTGGATGTGCCGCAGGCTCCTTCATCAGGCTTCACCACCTACACCGCCAACATCGGTACCGTCAACAACAAGGGTATCGAGCTCGCGGTGGACGGCGACATCATCAAGCAGAAGGACCTCCGCTTCAACATGGGACTGAATTTCGGCCTCAACCGCAACACCGTGGTGTACCTGCCCAACGGAGCCTTCCGCCGCGGTTTCGGCACCCCTATGGTGGAGCAGATCGTTTCTGAAGGCTGCGACATCTACACCTGGTACATGCCCGAATGGGCCGGCGTAGACCCCAAGAACGGCGACCCGTTGTGGTGGGTATATGAGAAAGAGACCGACGAAAAAGGCATGACCCTGTATTACCAGCTGGACGAGCACGGAAATCCTACTACCGAGAAATCTACCGAAAAGACTCTCTATCCTGTTTATACAGGCAACCGTGAGACCACCAACACTTACGGCAAGGCCGATTACCGCATGGCCGGTTCGGCGACCCCGAAGTTCACAGGAGGCCTTACTTCCAGCCTCACCTGGAAGAACTGGAGCCTGAACGCCAACCTCCACTTCGTATACGGCAACAAGGTGTACAACTGCGAGCGCAACACCATCGACTCCGACGGTTCCTACATCGATTACAACATGATGAGTATCCACAACGGACTCGGCTGGGTACGTTGGGATCCGAACGACGAGAGCACGCACACCATAGCCACCCATCCCCTGCCCAAGCAGAACGGCAACAAGAAGAGCAACAGCGTCTCTACCCGTTACCTGGAAGACGGCAGCTTCCTGCGTCTGAAGAATATCACCCTGGCTTACAATATCAGCAAGCCCCTGTTCAACAACTTCGTGAAGGGAGGACGAATCTATTTCACGGCCGACAACGTATTCACCATCACCCGGTTCTCCGGATCCGATCCCGAGGTTCGCCTGGAAGGTACTTCCTGGTCGCTTGCCGGTATGTTCAACAACAATTATCCCGTTCCCAGATCCTTCATCCTGGGTGTCGACCTCAAATTCTAATACGCTTAAGCCATGAAAAAGATACTTTCAATTACAATCCTTTCCCTCCTGTTCGCAGGATGCGTGAATCTTGATTTTGTACAGTCCGACTCCCTAACCAGCGCCGCGCTGGCAAGCAACCCGGCAGCCGCCGTCTATACGACTGACGGCATCTATGCCATGATGAAGGATATGGCCACGTTCCGCAACGGCTACAGCCAGAACAACACCTTCATCCGCCAGTACATCCTGCTGAATGAGCTGAAGAGCGACAATATCTGCTACTCCAACACCAGTACCGACCCCTTCTGGACCGCGGCCACTTATATGGACGACGCCAATTCCGCCAACTCCGCATACATGTGGGTGGTCTGCTACAAGCTGATCTATGCCGCCAACGCCAATATCAGCGGCCTGGGCGAAGAGAGCGATTCCGACAAGCAGCTTAAGGGAGAAAACTACTTCCTGCGCGCTTTCTTCCACTTCACCCTCTGCAACCTCTTCGCAAAGCCGTACAGCTTCGGGGAGAACAACCCCGGCGTGGTGCTCCGCATGGGCGACTACACCAAGACCGAAAGGGCCACCGTGGGCGAGTGCTACAAGGCCATCGAGGACGACCTCATCGAGGCCATACGCCTCATGGACGCCGGCATCAGAAGAGGCGACAACGGTTACGCCACCAAGGAGGCCGCACAGGCCCTGCTCGCCAGGCTCTACCTGTACAAGGGAGAGTGGCAGAAGTGTGTCGACGTCTGCAACGAGCTCCTCGGCTCCGACGCGGGCTCTCATCTGGAAGCGGAAGTCAGCACCCTGTATTCCACCGTCCCTTCGTCCAAGGAGGTCATCTGGTGCGTCGACATCACCGACAGCGACATAGCCAACATGCCTCCCAAGGGCAACCTGGCCAGCCTCTTCGACTCCCCCGACGGCACCCAGCTTACCGGTTGGGGCGAGCTCTACGTGGCGGATCCCCTGCTCGACCTGATGACTCGCTTCCCCCAGGACAAGCGCTACAAGGACCTGGTGCGCCTGCACAACTCCCAGCCCGGCCTGACTATCAACTGGGGCGTGCTTGACGACGTGAACAACTGCCTTACCCAGGCCATCGCCCTGCCCAATGTGGACGTAGCTACAGGAGCCGTTACCTCCAGCATCACCGACAACGGGGACGGCAGCTATTCCTTCACTTATCAGGGCAAGGCACTCAAGGCAATACCGGACAATACCGCCACCAAGATCAGCGACGAGTTCCCCGGCTATATACTCAACGACGCCGCCCACACCCGCTGCTACGTGCGCAATGTCATGCCCACTCCGGCCATAGCCGCCAACGGCAACGTAAGCTGGACCACAACCGGCCTGAGCATACGCGAGGGAGGCTATCCTACCTGGTTCTGCGAGAAATTCAGCCATCAGACTAACATCAGCTTCCCGCTGTCTTCCTCAATGATTATGCTGCGCTACGGCGAAGTGGTCCTGAACCGCGCTGAAGCATATGCCCACTTGGGAAAGACTGCAGAGGCACTGGCAGACATAAATGTAGTCCGTACGCGCGCCGGCCTTACCGGAGACGCACAGATGACATCAGCCAATATGGCCCGCCGCGGCTATCCTGACGTTATAGATGCAGTATTGGACGAGCGCCGCCTGGAACTCTATTACGAAGGATTCCGCGTTATGGACCTCCTCCGCAACAAGAAGGACATCGACCGCCGCTATCCGAGCCGCGCGACTTGCGAGGTTATCCCTTACACCAATCCTTACATCCAGTACCAGATTCCCGTAGACGAAACAAGCGTCAGCGGAATCCCGGCCAACGACAGGTAGGGCTTTTCTCATAAAAAGAGGTCCGGAGCAATTCCGGACCTCTTTTATTTATGCTGTCTTGTCAAACGTAAACGCATCCCATGGCAGCTCTGCGTCCTTGCCGTTGTCCAGCACGTCGGCGACGTGGCAGAGCAAGGGGAAATCGGCCAGGTTCAGCTGGCCAAGTTCTGCTTTCTTGACAACGGCCTTATATACACGGCGGGAAACCACAAGGCTCTCCAGGGTAACGCCCGCCAGGATATCAAGGGCTTCTTCGTAAGTCTTCCCTTCTCCGAGCAGTATACCTATCTTCCTGGTACGGCCGCCGTAAACGGTAACGTACAGGTCCCCTATTCCTATATTGGTGCTGTCCTCATCGGCACCCTGTACGGCCAGCAGCTTGCGCATTTCCTTGGTTGCCTGATAGAATGCACCCGCCTGGGAATTGTAGTGCAGGCCGGCATCTGCGCCATTGGCGCGGTTCACAAGACCTATAGTCAATGCAATGCCCAGAGCGTAGCCGTTCTTCAGGGCTACTGCGCTCTCAAGTCCCACCACATCATTGGTAAGGGAAATGTGATAATAAGAGGTCTTCATTGCCTCTTTCATCATACGGATTTCGGCACTGTTCTCGCCGCAGAAAGCCACCTCGGAATGGTCGTGATAAACCAGCTCGTACGAGGTGCAAGGGCCGCCGATAGCATTGATGGTGCGTTTGATGCCCTTCTTTGCAAGTTCTCTCTGCCAGTAGTCGGGATAAGATATCAGGGTTCCGTCTTCCAGATTGATCAAGCCTTTGGTAACGGAAAGCACGGGAAGTGCCGGATCCATCTTGGCCAGGACCTCCTCCAGGAACCAGTCTACGCCGAAAGACGACACTCCGCCAATTACAAAATCGGCGCCTTCGATCGCCTCATGCCATTCTTCGAACTGATAATATTTCACACCTGCCGGGAAATCCCTCTCGAACTTCGGATGACGTCCGGTCCTGCGGCTGGTCTCGATTATTTCGCGGTCCAGCGGCGTACCCACAAGTGCTACTTCATTTCCGTTTTCGCGTGCCGGGAAAGCAAGGGCTGAGCCCATCATTCCCGCTCCGATAATTGCAATTTTCATTAGTACTAATATTTTCTAAAAAGTATAAACATCAAAGCAACGATTCCCAACGCAAGAGGATAATACAGATACCCCATTATTGCGGCGGCCGACACGCCTGCCAGGCCGGACGCCATAAGCATCTGCGCACCGTATGGTATGATGCCCTGCACCAGGCAGGAGAAGGTATCCAGTATACTGGCCGTACGGCTGGGCTTCAGCTTGAACTTGTCGGAAATATCTTTTGCCAGAGGGCCGGCAGTCAAAATGGCTATGGTATTGTTTGCGGTGCAGAAATTAACCAGGCACACCAGGGCGGCAATACTGAGCGATGCTCCCCTGGGTCCCTTGATGCTTCTGGTCAAGCCGCTGATAATGAAGTCCATACCTCCGTTGTAGCGGATCAGGGACAACATGCCACCGGCAAGGAGGGTAACTATGATGAGCTCTCCCATCCCTTCTATTCCGCTGCCTGCGGACTCCAGCCACCCCACCCAGTCGAAGCAGCCGTAAGCGAAGCCTATGACGCCGTTGGCGAGCAGGCCGATTACCAGCACCGAAATAACATTCATGCCGATGAGCGCCAGGCCAATGACCAGGAAATACGGGAGCATTTTCACCCAGTCTACCGGAACGGTCTCGGGGTCGGCGGATATGCCCGAGCCCATGAACACATAGATTGCCGTCACTATCAGCGCAGCAGGTGCGGCTATCAATATGTTCGACCGGAACTTGTCCCTCATCGCCACGCCCTGGGTACGCGTTGCCGCTACTGTGGTATCGGAAATGAACGACAGGTTGTCGCCGAAGAAGGCGCCTCCGACTATTATTGCCGTCATCAGCGGCACCCCGGCGCCTATCTGCTGCGCCAGCCCGGTAGCCACCGGCACAAGGGCCACAATGGTTCCTACGCTCGTACCTATGGCCATGGAAACGAGGCATGCCGCCAGGAAGAGGCCTGCAAACAGGAAGCGCGGAGGCAATAAGTGGAGGGTAAACTGGACGGTGGCGTCTATGGCTCCTATGTCCTTGGCTGTGACGGCGAAGGCTCCTGCGAATACGAATATCCATATCATCAGCATCACGTTGCTGTCGCCGGCGCCGCGGGAGAAGATAGACAGGCGTCCGTCCACATCGAAGCGGGAGTGCACGCTGCCGCTTTCCGCTCCGGGACCGGGGGTTATGAGCAACGCATAAACCGATGCGACCATGAAAGCCGCCGTTACCGGAACCTTGTAAAAGTCACGCGCGAGTATGGAAGACACCAGGTATACCGCAAGGAATACGAACAACGGACTCACAGCGAGCCATCCATTCATTTTTTTACTACTGGCTTCCATGGACGCAAATATAGCAACAATTTTTCGTATATTTGACCGGATAACGCTGAACAGATGCAACCTAATAAAATAGAGAATGGCAGCCCTGCAGAGGTTTTGCTGGCAGGAAACATAAAGGCCGGATTCCCCTCCCCCGCCGAAGACGTGCGGGAGAAGCTGGACCTGGTAAAACTGCTCGTACGCCATAACGCTTCCACCTTCTTTTTCCGCATAGACGGCGTGTCGATGGTGGACGCCGACATGGACGAAGGGGACATTATTATTGTAGACCGTGCCGTGGAGCCATACGACGGCTGCAAGGCCGTATGCTTCATAGACGGCGAATACACGGTAAAGAAAGTGGAGCTGAACGCAAACGGCGCCGTTCTTATGCCCTGCAATGCCCACAACACCCGCTACAAGCCCATCCCGGTGGGCCCGGACGATGAATTCCTCATCTGGGGCGTAGTCACTTATATCATTAAAAAGGCATAGGCATGTTCGCCCTGGCCGACTGCAACAACTTCTTCGTATCCTGTGAGCGGGTGTTTCACCCGGAGCTCAACGGGCGGCCCGTAATAGTGCTCAGCAACAACGACGGCTGCGCAGTGGCCCGTAGCAACGAAGCCAAAGCACTCGGCATCAAGATGGGAGACCCCTATTTCAAGATACGCAGCATCATCGAGCGCTCCGGCGTCACCGTTTTCAGTTCCAACTTTGCCCTCTACGGAGACATGTCGGGCCGTATCCACCAGGTGCTGCGGCAGTTCGCACCTGCGGTGGAGCAGTATTCCATAGACGAAGCTTTCCTGGACCTGAGGGGCATGAACATCCCGGACCCGGACGCCTACGCCAAGCAGATCTCCGCCGAGTGCCGCAGGCTGACGGCCATTCCGGTATCGGTCGGCATCGCTCCTACCAAGACCCTGGCCAAAATTGCATCCAAGCTTTGCAAGCAGTATCCCAGGCTACGCGGCGGCTGCTACATGCACCGGCCGGAGGATATAGAGAAGGTGCTGCGCCGCTTCCCCGTCGGAGACGTCTGGGGCATAGGCAGGCGGAGCGCAAAGAAGCTGGAGGGCATGCAGATCCGTACGGCGTGGGAGTTCACCCGCCTGCCGGAAGCCTCCGTACGCAAGCTTTTCGCCCTGCCCGGCTGGCGCACGTGGATGGAGCTCCGGGGCACGCCGTGCATCGAAATAGACAATATTGTGGAGCCGCGCCAGAGCATATGCGTGTCGCGCAGCTTCGCCCATGAGATTACCGACTGCGGGCTCCTGTGCGAGCAGGTCGCCAACTTCGCGGAGAGTGCCGCCGGCAAGCTCCGGGGGCAGCATTCGCTGGCGATGGAGATGGCGGCGTTCGCTTTTACCAACCGCTTCAAGGAGAACGCGCCGCAGACCTTCGGCTCGCAGCTTTCCGTCTTCCCGGACGGCACCGACGACCACCGCGTGATAGTAAGTGCCGCCGTCGCCGCGACCAGGGAGCTCTTCCGCCAGGGATACGCCTACAAGAAAGCGGGCGTTGTGATAACCAAACTTATACCGGAAGAGGGGCATGTCGGTTCCCTTTTCGCAGATGACAGCAAGCAGGACAAGGACGCCCGCCTGTCACGCTCGATTGATGAAATAAACCGGAATTTCGGCCCGGGATACGTTCTCTTCGGGGTTCAGGGTGACGGGCATATTAAAATGTCCCGGGAGCACCAGTCGCCGCATTATACTACGCGATGGAGCGATATTCCCAAGGTGAGCGTCAAATAATCCTAAAAAATACCTAACTTGCAGGGTATTTCAACACTATTGCAATGGACAGGAGACATTTTCTCGGAACAGTAGGGCTTGCGGCAGCAGCCGGAGCCACCCTCCCCCTCGTAAGTTCATGCTCCAACGGCAGGATCGGAGAGATAAAGGAATCATATCAGGCCGACCTTCTGGTGGTCGGAGGAGGCCCTTCCGGGACCTGTGCCGCAATAGCCGCCGCCCGCAGAGGTGCGAAGGTGCTTCTGGTCGACAGCGGCAACTGCCTCGGAGGAATGGGCACCAAGGGTCTCGTGGGTCCTTTCATGACCTGCTACGACACCTCGGGAGATAATATGATCATACGTGGCCTGTTCGAGGAGGTTGTCGACCGGCTGGTTGCCGAAGGAGGCGCCATACACCCCTCCAAGGTGCGTCAGGGCACGGAATTCACGGCATGGATAAGCGAGGGTCACGACCATTGCACCCCCTTCGACCCGGAGATCCTCAAGAAAGTATACGACCGTATGTGCGCGGAAGCGGGCGTGAAGGTGCTTTTCCACGCCAGCTTCGTCACCCCCATCATGAAGGGACGCAAGATTCAGGGGGCAGTGCTGCTGACCCCTTCCGGGCTCGAAGCGGCAAGGGCGAAGATGGTCATAGACGCCACCGGAGACGGCACCGTGGCCTATTATGCCGGCGCCCCGTGCGTCTTCGGAGACCCCGAGAGCGGCCGCGTGCAGCCGGCGTCCCTCTTCTTCCGCATCAACAATGTAGACACCTATAGGCTGATTGACGAGGTGGTGCCGCATCTTCCGGAGTTCCGCCGCGTCGACGGCGTGAGCTACCGCTGCCTGCACTGGAGGGTGGCGGAAGCCGAAGCCGCCGGCGAATGGGACCTCTCCCGCAAGTCGGTAAACATCTGGCGTTCAGTAGAAAAGGACCAGTGGGTCGTAAACTGCACCCGCATCCACGGGGTTGACGCCACCAACTGCGAGAGCCTCACCGACGCGGAGGTCGAAGGCCGCAGGCAGGTGGAGGAGCTCATGAACTTCTTCCACAAATACGTTCCCGGCTGCGAAGTCGCCACCCTAATGGGCACCGGCGCAACCATGGGCATACGGGAGTCGCGCCACGTCCACGGAGACTTCGTGCTGCCGGTCCAGGACCTCATCGACGGAGTGATACCGGACGACAACATAGTGCTGGCCGCCAATTCGATAGACGTCCACGGAGCGATGGGCGGACCTGCTGGAGGCCTCTACATGCCCATCAAGAAGAATATGTACGGCGTGCCGTACCGATGCCTGCTGCCGAAGAACGTAGACGGCCTGCTTCTGGCCGGCCGATGCATATCCGCCGACTCCCCCGCCGCCGGCGCCATACGCGTGATGCCTCCGGCAATGGCGATTGGCCAGGCCGCCGGTGTTGCCGCCGCTCTGTGCCTCGAGAACGGCATCTCTCCTTCTTCGTTGGATTACGCTGACCTGAAGCCGGCGCTGCTGGAGCAGAAGGTTTACCTTGGATAATTGTATTATTATGAGAAAGATCCTTGTTGCAGTTGACCTGCAGAACGATTTTATAGACGGCTCACTGGCGGTTCCGAATGCCGGTGATGTGATTCCGGTAATTAACGCCGCCAAGCACGATTACGACCTGGTTTATTTCACCCTGGACTGGCATTGCGTAAACCATTGTTCATTTAATACAAACGGTGGCCCTTGGCCACCTCACTGCGTACACCACACACATGGCGCCGCCCTGCCGGATTGCCTGCTGGAAGGCATGGACGAAGGCTGTATGCGCTTCGTGCTCAAGGGACAGCGTGTGGAACAGTACGGAATGTTTGCGGATGTCAATCCTAATACACAGGATTATTTTGTACCAGGCGACGAAGTGACGGTCTGCGGCATTGCTTCCGAATACTGTGTGTTCGAGACTCTCAAGAACATCTATGCCATTGCCGTCGCCGTAGGATTCAAGGTTCGCGTCTGGCTCGGGGCCACCGCCAAGTTCGACAACTACGACGGAATTCTCGGGTTCTGCAAAGAGCACGGAATAGAGGTAGTGTAATGGACAGGAGACGTTTCTTGAAGGATTCAGCGGCTGTAGCCCTGGCGGGCGGCCTGCTCGGAATCAATACTGAGGCTGAGGCCAGGGCGGCGGCTGACGCGGATGCGGGCGTACGTGTTGCCCGTAAACTCAAGTACCGCGGCGACGGCAAGTTCAAGATTCTTCAGCTTACAGACACCCACTACGTTATTGGCGACGAGCGTTCCGAACGGGCTCTCCGGAATGTCTGCGAGATGCTGGATGCCGAGAAACCGGATTTTGTTATCCATACAGGAGATATCGTTTACGGAAAGCCGGCCGAGGCTTCTGCACGGGCCATTTTGCAGCCTCTCGTAGACAGGAACATCCCTTTTGCCGTCGCCATGGGCAACCACGACAGCGACTTCGACCTGAGCAGGACCGAGATGTACAAAGTGCTGCGTTCCATCCCGGGAAACGTTAACACCCCTGACGACCTTGGAATCAGCGGCTGTTCCAACGACATACTTACTTTGTCCGGCGCCGACGGAGTTGATCGCGTGTTCTATCTGTTCGACAGCGGCAACCGCGCGGAAATAGCCGGCATGAAGAGTTGGGAATACGTTCACACGGACCAGATTGAATGGTACAGAGCAGCCAGCCGCCGGTTTACGGAACGTAACGGAGGAAAGCCCGTTCCTTCCCTGGCCTTTTTCCACATTCCCGTTCCCGAATACTGCGAAGCTATGCGAGACAAGTCCCGAGTATTGACGGGCAATATAGGCGAAGAGCCTGCAGCTCCGAAATTCAACTCGGGCCTGTATCTGGCGATGCGCGAACAAGGTGATATTCAAGGCATTGTGACCGGCCATGACCATAACAGCGACTTCGTGATGCTGTGGCAGAACTTCTTCCTGATCTACGGCCGTTTCAGCGGTTGCGACACCGTTTACAACGATCTCAAGCCCAACGGCGCACGTGTCTTCGAATTCACACGTGGAGACGACGGCTTCCGCACCTGGGTACGCCTCCCCGGCGGCCGCATCGAGCAAGACCTCTATCTCTACCCCGGCATGAAGAACCTCAGTTCTCCCCGGCAGAAATAACAATAACCGTCTATTTCTTCACAAAGAGTATTACCATCAGAGGGAGGGCTATCAGGGCCATGGTTGCGCTGATGGGCAGGTAGATGCCGAAGTTGGCGTACTGGACCACTAAATAGGTGATCAGCAGCAAGGCGGTGCCCATGCCGGCACTGATGAGGTAATGCACACGGATGTCGACATTCTTGCACATTATGCGGCTTAAGTTGGGCACGCCCAGGGATATGAATCCTATGGGGCCGCAGATACTCACGGCGCTGGTTACCAGGAACATGATAGCCAGAAGGCTGAGCGCCTTGTGGATACTGCTCAGCTCAATCTCGCCCTTGAAATGCCTCGTGAGCTTGCCGCTGTCAAGCAGGGCTGCGGTCAATCCTATGGCGAACAGGCACAAGGAAAAGACTATGTCCCAAGCCGTCACCCCTTCCAGCCGGAAGTTCGCAGCTCCCCAGAGATAATACTGTTTGAGCAAGTCTCCGGTGGGAGCGTTTGTAACCACAATGGTTCCCAATGAGCCTATGAATGTTCCGAACAGTATGCCGAAGGTAATCAGACTCTGCGTGTTAACCCTCAAAGTCACGAAGAAGCACACCATAGTGCATATCAGCGTGCACACGAAGCTGCCCACGGTAAGTGAGCACCACCCCGTCATTGTAGCGGCCGCTGCGCCGAGGCAGGCGGCACTGCCCAAACCAAGGGAATATACGTCGCCCAACTGGTTGCGCCACAGATACTGCATCTGGATTCCTCCGACGGGGAGTGCGATGCCGGAAATCAGAACATAGAGGAGACTCAGTAGCATTAACAATCTTTTGTTGATGCAAGATAGTCATTTTTCGGAATAATACCGGGAACAAATAGCATGTGTTTGTTCCGGAAATGGCAAAAACAAACAAATCGGGAACAAAACCACGTGATTTGTTCCCGATTTCTAATCAATGTAAGGCCAGGGGCCTCCGAATGCCTTACTTCGCTATCGCGACGCTGCGGGTTTCGCGGATGACGGTAATCTTCACCTGGCCGGGATAGGTCATCTCGTCCTGGATGCGCTGGGCGATGTCTGTGGAGAGGCGGGCGGCCTGCTCGTCGGAGACCTCGTCGGCGCCAACGATTACGCGGAGCTCGCGGCCTGCCTGGATGGCGTAAGACTTGGTGACGCCGGGGTAAGAGGCGGCCAGGTCTTCCATGCCCTTGAGGCGCTTGATGTAAGATTCGATGACCTCGCGGCGGGCACCGGGACGGGCGCCGGAGATTGCGTCACCCACCAGCACCAGAGGCGCATAGATAGTGTTCATCTCCATCTCCTCGTGGTGGGCACCTATACAGTTGCAGATTTCGGGACGCTCCTTGTACTGCTCCGCCAGCTTGGCGCCGAGCAATGCGTGAGGCAGCTCGGGCTCCTCTTCGGACACCTTGCCTATATCGTGAAGCAGACCGGCGCGCTTTGCGAGCTTGGGATTCAGGCCCAGCTCGGAAGCCATGATGGCGCAGATATTCGCAACTTCGCGGGAGTGCTGCAGCAGGTTCTGGCCATAGGAGCTGCGGTACTTCATACGGCCGATCATACGCACGAGCTCCAGGTTCATGCCATGGATACCCAGGTCGATGCAGGTACGCTTACCGGTCTCCAGGATCTCCTCCTCCAGCTGCTTGCTCACCTTGGCCACGACCTCCTCGATACGTGCGGGGTGGATTCGGCCGTCGATAACCAGCTGATGCAGGGAGAGACGGGCGACCTCGCGGCGGACGGGATCGAAAGCGGAAATCAGAATGGCGTCGGGAGTATCGTCGACCACGATTTCAACTCCGGTAGCGGCCTCCAGGGCACGGATGTTACGGCCCTCACGTCCGATAATTCGGCCCTTTACCTCATCGTTGTCTATGGGGAATGTGGTAACGGCATTCTCGATTGCGGTCTCCGTGGCCGTACGCTGTATGGTATTGATAACAATGCGCTTCGCCTCCTTGGCGGCGTTCAGGCGGGCCTCGTCCATGGTCTCGTTGATGTAGGCCTGGGCTTCAGTACGCGCCTCGGCTTTCATATTCTCAACGAGCATGTTCTTGGCGTCCTGGGCGCTCATGCCCGCTATGGTCTCAAGCTGGCGGTTAGCCTGTGCGCGAAGCTGCTCGGCCTCTTCCATCTTTGCCTCGAGCACTGCTTTCTGGGCGTTTACCTGTCCGCGCTGCGAATCCAGATCGTGCTGACGCTTGTTAAGTTCTGCGGCCTGCTGGGAAAGCTGGTTCTCGCGGTTCTTGATGTTGTTCTCGCGGTCCCGGAGCTCGTTGTTGCGCTGGTTGACCTTCTGGTCGTGCTCGCTCTTGAGCTGTATGAATTTTTCTTTTGCCTGAAGGATCTTCTGCTGTTTGATGTTCTCCCCTTCAATTTCCGCCTTTTCTATGATTGCTGCTGCCCGGCCTTTGGATGCGGCCCGGCTTGCCGCTATATAAATTGCTAAAGCGATGATTGCACCGGCGATAGCTGCCAATATGTAGTACAAAAACATATATATTTAGGTTTAATATCCTACAAAAATATCACATTTCGGCGACAATAACAATATTGCGTAAGCAAAAAAAATGTATTACTTTTACATATTTATTTGGAAAGACTATTTAAGAATGAGAACTAACCACTCGCTTAAACTCGCCATGCTGGCTGTCATTTGCTTCACAATGATTGCCTGCGAGGAGAAAAACAATGGGAACGGTAACGAAGAGAAAATTGTCACAACCTACATCTCCGTACCATCTGCCCTGGAAATAGAAGAAGGCGCCAATATCACCTTCTTATTGTCCAGTAAGACCAATATTAAAGCCAGCGACCAGATAATCATGAGGTCTGCCGCCAATCAGGACTACATCTGCCCTATTGTATCCATCAATGACGGAAAGAGTCTGGAATTCGCCCTGACGGACGGCATAGTAAGCGGCAATTACAAAATCTACGTCCAGCGCGACAAACTCAACTACTACATAGGAGCCACTGACCTTACCATCTTGAAGGCCCTTGTAATCGAACCGGAACCAGGGACCAGTATCTACGGCATTGTGACCTGCGACGGCAACGGCGTGCCCGGTGTGCTGGTATCCGACGGCAACGACATTGTCAAGACCGACGCCAACGGAATCTATCAGCTGCAGTCCCAGAAAAAGTGGCAGTACGTATTCGTGATCATACCCTCCGGCTACGAAGTACCGTGCCAGGGAGTGCTGCCCCAGTTCCACGCAGCCCTCTCCCAGGGAGCCAACGTAGCTGAGCGCAAAGACTTCGAGCTCACCAAGGTTGACAACGACAAGTTCACCCTCTTCGTGATGGGAGACATGCACCTGGCCAAGCGCAACGGCGACCTGGCCCAGTTTGCCGATCTTGCCAAGACCCTGAACTCGTCCATAACCAAAGCCGGCAGGAGCTACTGCCTCACCCTCGGCGATATGACCTGGGACCTCTACTGGTACAGCAACAGCTATACCTTCCCCCAGTATCTGGAGACCGCGAACAGCAACATCCATAATGCGCCTGTCTTCCACACCATGGGCAACCATGACAACGACATGAACGAGGTTGGAGACTACAACAAATCGTTCCGCTACACCCGCGACATCGCCCCCACTTTCTACTCTTTCAACCTCGGCAAAGCCCACTTCATAGTCCTGGACAACATTGACTACAACGAAGTGGGAGCCGGCAGCGACCTCCGGAGCAAATATGTGCTTGACTACACCGCCGAGCAGATGGCATGGCTCGCAAAGGACCTCTCCTTCGTAGACAAAGGCACCCCCGTGTTCATCACATCCCATGCTCCCGTATCCCGCCCCAACGGAGCCGCCAGCTACAACGACAAATACATGAGCGGCGCCAATTCGGCCGGAGAAGCCAACATGGCCGATTTCATTTCTTCCCTGTCCGGATACAACGTAAACTTCTTAAGCGGCCATACCCACAACCTCTTCCACCGCAAGCACAACGACAAATTCTCCGAGCATAACGAAGGAGCCATCTGCGCCTGCTGGTGGTGGACGGGCCATGTTACTGCAGGTATCCACGTATCGCAGGACGGCACTCCGGGAGGATACGGCGTCTGGCAGTTCAACGGAAAGGATTTCAAGTACTCCTTCCAAGCTGCCGGCCACGATGAGAAATACCAGTTCCGCGCATACGACATGAACGAAGTCAAGAAAGTCGTCACCCCCGAGGCTGGAGGCAACAACAGCGACTTCACCCCCTTTGCCTCCGCCATGTCTGCCTACCCCACTAACTCAATACTGGTCAACGTGTGGGATTACGACGACAACTGGTCGGTAAGCATCAGCGAGAACGGCAAGGAACTCAGCGTAACCAAAGATTACACATACGACCCGGTGCATATCATGTCTTACACCGCGCCCCGTTACAAAGCCGGTTCAGGCGTAAGCTTCGGCACGGTCAAGTGGCCTCATTTCTTCTCCGCCAAGGCGTCCAGCCCCAACAGCACCGTTACGGTCACAGTGACCGACCGCAACGGCAACAAGTACACGGAGACCATGAACAGGCCCAAGGCTTTCAACCTCTCTGACTACAAGAACCAATATTAACATACTAACACACAATTATTTTTTAACCTATTAATCTAACCAAAAGCGTTATGAGATTTTTCAAGATTCTCACCGCCTCGGCTATTCTGCTGCTGACCAGTTTCGGCTTGTCCGCACAGAACCGGACGGTTTCCGGAAAGGTTCTCGACGACGCCGGGCTTCCTGTGCCGGGCGTTGCCGTGGTTCTGGACGGAACGACTAACGGCACGATGACGAACGAGGACGGATCCTGGACCCTCCAACTTCCCTCACGTGACGTTACCCTGGTTTTCTCCAGTCTTGGTTATCTGACGCAAAGCATCAAGCTCGGTGCCAACCAGAGCACGCTGAACGTCACCATGGCTGAAGACAACATGGTATTGGAAGAAACTATTGTCGTGGGTTACGGCACACAGAAAAAGGTCAACCTGACCGGTGCCATCACGGCAGTGGAGAGCAAGGCGCTCGAAAACCGCAGCGCCCACAACCTGACCACGATGCTGCAGGGATCGGTTCCCGGCCTCAACGTCAGCACTTCCAGCGGCAACCCGGGATCTACCGGTTCCCTGAACATCCGAGGCTATACCTCCATCAACGGCGGCGATCCCCTGGTGCTCATTGACGGCATCGAGGGCAGCATCAACCGCATCAACCCCCAGGACGTAGAGTCAATCTCCGTCATCAAGGATGCATCCTCCGCTGCAGTTTACGGAGCACGTGCCGCCTACGGTGTGATCCTCGTGACCACCAAGAGCGGCGCTGCCGACAAGAACGCCGCAACGGTACGCTACAGCGGCCGCTGGGGCGTGGAAATGCCTACGACTTCCACCGAGTGGGAAACCACCGGTTACTGGTCCGTTTATACCATCAACAAGTTCTGGTACGAGACCAAGGGTTCCAATTACGTCAACTACACCGCCGAGGATATGCGTGAGCTCCTCGCCCGCGTAAACGACAAGACTGAAGATCCTTCCCGCCCCTGGGTGGTGATCAAGGACGGCAAGTACAAGTACTACGCCAACACCGACTGGTGGCACGAGCTCTACAACGACGTTCACCCTACCACCAACCACAGCGTCAGCGTAAGCGGCGGCAACAAGGCTGTCAAGTACTACCTGTCCGGCCAGTATGACCGCCAGGACGGTATGGTGAAAGTCCGCCCCGACGTTTATGAGAAGTACAACCTTCGTGCAAAGATCGACGCCCGCATCAACGACTGGGCCCGCATCAGCAACAACACCAACTTCTTCGTCGGACAGTACGACTTCCCCGGCCTCGCCGACATCCAGGATTCCTTCGCATACGGCGACCGTCACGCTCCGGCCTGCTTCCCCCTGAAGAACCCGGACGGCACATGGCTTTACTTCGTGGACGCCCTCGGCTACCGCGTATGTAACGGACGTCACTGGGCATATGCCAGCGGCAACCTCAACATAGAGAAGAGAACCGACCTCGCCAACACCACGGAACTGACCGTTACGCCTTTCAAGGGCCTCACCCTCAAGGCTAACTACAGCTACCGCTCCTACAACAACCACGACACCCACAGGCGCAACCTGATCGAATACTCCCAGTATCCCGGCGAAACCGTGGTTTACAACAACGGCGGCGCGTTCGACAACTACATGACGGAAGAAGTCAAAGAGTATGTACGCCAGACCGTGAACGTTTACGCTACCTATGAGAACACTTTCGGAGACGCCCACAACCTCAAGGTAATGGCCGGTTACAACTACGACGACTACCATTACAAGAGAGTGGCGGCCAAGGGTTACGACCTCATTACCACCGAACTCTCCGACCTTGCCCTCATCTCTACAGAGACCCGTACCCCGGAAGTCGGAGGCAACCAGTCCGCATGGAGGACCGCCGGTTTCTTCGGACGTATCAACTACGACTACAAGGGCCGCTACCTCTTCGAGACCTCTGCACGATACGACGGTTCTTCCCGTTTCGCCAGCGGTCACAAGTGGGGCTTCTTCCCTTCCGTTTCCGTGGGCTGGCGTATCAGCGAGGAGCCTTTCTTCGCCCCCGTCAGGCACGTTGTGAACAACCTCAAGCTCCGTGCATCCTACGGTACTCTGGGTAACCAGAACGTGGCCAACTTCTCCTACATCCGCCTGGTCAACTTCAAGACCTTCAGCGCTTTCAACTTCGGAGACAATACGATGGCCCGTTACACCAACCTGGACGCCCCCGTCGCTTCCGACAAGACCTGGGAGGTCTCCAAGCAGACCAACCTCGGTCTGGACCTGGCAATGTTCGGCAACAAGCTGGAATTCACCGGAGAGCTCTACATCCGCGACACCGACGGCATGCTTACCGACGGTATGGACCTGCCTTCAGTTTACGGAGCCTCTACTCCTAAGATGAATGCCGCTGACCTGCGCACCAAGGGTTATGAACTCTCGCTCAGCTGGAGGGATTCCTTCAAGCTCTTCGGGCAGAACTTCGAATACTTCGTGAAGCCTACCCTCAGCGAATACCGCTCCAACATCACCAAATTCAACAACAAAACCAAGCTCCTCTCCAACTATTACGAGGGCATGGAACTCGGTGAGATCTGGGGCTTCCACGTAATCGGTCTCTTCGACAGCGATGCAGAGGCAGCCGAGTATACCAGCAAGGTGGACCAGTCCTACTGCAACGCCAACCTCAACGGAGGCTGGAAAGCCGGCGACCTTATGTACGCCGACCTCGGCGGCAAAGTCACCCGTGACGAGAACGGAAACGTCATCTCCGACGAACCGGACGGCGTAATCGGCATCGGTGCCAACACCCTTGACGACCACGGCGACAAGATCTACCTCGGCAACTCCCTCCCCCGCCTGCATTACGGCGTTACCACCGGTTTCTCCTACGCAGGCTTCGACGTGAGCGTATTCTTCGAAGGAACAGGCGACCACTACTGGTATCCCGCCCGCTACAACTTCGATTTCTGGGGTCCCTACTCCCTCGGTTATCCTACCTTCCTTGCCAAGAACTTCCTTGACAACTGCTGGGCCGAGGACAACAAGGACGCCTACTTCCCGAGGCCCCGTTCCAACGTTGCCTCCAACGGCGGCGGCGAGCTCGGACGCGTGAACGACAGGTACATCCAGAATATCCGTTACCTGCGCTTCAAGAACTTGACCATAGGGTACACCCTCCCCGAGAGACTGGTCAACAAGATCGGTTTCGAGCAGATCAGGATTTACGCTTCCGGCGAGAACATCGCTTTCTGGTCCCCTATCACCAAGTACACCTCACATCTTGATCCGGAGAGCTGCTTCAACCGTGGCGACGACCCCGTGGATGACCTCAACAACACCTCTTATCCTTGGCAGAAGACCTTCATGATCGGCCTGGACATCACTTTCGGCGGCAGGGCTGCCAAGAATAAATAATTGAAATGAGTATGAGAAAGCATATATTGTTTCTGGCAATCGCATCATTGATGACGGTTTCCTGCAACTTCGAGGATTTGCTGACCCTCGTACCCGAGTCTCAGCTTACGCCTGAGTCTTACTTCAAGACGGCGGAAGACCTTCAGCTCTTCTCGAATTCCTTCTACAACAACCTGCTCGACAAGGAGCCGTTTGCAAGGGAAAGCGACCTGTTCGTGAAGATGAATCCTTCCGACCTCATCCGCGGCGGAAACGACCGTACCGTGCCCGCAACGGGCGGCGGCTGGGGTGCCGGAACCGGCGCCTGGGGCGACCTCCGCAAGATGAACACCCTTCTTGCCAATATCGACAACTGCGACGACAAGAACGCCGTCGTGGAATATACCGCTCTGGTCAAGTTCTGGCGTGCATACTTCTACGCCAACATGGTCCGCAAGTTCGGCGACGTGCCATGGTACGAAGTCGAGCTCGGCTCCGCCGACGAGGCCCTCTACAACCCCCGCGACAGCCGCGAGACCATACTCCAGCACATGATCGAGGATGTTGACTATGCTATAGAGAACCTGCCCGGCAAAGCCAAGGCACCCCAGACGGCATACAGGATCAACAAATACACGGCCATGATGCTCAAGGCGCAGTTCTGCCTCTTCGAGGGAACCTTCAGGAAGTACCATGTTTCCCCGGCCCCGTTCGAGACGTCCTACACTGCGGCCGACGGCAGCACACATGACGCCAACTTCTATCTCGATCTGGCCCAGAAGGCAGCAAAGGATCTGATGGACTCCGGAGCTTACAAGCTCTTCAGCACCGGTGCTACCAATAAAGACTATCTGACGCTCTTCAATTCGGACAATGCCAACACGGATGAAATTATTCTGGCGGTGAACTTCGACCGCGATCTCAAGATCAAGCACGATTGCGGCCGTGACATCACCAACCAGACTTCCGCCCGCTACGGCATGACCAAGAAGATGGTCGATATGTACCTTATGGCCGACGGCAGCCGTTTCACCGACAAACCCGGCTGGAACGTTATGCCTTTCGCCGAGGAAGTGGCCGACCGCGATCCCCGTCTTGCCCAGACCATCCGCACTCCCGGCTACAGCTGGAAGAAGCCCGGTACCAGCAAGGACGGTCCTGAGTTCGCATACTGCCAGACCGGTTATCAGACCATCAAGTACATCCCTTCGTACGATACCAAGCCTTATTCCACCGACAACTGCTTCAACGACATGCCGGTGTACAGGTACGCCGAGGTCCTGCTTACCTACGCAGAGGCCAAGGCTGAGCTCGGTACTCTTACCCAGGGCGACCTTGACATTTCCATCAACAAGATCCGCGACCGCGTGGGCATGCCCCATCTGGACATGGCTGCAGCAAACGCCAACCCCGACCCGTACATGATGTCTGCCGAGACCGGCTTCACCAATGTAACCGGATCCAACAAGGGCGTTATTCTGGAAATCCGCAGGGAGCGTGCCATCGAGCTCTTCCAGGAAGGCTACGGCCGCTACTTCGACCTCATGCGCTGGAAGGCCGGCTACTGTATCAACCAGCCCATGTACGGCATGTACATCCCCGGCCCCGGTTATTACGAGTTTGGCGACGACAGCAAGTACACCTTCTACGTGGGAACTCCTGATGCCGGCGCAAAGGGCACTACTATCAAGATATTCGACCCCGACAGCTCCGAATCGCCTTCGACGGATATCTTCTACCTCGTGGACCCCAACACCGGCAAATATGCTACTGCAGGCGTACGCGATGCATTGAAGACCGTTACCCACTCTTTCGATGAGAGCAAGCATTACTTCTACCCTATTCCGGAGAACGAGCTGCTTCTTAACGAGAATCTCAAACAGAACCCTAACTGGTAACAGATCATGAAAAGAATTAACAACATATTCAAGGCGGCAGCCCTGATTGCAGCAAGCGCCGCGGTTCTGGCGTCCTGTACGCAGGAACCTCAGGAGACCGTTGCCAAAGCCGTTCTGGGCGATGTTTCAATTATGACGTTCGCCGCCAAGAACCCGGCAGAACAAGTTGTTACTGTTTATTCCGACGGTGACTGGCATACGACAGCCCCCGATTGGATTACCGTAACCCCCGACACCGGAAACGGCGTACTCCCTGTAACCGTAAAGGCCAGCGAGAACGTTGACGGACAAGGTATGCTCGAGCCCCGCAGGGACACGCTCATAATCTCCGGCAACACCCTTGCCAGCCGTCTCATAATCATAGTCTCCCAGGAAGGTGACTCCTACCGCAACGCAGAGCGTGTCTCAGTGTCCAAAGCTGCCGCCCTTGCCGACGGCAAAGCATTCATTATTGACGAGGCCACCGTGGCCGCCGTCACTTCTGCCGGATACGTAATAACCGACGGTACCACAAACATCTACGCCAAGAGCACCAACGATGTCAAAGTCGGTGACAAGGTCAGCTTAAAGGGCCTCAAGGGCACCGCCAACGGCGTTCCTGTGGTCAGCCAGGTGGATGAATGCAAGGTTAAATCTTCCGGCAGCTGCACCTACCCCGAACCGATCAAGCTCAACGAGGTCATTGCCAACTACAAGGCCGGCGCCGTAGAGTACGTAACTGCTTCCGGCGTGGTATCCGGCGGCAATCTTATCGTCACAGTTAATGATACCGATTATTCCGTAAAGCAGGTCGACTGCCCTGCCGAGCTCAGCATCTCCAAGCTGAACGGCAACAAGGTGGTTCTTACCGGCTACTCATGCGGCTTGCTTGGCGCCAACATGTTCGGCATCCTCACCACTGAATTGAAGGACAACGGTCCCGCAGTAGTCCCCAGACCGGAGAAACTTCTCTATGCCAAGTGGCGCTTCACTGCTACGACCATGACCGCATACCAGGATTTCTTCGGCGGCACTGCCGGAAAGGTCGATGCTGCTGAAGGCACCGGCGGCCTGTATGTCCCCTCCAATGTTGAAGGAAACGGCAAGATCGAGTACTGGCAGATAGACAAGACCGGCATTGACACCAACAACAAGGCCTCCCGTATCATCGGTGGTACCGGACATCCTTACGTTACCGGCGCATGGCCCGGCGACTACTGGCTGTTCTCCGCTACCGACAATTATGAGTACCCTGCCGGAACCAACCTGCACATTAAGTATCTCACCCGTGTTTCCGCAACCGGTCAGAGGTACTGGATGCTCGAGTACTTCGACGGAAACGAGTGGAAGCCGGCCGATGAGTATCCTGTTGCTACGGAGACCGAATCCGGCACCAACGCCCAGTACAACTTCAAGGAGCCCACTTCAAATGTAGCTGTTGAGTGTGTCTGGACACTTGCTGCACCTTGCCGCGAGCCTATGTTCAGAATGAGATGTGTTGCCAATGCACAGGCCAACGACAAGGGTCCTCTTGCCGCACCTAACGGCGGTACCTGCCGCATTGCCGACAACGGCGACGACGGTGAGGACGAAGGTCCTGTCTTCGAAGTGACCGACGCTCCTGCAGGCGGCGGTGGCAGCGGCAGCGGCCTCAAGCCCGGAACCGTGGTATTTGAAGACGACTTCGAGTGGCTCGAGCCTTGGGCAACCGCGGCTGGCGCCGGTGATGCAGTAGCAACCAACGATCCTTCCACCACCGCTCCCAACGTATTCACGTCCGCTGCATGCGAGGGCTTCCTTACCGAGGCCGTAACCAGGGGCTACGCTTACTTCTGGGGCCCTGCCGGCGACGGCGGCTGGTCGGATTCCCTCGGTGACGACAATCCCAAGGTACTCTATCTGCAGAAGAACTACCTGAAGTTCGGCAAGACCAGCTACAACGCGGGTATCAAACTTCCTCCGCTGGCAGCACTTACCTCGACGGCAAACATTGAGCTTACCTTCGACTGGTGCTGGCAGGTCACCGGCGCATACAAGGCCGACCTTATGACCCTGGCTGTTAAAGTAGAAGGCGGCGGCAGCTATAGCGGAGATGAACTCAGCTCCGCCCAGTCTACCGTCGACGGAGAGAGCAAGATTGAGTGGCAGCACGCATCCGTTACCATCAGCGGGGCTACTGCAGACACCCGTATCTCCCTCTCCCCTGCCAACGGCGATCCCAAGGTCAGCAACCCCGACAGGAAGCAGAACCGCTGGTATCTGGACAACATCAAGATCGTGGTCAAGTAATCACGATTACATAAAATCAAAACAGGATGGCTCTCGCGAGTCATCCTGTTTGTTTTAAATAAGCCGTCAGCCGAATCTGTCAGAAAATTGTCTGGCTTGAATGATTTGGGCTCCGGTCCGGTTCGGGGATCCTGCTGCGGGGCGGGCTTGCCTTCCGCGGTCCGAGATAACCCGGTTAGTGAAAAACTTGATGTTTTCTCCTCTTGGGCCTGGCGGCTTAAGGGTCTATTTCAAATTTGCCAGGTACGCGTCAAGGTCGTCCTGGAGTTCTTTGGCTTCTTCTCCCAGCTGTTGCATACGCTTCTGGCATGCAATGCGGTTTACGGTCTCGTTAAGCGTTACTATGATAAGTTTGTCGAGCGTAGACTTGTCCGGGTATTTGGAATCGTAGGAGTAGTACTTGCGGTTGATTTCATCTGCTGCCAGGCGCATGGCTTCCTCCATCTCGGGGGTGGGGGCGACCATGGGATACTCGTTGCCGGCAATCTTGAGTTTGATGTTCTGTGCCATAGTTACTTCTCGAGCAGTTTGATGCAACGGTCTATCTCGCGCACAAGTTTGGTGATGCGTTCTTTGGCGAGTGCGGTGTCGCCGGAGCCGGAGAAGGCGAATTGCAGCTTGAGGTTGTCGATCTGCGCATCCAGGTCGGCTATCTTGTCTTTGTAGGCGGCGATGTCGGCCTTCCGTGCCTCCAGTTCGGCCGCCAGGGCATCTGCGCGCTGCTTCTCCGTCTCATACAGAGATACCAGCTTCTCAATCCTTACTTTAATATCTTCCAGCATATTACAAATATAGTAAAATATTCGTTATTGTATAGCGTTCCTTCTTCTTGGCAGCTCCTCTTCTGCTCACCTCGCAGCAGAACTGCTCGTCCCTCCCACTTCGCTATGCTCGCGGGCCCCTCCCGTTCATAGACCACGGGCGGTCACGTTCGCCGAAGAGGAACCGCCAATCATTCGGAACGCTATACCGCTATTGACGGCGAATTGACGGTCGGAGGGGCTGTCGCCGACCATTAATGTACGGGAAGGGACAACCTCCGGATGATCCCTGAGGATAAGGTCGAAGAGACCGCGGTTGGGCTTGCGGCAAGGGTCGGAATCGGAGACGGCGGTGCAGACATAGATGCCGTCTATGCGGCCGCCGGCTGCAGCAATCTCGGATGTCATCCAGGAATGGATGCCGTCCAGCGCTTCGCGGGTCATAAGGCCCTTGCCGACGCCCCGCTGGTTGGTAACGACGTAGATACGCGGAAACTTGGCGGCAGCGGCACGCAAGGCGTCCTTAACTCCCGCCCGCCATTCGAATTCCTCAATGCTTTTCACGTAGTCGCCAGGCCTGAGTTCGTTTATCACCCCGTCGCGGTCAAGCAACAACGTATCATATCCCTTGCTGAGCAGGAACGGCCAATCGCAGGCACGGGTATAATCTTCCGGGATGCCGATATCGATGAAGAAGCCATCCTGAACGAGGCCGCAGAGCCTGCCGCGGACGCACTCCGGCTCCAATACTGCCGTCTCGAAGGAGAACTTCTGCGGCAGGCCGCCAAAGATGCCGGAGGAGCGGTCGATGGCATACACTCCCCCGTTTATGAGGCCCTCGGCGCAGTGCTGCTTCTCCCGGAACGCCTTTATGGTGCCGTCCGGGCCAAGCTCCACCGTGCCGTAGCGGTCGAAGTCGCGCATCGGCTTGAGTGCCAGGGCCAACGGCTTACCGGAATCGCGCCTAGCCTTCAGCAGCGCGTCCAGGTCGGCATCGAAGAAAGTATCGCCGTTCAGCACCACCACTTCGGAGCCTTCAGCCATGGATGCCGCCAGCCGAATGCCGCCGCCGGTGCCCAGAGGCTCTTCCTCCACTGCGAAACGGAACTCGAAGGGGTACTCCCCCGCATGCACGGCCACCCAGTCCTGAACGGCCTCACGCAGATAGCCCACGCTGAGTATCACCCGATCGACCTTATATGCCCTCAGCTGCTCCAGCAGATACCACAGGAAAGGCTTCCCGGCAACCGGGGCCATGCACTTGGGCAGCTCGCTTACGACGCTCCGCAAACGGGTTCCCAGGCCTCCTGCAAGGATTATTACTTCCATTAACCGAAGAAGTGCTTCTCTACCATAAGGCAGAGGGCGTGATAGACAGGCAGGTGCAGTTCCTGAACCTTATAGGTCTCCGTTTCAGGCACACGGATGCAGACGTCGGAGAACTTCTGCAGACGGTTCTCACGTGCTCCGGTAAGGCCTATGACCTTCATGCCGCGGGCCTTGGCAGCAACGGCAGCATAGAGTATGTTACGGCTGTTTCCGGATGTGGAAATGCCCCAGAAGACATCGCCTTCGCGACCGTAGCCGTTGACCTGCTGTGCAAAGCAGAGCAGGGGCTCGCAATCGTTCAGGTAGGCTGTGCTCAGGGCTATATGGCCGTCCAGGGCAATCGCAGGCAGGGCGCCCTGCAGATGGTTGCGCAGCACGTTCCCCATTTCAGGGTCGCAGGCAATCAGGGATTCGGCGTATCCCTCACGCAGGGTCTTCTGAATCTTGAAGGTCTTCATCATTTCACCCACAATATGCTCGGAGTCGGCTGCGCTTCCGCCGTTTCCGGCCACCAGAAGCTTGCCGTCGGCGGCAAAGGATTCCACGAGGATTTCGGCGGCCTTCATAATGTCGTCGCTGCATGCGGAGAGGGCCGGATAGCGCTCAATCAGTGTTTCAAGAATAGTTTTCATTTGTTTATGGTATCGGTATCGTATATTTTCCATCCATGGGCGCCGCCGTCAGTGAACAAGAACGGCAGCACGAAGCCGTCAAGCTGCTTCAGGGCATCTTCCACGGCCTTTTTCTTTTCCGGGCGTACGAAGAACATAATGAATCCGCCGCCACCGGCTCCGCTCACCTTGCCGGCCACCGCTCCGGCAGCCATGGCCACATCGAAGGCGTGCTGAATGTTTTCGTTGGTAATCCCCTTCGCCATCTTCTTCTTGTTCTCCCAGCTGCGGCCCATTATCCCGGCGAATTCGCGCATGTCGCCTTTCAGCACCGCAGCCTTCATCTCCCTTGCGCTCTGCTTGATAAGGTGCATGGCCTCTATGGCCTCGGCATTGCCGGATGAGGTGTTTTTGCGCTGCTCGTCTATGATGCGGGCGCTGCTGCGGGATTTGCCGGTGAAGTACAGCAGCAGGCTCGACTCCAGCTCGTCGGTAATCCAGCGTTTGACCTTGAGCGGATTCACAATAACGCTGTCGTCGGGCAGGAACTCAATGAAGTTGAAGCCGCCGAAGGCTGCGGCATACTGGTCCTGCTTGCCGCCGGAGAGGCCCAGGTCCTTGCGCTCTATTTCGTAGGCCAGGCGGGCAATCTCATAGTCTCCCAGTGGAAGCGAGTACCACTCCACGAAGGCTTTGAGAATACATACTACCATTGTGCTGGAAGTGCCGAGGCCGGAGCCCGCAGGAGCGTCGTTCCAGGTGGTAATACGGAAGGCCCTGGGGCTGATGCCGAAGTCGCGCACGACCCTGTTGTACACTCCCTTTATCAGGTCCGCCTGACCGTCAACGGGAAGTTCAGGACCCAGGGGGAACTGCAGACGGCAGCCGGCGTCGTAAGAGTCTATGCTTATCTTGCCGTCGTCCGTCTCGTCTATGGTGCAATATGCATACAGGTTGATGGTGGCGTTCAGCACAAGTCCGCCGTAAATGTCGCTGTAAGGCGACACATCGCTTCCTCCCCCGGCCAGGCCAAGGCGAAGAGGGGCTTTACTTCTGATTATCATTTATGTATATGAATTATGTCGTATTTCACTGATAGTGTTGCACCGAAGCAACGTGGCAGGGCGTCGCCTGAATCAAGATACACGGCCGGAACAATCTTGAGCGCTCCCTTAAGCAACGGAAATTCCGTCATGAAACCGGAAGAGAACTGCTTCAGGGGCTGCTCGAAACGGCTGCCGCTGTCATAAGCGAAGTTTTCATCAAACCAGCAACCGTAATTCTGGCTGTATGTCATCAAAAGCTTCCATGGGAATTTGTGGAAGAGGCTGCCGGACAGACCCAGGTGATGCGCCGTAAATAAGTTATTCCATGTGCCCAGGCCATTGCTGCGGGAGAAAAACAGCGGCCCTCCGATCTGACGGCCGTAATGGGTCCAACCGGACTTGTATTCGTAATTGTTGCAGTAATTGTCCGCGCCACCTGCTATAAGATACCAGGGTGAGCTTTCATTGTCCCTGTAAAGATGGGGGTCTCCTGCGGCAACCTCTTCTTCCGTCGCAAGCCTGCGCTCGTAAGGGCCAGACTGGCACATGGTGGTATGGAATTCATACACCACGTCGCTAAGCCATCTGGTCTTGTCCTCGAAGGACAAGTGAAGCGTACGCACGCCATCCGGGAAATTGTAATACAGCATGCCGGAGCGGTCGTCGTAGGGTTTGTCGCTCTGATAGGATATGCTCCACGAATCGCCTTTCCAGTCCAGGCGGTGAAGCAGACGCCCGCGGTGGTCGCCGAGGGAATTGATCTGGTCGCCCAGAGGCGAATCTTCTTTGCCCGAGCGACCCGTGATGACTCTGAGGTAGTTCCCCGGGCTGACCGTCTGCTTGCCGAAGTCGGGGCTGATGCCGCCCCACATGGTATAATGGTCAAGGCCCCAGGTGATGCTGAAGCGCTTGCCGATATTTCCCCTTATATAGCCTTCCGTGTTATGCACCAAGGCCCCGGAGACATAGCGGGCGTCCGTTGTCCGGTAATCGCCGAAGCGGCCGAAGATCTGCAGGTGGCCGTCGGTAAAAGGGATGCTCCATGGCTCCAGGCGCAACGAATAGCCGGGCATGCCGCGGGAGTTGCCGGACTGCATTATGTTGCCGCCCGTGGCCGACAGCGTACCGAGTTCGCGGCTGGAGGCCATGTAGCCCTGCTCCGGATGCCACAGGCCCACATCGAGCCGGAGCTGCTTCCAACGGACTCCGGCATAGAGTTCGTCGGGCAGTATCACTCCTCCGCCGGCATCGGCCCTATAGCCGAGGGATGCGCCCCAGTGCCACTGGAAGTTCCTGCTCTCATCGAACGGCATACCCGTCCGCAGAAGGGCAAGCCCTCCGTTGGATTCGGGCATGACGCCATATTGGTTGGACGTCGCCCAGAACGGCATGCTGCCGCCGCTGGAGAGCGCCCCCAGGAGCATCAGAGACACGAAGAAATCATTCATCGACCTTTATACAAATAGCCCAGGCTGCGGCGCCAGAAGTACTGCCAGATAATGAACTGCGGCATGAAGAGAACCTCTGAAGGATAACGCCAGAGGTAACGCAGACCCCTGCCGACCTTGCGCTTGCCATGCGCCACAAGGCCTTCCCCTTTCTTGTGGGCATTCCTCTCGTCGTAGCGTCCGAAATTGCCGGCACGCATGATTTCATTCAAAAGGAAACGGCCTCCGCGCTCATCGGGAGCATACAACAGGTTATTGTTGCTTATCAGGAACACCTTCTTGAGAACATACATAACCGACGCCGCAAAGTCTTCCAGCCTCAGGGTCTCTATGTCTGCACGTGCAGTTATGCGGTCGTCGTTATCCATGTGCATAAGCACGTAGTAATAATCCAGCAGCTGCCTCAGCCCGACGCCTTCTTCAAGCACATGCCTGAAAATATGTATAAGCATGTAAACAGCGTTGAAGCGCAAAGTGGGCACGCAGAAACCGAGCTTCTCATCAAAATTGGAGAACTGGTTTTCCTGTACGGATTCAAACCATTCCTGAAGTCTGGCGTTAGCCCATGGCGCGTTCATCCAGGAAGGCGTAAAATGGACTTCCACGCCAACGTCCGGGAGGAGCTTGGTGTCGCAGTGGTGATAGACAACCTTATGCACCTCGCAGCGGGACCTGAGATAGTCCACCACAACTTGCCTGTCCCCTTCTACCCAGAGATCGATATCCCCGCTCTGGCGCAACATTGGATTGGGATACAATGACGCTGCGGCCTGCCCTTTGAGCAAGCAGGTGCGGAACCCGTCGGCGCGGAAACTGTGGTAGAGATCCTGGCAGTAACCCATCATTTTGGCGTTCTTCTTCTGTATCTTCTCCGTTACCATAGCCCAGCGGGAATATACGCTCAGGGGGATATTCTCCAGAGTATCATGCAGCTCGTCTATAACCGGGAATGTCAAGCCCAGGAAATTGTGCCTGGCAGCTAAAGTACATAATTCCTCCCATTCCTCGCGCGTCTGCGGAGGGTTGCTCAAAGACTCCCTGTTGCCCAGGGACATTTGAACCAACTCGAAAAAAGTTTCCATGTTATTAATATGCCTGTTTGTCCCCTCCGAGGATTTGCCCGATAGTCATGAAGAATATCTTGAAGTCCAGGGCGACGGACCAGTTTTCTATATACCAGATATCATAACGGACACGGTCCGCCATGGCCTCTGTGGTCTTGGTTTCGCCGCGACAGCCGTTCACCTGCGCCCATCCGGTAAGGCCCGGCTTCACCATGTGCCGGACCAGGTACTCGTCCACCAGCTTTGTGTACATCTCCGTATGCAACTCCATGTGCGGACGGGGGCCGATAATGGACATGTCGCCCTTCAGCACATTGATTATCTGCGGCAGTTCATCTATGCTGGTGCGGCGCAGGAAATCGCCGAACCTGGTTTTGCGGGGATCGTCCGCGGTCGCCTGAAGCCTGTCGGCGTCTGCGTTCACCTTCATCGAACGGAACTTGTACATGGTAAACGGCTTGCCCTTGTAGCCCGTCCGTTTCTGTCTGAAGAGTATGGGCCCGGGCGAGCTGAGGGTCGTGCCTATTGCCACAAAACACCAGACGACCGGGTAGAGAGTCACAAGGAAGAGCAGGCTGAACAGTATGTCGAAAGCCCGCTTTATTGCAGCGTTCAGAGGGTTGGACAGCGGTTCCTCCCTGAGCTTCACCACGGTCATGGGGCCCAGCTGGCTGAAAGTCATGGTACGGTGAAGGTAGCCGTCCATGTTGGGCACATAATAGAACTCGATGAACAGGTTTTCGCAAAGCTTGATTATGCTGTTTACCATATCCGTCTTAAGGGCCGGGTTAAGGCTGCAGTAAAGCTGATGAACCTTATTGTGCCGGAGATAGCCTTCAATGGCTTCAAGGTCTTCTCCAAAAGAAGCGACCAGCTTGTAATCAGCATAATCGCGGTCATCCTCTATCATTTCGGCAAGGCGTTCCGCATTCTCGTTTTCACCTACAATCACTACATGAATCTTATTGCGTCCCTTCTTGCGGGCGGCAAGTATCGCGGCCCGGACAATAAGATGCCAGATACTGATCAGGGCGACTGCCAGCATGCCTTCATAGAGCAGGAAATGACCTGCAAAACTATGGAAAAGTACATTGATGGATGCAGCCAGTACGCCAATGGTAATCAGGCACTGAAGAAATACCCTGAGTATTTCGCTCTTCCAGTTTGTGCCACGCTCATATAGTCTTATGGGCACAATTACCATCGCAATGATAAAGCCGATGACCAGGAAGTACAGCGAGCGGGGCCTCAACAGAATATAGTCCTGAGGGTCAGTAAATGTGAACACCTTCAGCAGCCACTCAAACACGCCGATGTGGATGCCCAGATCCACCAGCATCACCGGAACGCTGTAGTATAGGAACTCCTTGATATTAAATGTTCTGAGATTCATCGTTCTGCTCGCATGGGGTTGTGGAGGAAGTCCTCGTAGGCTAAGCGGATGCCGTCTTCGAGTTCGGTTTTATATGTCCAGCCAAGTTTTGTTGCTTTGCTTACATCAAGGAGCTTGCGGGGGGTGCCGTTGGGACGGGTGGTGTCCCACTTGATCTGGCCTGTGAAGCCCACTACCTTGGCTACGAGTTCGGTGAGGGCACGGATGGTGAGCTCCTTGCCGGTGCCGGCATTGACGGTTTCGTTACCGCTGTAGTTGTTCATCAGGAACACGCAGAGGTTGGCCAGGTCATCGACATAGAGGAACTCGCGCAGGGGGCTGCCATCGCCCCAGCAGGTGACCTCGCGGAGGCCGGCCTCCTTGGCTTCGTGGAAGCGACGGATGAGGGCCGGCAGCACGTGGCTGTGCTCGGGATGGTAGTTGTCGTTGGGGCCGTAGAGGTTGGTGGGCATGACGGAGATGTAGTCTGTGCCGTACTGGCGGTTGAGGAACTCGCAATACT
>JAFZIO010000060.1 GCA_017554335.1 Bacteroidales bacterium | reverse complement strand
TCGGGGACTTGCTTGGGTTCGCAGGAAACGAACGCAGCGACGCTTGCAATGATGCAAACAACTGTTAAAACCAAACGTTTCATAACTAACTATTTTTTGGTGAATATAAATTCTTTTTTCTTGCCGTCCGGTCCGGGGATGCCGAGAAGCATATCAGGGCAACTGGTTCCGGTAAGCCTCAAAGTCAGGGTGTTGTCTTTGCCGGGATCAAAGGTGCCGGTTTTATACCAGATAACACGTATAGGCATAATATAAGTACCGGGGTCGAAGGTAACGGGGCTGCGGTGGCTTGCCTGTATCTTGAAATCCTTGCCTTCCTCCAGGCCGTTGCCGACAACCACTTCATACTCCACTACTATGGGCTCCGTAAAAAAGTTCTTGCTGGCACTGACCACAATGCGTATCTCCGTGAGCATATTGTCCAGGTCCTTGTCCACCACCATGGAAGACAAGCCGTTAGACTCCTCAATACGCACGAAAGGAGTATCGAAAAAAACCTGTTCATGCTTGCGGCAGCCTGCAAACAAGACTGCGGCTACAAGGAGTGCAAATATGTATTTATTTCTCGTCATAACCGTCATTCTGTTTCATTTGGTCGTTTGCCTGCATCTCCAGCTGGCTGATAGGCAAGACATATCTGTAATCGGGGTACTTCAGGTGCTTCATGGTGGAAGTGCTGGAGGCGCTGCGCACTACGTCCTCTCCCCTGCGCTTGAGGTCGAAGAAACGGTGTCCCTCGAAGCAGAGCTCCTTGGAACGCTCCTCCTGGATGATGCGGTCCAGTTCGGCGGGCCCGCTGTAGTTCAGGCTGATCTCCGAAGGCTTCTTGCCAAGGGCGCGGGCACGTATTGCCTTCACGTCGTCGGCAGCCCTGGAGAGATCCCCGCCGCCAAGGCACAGGGCCTCGGCATGGATGAGGTACATCTCGGACACACGCAGGATGATGGGGTCCCAGCGGCGGTTCTCCGAAGTGGAGACGCCGTGCTTGAAGGGGAGGAACTTGCAGATTGCGGTGTACACCTTGCCGGCGTACTCCTCGCCATCCTCTTCCTCTGCAACGAAAGTGAAAAGCTCTTTGCGAACGTCGTCCGCGGAGAACTTGGCCATAAAGGCGTCGTCCGGAACTATGCTGGCTCCGGAGAGCGGGATGCAGAGCCTGTACATGGAGTTTCCGGTATCGTAGGAATTCATGCGGAGTATGGCCTCTCCGGGGAAGTCCTGGGCCTTGCGGAACATATTCACGTAATCCGCACGGTCGGCCAGGGGCACTTTTTCCATTACCTCGGCGGCGTACTTGGCTGCGTTTGCGTAATCCTTCATATACAGGTACACGCGGGCCAGCAGTGCCTTGCAGGCAAGACCGGATATATAATTAGGCGTGCGCTCAGTTTCTTCACCGAAGAAATGAATAGCCGACAGCAAATCAAGGAGCACCAGATCGTAGCACTCTTTCACAGTATTGCGGGGCAATTCGGAATCGAAACCGGGGACATAGTCGATGGCCACGACTCCGGGATGAGAGGCGTCCGCAGTGTAATCGTACGGCATTGCAAACACGTTGCAAAGGTCGAAGATAGCCAGCGCACGGGCGAAGTAGGCATAGCCGAAATGCTGGTTTATGAGCTCTTCGTGCTCCGGATACTTGTCCAGCAGCTGTTTGCCGTAGTACAGTATATTGTTGGCGTTGGTGCAGATCTCATAGCCGCGCTTCCAAACCAGGTACGGATAACCGGAGGTGTCTGAAGGCCGGCTCTCGAAGTCATATACCAGCTGGATAATCTGGGAGGCATTGACCCGGATGAGGTTGATGTTGTCGCCCGGCAGTTCTCCCATACGGATATACTGATCGTCGTAGAAGTCGGTCACCAGCCTGTGCAGTCCGAGTCCGGCGGCCTTGAGGCCGTCCTCGTCGCCGAAAAAGCCAGCGATTGTACTCTTGCCGAGATTCTCCACGTTCAGGAAGTCGGCGCAGCCCGTCATTGAGAGGGCAAGGGCGCAAATGATAAACAGTTTCTTCATCTTCCTAGAAATTTAACGTGAGCTGGCCGGAGAATGAACGGACTATGCCTCCGGGATAGCGCAGGGTCTTGTAGCTGTTGCGGTCTGCGCTCTGCTCGGGGCTCCAGATATAGAGGTTGTCCCCGATGATGGAGGCCGTTGCGCTGCTTATCTTAAGCTTGCGGCAGAAGGCCTTGGGGACATTGTAGCTCAGCACCACATTCTTCAGCTGAATGTTGGTGCAGCTGTACAGATAGCGGGTGGAGTAACGGGTGGAACCCGTGGATACCTTGTAAATGGGCTTGGGATTCGCGGACACATCGCCGGGCTGGCGCCAGTGGTCAAGTTCCTCAACAAGGGTGTTGTTGGAAATTATGTCGTAGCCGTCCTCTCCGAAGGTCAGGTTCTCCCATCCGCCGAGGGTATAGGACATGAACACCACGAGCGAGAAATCTCCGAAGGTAAAGATATTCCTGAGGCCACCGCGGAAATTCGGCTCCTTGCTGTACTCGGGCAACAGAACGCGATTGTCATAAGAGAAGGTGTAGGTGAGGTTGCCGTCGGCATCGTACCACATAGGGGCACCGGTGGAAGGGTCCACGCCGGCCCAGCGGCTGAGCCACCATGCATCCTTGCTTGCGCCTTCCATCCACACATAATCGAAGAAACCCGTATGAGTACCCTTGTAGAGCTTTTGGATGTAATTGCGGTTTACGGCACCATTGAAGTCAGTAGTCCAGCTGAAACGGTCGCCCTTTATGTTCTTTGTAGAGAGTGACAACTCGAAGCCCCTGTTCTCCATCTCGCCAACGTTGCGGTACACGGAGCCGTCTGTAATGATGGACGACACGCGACCCTTGTAGAGCAGATCTTTTGTGTACTTGTCATAGAACTCCATCTGCAGATCGACGCGGTTGTCGAACAAGCCGAGATCAATGCCGACATTGCCGATGTAAGTGGTTTCCCAGCTGAGTCCCGGATTCGGAGCCGATCCCTGGGCGGCGCCCATCAGTCCGCCGTAGTACAGGGAGGAGCCGTAACTGTAGGTTCCATAGGAGGCGCTGGTGTCGACGCGGGAGTTACCGCTGTTTCCGTAGCTTCCCTTGACTTTCAAGCGGTTGATGAAGGGCACGTTGAAGAAACTCTCGTTGTGCACATTCCATGAAAGGCCCAGGGAAGAGAAGTTGCCCCAGCGGGAGTAGGTGCTGAAGGAGGAGTAGCCCTGACGGCGGTACGACGCAGAAACGTAGTACCTGTTGTCGTAGGACCAGTTGGCAGAGGCAAGGTACGACAGCGAACGGCTGTTGGAAGCCGAAGAACTGCCCTTACGCGTCGCCTCGATTGCGTAGTTTATTTCCTTGATATGGTCGTTGGCGAAGCCTGAGCCCCTGGCACTGAGGCTGCGGTTCTCGCGGCTTACGAGCTCCACGCCGGCAAGTGCGCCTACCGTATGCTTGCCGAACTTGCGGTTGAAGTTCAGGCGGTCTATGTTGTTCCAGACATAGGTAAACGCAGCCGCACGGCTGGAAGAGCCGTCCTGCTCATAATCAGTAAGGCCGTCGAGGGTGGTCTTGGGCTTGTAAATCATCTCGAGGGAGGCTATCGAATTGACTCCGAACATGGAGGTGAACTTAAGCCCTTCGACAATCTCATAGCTGAGGTTGGCATTGCCGTCGATAGCCAGGCCGCGCTGAGTGTTGTCCGCCAGGTCCCTGTTGGGCACTTCGCTGTACACGAACTTCTTCAACACGGGGTTATACTTGTCCGTGTCCTGGCTGTAGTAGTTGTAAAGGCGCGGCGTCACCCCGTCAAGGTCATAAGGTTCAAAGATAGGGATAACCCTGTAGTAGGTGTCGCTGATGGACGTAATGTCGTTAACATTGTACGACACCGAAATATTGCCTTCGACAGACAATTTTTTGGCAATCTTGAACAGAGCCCTGTCGCGCACCGCGAAGCGCTGCTGGATATTTCCCTTCTTGGGACTGTCCTCGTAGTAGTAATTCACGGAAAGGTAGTGCTTCGCGTTGTTGCCTCCGGAATCTATGCGCAGGCTGAGCTCTCCGTTGCTGCCGGTACCCTGGTACACGTCGTACCAGTTGGTGTCCGTGGTGGAATAGGAGTTGAGGTAATTGTCCTGGTAAGGGAAATTGGCCAGGTCATAGCCTGCGTTCACCCAGGACTCTTTGGCCAGGCCCCACCACTGCTCCGCGTTGCAGAGCTTCATACGGGTGGACTTGTCCACGCTGGCAATACCGTACTTCATCGACGTGGTGATGTGCAGTTTGCCGTCGCCCTTGCCTTGCTTGGTGGTGACGAGGATAACGCCGTTGGCGCCGTCGGCACCGTAAATAGATGTAGTAGCGGCATCCTTCAGCACGGTGATGGACTCTATGTCGTCCGGATTGATGAAGGACATAGGGCTGACGGTGTAGGACATACCGCTGATGCTACCCTGGCTGCCGGTGTAGATGGGCACGCCGTCCACTATCCAGAGCGGCTCGCTGTTGGCGTTAAGGGATGCGTCGCCTCGCACGCGTATGGTGTAGCGGGTGCGGGCGGCGGAAGAAGTGCCTTCTTCGATGGAAAGTCCGGGAACCATACCCTGCAGCAGGTTGTCGACACGTGCGGCCGGGAGACTCTGGAGCTGGGTAGACTCGACCTGGAAGGCAGATCCTGTCATGTCCGATCGCTTCTGTGCGAGGCCGTAACCGGCGGTAATGACAACTTCGTCGAGGGTGTTGTCGCCCTTCATCACCACGTTGTACGTGCCGGCCTTGTCGACCTTCAGCTCCTGGTTTTCCATGCCGATATACTGGAACACCAGCGTGGCGGGGCCCTGGAGGTTCAGGCTCCAGTTGCCGTCCAGGTCGGTGGATGTGCCGGTCTTGGTGCCCTTGACCTGCACGAACACGCCTACGAGAGTCTCCCCTCCCGTGTCGCGCACGCAGCCCTTGGCCGTGAAGCCTTTGGACTGGGCGTGCAGGCCGCAGGAGAGCAGCAACGCCGCACAGATCAGAACTAATGTCTTAAGAACTCTCATTTATCAAGTTGCTTGAGCAAATCGGTAACAGCAGCCTCTATCTGCTTGTCTTCTCCGCGCAGGATGGAGGCGGGGTCGTTGACTACCAGGATGTCCGGTTCCAGCTCCTGGTTCTCCAGAACACTGCCGTCGGCACGGCTCACGGAGGTGACCTGAGGTACGCCGAAGACTATAGTAGGGTCAATCTGCGTCTCCCACCATACGGCCGTCATAGTGCCGGGCACGGGGGCGCCGACCAGTTTTCCTATACCCAGCTGCTTGTAGATATAGGGGAAGCCGGAGGCGTCGGAATAGTTGTCTTCGCCTATGAGCACGCAGGACGGCTTGTTCCACTTGTTGTACGGGTCGGTACCTATATACTGTCCGCGGGGGACGAAATCGATATAAGCCTTGCCGCTGAGGAAGGTAGCCAGGTCGTCGTGCAGCCAGCCGCCGCCGTTGTGGCGGGTATCGACAATCAGGGCGTCGCAGGTCCTGTACTTGCCCAGGGCGTTTGAATACACCTCTCGGAAGCTCTCGGAGTTCATGCCCTTCACGTGAACGTATCCTATACGGCCGCCGGACAGCTTCTCGACCATTCTCTCGTTGTTGCGAACCCAGCGCCTGTAGAGTCCTTCGCTGTCGGAAGCCTCCGGACTAAGCGTAACGGTGCATTCCTTTTTGCCGCAGAGCAATCCCAGTACGGCCTTTTTACCCATCTTGTGGTTCAGGGCGTCATACCAGGGAGTGCCGGCCTCTATCTTTACTCCGTCTACCGAGAGAATAAGGTCTCCGGGACGGATGTCCGGCTTCACCTGAGCCAGCACGCTGCCGGGAAGCACTTCCTTTATCTTGAGGCCCTCACCGGCATAATCATCGTCGTAAAGCACGCCCAGGTGCCCGTAACTGACGGATGACAGCGTACGGTAGCGGGCTCCGGTGTGGGAAGCGTTGAGCTCTCCCAGGAACTCGGAGAGGAGCTCACGGAAGTCGAAGTTATTGTCGATGTAAGGGAGGAACTGGGAATAATTGGCATATAAGCCGTCCCAGTCCAAGCCGTGTAAGCTGCTGTCGTAGAACTTCTCCTTAACCTGCTTGTAGGCATGGTCGAGGATATATTTGCGCTCGGCAGCGGGATAATAGTCGTATTCGTCGGAGAAAGAAACCGAAGTTCCCTTACCGGTGGCAGGATCTATTTTCTTGACGGCCAGAGAACCGACCAGGAAGAGGGACTTGCCGTCGGGAGACGGGACAAAACGGCCGTTCACGCCCTTGTCCACCACTTTTACCGTCCTGCCCTTGATGTCAAGCTGGCACAGGTCATATCCCCTTTCGAGTCTCTGGATATACAGCAGCTTGGTTCCGTCGGCAGTAATGAAATGGTCTCTCATCTGCCCGGAAGAAGGGGTAAGGCGGATAATTCTGTCCTCTCGGTTGTCCAAATCGAGCACAAGCTTGTCTATCTTGCCTTTCTCGGCTTTCAAGCTGTCCTTCTCCTCCTGTTTCTTGGCCTTCTTGTCGTCTTCCTTAAGGAGTTTCTCTATGGCGTCTTCTTCTTTGTCGCGGGTAAACTTGTAGTATGCCTCACCGTCGAAGAACATAATGTACACGTCTTTTTCCGCGCCCCAGCTGCCATGGCTGCGGTAGCCTGCCTTGTCGGAGGTCCAGGTCATGGCCTTGCCTCCCATGGCCCAGCGGAAACCGGTATCGGAGTAGCCGCTGCGGGTAAGGTCGGTTACCTTGCCTTCCTCAATGTCGATCAGGGCAACGTCGGAGTTGTTCCAGCCGCCGTCGGCCTGATAGTCGGACAGGATATAACGGCTGTCCGGGCTCCATTTGAAGTCCAGGTCGCCGTCCTGATAGGAGTAGAGGGCCCCTGTGAGCACGGTTTTCTCCTTTCCGGTCTTGAGGTTGCGCACCACGATATCCGACCTGTCCCTGAAGAACGCAAGATACTTGCCGTCAGGCGAAACCGCAGGGTTGGTGCAAGTCACTCCGGGGGCGGTTACCTGCTCCTCCTTGAAATTGAAAGTGAAGCAGAAGTATTTGTCGTTCTTGTCGGTCAGGCTGGTCTTCCAGATGCCCCAGTGCCCGTTGCGTTCGGCGGCGTAGTAGAGTTCGCGTCCGTCTTCCGAGAAGCTGAGGCCCCTCTCCCGCTCGGGCGTGCAGGTGATTCGGCGGGTGACCTTCTGGTCGATGGAGGTGACGAAAATGTCGCCGCGCGACTCGATGGCAATCTCCTTGCCGTTGGGCGAAACGGCTATTCCGTTGACGCCCATATTCACGGACCTGCGAATCTTATCCTTTACCGTCTTATCCTTGATGATGCTGACCTCCAGCTTGACGGGCTGCTCCCCTTCCCTCATGGTGTAGAGGTCTCCGTTCCAGGAGAAGAGCAAGAGGCCGTCGCCGGAGATACTGAGGTTCCTTACGGGATGCGTTTGGAAGAAGGAGACCTGGGAAGGTCCTTCGCTGCCGCCCGCGACGACAGGAGCCTTCCAGACATTGAAAGTGCCGCCCTGCTCGCTCAGGTAGTAGAAGTGCTTGCCGTCCGGGGCGAACACGGGGTTGCGGTCCTCTCCCTTGAAGGAGGTGAGCTGAGAGAATTTGCCGTCCGCGTTGAAACTCAGCGTGCCGTCCGCACTGCGGTAGCTCCAGATGTCCCTGGTTACGGAAGATGTATGATGCTTGCGGAGGGCGTCCTCAACGCCTTTGTAATCCTCGTAGAGTATGGTTCCGTCAGGGCCTATGGCCATATTGGAAACGGTGATGGCGCTGGCCATGCTGGAGCGCCCGCCGTCGATGCTTACTTTATAAAGTTGCAGATTGGTTGGGAATACTGCAGCATCTGCGTCGGGGAGTATGTTTGCTGCATAGAACACAAAGCCGTCGGCGCTGACCGCCAGCGGAGTCTCGGAGCCCTGGAAGGTAGTAAGCCTCTGAGGCGTCCCGCCTATGGCCAGAGACACCCATATATCCTTGGAGCCCTCACGGAAAGAGCTGAATACCAGGCGCTTGCCGTCGGCGCTCCAGAGCGGGTCGCTTTCATAATATGCGGAACTGGTAATCTGTCTTGCTTCACCGCCCTTGACGTCTACGGTGAAAATATCTCCCTGATAACTGAAAGCAACAGTACGGCCGTCCGGAGAAATTGCGGACGACCTCAACCACCTTGGTGTTTCCTGGGAAAACAACGCCGCAGAGCACAATATGGCCACGGCAAGGGACAATGATAGCTTATTCTTCATAAAAAATACTTCCAAAAATATACACTGCTGTTGCAAATATATAAAAAAAAGCGGACGACCGGTTAAGGTCGAACGCTTTTATTGATACCGGAACCCGGAACTACAGCTCGTTAAGGCTGCGGGTGAGTTCGTCGGTCTTGGTAACGATGAGGTCCTGGTATTCCTTCAGACCGGTACCGGCAGGAATCAGGTGACCGCAGATGACATTCTCCTTGAGGCCTTCGAGGTGGTCTACGCGACCGCGGATAGCGGCTTCGCTGAGCACCTTGGTGGTCTCCTGGAAGGATGCGGCGGACATGAAGCTGTCGGTCTTGAGGGCTGCACGGGTGATACCCTGGAGCACGAGGCGCGAAGTTGCGGGACGTGCGGGACGGGTAACCAGAAGCTTGCTGCCCTGGCGCTCGAGGGAGGAGTTCTCGCTCTTCATCTCGCGGGCGTTGATGATGTCGCCTGCTTCGTAGCGGTCGGAGTCGCCAGCGTCTTCTACGATATACTTGCCGTAGATGGCGTCATTGGCGTCCATGAACTTCCACTTGTCCACGAGCTCCTCTTTCAGGAACTGGGTGTCGCCCGGATCGGTAATCTCTACCTTGCGCATCATCTGGCGGATGATGATCTCGAAATGCTTGTCGTTGATCTTCACGCCCTGGAGACGGTAAACCGCCTGGACTTCATTGACAATGTATTCCTGAGCCTTCACGGGACCGAGGATGTTGAGGATGTCGTTAGGCGACACACCACCGTCGGACAGTGCCGAACCGGCCCTCACATAGTCGTTCTCCTGAACCAGAATCTGCTTGGTCAGAGGTACGAGGTAGTGCTTCTCCACGCCACTCTTGTTGCGGACGGTGATTTCGCGGTTGCCTCGCTTGACCTTGCCCATGACGATTTCTCCGTTGATCTCGGAAAGGATGGCAGGGTTGCTCGGGTTGCGGGCCTCGAAGAGTTCCGTAACACGCGGCAGACCTCCGGTAATATCGCTGGCCTTGCCGATTGCGCGCGGAATCTTGATGAGGATGTCACCGACCCTGACCTTGCTGCCGTCCTCCGCCATGACGTGGGCACCGACCGGCAGGTTGAACTGACGGATGCTGTCGCCCTTGTCGTCGAGAACGTGGAGGGTAGGACTCTTGGTCTTATCCTTGGAGTCTATGATAACCTTGTCCGTGCTCATGGAGAACTCGTCGGCGGCCTCCTTGGCGAAGGTGACGCCTTCTTCCATGTTCTCGAAGCGCACGGTACCGGCAGACTCGATGATGGTAATGGCGTTGTAGGGATCCCATTCGCAGATGCGGTCGCCCTTCTTGACCTTGTCGCCGTCTTTCTTGTAGATGACGGAGCCATAAGGGATGTCGTACTGCGAGAAGGTGATACCGGTATTCTCGTCGATTATGCGGAGTTCGGTCATGCGGCTGACCACGACTTCCTGAGCCTCGCCGGTCACCTCGTCGACTCTCTGGATAGTACGGAGTTCGTCGTAGACGAGCTTGCCGTTGTACTTGGAGTCGATGAAGGAATCGACCATGGCACCGGAAGCGGTACCACCGACGTGGAAGGTACGCAGGGTCAGCTGGGTACCAGGCTCGCCGATGGACTGTGCTGCGATGACGCCCACCACTTCGCCCTTCTCAACCATACGGCTGGTGGCGAGGTTGCGGCCGTAGCACTTGGCGCAAACGCCCTTGCGGCTCTCGCAAGTGAGCACCGAACGGATTTCCACCTGCTCGATGGGGAGGGAGTCGATAAGGTCGGCGTCCTTCTCGCGGATTTCTTCTCCTGCATGCAGGATGATTTCTCCGGTGAGCGGGTTGAAGATATCGTGCACGGTGGTGCGGCCGAGGATGCGCTCGCCGAGGGACTCGACCACCTCATCCTTGTTCTTGATGGCGGTGGCGATGAGGCCGCGGAGGGTACCGCAGTCTTCCTCGGTGATGATAACGTCGTGGGACACGTCCACGAGACGCCTGGTCAGGTAACCTGCATCAGCGGTCTTGAGGGCGGTATCGGCCAGACCCTTACGGGCACCGTGGGTGGAGATGAAGTACTCAAGCACCGACATTCCTTCCTTCAGGTTGGAAATAATAGGGTTCTCGATAATCTCGGCACCGGCGGCACCGGACTTCTGCGGTTTGGCCATAAGGCCACGCATACCGCAGAGCTGCTTGATCTGCTGGGTAGAACCACGGGCGCCTGAATCCAGCATCATGAACACGGGGTTGAAGCCCTGCTGGTCGCCGGAAATCTGCTTCGTAACAATACCGGTGAGGTTGTTGTCCACGGAAGTCCAGAGGTCGATGACCTTGTTGTAGCGCTCCTGGTTGGTAAGGAGACCCATGTTGAAGTTGTTGCGGATACCTGCGATCTGCTTGTAGGCGTTGTCGATGAGTTCCTGCTTCTCATCAGGAACAATGACGTCGCCGAGGTTGAAGGAGATACCTGCACGGAATGCCTGGTCGTAACCGAGGTTCTTGATGTCGTCCAGGAACTTGGCGGTGCGGGTAACACCGGTGTTCTTGATGACGTTGGTGATGATCTTGCGGAGAGACTTCTTGCCGAGCACCTCGTTCACGTAGGGAACCTCATCGGGAACGAACTGGTTCACGATGATGCGTCCTGCGGAGGTCTTGACCATCTGGGTACCCTTGGAAGGGTCCTGCTTGTCGGCGGGGAGGCGGACCTCAATCTCGGCGTGCATGTCGATGGCCTTCTCATTGTAGGCAATAATCACTTCCTCGGGGCCGTAGAACTTCTTGCCCTCGCCCTTTGCACCCGGACGTATCTTGGTGATGTAGTACAGACCAAGCACCATATCCTGTGAAGGAACGGTGATAGGGGCGCCGTTGGCGGGGTTCAGAATGTTCTGGCTGCCGAGCATGAGCAGCTGGGCCTCCATGATGGCGGCGTTGCCGAGCGGCAGGTGCACAGCCATCTGGTCACCGTCGAAGTCGGCGTTGAAAGCCGTACATGCGAGAGGATGCAGCTGGATGGCCTTACCCTCGATCATGCGGGGCTGGAACGCCTGGATACCCAGACGGTGCAGGGTAGGTGCACGGTTGAGCAGCACGGGATGGCCCTTCATGACGTTCTCCAGGATGTCCCAGATGACCGGATCCTTGCGGTCCACGATCTTCTTTGCGGACTTCACTGTCTTGACGATGCCGCGCTCGATGAGCTTGCGGATGATGAAAGGCTTATAAAGCTCGGCCGCCATGTACTTGGGCAGACCGCACTCATGCATGTTGAGCTCGGGACCCACGACGATAACCGAACGTGCGGAGTAGTCCACACGCTTACCGAGGAGGTTCTGGCGGAAGCGTCCCTGCTTGCCCTTGAGGGAGTCGGAGAGACTCTTGAGGGCACGGTTGCTCTCGCTCTTGACGGCGCTCGACTTCTTGGAGTTGTCGAACAGGCTGTCGACGGCCTCCTGCAGCATACGCTTCTCGTTGCGGAGAATCACCTCGGGAGCCTTGATCTCGAAGAGCCTCTTGAGACGGTTGTTGCGGATGATAACGCGACGGTAGAGGTCGTTGAGGTCGGAAGTGGCGAAGCGGCCGCCGTCCAGAGGGACGAGGGGACGCAGGTCCGGAGGAGTGACGGGGATGACCTTCATGATCATCCACTCGGGGCGGTTGACGCCCTTGGACTCCTGGAACCACTTCACTACCTGAAGGCGCTTGAGCAGCTCGGTCTTGCGCTGCTGGGAGCTCTCGACCGCCATCTTCTGGCGAAGCTCCTTGCCGAGGCTTTCCACGTCGAGCTCCTTGAGGAGGTCGTAGATACCTTCGGCACCCATCTTGGCGACGAACTTGTCGGGATCGGAATCGGACAGGTTCTCATTGCCCTTCAGGGACTCGCTGCTGAGGATATCCAGGTATTCGTCCTCGGAAAGCAGGTCCATCTTGGAGACGGCCGGCTCGTTGCGGTTCTCGGAGGGCTGGTACTTACCCACGTTCACTACTATATATTTCTCATAGTAGATAACGGACTCCAGCTTCTTTGCGGGAAGGCCGAGGAGGGCGGATATCTTGTTGGGGGCGGACTTGAAGTACCAGATGTGGGCCACGGGAACGGTGAGGCTGATGTGTCCCATACGCTCACGGCGGACCTTCTTCTCTGTTACTTCAACGTTACACCTGTCGCAGACGATGCCACGGTAGCGGATACGCTTATACTTTCCGCAATAGCACTCGTAGTCCTTGGTGGGGCCGAAGATCTTCTCGCAGAACAGACCGTCCCTCTCGGGCTTGTAAGTCCTGTAGTTTACGGTTTCCGGCTTCAGGACCTCGCCGCAAGACCTCTCGGTAATATCCTCGGGGGATGCCAGCGAAATGCTGATTGTCTGGAAGTTGCTCTTTACCTTTGTTTCCTTGTTATTGAAAGTAGGCATATAATTCGTACGCTGAATTGTTTATTCCAAAGTGACTTTGAGACCGAGTCCGCGAAGCTCGTGGAGGAGCACGTTAAGGGATTCGGGGATACCTGCCGGCGGCATGGGATCACCCTTGACGATAGCCTCGTAGGTCTTCGAACGTCCGGTGACGTCGTCGGACTTGACAGTCAGGATCTCCTGGAGCGTGTTGGCTGCACCGAAAGCTTCGAGTGCCCATACCTCCATTTCACCGAAACGCTGGCCACCGAACTGGGCTTTACCGCCGAGAGGCTGCTGGGTGATGAGGGAGTAGGGACCGATGGAACGGGCGTGCATCTTGTCGTCAACCATATGGCCGAGCTTGATCATGTAGATCACGCCCACGGTCGCAGGCTGGTCGAAGAAGTCGCCGGTACCGCCGTCACGAAGCTGGGTCTTACCGAAGCGGGGAACGCCGGCCTTGTCCGTGTAGTCGCAAATCTCGTCGATGGAAGCACCGTCGAAGATAGGCGTGGAGAACTTGAGGCCCAGTTCGCGGCCGGCCCAACCGAGCACGGTCTCGTAAATCTGGCCCAGGTTCATACGGGAAGGCACACCCAGCGGGTTCAGGACAATGTCCACGGGGGTA
>JAFZIO010000059.1 GCA_017554335.1 Bacteroidales bacterium | reverse complement strand
GGGCCGTCAACCTGGACTGTCACCAGGTTGGAGACGATGCCTGTCACTTTTCCTTTTGTAGCCATATTATCGTGTATTTCTTATTTCTTGTACGAGTTTGCGGAACAACTCCCTGCCGGTTTCAGGGTCGAGTTTGCTCCAGCGTGCAGTTATCAGCAGCTTGGCGACGGTAGCCAGTATGACGTCCATATCGAAGAGGTGCATGCGGATAAGCTCATCAGCCTTGTCCCAAAGCAGCTTGTCCAGGCCTCGCTCGCGGGCCAGAATGTCGTCCTGATTCAGGACTGCAAGCACTGACGGTTTTTCCTCGAACTCTTGTTCGCGTATGCTTATTACATCCGTGCCTTCGGGACGCTCCAACACCCCGTTCAGGTACTCGACCTTGGTGTTGCGGATCTGAAGGTCATAGCCCAGAAATTCCCGGATAAACGCATTGCGGCTGCACAGTGCTCTGGTATAAAAGTCGCTGTCCAGTTTCTCCGGGTTGAAGGCGTCCTGTATACAATCCAGCAGCTCAACGTCGTTTTCGGAGCATTGGCTGCGGATGAATTCTATCAGTGCGTCTACATCGGGCGTTCCGGTATCAGGTTCCGGGACGGGCAGGCACGCTATTATGTATTCGTAATTATTCACCGAAAAGCAGTTTGCGTGTTACGGGGCGAAGGTACTCGGCTATAAGTTCGTTGAAAGTCTTGTCCGAGAAGCTGATGTAATAGCTTCCATCCCTGGGGCCTATGGTAAAGCCGCCGGAGAGTTTCTTGGAGAAGGAAACCTCGACAAGGGAGGCCAGCTGCTTTGCCAGCTCAGCCTTTACCCAGGGCTCCAGTTTTGCCTGAAGGCTCTCGGGTAGTACGAGGGCTATGTCGGTGCCTTCCGTGGCTGAGAATTTTTCAGCCACGGAGCGTATGATATCCTTCAGGAATTCAGGGTCTGCGACGGGCGCCTGGCCGGCAGCTTTGGTAACGATAAGGTCCTCGATGTTCTTGCGGGTTGCCTGCAGGGCCTGGGCAGATGCCATGCGCACATCGGCTTCTGCCTTTGAGCGCAGGTCGGCGGCATTCTTTTCCGCCTTGGCTATTATTTCGGCGGCTTCCTTCCTGGCGTCTTCAACGGTCTTGGCAGCCTGGGCGCGGGCTTCTTCCAGCAGGCGCTCGCCTTCTTCCCGTCCTTTTGCCAGCCCCTCGTTGTAGAGCTGATCGGTCAGTTCCTGTAATTTATTTTGCATATCCAATTCATTTATCTTTCAAAGATAGTTTTTTTTAGCGTTTTCAGCAAAAAAAGAAGCCGCCCTTTCAGGCGGCTTGACTTTCAAACAAAAAGGAAGGTTATTCAATAACCGGAAGTCCGGATGCATTAACCGCCCAGGATTTAAGGGTGTAGGTGCTTTGCCCGGCTACATATTCGTTCAGTTTGGTCTTTACCGTACTGCCATCCTTGAACACATTCTCAATATATCCGTAGTTGTTTTCAATTACGGCATCGGCACCGGCCATTCCTTCTCCGAGATCCCCGGCAAGATAATAATTGCCGGCGACATGGACCCCCGCGTTGTTCGGCAGAGACCCATAGAGGGTTCCGGCTTTCGGTACAGTGGGATCGAAGGCGGAACCGGCCATGGTGATTGTCTCTTTTACGAAGTTGCTGACGCAGTTGAACACCTCCATTTTGCCGGCAGCAGACAGGGAACAATAGCCGACTATGCCGCCGACGGAAGGATGGGACATATTCAGATCCAGAGCCATGGCGTCAAGATAGGAATAGCAGTTAACTATCCATGCCTTGCTGCCCGAGTCGGACAAACGGGCCCAGCCGATTATACCTCCGTTCATGCAGTCGCCGCTGGCAGGATCGCCGTTCGTGTCGCAGGATTTACCATGAATGCGGGCGTTGACGACTCCGCTGTTCAGGATAAGGAGTTCGCCGTTTGAATCGGGGTATGCGTAGCCCAGAAGACCGGCCAGACTGTATGAGCCCTCTATGAGGGTGTTCCCGGTAACGATGCAGTTGTCAACCGTGTTGCCGTTTCCGCTCTTGCAGATAGCACGGCCGATAAGGCCTCCGGTGCCGTCTCCAGAGCTGGTAATTACGGACTCGCCGGTAACCTCGCAATTCTTGACGCTGCCTGCATCGAGCCAGCCTATCAGACCGCCGGTATTGGTTACGCCGGTAATCACGCAGCCGCCTTCCATCTTGCAATTGTCCAGGGTAGACTGATCGGTAGTCTTGACGTATCCGACAAATCCGCCGGTGCCGCTCTTCTTTCCGGTAACCGCAGTCTTTCCTGTTAGGATGCAATCCTTTATCAACGACTTTTGGAGAAGGCCTACAAAACCGCCGCCATAGTTTGTACCGGCAGTCACGGAACAGGCAGAAACCACACAGTCGGAAATTGTACATTCAGATATCACCCAGCCTCCGACGGCTCCTACATCCTCTGCAGAGGAGCTGATTGTGAGTTCTTCGGCTGAGCATTCTTTAATCGAGCCGCCTTCCATCTTGCCCACGATGCCGCCTATTTCGTTCGCGCCGCTGACCACCGTGCCGGGAAGCACTTTACAATGCTCGATAACGGCACCGTCATGGGCATAAGCAGCTATTGCGGCTGCATAGTTCTTGCTCTGCGTAAGCTTGACGCTTGCAGCAGTACAATTCTTCACGGAACCGCCGACAAGGTCGCCGACTATACCGCCCAGCATGTTCGCAGCTGCGGTAAGTTCGCCTCCACTGATGTGGCAGTCATCGATTGTTGAATTCTTGGCATATCCGACTACACCGCCTACGCGTACGAACGCACCAGGATTGCTGCGGTTCACAACGCTAAGGTTCTTGATAGTGGCGCCGTCAGCATATCCGAACAGTCCGCTGGCGGGAGCATCTGAAGAAACGCCCTGGACGGAAAGGTTGGATACTGAGAAGTGACCGCCGTCGTAAACGCCCTTGAACGGGGCCCCGGATGTGGATCCAATAGCGGCAAAAGCCTTGCCGTCCATGTCGATATCGGCTGTCTGGACATAATACTTGTCTGCAAATGCATCATACTTGGATTCATTTGCCATACGGGTGGTCAGCTGTACCAAGTCGTCCGGTGTGGCAATCTGGTAAGGACTGGCCTGGGTGCCGTCGCCGCCCGAGAAGTTCTTCAGGTCCTCCTCCGTCAAAGCATTGACTAGATCAACCGCAGGCATCTTTATAACCTTACCGCTCACGACGGCATTGTTCTTTTCGCTCACGAACAGGTAAGTCTTGGAATCGGAATCCGTTAGACGGAGTACGAAGCCTTTAGTGAGAGCGCCTTCAGGTAACATGAAGTAGAACTCCAGGGGAGTGGAGCCAAGTACTTGTCCTTCTGAAATAAGGGTAGCAGTGCTACGGTTTAGTGCAGAGTTGGAAATCTCAGCCGATGAGATATCTTTGGACGAGTAATCCGGTGTCACCTTCACGTTGCCCCAGAGCAAGTTCTCGCCCGAGTCGGTTATCTCCGCCTTTACGATAGTCTGCCCGTTGCCTGAAACGGAAACCTTCAGGGCGCCGAGGAGGTACGCCATTGAAAAACTGCTGCTGCCGTCTGCCCAGAACGCCACTGCAACATTTGAAGATGCGGGACAGTCTCCGGGCACAAGTTCATTAGTGTCGGGTATAGCCAGCACTACGGCATCGTTGTCCGATCCGGGTTGTACCATGCCGTAAGGATAAACGGCACAGAGCCGGCCATCGACCCTTGTGCGTCCGGTAAAGACTGCTGAATGACCGTCTTCGCTTATCTGGGCGGCACTGGTCTTGAAACAGTCTCCACGCTCCCAAGCGGGCTGCGTGTCGCTGCGTACCCAGATGCAGTCACCATCCTGCCAGCGGGTTTCGGTATAAGTATCCTTGTCGCCGGTAAAGTGGATTTTAGTGCCGGGCGTACCTATCGAAGCCGTAAGGGCAACGTATTCGCCGGCTTCCGTCACTTCAATGACGGGCTTTTCCGTATTGCATGCCGCAACGGCGACAGTAATAGCAATTATTGATAAAATGTATTTCGTTTTCATCACCATGCGCCGTTAATGTTGTCAAAGTCGTTGATAGAACCGCTGTCGCTTTCGTTGTATGTGGCGGAAGACTCGAGCCATGTGCCGAGTTCGTTGTAAATCTTGTTCGCAATGAAGCGCATGGCAACTGCTGAGTAATGGTCGCTGCAGTTCTTGCGCTTATCGTCGGTCTTGATGTTGGACCAGTCAAAGTCATGCTTGGGCATGTTGGGCTGATAACCGAGATCCAGGTACTCGAAGTTCCATCCAAGGTCGTTGAAGCCGTTTACTGCATAGAGGTCGACGGCGCGGCAGTTGTCGTAATGGTCGGCAATATGCAGCAGGGACTCTTCCACATCCGGAGTAAGGGTATCGTGAATGAGCACGATAATCTTGACATGGGGATACTGAAGGGTCATCATGCGGATGAGCTTCAGATAAGCCTCTATGAAGGTGGCGTCGGGAAGAGCCTTGGCTTCATCAAGGGTCTTGGCTGCATCTGCTACGGCATAGGCTGCATTCATGGCTGCATCACCGGGCCTGTGAGGGGTTCCCGAAGGATAGCGCTCCAGTTTCTGGTCGCCCAGTATATTGTAGCAGTTATGCGCCCAGTCGTTGGCACCTCCGTTTATAATGATTATGTCGGGAGAGCCCATTCCGCCGTTTTCTATGTAGCGGGTGCAGAAATCCTGGCCGTACCAGTACTGGTCGGACTTTGAAGTGTTGGTGCAGCGCGTGGTAGCCGTTCCCGAGAAAGCCAGGTTGGTGTCCCAGACGGCGTTGGAAAGAAGCTCGTACGTCAGGATATACCAGTAGGTCTGGGTAGCCGAAGTGACGTTGCCGTCGCCGGTAGGGTAGTGGCAGCGGTATCCGTTAGGCGCCCTGGAGCCCTGATATCCATGAGGAGCGTAACCGTCGAAGGTGGAAAGGGAATCACCGATGAGGCTGACCCTCAGAGCCTTCTTTTTTCCGGTCGAGGGGTTGGGTTGCATGCCTTCCAGTACAGGATAGCAATTGACTTCGCCTACCCAGCTCTTGAGCTGCAGAGGGCCGCTGTAGGAATCCTTGAATGCGTTCAGCTTCCGGAGCAGGGTGCCGTCGCTCATTGCGGTAATAGAAAGCCCTTCCACCTCTGTGCTGGTGCCAGAATTGGCGTTGCCCAAAGCAGGCAGGCTGTTTATGTAATAGACGTGATCAAAGTTGGTTTTCTTGGGAAGGCCCACCAGGGCTGCGTAATTGTAGTAGCTGCCGGGAATGTCCTTCTGCATGTTAACCAGCGCACGACCGTAGGCAAGTGTGTTGTAGCAACCGCAGATGTTAACGGAAGCATTGGCTCCGCCCTGCTCTCCGATGAATCCGCCCAAGTCGACCTCCAGTGCCTGAGGGAAATCGCAACGGATTACCGAAGGATCGCTGAAGCAATTCACAATATTGAGCTCAGCAGCGGTGGAACCCATTCTGGCCCATGCCACGAGTCCTCCTGCCATGGTCCACTTGCCGGTTGCATATCCGGCGTCGATAATCTCACCACCTACATATGCACAGTTCCAGATATTAATCTTGCTGTCGTCATGAGTGGGGTTGCATTCGCCGACGATTCCGCCGACGGAATAGGCAGCGGCCACGTCGCAGTACACAGCACAATTACTGATATTGACGGTCTGTGCCGTATTCTTGTGATAGATATATGCCACGATGCCGCCGGCCTGCATCTGGCCGGAACGGACGAGGGCGTGCGAACCTACAACACAGTCTGAGATATCGCCGCTCTGTACCCAGGCAACTATGCCTGCAGCGCCTGGATACCAGCAGATAACGTGGGCCTGGACAACGCAGCGGGCAATGGATCCGGATCCGATAATCTCACCAGCAATGCCTCCTACGTAATAGTTATCGCCAGTTATGGTGGAGCCTTCGAGGACCTCGCAGTCCGCTACGCTGCCGCCTTCAATCTGGCCGACTATACCGCCCAGCTGCTCGGCTGAACCGGTGACGTTGCCGCTGAAGGAGCAATTGCTGATTTCTGTTTTGTTGACGTAACCGGCGATACCGCCCTGGCAGGTGACGCCACTTACGCCCTTGAAGGAATCGCTGTCTTCGTTATGGAGGAAGCCGATGACGTGACAATCGGTAATTGAACCGCCTTCCACATATCCTGCAATTCCTCCGCAAGCACATTTGACGAAGTCTACGGTACCCTCCACTTTGATTCCGCTGAACGTGGTGTTTACAGGGTGGCCGGCAATGACGCCCTGCTCTCCATTTTTACCATTGTTGGTGTAACCATGGACAACGATGTTCTTCACGCTTGCTCCGGAGGTATAGGCAAACATACCTGCAGCCTTGCCGCTGGCTGGCGTGGGAGAGAGGTTGGAGATGGTGTGTAAGTCTCCGTCGTAGTTGCCTTTGAATGCATTCTCTGAAGTACTGCCAATGCAAGCGATGCTCACATCCTTCATATCTATGTCGCGGATCTGCTTGTAATAACAGGCGTTATAGGATTCGGAACTGCTGCCGTTGCAAAGGTTGGCAAGCTGCACCAGGTCCGAAGGCGTGGCAATCAGATAAGGGGATTCCTGGGTTCCGGAACCGCCGCTGAAAGGCATGGACTCAGGCGCGATGACAGCCATATCGATGATGCCGTTACGGCTGGCACGGGCGTTCTGCTGGGTGATTATGCTCTTGAGTTCTGCATCGAGCTCGTCATAAAGCGTGCAAGTGAATCCCTTGGCAAAAGCCCCCTCCGGAACAATAAGATAGAACAGGACGGCATCCTGTCCAAGGGTGACTCCTTCGCCGCAGTCCAAGACAAGGCTGTTGCGCTCGGGTACTTCGTTCGTCCACTGAATGGAACTGACGGTATTTCCTGACTGATCGATGCCGAGCGTGCACGTACCCCACAGGACGGAAGCGGGGTCGTTGTCGGTGATGACAATCCGCTTTATTGTCTTGCTGCCGGTGAATTTGAGCCTCAAGGCACCGGCGAGGTTTTTGAAATTCATGATCTTTCCGCTGGCCCAAACCGCTGCGGTGAGGTTTGCTCCGTCGCTGAAGCTCTCCTGAAGCCAGGTCTGGTTCTGGGGAACGTTCAGTACGACTGTCCCGTTGTTCGAAGAGGCGTCAACGAGAGAGTAAGGATAAATGGCCACGTAAGGTCCGTCCTCAGGGGCCTGTCCGGTGAATTGTGCCACCTTGCCCCCGTCGGAGATGGCTGATTCGGACGTGGTGAAACGGTTGCCGGGAGTGCCGGCTTCCTGTGCTGCGGAACGGAGCCAGATTTCGTCGCCGGCGTTCCAGAGCACTGGTATCTTTCCGGCTTCAGGAGCACCCAGGTGGGTACGGGTTTCGACTTGCTCCGCCGTAAATGTAATTGTAGGATACGTGCCCTCGGTATTCTTTTCCTTGACGCAGGACGACAAGGCAAGCAACACCACCAGGCAAAAACCAAATTGTGTCAGATGTCTCATAGTGATTTGCTTTTAGAATTACCACTGGATTTCGCCCTCAGGGGCTACAAAGGACTCGTTGTTGCCATCAGGCGACGAACAGATGAGAGAGAAAAGGATACACTCGTCCGTATCGCATTGAGGCGGGCGATAGAAGAGATGATCGTTTTGTTTTAGCATAATTATAGTTGGTTAGAACAGTTTGGTTCAGTGTGGTCAGAACTTAAGCGAGGCGGAAATGAAATAGTGGTCGCTTGGGTAAATACCGCCGGGAGCATCCTTGACTATCTCGGCATCGAGTACCTCTATGCCCGGGGTGAAGTAGATGAAGTCTATCCTGCGTCCTTTCTTGCGGTCGAATTTCCAGCCGTGGGCCGTAAAACCGGTCTCCTCGTGACCATGGACTTCTTCATAGACGTCTTTCCAGCCTGCAGCGGTCAGCAGGGCATAGGGGGTGTCCGCTATGCCTGAGTTGAAGTCGCCGAAGAGCAGCTGGGGGAAGTCTTCGGCATACTGTGCAGCCTCCCTGACAATGACTTCCGTCTGTTTGGCCTTGGCAGCATCGGTAATATGGTCGAGGTGCGTATCAAGCACGCGGAAAACGTTTCCGGTCTTGCGGTCGCGCAGGCGCACCCAGTTGCAATGGCGGGCGCGTGCGGTCTCCCAGGAAGCGCTGCCGCCGATTTCCGGAGTCTCGGACAACCAGTAGCAGCCCTCGGAAATAAGCTCGTAGCGGCTCTTGCTGAAGAAGATTACGTTCTTGCCTATATAGTGGTATCCGGATGTCCAGGGGTCCATTTCGGGGCCCTCGAAGCCGAAGGCGATATAGCCGGGAAGCTTCTTCTTGAAGTAATCGTAGGACTCATAAATGACTTCCTGCATGCAGATGATGTCCGGCTTACGGGACTTGATTACTTTGAGGCATACATCCTTGCGATCATCCCAGCGGCGTCCGTCCACTTCGTCGGCCTCCAAGCCGGTAATACGGATGTTGCAGCTCATCACATTATGTGTGGCCTGAGCTGATGCATTGATGCAGCAGACAGAAGCTATCAGGAAGAAAAACAGACGTTTCATTATGAAAGGAATCCAAGCAGAATACCGGCTGCTACGGCGGAGCCGATTACGCCTGCGACGTTAGGTGCCATCGCATGCATGAGGAGGTGGTTCTCGGGATCTGCCTCACGTCCGACGGTCTCGGATACTCGGGCGCTGTCCGGCACTGCGGACACACCGGCGTTACCGATAAGCGGGTTGATCTTGCGGCCGGGTTTGAGGAAGATGTTCCACACCTTCACGAAGAGCACGCCGCAGGTGGTGGCGATTATGAAGGACAGAAGACCGAGGCCGAAAATCTTAAGCGAGCGGCCGCTCAGGAAGACGTTTGCCTGGGTGGATGCGCCCACGGTAAGGCCGATGAGAGTGGTGACGACGTCAATCATGGGACCGCCGGCGGTTGTGGCCAGACGCCTCGTGACTCCGGACTCCTTAAGCAGGTTGCCGAAGAAGAGCATGCCCAGCAGCGGCAGGCCGGAAGGCACAATGAATGCGGTGCAGATGAAACCGACGATGGGGAAGATGATCTTTTCCCTCTGGCTGACGGCACGCGGCTTGCCCATACGGATGAGGCGCTCCTTCTTGGTGGTAAGGAGCAGCATGATAGGCTTCTGGATGACGGGCACCAGGGCCATGTAGGAGTAGGCACTCACGGCAATTGCGCCCATGAGTTCGGGGGCGAGCTTGGAGCTGAGGAAAATGGCGGTAGGACCGTCCGCTCCGCCTATTATGCCTATAGCACCGGCCTCGTTAGGGGCGAAGCCGCTGGCGATGGCGAGCATGTATGCGCCGAAGATACCCATCTGTGCTGCCGCGCCGATCAGCATAAGCCTAGGCTGTGAAATCAGCGCCGAGAAATCAGTCATGGCTCCTATCCCAAGGAATATCAAAGGGGGATACCAGCCCTGGCGGACACCCTGATAAAGTATATTCAGCACGGAGCCCTGCTCGTAGATGCCGATATTAAGGCCCGGGAAGAAGGGGATATTGCCGATGATGATACCGAAACCGATCGGCACCAGCAGCAGCGGCTCCCATTCCTTCACGATTCCCAGCGTTATGAACACTATACCTATGACAATCATCGCGAGATGCTGCCAGGTACAGTTCGCAAAGCCGGTGAACTGCCAGAATTGGGTTAAGCTGTCGAAAATCTGCTCCATTACGCTATCTTGAGAATCTCCGCACCCTCGAGCACGGAATCGCCTTTGCTCACAAGAATTGCAGTCACGGTACCGTCGGCATCGGCCTGAATCTCGTTCTCCATCTTCATTGCCTCAAGCACTGCCACCTTCTGGCCCTTCTTGACCGCCTGACCTTCCTTGACGTCGATACTGATAATAACGCCCGGCAGGGGAGACTTGACCACTGTGCCAGCGCCTCCGTTTACGCTGACGGGAGCGGCAGCAGCAACAGGGGCGGAAGGCTGGGCAGGAGCGCTGGCGGGGGCGACACTTCCGGAAGCTGAAACAGCAGCCGGAACCTCATTTTCCAGTTCTACATCGTATGCCACACCGTTAACGCTGACAGAAGCGTTGGTGCCCTCGATGCCGTTAATGTCTACGGAATACTCTTTACCGTTGATCTTGAACTTGTAAGTCTTCATATGTATTTATGCTTTTTTTCTGAATGTCAATGATTTATTGCGCCAGCCCGAATCCTCCGCCTGACGTATGGTAATAAAGCCCGGCTCAAAGTCGTGCACGCACTCGGAGAGGTACAGATGAATAGCCAGGGCAATGGCAGCAGGCTCGTCGCCGCCGGCCGTGTAACGCTCCAGCGCCAGCGCAATCGCGGCAGCTGTCTTTGCGTCCGGATTCGCCTTGCACTTGGGCTTGCGCTTAAACTTGCCGGTAAAAATGGCTCCCGAAATGCTGTACAGCACAAACAGGATAATAAGAGCCGAGAACACCACGCCTACCGAAATCAGCGTGAGGGACCAGGGATCCACAGATATGCTAAGGGGAATCATCATAACGGCATGTTGTCATGTTTCTTGGCGGGCAGCTCCTGACGTTTGCCGGCAAGCACCTCGAATGCGCGGATTGCGCGGAAGCGGGTGTTGCGAGGCTCAATAACGTCCTCAATATAGCCCTTCTCGGCTGCCTGGTAAGGGTTGCAGAAGAGGTCGTTGTACTCCTCTTCGGTCACTCCCTTGAGCACGCCGACCGCACCCTTGGCTCCCATGACGGCAATCTCGGCCGAAGGCCATGCATAGTTGATGTCGCCACGCAGCTGCTTGCAGCTCATCACGATATGCGCACCGCCGTAGCTCTTGCGGAGGGTGACTGTAACCTTGGGCACCGTCGCCTCGCCATAAGCGTAAAGGAGCTTGGCACCGTTGGTGATGATGGCGCCGTATTCCTGCTGCGTGCCGCAGAGGAAGCCGGGAACGTCGACCAGGGTAAGCAGGGGAATGTTGAAGGCGTCGCAGAAACGGACGAATCGGGCGCCCTTGCGGCTGGCGTTGATATCCAGCACGCCTGCAAGCACGCCGGGCTGGTTGGCCACTACGCCTACGCTACGGCCGCCCATGTGAGCGAAACCGACTATGATATTCTTGGCGAAGTTCTTATGGACCTCGAAGAATTCACCGTCGTCCACAACGCTCCTGATTACGCCGTACATGTCGTAGGCCTTGTTGGGATTGTCGGGAACTATGGAATTCAGGGCGTCATCCATGCGGCCGACGGGATCGTTCGTGGGACGCAGGGGAGCCGTCTCCATGTTGTTCTGGGGCAGGAAGCTCAAGAGCTTCTTTATTTGAGCTATTGCATCATCCTCTGATTCAGCGGAGAAGTGGGCGACACCGGATTTGGATGAGTGAACACCAGCGCCTCCCAGTTCCTCCTGGGTGACTTCCTCTCCGGTTACAGACTTGACCACCGCAGGACCAGTCAGGAACATGTAGCTTGTATCCTTGACCATGAGGGTGAAGTCCGTAAGCGCAGGGGAGTACACAGCTCCGCCGGCGCAAGGTCCCATAATGAGGCTGATCTGCGGTATGACGCCGCTGGCAAGTATGTTGCGCTCGAAAATGTCACCATAGCCTGCAAGTGAATCTATGCCTTCCTGGATACGTGCTCCACCGGAATCGTTGAGCCCGATGACCGGAGCACCTACCTTGACGGCCATATCCATGACCTTGCATATCTTTTCCGACATGGTTTTGCTGAGGGAGCCGCCGTTCACGGTGAAGTCCTGGGCAAAGACGAAAACCAAACGGCCGTCAATTGTTCCCTGGCCGGTTACCACACCGTCGCCGTCGGTATGCACGGCATCCATTCCGAAATTGGTACAGCGGTGACGGACGAACATGTCAAACTCTTCAAAGCTTCCTTCGTCCAGCAGACGGACCAGCCTTTCACGGGCGGTCAGTTTGTTCTTGGCGTGCTGGGCGTCGATGCGTTTTTGCCCGCCACCGAGCTTTGCTCCTGCGCGGCGCTCGACCAGAGCCTGGATTTTTTCTTCTTGAATATTCATTTCTTTATAATAAATCCTTCAAATTTAATCATTATCTGCGAGAGATAAAAAAATAATGGGGTTAACATTTTTGTTAATCCCATTAACTAATTTGTTTTATTAGCTGGCTTATAGTGTTTTAGATATGTCTCGATATATTCTGTCAAAAAGTGCAATGCAGCCGTTGTAAAGCGGCTGATATTAGCCTTTCTGGGCCCTTCGCACTGGTAAAGGAGGGTCTTTGTGCCGTCCGGTCCGCTCGCTGCAATCCATACTGTTCCTTCAGGATAGTGCCCGTCGCTCCCTTCGGCCAGGCCGGTGGTGGCGACGGAGAAGGTACTGCCGGTCACGCGGCGTACGCCCTCGGCCATGGCAGCTGCCACCTGGGAACTTACGACGCCGTATGCTTCAACAGTTGACGCCGGCACGCCGAGAACCGACTCCTTGACGCTTACGGCGTAGGAGGTCACGGATCCCAGGTAGTAGTTGGAAGAACCGGATACGGTAGTCAGCAGGTGGGATATGCGGCCGCCGGTGCAGGACTCGGCAGCACTCAGGGTCAAACCGCTTCCTTTAAGAAGGGAGCCTATTTTTTCTTCTGTTCTCATTTGTTCCTGGACGACAGGTGCCGGAGTATCTTATCTACCAGACGCGGACCTTCCCGGACCAGTCCCATGCGGACTTCCAGCAGGGAAGCACCGGCTTTCAGGGCGTCCTCTGCCTGTACGGGAGTCTTGATGTGGCAATTGGCTATGATGGGCAGGCGCTGCTTTGAACGCTCGGATATATAGCTTATCTGCTTGAGTGAACGCGCCTCTATTCCGTCCACGCTGTTCATCAAACAATAATCAACAATCTCTCCGATATCCTCGAAAGGCAGTTCCTCGGGTATTTTAACTACAATGGGCTTATAAATATCGTATGTGAGCCTGGTTTCGAGGATGGCATCGAAGATATCCATGTCCGGATTCTCCGAAATATCAATTACAAAGAAATCACAGAAGTCGTAAGCGAGGCAGAAGCTGTCCAGGTAATCGCCTGATATACAGGCGGCCAGCACATCATCCTGAGGATCAGACTGAATCTTGTAGATTGCCTTGCGTATACTGTAATGATCCTTGAACGGGCCAATCTCCACAAAGCTGAAGCCCAGATCGTTAAGGTCGTTGTAAAGGTCTCCGTCCACGTCTAGGCCGGCCCCAAGGCCTACCGGATTATAAAACTGAAGGCCGAAAACCTCCCTTTCCAGACCGGACGGGCGGTTCCCGTGAACAAGACGGCTGAGGAAGCGTCCCAGTGGCATCTTGCCCTCGAACTTGAAATAGCGCTTGGCTATAGCGCTGGCCTTGTCATTGTCCTTAATCCGCCTGGTTATCGGCCTTATGAAAATACCGTAGAACATAACGGTGCAAAGATAGGAAAATCTTACTTGAATTCCTCGAATGTTCCGTCTTCAAAGAATACTATCACACGGCTGACCTTTTTGGACTTGCTAAGTGGCTGGAAATCAGCAGGGGAGTACGGCTCTTCAGGGTCCTGGAAGAGTGTCATATCCTCCTGAGAATTGTACATTCGCCCTTTACCCGTAATGAGCCATTCAATATTAAGGGCAGGGAAGCGTTTTGCCGTGCGTTCTATGAAATCGAAACCCGGCTTGTTGCGCCCGGAAACTATGTGGGAGATGCTTGCACGGGCAACTCCGATGCTGTCCGCAAACTGAGCCTGGGTAATATTTTCAGCCTCCAAAAACTTCAAAAGTCTTTCGTTCATTTTTGTCCCGTTTGATTTACAAAAGTAAAAAATGGAAATGATAATTGCAAGTACAATAAATTCAGGAGGGAAGCAGAGTAGGGGAGAGACAGCAGAATATCAACATAATCCCAGAGTAAAGATAGAATAATATAACTAATTGATTATTATGTATTTAATCTAATAATTACTGGCTAAATATCCTGATCGGCCGAAGCTTGAGGCGTTCCCGGTAACGCAGCCGATAATCAAAAACATTAAGTAAAATACATAAATAGCTGATTTATATATAATTACATCTTCAAACAATTAGTTATTGGTTTTTCTTATGGGGCGTAGGCATGGTTAATTCCGGCCTGAAATTGCGGCCTGTTGATAATTTACAAATGTAACACATAGGGCGGGCTGAAAACATTCCGTTTTGTTTATTAATAAATTTGTAACTTTGTGCTGCGAAAATTTTACGACCGAATGATACCGCAACTTAAAATTGAAGATTTCAATTACGATCTTCCCGATGCGAGAATCGCGAAATACCCGTTAAGCAGCAGAGATGCGTCCAAATTGTTAATCTACAGAGAGGGAAAATGCAGCGATACAATCTTCCATGAACTGCCAAAAATGCTGCCTGAAGGCGCTCTGATGGTGTTTAACGACACAAAAGTAGTCCCCGCCAGACTGTTTTTCAAGCGCAGCAGCGGAGCGCATATAGAGATATTCTGCCTGCAGCCGCACAATCCTGCCGAATATAACGAGGCTTTTGCAAGCACTTCCTGCTGCAGCTGGGAGTGCGTGATCGGAAATGCCAAACGATGTAAGGATGACCTTATCCAATACGACAGTGATGCGCCGGAACTTCTGGCTATCAATCTGCAGGCAAGGTTGCTGGAGCGCGATGGCCAGACGGGCATTGTGGAGTTCAGCTGGGAAGGCGGAGCCTCATTCTCCGAGGTCCTTGACCTTTGCGGCAGGGTACCGATTCCCCCGTATCTGAACCGTGAGACCGAGAGCATTGACCTGGAACGCTATCAGACCACGTACGCCCGCGTAAGGGGCTCTGTAGCAGCACCTACGGCCGGACTTCACTTCACCCCGGAAACCATGGCTGACATAGCTGCTCGAGGAATCGACATAGAGAAGGTGTGCCTCCATGTGGGCGCAGGAACATTCCTTCCCGTCAAGAGTTCCGACGTCTCCGAGCACCCCATGCACAGGGAACCGTTCGTGGTCAGCCGCAGCCTGCTTGCCCGTCTCGCCGGGAACAGCAGTCCGCTTATTGCGGTCGGTACGACTTCCGTGCGTACGCTCGAATCGCTTTATTACGCCGGCGCGTGCTGCATAGAAAAAGGCGCTCCGGAGGACATCGGCCAGTGGGATCCTTACACCCGTGAGTGGCCCTACAGTACACAGGAGGCCTTGGGAGCGCTCGTGGATTACCTGGACAAGACGGGGAAAGACAGTCTCAAGCTGGGTACGCGTATCATTATTGTACCGGGCTTCAGATTCCGCCTGGTAGACATGATGGTAACCAACTTCCATCAGCCCCAGAGCACGCTGCTCCTGCTCATCAGCGCCTTTGTGGGAGGGGACTGGCGGACCATTTACGACTATGCCATGGAGCACGGTTTCCGCTTCCTCAGTTACGGTGATTCTTCGTTGCTATTCCGCAGATAATTATTATATTTGTTCTTTGTATAAAGAATAGTACCATGGTTGATCTTTCTGAATTCGAAGATATTCGCCCGTACAGCGACGAAGAAGCCGTAGAGGCACTCCAGCGCGTATCCCGGCATCCGGCTTTACCCACTATTTCCAAGTATCTTTTCCCAAAACAGAAGGGGGATGTGCTTGCGGGCATGTTGCGCCAGGTCAAGAGCATAGATGAATTCCAGAAGGTGGTGATGGTAGGAGTAATCAGCGGTGTACTTGCCAGAACATCAGAGGGTTACACCTTCGATGGCATGTCCAATCTGAGCAAGGTTAACGGCAAGATACTGGCGGTGTCCAACCATAGGGACATAGTCCTGGACCCGGCCTTGATACTCTACGCAATGAACGCTTCTGGCTATCCCATGGCGGAACTCTGCGTGGGTAGTAACTTGTTGAGCAACAAGCTGATAGAAGACCTCATGAAGTCTAACCGTATGATCAAAGTCATACGCGGAATCAGCGCCCGCCAGATGTACCTTAATTCTCAGACCCTTTCTAAATACATACGTCTGTCTATTACATCCGGAAAGGCTTCTATATGGATCGCCCAGAAAGAAGGACGTTCCAAAAACGGCATAGACAAGACGGAGCAGGGCCTGCTGAAAATGTTCGATATGAGCGGTGAAGGCACGTTCGAGGAGAATTTCAAGGAGCTCAACATAGTTCCTATGAGCATTTCTTACGAATATGAGCCCTGCGACAGCCGCAAGGCCCGCGAATTGCTGCTCAGCCGCGAAGCTCCTTACGTAAAGAAGAAAAACGAAGACCTTCACAGCATTCTTACCGGAATTGGCCAGCAGAAAGGCCATATCCATCTTTCCGTGGGAGAGCCGCTCAGTGCGACAGAAATTGCAGAAGCGGCAAAGCAGAGCGGCAATGACCGTTACCAGGAGCTTCGCGGAATCCTTGACCGCCGTATCCACGCAGGATACAAACTCTGGAAGACCAATTACATGGGTTACGACCTCATGCACGGCACAAAAGAATTTCTCGGCGAGAAATATCTTCCTGAAGACCTGAAACAATTCAAAGCATACACGGAGCACAAGCTTGCCAAACTGGAGAGAAAACTTGACCGTAATGAGCTCAGGGACATTTTCTGGCACATTTACGGCAATCCGGTCGAGCAAATCTAGTGTTGTTATACAATTTATATTATGTTAACTAACGTCTAGATGCCGAGGAACCGAAAACTAGATATCATCCTCCCCTGCGTTACTATTGAGAATGTTGCGGCCGAGGGTAAATCCATATCGCACGTACATCTTCCAGAGGACGATGCTGAGGGTCCGGGAAGAATTATTTTCGTGGAATTTGCAGTTCCCGGTGACGTTGTGGACGTTCAAGTCACAAAGAAAAAATCCAGCTATCTCGAAGGACGAATCATCAAACTAATCAAACCGTCACCCTCGCGTCTCAAACCTTTCTGTGAGCATTTCGGGGTTTGCGGAGGATGCCGCTGGCAACCACTTCCCTACGAGTTTCAGCTTGCCGCCAAGCAGCAACAGGTGTATGACCAGCTCAAACGCATCGGCCATCTGGAACTCCCTGAGATTTCGCCGATTATCGGCTCTGAAAAGACGGTATTTTACCGTAACAAGCTGGAATTCAGCGCATCCAACAAGCGCTGGATACTCACTGACGAGGATCCCGAGGCGCTGAGCGACAGCGAAAAATGCGGTCTGGGCTTCCATGTGGGCAAGTTTTTCGACAAAGTGCTGGATATAAAGCGCTGCTGGCTTCAGCCTGAACCGTCCAATGCAATACGCTTGTTCATAAAGGATTACGCAATACGTAACGGCTTGAGTTTCTATGACATACGTAACAATCACGGACTTTTCCGCAATATGTTCGTACGCACTACGGAAAAAGGCGAAGTGATGCTTATCGTATGCTTCGGCGAGAACTCCCCTGCCATTCTCCCCATGCTCGGGGCCATACGCGACAAGTTCCCGGAAATCACCTCGTTATATTACGTAATCAACACCAAACTGAACGACTGCATCTCCGACCAGGAATGCATACTTTTCCATGGAGAAGATGCCATTTATGAGCAGATGGAAGGGCTCCGTTTCAAGATAGGTCCAAAGTCGTTCTACCAGACCAATACAGCACAGGCCCTGCAGCTCTACCGCAAGGCCAGGGAGTTCGCCGGACTCACAGGCAAGGAAACCGTATACGACCTGTATACCGGTACCGGAACCATAGCCCAGTTCGTAAGCTCCAAGGCGGCAAAAGTCATTGGTATTGAATATGTTCCGGAGGCTATTGAAGATGCCGTAATAAACGCCCGGGCAAACGGGATCACAAACTGCAGTTTCTTTGCCGGAGATATGAAGGACATTCTCACAGACAAGTTCATAGAGCAGAACGGCAAGCCTGATGTAATGATTGTGGATCCACCCCGTGCAGGCATGCATCCGGACGTTGTAGCCACCATACTCAGGGCCTCCCCTGCCCGCATAGTTTATGTGAGCTGCAATCCGGCGTCCCAGGCCAGGGATCTTGCCCTGCTTGCGGAAAAATACAAGATTACCGCAGTACAGCCCGTGGACATGTTCCCCCATACGCAGCACGTAGAAAACATTTGCAAACTGGAATTATGCTGACCGACATCCTTTTACTGATTGCAGGCCTTCTGCTTATAATCTTCGGTGCAGACTGGCTTGTAGACGGAGCTTCCGCAATAGCCAGAAAACTGAAAATCAGCGAGTTCGTCATCGGCCTTACCATAGTCGGCTTCGGCACATCCTGCCCGGAACTGGTAGTAAGCGTTACAGGCGCCCTTAAAGGTATATCCGATATTTCCATAGGCAACGTCATTGGGTCCAATATCTTCAACACCCTGCTCATACTGGGCCTTACCGCCCTTATCCTGCCCATATCGGTGACCAGAAACAACAAGAGAAGGGATATACCCATGACCTTGATGGTCACTCTGCTGCTTATTGTATGCGGAATGAGCTACAGCCTCTTCGGCATTGGTCAGGGAGACGGACTCTCAAGGGTGGAAGGCATAGCATTCCTGGTAATCTTTGCAGGCTATATCTTCTATTGTTTCAAGAGCGACGAACAAGGCGCGGAAGAAGAGCTGTCCCCTGCCCATGAAGTGTCGGTTTTCAAAGCTGTCCTGTTGACGCTTGCCGGACTTGCGGGGCTGGTTCTGGGAGGCCGCTGGTTCGTGAATTCGGCCGTCATACTCGCCCATGCCATAGGTGTCAGCGACAAGTTCATCGCCATCACCCTGCTGGCAGGAGGCACTTCCCTGCCGGAGCTTGCCGCCTGCGTGGTCGCCGCCGCCAAGAAAAAGGGGCAGCTTGCACTCGGCAACATACTCGGCTCCAATATCTTCAACATTTTGCTGATACTGGGTGTTTCGGCTACCATCAGGCCCATTTCTTTCTCCGGCATCGATATGGTGGATATGCTTGCGGTCCTGCTCAGTATAGTTCTGGTGATGATGAGCTCTTACACCTTCAAGAAAGACCAGATCGACCGCTTCGAAGGAGCCATCTTCCTTTTGGCTTTTATAGCCTACTATGTTTGGCTGTTTATAAAACTCTGATATGCAGTTACTTAAATTCAAACCCACGGAATACACGCTGGAGAATGTAAAGACCGGCCGTGTCTTTGAAGACGAAGGATGGACCCTGAACGACCCCGAGGGCGGAGATCCCTCCCTCATTCGTGCCGTGTACGCCACATCCACTTTCAGTCCGCGCAACGACCTTAAAGGCCTCTACCGTTACGCAAACTGGATGCCCGTCAAGCGCACGCTCAGGCACTCCTGCGCCCCAGTTACCTATAAGTCCAAGGGGCTGGCCAAACACCTGGGGCTGAATAACCTGTATATCACCTTCTCGGGCTGGAACCCCAAGATAGGGGCCAAGATGCAGACCTGCTCCTTCAAGGAGACCGAGGCTTTCTCTGTTTGCGCCCGCATAGACAAGAAAGAGAAGCGTACGCTCATAGTCCAGTCCGCCGGCAACACCGCAAGGGCCTTCGCCCAGGTGTGCTCCGACAATGACATCCCCGTAGTAATCTGCATACCCGAAGACAACGTCCACGACCTCTGGTTCCACAAGAAGCTGAACAAATGCGTAAAGGTTGTCGCCGTACCCCACGGCTGCGACTACTACGACGCAATAACTCTCGGCGAAAAGCTTGCACAAGATCCCCGTTATTTCCTCGAAGGAGGCGCCAAGAACATAGCCAGACGCGACGGAATGGGAACGACCATACTCAGCTTCGTCGAGAAGGCGGGACGTATCCCCGACGCCTACTTTCAGGCCGTCGGATCCGGCACGGGCGCCATCGCCGCGTGGGAGAATGCCGGGCGGCTCGCAGCCGACGGGCGCTTCGGTCCCAACAACATGAGGGTCTTCGTCGGTCAGAACTCTCCCTTCACCCTGCTGTACGACTCATGGAAAGCGTGCTCCCGTCAGCTTGCAGACATCACTCCGGAGCTCGGCCGCAGGCAGGCTGAGGTCATACTCGCCAAGGTGCTCTCCAACCGCAAACCGCCGTACGGCATAGCAGGCGGCCTCTATGATGTGCTGCTCAAGAGCCACGGAGACGTCTTCCTGGCCAGCAACGACGACATCATCTACTGGCTGCTGCAGTTCCGCAATTTCGAGGGGTACGACCTCCTTCCTGCCGCATGCGTCGCTGTCGCATCCCTGGCCCAGGCAGTCAAGAACGGCACCGTGGGCAAAGACGACTGCATCATGCTCAACTGCACCGGCGGCGGCACGCTGGCGGCCTTCTCCAAAGGTTATTTCATCAAGGAACCGGACCTGGTGCTGAGCCCCGACCTGCCCGCAGAAGAGATTATCGCCAAGGTGGCGGCTCTCTAGAAATTGATTGCAACCGACAGATTAAACGCCTGATACTCAGCAAAGTTGGCGCTGATCATCGCGGGCACCACATACTCGCGCGTATCCGGATCGAGGATCATCTCCTTGTCGGTAGTGAACATCCATGAGGCCAGGAAGTCGATGCTGATTCCGTTCAGCAACTCAACCCTGTATCCTGCGCCCACATGGGCCCGGTAGCAGACCTCACGCAGAGGCTCGGTCGGCAATACAAGCCCGCCTCCTCCCATTATCAGCAAACCATCGGAGTACAGGCCTGAAGGGCACCAGCGCAGCCTCAGTTCCATAGGAACCATCCACCTCTTGGAATAAACGCCCTGAAGGCCTGAGTACAAGGCGCAGTTCAACTTCTGTGTAATATCCAGGCCGGCATTGGCGAGCACGGATCCGTTACTGTAATAGTCCCACCGGACAGGATTCTCCACTATCCGGTACCCCTCGCTGCAAATGAAATTGCGCTGGGCTGTCTTGAGGAATGTTCCCGTGTAGCCCCATTCCAGTCCCCAGCTGATACGCGGCATACCCGCCCTCATTGACATTGACGGCAGGAGAACGAGCAGCACAAGCGGAATCAGTTTCTTCATCACAGTTTATACAATATTGTCAGCTGAGGATAAAACATTTGAATAAAGCCGTTGTTGTAAACGCTCAGGCTGGTAGCGGTATAGCTCTTCTCCTTTTCGTTCACACGGACGTGTATACCTGCGTCGGCCAGGAAGGACAGGTCAAGGGACAATTTGCGTCCAAAGTCGAAACGGCAGCCCACATTGCCGCTCAGGGCGAACATGAAGCCCGGGTTTTCACTTATGAGGGAGGTAAGGTCGAATCCCCTGCCCTTGTCATGGTCCCTGACCACACCTGTTGAGACGCCGGGCCCTGCATAAAAAGTATAGCCCACTCCGGCATTCTCCATCTTATGGAAGACATACTGGCGGGAAAAATTGAAACGGTATCCGGGTGAAGAACAGCGGCTGGTAGGTATGCCGTAAATGTCCAGATATGCAGTTGCGGTATGGAAGACCCCGTCATTTTCGGCAAAACAATACTGGGCTCCGAAGCCTTTCGGAGAGTTGAAAAAACCCGCCTCCTGGGCGCCTGCGGGGATAAAGAATGCCGCAAGCAACCAAATAAGAAGCAGTTTATTCAGTACACTTTGCACAATACGAAGGTAGAGAAAACTTTGAAATTATCCAATAAAAAGCTAAATTAGCAATCTAAAACCAATCTGAACCTATGGCAGTAGAAATCAAGAAAGTTCTAACCAGAAAGCAGCTCAGGGAATTCGTCAATTATCCCGAAAATCTATATAAGAATAACCCTTATTACGTTCCGCCGCTTGTCTTCGACCAGCTTGACACCCTCGACCAGAAAAAGGGAGCGGCGCAGGAATTCTGCAAGTCCGCTTTGTATCTGGCATACAAGGACGGCAAGCCTGCAGGACGCGTGGCAGCGATAGTAAACTTCAAGGCCAACGAGCAGTGGAACCACAAGGAGGTGCGTTTCGGATGGCTGGACTTCATCGACGACAAAGAGGTCGTCGACGCCCTTATGGAGAAAGTATATGAGTTCGGCCGCGAGTACAAGATGGACACTGTCGTAGGTCCTCTCGGTTTTACCGATTTCGACCCCGAGGGCATGCTCATAGCAGGTTATGACAAGCTGTGTACCATGGCCCTTATATACAACTACCCGTATTATAACGAGCACCTGGAAAGGCTGGGCTTCCGCAAGGATACAGACTGGATTGAGTACAAGGTGTACATACCGGAAGCGCTGCCGGAAAAGCTTACCCGCGTGGCCGCTATAGTGCAGCAGCGCACCAATGTGCACATCAGGCCTCTGACCCGCAAGATCATACGTCAGGAGAACTACGGCGAGAAGGTCTTCCGCCTCATCAACGAATGCTACAAGAACCTGTATAATTTCACCGTTCTTCCTGACCACATGGCCAAGAAATACCTCGACTTCTACCTCAGCATCCTTGACCTCAGATACCTTTCGATGGTAGAAAACGAGAAGGGCGAACTGGTGGCATTCGGCATCACCATGCCGTCCATAGTCCGCGCCCTGCAGAAGAACCGCGGCAAGCTCTTCCCCTTCGGCTGGTGGCCTCTGGTCAAGTCCATGTATCTGAAGCATGAAGAGGGTGTCGAGATGCTGCTCATAGGAGTACGTCCGGACTACCAGAATACAGGCATCAACTCCCTGCTTTTCGCCGATCTCTTTGTAAAGTTCAAGAAATGGGGCGTAAAGTGGGCCGAGACCAACGCAGTACTGGAAGACAATATCAAGAATCAGGGGCACTGGACGCTTTTCGAGCACGAATGCGAGAAGCGCCGCCGTTCCTATATCAAAGAACTTGAATAGCATATGAGCCGTGAGGATTCCGTCAACTTCCCCAACGTACCGCTTCCCGAAAGGATGCGGCCCAGGGATTTGTCGGAATACGTGGGCCAGGGCCACCTGGTAGGCCCCGGCTGCATACTCCGCAAGATGATAGACAGCGGCAGCCTGTCGTCCTTCATACTTTGGGGGCCTCCCGGAGTGGGCAAGACCACGCTGGCCAGCATAATCGCCCATACCCTCGACCGCGAGTTCTACACCCTGTCGGCCGTCAGTTCCGGCGTCAAGGACGTCAGGGACGTGATTGACAAGGCCAAAAACAAGTCGCTCTTCTCTTCCGCCGCCGCGCCCATACTCTTCATCGACGAGATCCACCGTTTCAACAAGGCCCAGCAGGACGCCCTCCTGGGGGCGGTGGAGTCGGGCACCATCGTGCTTATCGGCGCCACCACGGAGAACCCTTCGTTCGAGGTCATCACTCCCCTCCTGTCCCGCTGTCAGGTCTTCGTGCTCAAGTCGCTTGAGGTCGCCGACCTTACGATACTGCTGGACAGGGCGATACATGGCGACCCCGTACTGAAGCAGAAGCACATTGAGCTGAAGGAGACCGAGGCTCTGATGCGCCAGAGCGGCGGCGATGCCCGCAAGCTGCTGAACATCCTGGAGATAGTGGTCGATTCCACCGCCCCCGACAGCAACGGAACCATAGTTGTCGACAATGCCGCCGTGACCTCCTGCCTGTCGGAGAACATGGCCATTTACGACAAAGGCGGCGAGATGCATTACGACATAATCTCCGCCTTCATCAAGTCGGTCAGAGGTTCCGACCCCAACGCCGCCGTCTACTGGATGGCACGCATGCTGGCCGGTGGCGAGGATCCCCTGTTCATCGCCCGCCGCCTCTGCATACTTGCGGCTGAAGACATAGGCCTGGCGAATCCCAACGCCCTGCTGATGGCCGACGCCACCTTCCGCATCGTCCACTCCATCGGCATGCCGGAGGCCCGCATCCCGCTGAGCGAATGTGCCGTATACCTGGCATCGTCGCCTAAGAGCAACTCGGCTTACCTGGCCATCGACAGCGCCCTTGCGGCCGTGGAAGAGGACAAAACCGCCCCCGTACCGCTGTACCTGCGGAACGCCCCCACTTCATTGATGAAGGATCTGGGCTACCACGACGGTTACAAATACGCCCACGACTTCCCCGGGCACTTCACGGACCTGGAATTCATGCCGGACTCCTTCAAGGGACGCACCTTCTACGAGCCCCAGCCCAATGCCCAGGAAGACAGGCTTAAAGCATACCTGCTTTCCTGCTGGCCCAAGTATTACACCAAGAAATAAATCAGTACTGCCTTTCGCCGAATATGGCAGTACCTATGCGGACTATCGTAGCTCCGTACTCGAGGGCAATGCGCCAGTCGCCCGACATACCTATGGACAGCTCCCTGAAATCTTCGTATTCAGGGAAAAGGTCGCGGAGATAGTCGTAACAGGCCTTTATTCGGCCGAAATCGGCCCGTATATCCTCTTCGGCGTCAGTATTCGTAGCCATGCCCATAAGGCCGCAGAAACGGATATTTTTGTAGGAGCCGGCGCGGAACATTATGTCGAGTATCTCCTCTTCGTAGAAACCGGTCTTGGTTTCTTCCGCAGCCACGTGAAGCTCCAGCAGCACGGGGATGGTCCTGCCGTTCTTTGCGCCCCAGTCGTTTATGGCGTCCAGCAGGTGCTGGGAGTCGACAGACTGCACCAGATCTGCATACGGCAGCACCATCTTCAGCTTGTTGGTCTGGAGATGGCCGATGAAGTGCCATTCTATCCCCCGCCCCTGAAGGGCCTGGGCCTTCTTCTCGAATTCCTGGGGACGGTTCTCGCCGAATACGGTCTGCCCTGCCCCGAGCGCCTCTTCAATGGCTTCTACGGGGTGAAATTTGGAAACTGCCACCAGTTTTACCCCTGATGGCAGTTCCTTTTTAATTGTCTTTATGCTTTCGGCAATTCCCATTACCTGCGGTTTCTCTGCTGCTGTTGCTGCATTTTCTGAGCTTCCTCAAGGCGCTGCTGCCATTTGGACTTGGGCACGGGCTTGCCCTCGGTTTCCTTCAGGCGTGCGTAAATCTCCTCGGGGTGTACGAACCACTTCCTGATGACCCAGGTCTGGATGATTGCAATCAGCTGGGAAAGCAGATAGTAGTAGCTCAATGCGGCCGACAGGTTGTTACAGATGAAGAACATCATGATAGGCATCATCCACAAGGTCATGAACTTCATGGAATTGGCCGTAGGGTCGTTGGAGGCCGCCTGGTTGGCCATGGTCATCTTGGAATACACCCACATGACTATAGCCATAAGCAGTGCGAACAGGGACAGGTGGTCGCCTATCAGCGGGATACGGAAACCGAAGTCGAGTATGGAATCGTATGCGCTGAGGTCGTCGCACCACAAGAAAGGCTGCTGGCGCAACTCGATGGATGCCGGGAAGAAGCGGAACATCGCCCACAATATAGGGAAGGTGAGCAAGGTAGGCAGACAACCTCCCAAAGTATTCACTCCCGCCCGTTTGTACAGGTCCATGGTGGCCTGCTGCTTCTTCATTGCGTCCTCCTGCCTGGGATACTTGGCGTTGATCTTCTCGATTTCCGGCTTGAGGGCCTGCATCTTGGCAGAAGATGCATAGGACTTATAGGTAAGCGGGAATACGACAGTCTTGATGACCAGCGTCATCAGCAGGATGATGAGTCCGAAGTTGCTGAAGAACCTGCTGAAGAAGTTGAACATGGGGATGATGGCGTACTTGGTGAACCAGCCCACCAGAGAGCCTCCCAGAGGTATTATCTTCTCGTATTTGTGATTGTAGGACTTCAGGGTGTTGAAGTGGTTGGGGCCGAAGTAGAACTCGTACGGCACGGAAACGCTGGCGGCCGGGCGGAAGTCGGCACGCATCCTGGCGCTGCACTCCATCAGATTGTGGGAAGGATCACCCTCCGGCACGAACTTGATGGCCACTTCCCCGTTGGCGAATTCCTGAGGGGCGCGCATGATGGCAGAGAAGAACTGCTGCTGGAAGGCAAGCCAGCTCAGGCGGGCACCTATGCTCTTTGACGAACTGCGGCCGCGGCCAATCTCCGCGGGCTTCTTCTCCCCTTCGAAATAATAGTCGAGCTTGGAGTACTGCGACTCGTTCTTGTAGCCCTTCTCCATTCGCGGCACAGTGACGTTGAAGTCGATGTCGTAGGAGCCGACGTTGCGGGGAATGATGCCCTGCATGCCCACGAAAGACAGAAGGTTGTCAACCATGTAACCGTCGTGCTGCAGTGTGTACTTCTGCTCGATGTAGCCGCCACCGTCGAAAGGCAGGCGGAACACTACTGAAGTGTCGCTGCGATCGGCGACGGTGAAGTTGAAGTCGGCTGTGCGGATAAACTGGCCTGCATAAATGCTTACGGCATACTCTGCATCACCGCCATTGAAAAGCATCAGATCGCCGCCGCCATAGCTCTTGTATTTCTTTAGCTGGGCGCTGTAAGGCTGTGCTCCTTTGGAAGTTAAGTCGAGCTTAAGAACCTCGTTCTCGAGGGTCACAATCTCCCCTTCCGCCTGGTATGCAGCCTCCAGCATGGAGTCGGTATAAATCGACTGGGGCGCTGCTGCATTCTCTGCGGGCACGGCAGGAACCTCGGCATAATTGCCTTCTGCCAGTGTGTCTACGGGCATATTCGCCAGCGCGATGGAATCGAGCTGACGCTGCTGTTCTGCACGTTTGCGCGCCTGTCCGGACTCAAAGAATGTGAATCCGAAGAGGATGAGCGCTATAAGTATGAAACCGATTATTGAATTCTTGTCCATCAGGCTTCCTCCTCCGTCTCACGAATCTTCTGCTCAAGCTGCTTGAGTTCGGCCTTTGCCTGCTCTATACGCTCCTGCATCTGCTTGATGAGGGGCTCGGAGTTCTTGGAAGCCGAGAAGAATCCAATATTGTTCTCGTAGGTGGTCACATCCTGCTGAAGGGCGCGGTACTTGTCCATAAGCTGCTCCTTCTCAGTTCGGGGTGCCTTTCCCGGCCTGCCTGCGGGCCTGGAAGAAGACTGCTGCAGAGGGAACTTCTCCTTGACGGCTGCACGGTATGCGCTGTTCACTGCATCTTTCTCCTTGAAAGGCACATGACCGATTTCCTGCCAGCGGGCGTTGAACTCGCGCAGTGCGTCGGCATTGGCTGCGGCATCATCGGAGGGAACATATGCCTGGATCTCCTCGATTATCTTCTTCTTGGCCTTGAGGTTGCCGTAGAAGTCGTTCTCGGGCTTGGCGTTCTTGTCCCTTTCGGCGAAGAATTCGTCGCAGGCGGCGCGGAAACGCTTCCAGATCTGCTCGCTCTTCTTGCGGGGAACGGCACCTATTTCTTTCCACTCCTTCTGGAGCTCGATGAACTGGTCGGTGGCTTTCTTCCACTCGGTGCTGGACTTAAGGGCTTCGGCCTTCTCTATGATGGCCATCTTCTTGTCCAGGTTGGCGTTCATGGAATCCTTGAAGCCGGCGTAATAGTCACGCTTGCGGCTGTAGAACTGGTCGCATGCGGCACGGAAGCGGTCGTAAATCTTCTGGTTGTCCTTGCGGGTGGCGAAACCTATGGTGCGCCACTTGGCCTGGATTTCCTCAATCTGGCGGGACAATTCGTTCCACTCGCTGGAAGACACAACTTCCTTGGCGGCGATGGCCTCCACCTGCTCGCAGAGCTCCTGCTTGGCGGCCAGGTTGGCTACCTGCTCCTCCTTCTGCTCTTCGAAGTGAGCCTGATAGCGCTTGTTTATAACGGCCGTAGCGGCCTTGAAGCGGTTCCATATATCGTCGCGCTTTTCCTTGGCCACGGGGCCGAACTCCTTCCACTGCTCATGCAGCTTCTGCAGTTCATGGAAAGCGTTTACCACGTTCTCGTTCTCCGCCAGCTTCTCAGCCGCCTCGCAGAACTTCTCCTTGGCCTCCAGGTTCTTCTGGAAATCCAGGTCGCGGAGGTCACGGCTGATCTTCACCATGTCGTAGAACTTCTCCACATAGAACTGGTATGTATCGTTAATATCCCTGTATGCGGTCACGGGCACCGGGCCGGCTTCGCGCCAGCGGTTCTGCAGTTCGCGGAATGCCGGGAAAGAAGCGCTTGCATCATCGTTGTTCTCCACCATCGCCTTGAGTTCCTCGATGATGGCTTTCTTCTTGGCCAGGTTCTCTTCCCTGCGGGCATCCTGCTCGCGGTTGTAATCCGCGCGCTCCTTCTTGTAATCCGCATAAACGGCCTTGAAGTTCTCCTCTACGGCCTCGAACGGATTGTTGAGCGAGTTCTGCTCTTCCGGATTTTCGCCTTTCAATTTGCCCAGGAGCTTGTAGAATGCCGACTTGATGTTCTCTGCCTCTTTGGAGCGGAGCATGCTGTCTGCGCTCTCCTTGAGGTTACGGAACATGTCGGAAAGCTCCGCCAGACTCTTGTCTGCCAGATTTTCCACCTTCTCCTTCACCTCTTCGGCTTCCGTTTTGATTTCATCGGCCACCTTCTCCTTCACCTCTTCGGCTTCCGCCTTTACTTCCTCGGGCTTGGCTTTAACGTCAACGACGGGTTCCCCGACGGTTTCGGGCTCCTTGATTTCTACGTCTGAAACGACCTCCACGGTCTTTTCAGGAATAATTGTTTCACTCATAATCAGAGATATTTAAAGATTTATATTATGCAAATATAACATTTATTTTTCTACCAGCCGAATTTCGTACAATTTAGGCCAGTTCTTGCCGGTGAGATATATCTTTTTGTCATTGACAGCTATGCCGTTAAGCACGTCGGTGTCTTTGCGGCGCAGGCTGTCGGGAAGCAGCCCTGTGCAGTCAATTACCCCCTCCACCATGCCGGAGTTGGGGTTGATGATTACTATCATGTCGGTAGTATACACATTCGCCCAGATCTTTCCGTCAATCCACTCAAGTTCGTTAAGCAGGCGCACCGGACGGTCGTTCATCGTGACCTTCAGCTTACGCTTCACCTGAAAGTCGGCATCCATAAAATAGAGGTAGGCCGAGCCGTCGGAGGCGATCAGCTGCTTGCCGTCGGTCGTAAGGCCCCATCCCTCGCGCGGGTATGCGCATGTCTTAATGTATTTGAGCGACTCCGCATCGTAAACGAAGGCCACCCTGTTTGTCCACGTGAGCATGTAAAGGCGGCCGTCGAAGATGACGGATCCCTCGCCGAAGTACTTGCGGTCGAACTCCAGCTTGCGCAGCACCTTGCCGCTCTCCAGGTCCACCGTACGAAGGCTCGTCTCCCCGTTCTGGCCCGTACTCTCATACAGACCGCCATTATGGAAGAACAGGCCCTGGGTATAAGCGGCACGGTCATGAGGGTACTCCCTGACTACCTTGACCCCGTACTGCCTGGGGCCGGATGCGGAGCACGCAGACAAGCCCAGAAGCAGTGAAACAGCAAAAAGAATAATCTTTTTCATCCCTGCAAATTTAACAAATTGTTGCTAATTTTGCAGGACATAAGCGAAAATCATGAGAATCGATATTTTAAGTGTTGTACCGGAGCTGCTGGACAGTCCCCTGAGCCATTCTATCGTGGGCAGGGCCATCAAAAAAGGACTTGTGGAAATACACGTCCACAACCTCCGCAAATACGGCATAGGCCCCAGGAAGAACGTGGACGACTACAGTTACGGCGGCGACGCCGGCATGGTCATGATGGTCGAGCCTGTTTTCAAGATGATAGAAGAACTCAAGGCCGAGCGTGACTATGACGAAGTCATCTACATGTCCCCCGACGGAGAGATCCTGAACCAGGGCATGGCCAACGAGCTGTCCCTCAAAGGCAATATAATCATACTCTGCGGCCATTACAAAGGCATAGACCACCGCATACGCGAACACCTGATCACCCGCGAAATCTCCGTAGGCGACTATGTTGTAAGCGGAGGCGAGATTCCCGCCGCCCTGCTGGCCGACGCCCTGGTGCGCCTCATCCCGGGAGCCCTCACCGACGAGACCTCGGCCCTGTCCGATTCCTTCCAGGACAACCTTCTCTCCCCTCCCGTCTACACCCGCCCCGCCGAATTCAACGGCTGGAAAGTGCCCGATGTCCTCTTAAGCGGCAACCCCAAGCTCATTCGCGAGTGGCAGGACCAGCAAGCACTCGAACGCACTAAGTTATTGAGACCCCAACTGTTAGATGATAGTTTATAAAATATTTTAAAAATAAAAATATATTTTTTCAAAAATTTTTGCAAAAATGCTTGCCGAATAAAAAAATTGCAGTATATTTGCATTCGGAAATCAACAACTATTCTAACCAACAATAATTAACCTTCTAAAGGTATACACTACTAACTAACCGTTAACGCCCGCTGTGAAGCGGGCGTTAGTCGTTTTGCCATCCGGCAAAACGTCTAAGACTACTATCCCCCTGCACCCCCAGGGGACGGGGGGCGTACCCCCCGACACCCCCTGCCATTATTATACATACTCTTACATATCCCTCCCCTCGAGGGAGGGACTTAAACTTTACGAATCGGGAACAAATCAGCTTCGTTTGTTCCCGATTCATTTGTTTTTGCCATTTCCGGAACAAAATATTTCCTTTTGTTCCCAGCAGCTATCATTTTGACTCACTGAAGGGTACAAGAGGACTCTGGTCGGATGCCGCCGCCGGAATATGCGACCTCCGGCGGCTACGGCGCGCCGCTGTGGGTGGCTCTGGGGAAAGGCCATCCTCGCGGCGGCCGTCACCAACTGCTTTGGCCAGATTGCCGAGACCGCGAAACATAGCTTCTACGGCAATAATTGCTGGCTCGGCCCCTGCTGGAACCCCTCGAGCCAGCATTTCAGTCTTCCCAACGCCGATTATGCGGTCTCGCCCCCTGCTGGAGTCCACCGAGCCAGCATTACAGTCTTTCCAACGCCGATTGTGCGGTCTCACCCCTGCTGCTGGCGGCCTTTTTATCAGGCCGACGGCAGCCCGGCCAACATAAAGTCATACACTTTATTTATTAGACTACCCTGTTTGGGAACTCCGGCGGCGGCCGGCCGGGGAAGAGAGCCCTTTGGATGTTGCTCCCCGCAACCCGGCCGAGCCGCTGCCGCATATACGGGTATAGCAACAATAATCCTCGCCGTCCCTGACAGAAATCAGCAGTTTTTCTGTCAGATTGGGATCATTTTCACTGTTTCTGACAGATTTTGGGCAAAAACCTGTCAGATTGACTGATATCTCGCCAGTTCTGACAGGAAAACCGGTGAAAGTTGTCAGATTACGACTGGAAGTAGCATGGCGGGCAGAAAGACGGCGGAAAGTTGCCCGACTCATGCATGATTGTAGCGGACACGGCCCGCAAACCGGCCAATCTGCGGCCGTTGGAAATAAGCGCAAGAATAGTTATATTTGCAGATTATGAAAGTAGCTATTGTTGGGGCCAGCGGAGCAGTTGGCCAAGAATTTCTTAAAGTTCTGGAAGAGAGGAACTTCCCTATCGATGAACTCCTGTTGTTCGGCTCTGAGCGCAGCGCCGGGCGGAAGTATAAGTTTAAAGGAAAGGAATGCGAAGTCCGACTCCTGCAGCACAACGACGATTTCAAAGGCGTAGATTTCGCATTCACCTCCGCCGGAGCATCCACATCCAAGGAATTCGCAGAAACTATCACGAAGTACGGAGCCGTCATGATAGACAACTCCTCCGCCTTCAGGATGGACGCGGACGTCCCCCTGGTGGTTCCCGAATGCAATGCCGAAGACGCACTCAACAGGCCCCGCGGCATAATCGCCAACCCCAACTGCACCACCATCATGATGGTCGTGGTACTTAAACCGATTGAGCAGTTGTCGCACATAACGCGCATACACGTAGCGAGTTATCAGTCCGCATCCGGCGCCGGAGCACAGGCCATGGCCGAGCTCGAGCAGCAATACAAAGAGCTGGTGGAAGGCAAGCCCGTAACGGTAAACAAGTTCGCCTACCAGCTGGCCTACAACGTCATCCCGCAAATTGACGTTTTCCAGGACAACGGCTACACCAAGGAGGAAATGAAGATGTTCAACGAGACCCGGAAGATACTCCACTCCGACGTCCGCTGCTCCGCCATGTGCGTACGCATCTCCGCCCTCCGCTCCCACTCGGAAGCCGTCTGGATCGAGACTGAAAAGCCCCTCGACGTCAAGCAGGTGCAGGATGCCCTTGCCGCCGCCCCCGGAGTCACCCTCCAGGACGACCCCGCCACCAAGACCTACCCCATGCCCCTCTTCACCGGTGGCAAGGACGACATATACGTAGGACGCGTGCGCAAGGACCTGGCCAACGAAAACGGTATCACCCTCTGGCTCTCCGGAGACCAGATCAAGAAAGGAGCCGCCCTCAATGCGGTACAAATAGCAGAATATCTTATCAGCAGGAAATAATATGTTGAAAGTATCACCCCGGGCCCAGGCAATGCCCGCATCGGCAATCCGCAAGCTCGTCCCCTTCTCCGAAGCCGCCGAGGCCGCAGGAGTAAAGGTATACCACCTGAACGTAGGCGCCCCCGACATCAAATCCCCCGACTGCGCGACACAGGCCGTCAGCGCCCGCTGCAACGGCATGCACCATCTGTCGTACACCCACTCCGCCGGCCTCATCGACCTTCGCAGGGGCATGGTCGAAAAGTACTACCGCAAGCTCGGGCTCGACATCGAAACGTCCCAGCTGCTGATAACCGTCGGCGGAAGCGAAGCCTTCGCGTCGGCCATGCAGATAGCGGCCGGCCAGGGCGACGAAATAATAGTCGTAGAGCCCTTCTACACCAACTACCAGACCTACGCCTTCCTGAACGGAATAACGCTGAAGGCGGTTCATTCCGACATCCGTGAAGGCTTCAGGGTACCCGACATCTCCGAGTTCGAAAAGATACTCACGCCCGCAACCAGGGCCGTGCTGCTCAGCAACCCCTGCAACCCCTCCGGAAAACTCTTCACCAAGGAAGAGATGCTGGCCATCGGGGATTTCTGCCGCCGCCACGACCTCTTCCTCATCTGCGACGAGGTGTACAGGGAGTTCTGCTACACCGACGAGCCCTATTTCAGCGCCCTCCAGATCCCCGGATGCGAGCAGAACGTAATAATCGTCGACTCCGTCTCCAAGCGTTACAACCTCTGCGGAGCCCGCATAGGCTGCATAATCTCCCGGAACCAAGAAGTGATGGCCTGCGCCCTCAAATATGCCCAGGCAAGGCTTTGTCCCCCGGTGCTGGGCCAGTACGCCGCAATAGGCGCCCTGGACACTCCCGACTCATATTTCCAGGAAGTACGGGAAGAGTACATACGCCGCAGGGACTGCGCGGTCGAAGCCCTGAACGCCATGCCCGGAGTATACTCTCCCATGCCCTACGGAGCCTTCTACACCGTAGCGGAACTGCCGGTAGACAGCGCCGAGAACTTCGCGAAATGGCTGCTTACCGACTTCCGCATGGACAATGAGACCTTGATGATAACCCCTGCAGCGTCCTTCTACAAGACGCCCGGCGCCGGGCTCAAGCATGCCCGTATAGCCTACGTACTGGAAGTACCGCAACTGCGCAGGGCCATGAACCTGCTGGCTACGGCATTAAGCGAGTACGATAAATGTCTGAAGAAATAAACCTGGTCCGAGACCTTGCCCTTATCCTGATAGCAGCCGGAGTGTTCACGGTAATTTCCCGTGCGCTCAAGCAGCCGCTTATCCTCGGATATATCATAGCGGGCTTCCTCATCAGTCCCCACCTGGATTTCTTCCCCAACATCACCAGCACCGAATCAGTACACCAGTGGTCCGAGCTGGGAATCATCTTCCTGCTCTTCGCCCTGGGTCTGGAATTCAGCTTCAAACGGCTGCTGAAAGTCGGCAGCAGCGCCCTCATAACATGCGGGACCAACTGTATAGGCATGTTCATAGTGGGCATCATAGTTGGCAACGCCCTCGGATGGACGACGATGGAGAGCACCTTCCTGGGAGGTCTGCTGTCCATGAGCTCTACAACCATAATCATCAAGACCTTCGACGACATGGGGCTCAAGCAGAAACCCTATGCCGGCCTTGTGTTCGGCGTACTTGTCGTGGAAGACCTGGTGGCGGTGTTGCTCATGGTGCTGCTTTCCACCATGGCCGTCTCCAACAAGTTTGCCGGCGGCGAGATGGTGCTCAGCCTTGCGCGTTTGGCATTCTTCCTTATACTCTGGTTCCTGATTGGTATATACGTCATCCCTATTCTGCTCAAGAAGGCCAAGAAGTACCTGACAGACGAAATACTCCTCATCATATCCATAGGACTGTGCTTCGGCATGGTGACACTCGCCTCCCTGGCCGGCTTCTCTACCGCCCTGGGAGCCTTCGTCATGGGTTCGATACTTGCCGAAACAATTGAGGGCGAGCGCATAGAGCACTTGCTGAAGGGCATCAAGGACCTCTTCGGCGCCATCTTCTTCGTATCCGTCGGTATGATGATAGACCCGGCCGTAATAGGCGCCCATTGGGCAACCATACTGATACTGGCCGTGGTTGCCATGGGCGGTATTCTGACCTTCGCAACCGCCGGCGCACTGCTGGCAGGCAAAGGTCTGGATACGGCCGTGCACACCGGCTTCAGCCTGGCCCAGCTCGGCGAATTCGGATTCATCATCGCAAGCCTTGGCTGCAGCCTCGGGGTCATGAGGGAATTCATATACCCGGTTATTATTACCGTATCTGTAATTACGGCCTTTACAACCCCGTACATGATCAAGGCGGCCGATCCGGTAAGCGACTGGCTTCAGAGGGTACTTCCTCCCAATATTCTGGAGAAGATCAATCCGCCGCAGACCAGTTCCGACGGCGCCTCTGTAGCTGAGAACAATGCATGGTGGCAGCTCATGAAGAGCTATTCTATCCGTGTAATCCTTTACGGAGTAATTCTGCTGGCCATACTTCTGGCATTTCCCAAACTGCTCAACGGACTGGCGGGCAAGCTGGTTCCGGATATGAGCGAAAGGCTGCGCCACGTCATCTGCCTGGTGATAGAACTCATTGTCATGACGCCGTTCCTGTACGGCCTCGCCATAACCAACGGCAGCATCAGCAAACATGCAACCAAACTGCTTAAAGAGAAAGCAGCCAACCGCTGGCCCATACTTTCCCTCCTGGTATTCAGGATCCTGATAGCCATTGCTTTCATCATAGCCGCAATTACCAGTTATTTCCAGCTCGGAGCCTGGGGCGTGCTGATGGTCATAGGCGCCGGCCTTGTGGTATTGCTGACTGCCAAACTGGCATTCAAGCGCTTCTCGGGCCTGGAAAAGCGTTTTATAGAGAACTTCAATGAGAAGGAGGAGATGGAGAAGAAGATGGCGCCGGTAACGTCGTCCGTCAAGGAGAAGATGGGCATGTACAACATCCATACTGCCGTCGTAGAGGTCTCCCCCGACTTCGCTTACATAGGCAGGTCCCTGCGCGAGATGCCCTTCCGCAAGAACTCCGGCATCAATATTATCAAAATACAGCGCGGGAATAAAAACATACACATACCTTCCGGGGATGAACCGGTTTATCCTCATGACCGGCTGGTGGCGGTAGGTACGGACGCTCAGATCGAGTCGTTCAAAAATATAGTTGAAGAGAATACCGTGCACACCCCTGTCGATGCGGATTCCAATTTCACAGTAAAGGTATACCAGCTCGGCCCCGACTCGTTCCTGACCGGAAAAACACTTAAAGAAAGCGATATGCGCAAGAGCGGATGCATGATTATAAGCGTCCTCCACGGAGACAAGTTCCTTACCAATCCCGGTGCAGACTACCTCTTCTATGCCGGCGACACGGTCTGGATAGCCGGAGACGAGGCCTCATGCAACTGGTTCCTGAAATAGAAAAGCAATAATATGGAAAAGATTATACTCACTGGCGACCGTCCTACCGGCAGACTCCACCTGGGCCATTATGTAGGTTCCCTCAGAAGACGTGTGGAGCTTCAGAATTCAGGAGAATTCGACAAGATATTCATCATGATTGCCGACGCCCAGGCGCTTACAGACAATGCGGACAATCCCGAGAAAGTACGCCAGAACATCATACAGGTGGCTCTGGATTACCTCTCTGCTGGCCTCGACCCCTCTAAGGTAAACATCTTCATCCAGTCCATGGTGCCCCAGCTTACCGAGCTGACTTTCTATTACATGAACCTGGTAACTGTCCAGCGCCTCCAGCGCAACCCTACTGTAAAGCAGGAAATCAAGCTGCGCGGTTTCTCTGAGACCGATGACGGCTCCGACAACAAAGCCGGAACGCCCGTAGGCTTCTTCTGCTACCCTATCAGCCAGGCGGCTGACATAACCGCCTTCAAGGCCACCACCGTCCCTGTAGGCGAGGACCAGGAGCCTATGCTGGAGCAGTGCCGCGAGATCGTCCGCAAGTTCAATGCGGTCTACGGCCCCACCCTCGTGGAACCCGATATCCTCCTGCCCGACAATGCGGCCTGCCTGCGCCTTCCCGGCACCGACGGCAAGGCCAAGATGAGCAAATCCCTGGGCAACTGCATCTATCTTTCCGACTCCGAGGAAGAAGTGACCCGCAAGGTCAAGGGCATGTTTACCGATCCCGGCCACCTTCAGGTGAGCGACCCCGGCAAGGTCGAAGGCAACCCCGTCTTCACCTATCTGGACGCCTTCTGCAAGCCCGAACACTTCGAGCGCTTCGCCTCCTGCTTCGTTGGCAAGAAGTCAAGCTTCGAGTTCCACTCGCTGGACGAAGCCAAGGCGCAGTACCGTGCCGGCGGCCTGGGCGACATGATGCTGAAGAACTTCCTGGCCGCCGTGCTCAACGACACCCTCGAGCCCATGAGGCAGCGCCGGGCCGAACTTGAGAAAGATCTTCCCGCCGTATGGGAAATCCTCCGGAAAGGTTGTGAAGTGGCAGAGAAAACAGCAGCGGCTACCCTGGCCGACGTCCGCAAGTCCATGCGCATAGACTATTTCAACGACAGCGAATTAACCGGACTCAAATGAGCTACCTGATACTTCCCAAAGGCTATAAATCTGCCCTTACGCCGGACGAGACCGAACGCGGAATCAAGCTGGTAAAGGACTTTTTCCAGCAGAGCCTGGCAAAGTCCCTGAGTCTGCGCCGCGTTACCGCTCCTCTCTTCGTGCTTCAGGGGCAGGGCATCAACGACGACCTGAGCGGCGTTGAGCGTGCCGTTACCTTCCCGGTCAAGGACCTTGGTGACGCCCGGGCAGAAGTTGTACACTCCCTCGCTAAATGGAAGAGGCTGAGTCTCTCGGAATATAAAATACACCCCGGCCACGGCATCTATACCGACATGAATGCCATACGCGCCGACGAGAATCTCGGCAACCTTCATTCTCTTTACGTGGACCAGTGGGACTGGGAAAGAACCATGACGGCAAGCCAGCGCAACCTGCGTTTCCTTAAGCAGATCGTACGCAAGATATACGGAAGCCTGCTGGACACGGAGCTCTTCATCCGCACCTGCTACCCCCAGCTGAGGCCCTTCCTCTCCCCTTCCATCCATTTCATCCATGCGGAAGAGCTTCTGCAGATGTATCCCGGCATGGACGCCAAAGCCCGCGAAGACGCCATCTGCCGCAAGTACGGAAGCGTTTTCATTATAGGCATCGGAGGCGAACTGAGCGACGGCAAGCCGCACGACCTCAGGGCCCCCGACTACGACGACTGGAGCACCCCCAACGAAGACGGCTACCACGGCCTGAACGGCGACCTGCTGGTATGGAACCCCATACTCGGACGCGCCTTCGAGCTCTCTTCCATGGGCATAAGGGTGGATCCCGCGGCAATGAAGCGCCAGCTCGAACTCTCCGGCAAGACCGAACGCGAACAGCTCTACTTCCACCGCCGTCTGCTGGCAGGTGAACTGCCACTCAGCATCGGAGGCGGCATAGGACAATCACGCCTATGCATGCTCTTCCTTCAGAAGGCGCACATAGGCGAGATACAGGCCAGCATCTGGCCGGAGGATCAGCGTGAAGCCTGCCGCAAAGCCGGAATCAAGCTGATATAGTTTTAGAACAAGTTCTACTTCACGAGCGCAGGGTTATAATTGAATATTGTACCCCTGCGTTCATTGTTTGAATTCTTGCTTGCAAAGCCGAGGTAAACCAGGCCGTTACGCCACTTGACGCCCTCGGGCTCCATATAACCGGTGTCGGTGATGCCGGCCTCCTTGAGAGCCTGCAGGTCTTCCAGGGCCTTGATTGTAGTCAGGGGTATGACAGGCGTGCCGTCTATCTTGCGTATCTGCACCCAGCCCGGAGAAGGCGTACCGTCAGTATGACCGTTACCCTGGGCCTGATACACCAGTCCGCCGTGGATGTCGAATCCCTGCCATGAAATGGTCGTTCCGTCTTCGTACTTGCCGCGGGAGATGGAGAAATCGCCCAGAGGGCTAAGTTTCCTGGCGTCCCTGGCCTTCACGACGGGCGTTTCCGTCTTTTCAGTTACAGGCGCAGCGCTCTCTCCGCCGTATGTAATGGCATCAAGCGTGATATCTTCTACAGGAAGCGCACGCAGATCGCTGAGCTTGTAGGTCCTGATACGGCCCGTAGAAATGCCCAGGATGGTGAGCATATCGCCCTCCAGATCGACCGCCACGGAGATATTGGACTCACCGAAATAATAGTTCTCGCTGGCATCCGAAGGATTCAGGGTGGAGCCTTTGCGGACGGGGAAACGGGAGATTATCTGAGCCCCCCAGTACTCCCCTTTCGAATTCTTGCTGGAATAGTTGTCCATCCACAGCCATACCTTGCCGGCGGAATCCTCCTCGATTGTGAAGTTTGAGCCGTGTCCCGTGAAATTCAGAGTCATAAAGTCCGAAGGCTGATTCTGGCCGTTGCGGGGGCCCCAGGACAGATAAACCCGGAAGTTATTGTTCAGCTGGGTGTAGTAGATGGTGCCGTCTTTGGCAAGGTCGAAGCTCTGCATAACCGCAGTGGTGGTGCGGAGGCGACCGGTGCTGTAATGCAGCAGGTCGGAGAACGGAGAGTCAAGGTAAAGGTCTTCCGGTCCCGGTTCCCTGGAACTTATCTGGGAAACGAGCATGGAACGGGTGTCCTTGCCGCAGGTCAGACGGACGAAGCCCGACCGCTCCTCTCCTGCAGCCGCCGCGCCGACTTCCACCTCGATGTCAAAACTGCCCGCCTCCCCCCTGGAAGGTGTCGCAGTTATCCAGGCGGCCGTGGATACTTCCCACGCCGCAGTAGCGGTGATGCTGATTGTGAATGATTCGCCCTCCGCCTGCACCGAACGGTCGGACAGTCCGGCAACGGCAGTGAACTCCGCTTCGACGGCAGGCTCCCCCGGCTCGTCCGGTTTGTCCGGATCCGAGCAGGAGGGAGCGCAAAGTGCCGCCAGAACAGCGAATAAAACGAGTCTGCTTTTCAGCATATGGTGTGTTACTGGGCGAAGGACACGCCGCCGATGGAGCTGCCGTCGCCGAGCGGCATGCCGAAGAGCATCGAGCCGAAGTTGCCGCCATCAGCAACGGTCGTGGTATCACCGGAGACGATAGTACCGGCGACCTTGCCGCTGATGGATGTGTTGAAGGCACTGACGGATCCGCCGATAAGACCGGCAGCAGTACCGGCAACGCAGGTTATTACGGTGCTGGCATTAACGGTCACGTTGGTAATGGTGGACTTGACGTCACCGCCGCCGCCTATCATAGCGCCCACGCCTACATACTTGACGCCAGCTGCGTCGGTAGTAATTGTACCGCTGTTCACGCAGCCGTCAATCGCCACTGCAGCTACGGTCTCGCAGTATGCAACGATACCGGCAAGCTGGGCACGGGTAGAGCTGTTGCTGCCCTTGGTCTGGGAAATGGCACCGTTGTTTGTACAGTTCTTGTATGTGAAGAGACCGCCCTCGCCCTTTCCGGCGAGTGCCGCAATTCCGGCAACTCGTGTACGGAGCTTGTTTTCGCCCGTGTCGGAGCTGATGGAACCATTGTTGGTGCAGTTCTCATAAACCACCTGACAGGCATCGCCCGGGGTGCCGAAGTAGCCGGTGATTCCGCCTACATAGGCCCAGGAAGTTCCGGTGTAACCGGTAGCGTCGTTCCTCACGGAACCGTTGTTCACACAATCTTTGTACAGTGCGGTGGTCACGTTGTTCGTGTAGCCAACGATACCGCCCATACGGCAGGTACCTGCAGCGGTGTAGCTGATTTCACCGTCGTTGACGCAGCCGGTGATACTGGCCTTGGTGGCACAATGGCCGCAGATGCCGCCCAGCTGCGAAGCTTTGGATTCCTTGCCGGCACGGGACACGGCAACAGAGGCCTTGTTCTGGCAATTGACCAGAACCACGTCCTCGCAGGCGTGGCCGATGATGCCGCCCATATGCTGGGTGTTGAAGGAAGTCGCCTCGAGGGAGATGCCGTTCACGCAGTTCTCGAATCTTGCGTCACCGTCTGCATATCCTGCGATGCCACCGATATAATAGGTGTATTCGGTGCCGCTGTTGTCTTCAGGTGCGGTCTTGATGGAACCGGCGGTCTTGAGGTTCTTGACGGACACGCTGAGCTTGTTCCCGTCCACAGTGCCGCCTACCTTGCGGAAGAGACCGAGACACTGGGTGGTGGGATCTGCATCAGTATAGGCGGTGTTCTCCTCGTAATTAAAGGTAATGGTGTGGTCCTGGCCGTCGAAGTTGCAGGCAAGGAACGCCACCGGAGCATTGACGGTGATATCGGCCGCCAGCTTAACGGTCTCGGTGGACTCATAGCTGTCCATAGCCTTGCCGAAGGCAACGAAGTCGTCTGCGGTCTTGATTTCGGTAATCTTGACAGGCGCGTCGGGTCCCTCGGGCCTGGAGACTTCCTGCTTCACGGTAACGGTGTATTTCTTGGAAGGGCCGTTAACGGAGACAGCACCCTTGCGGGCTTTTTCCGTATCGTTCTTCCCGGCGCTCAGGGTAACGGTGGCATTGCCCTCTCCCTCAGCAGGATCGATGGTAATCCAGTTGTCCGTCGACGTAACCGCCCATTTGCCGTTGGATTCTACGGCTACGGTAACGGAACCGCCATCCTTGTCTATATTCACCTCAAGAGGATCCACCTTCAGGCTGTACTCCTCTTCAGGTTTCTGCTGCTCGCAGGCGAATGCCAGCAAAGCGAGCGATAAAAGGATAAGAATTTTTTTCATAATTATATGGTTATTAAATTATTACCAGCCTGCGTTCTGGTCCAGCTGATCGTTCATGGTGACGCTGGGACCGGGAACAGGATAGAGATACTTCTTCTCGCTCCAGGTGTATTGTTTCTGGTTAGCCTTGTAAGGAAGGATGTAGCCCTTGTTGCCCTGGGACAACTCATGGCCGGTTCCGGAAAGTGTGGATCCGTTGTAGTTGATGGTCAGCACGTGAAGGCCGGCCTTCTCCGTAAGTTTGGAGGAAACCATGGAATCAGCTACCCCGTCACCGTCAAGGTCGAGTTCAGTCTCGATGGAAGGAATCCACATACCGGTCTTGGGCCTGATGAGCAGTTCGCCCATGTGCCAGCGGCGGATATCCTGCTGGCGCAGGTTCTCCATGGTAAACTCGATTCCCCTCTCGCGGCGTATCTCGAGTATCACGGGATCGGTCACCTCGCCGAGGAAGTACTTCACCATATAAGGATCGGCCGTCGTAGGATAGATGCTCTTGACGCCGGCGCGCTCGCGGACGAGCTTCACGGAAGCGTTCCAAACCGCCTCGTTGCACTCGCCCTTCTCCGCCTTCGCCTCGGCATAGCTGAGGAGGATTTCGGCGTAGCGGAACAAAGGAACGTCGGTGTAAGTGGCAGAGTTGATCTCGTCCAGGTCTATGCGGTCATAGAGCCACTTGACGGGCTGGTAACCGGTCTTGGAGTACACCAGGTCCGGGGCGTAGTGCTTCTTGCCGCCGTCACGGGTGAAACCGGGGGTGCGCATTGTCTGGGCCAGACGCAGGTCACGGCCGGTGCACTCCTCCTGGAAGCTGGCCTCGTAGTAACCCTCGCCGCTGTAGCGGGAAGTGAACGGAGTGCCGTCCAGCATCAGGTAGGTCATCACGAAGTCGCGGTTGAACGCATACTGTGCGTGCTGCGCGTTGATCATGTAGTCGTTGATGGAGTACTTGGTGTTGTTCACCTGATAGGTTGCGTCGTAGTCGCGGGCCCAGATGAACTCCTTGGTAAGGTTGGCGCATCCGTCCTCGTTGGTGAAGAGGTCGCGGTACTGGGTGCTGCGCTTGGAAGGATTGTCTATGAGGCCGTATATGCCGGAATTCATAATCTCCTCACAGGCCTTTATGCACTCGGTGAGGTACATGTCGCCTTCTGCCTTCTCTTCTGCGGTCCACGCCTTGCCTGTGGAAGGATCCACCTCGTGATACTTGCGGTAGGTTCCCTCGAAGAGGCAGAAACGGGCCTTGTACGCCAGCGCCACGTACTTGTTCACATAGGTGGAACGCGTGCGGTATTTGGTGTCACCGGAGCAATTGGTGCAGGCGAAATCGAGGTCCTCGAGTATCTTCTTGCAGACGTAGGAACGGGGATCGCGGGCCTTGTAGAGGGCATCCTTGTCGGTAGGATCTATTACGAAGTCGTAGTAAGGGCAGGCGCCTATCTGCTGCACCTTCCCTATGTAGAACAGGGCCCTGAAGAAGTGGCCGACGCCCTCGTAGTGGTTGTGGACGTCCTGGTCTACCTCGGCGTCTCCCATGTGCTCCAGGAAGTAGTTCACGGTCCTGAGGAAGCTCCAGCTCCAGCTGGTCATGTCGTCTACGTCGTATTTGTCGGTATAGAAATTATAGAGACCGTCCCAGCCCTGTGTGTCGGTGTAGCGGTCGCCGTTCACGAAGTCTATAATTGCCGGCACCCATGAACGTATCATGGAGTTGCTGTAAATGACGAGGGAGGTCTCATCCTTGAAGAAGAACTCGCTTTCAATGGAATTCGGGTTCTCTTTGGTCAGGAAGTCTTCGCAAGCCGTTGCGAGCAAACAGACCGAAAGAATAAGGGTAAAATATCTTTTCATTGTTCGTTCCTCCTGATTAGAATGTTATGTTTACACCGAGGGCCAGCGACATGAATGTCGGGTAGGCCGTACCGTTGAGAGTATTGGAAGAGAAGTCCTTGTCTCCCCCGTCGATTCCTTCCGGATCCAGGTTGGGGGCCCACTTGTGCAGGGGCGTATAGGTAAGGAGGTTCTCTCCGTTAAGGAACACCTTCAAGGCTTCGAATCCGAGGGCCTTGCAGACCTTCTCGTTGAAGCTGTAGCTGAGTTCCACGTTCTTCAGACGTATATAGGCCGCATTCTGCATGTAACGGGTGTTGGGCATGGAGAGCACGGTCTTCTTGTCCTGGGAGTTGGTCTGATAGGTAGTGGGACGGGGCCAGTAAGCCGTATCCCAGTTGATGCAGTTGCCGTCTTCGTCGAACTGGGCCACGTAAGGGTTGTCCAGCTTGTGGATAGTAGGAGTGAAGTAGAAGAACGGACGTGCATACCTGCCCCAGAAGTAACCGGAGTCATAGCCGGGGTACCAGTCACGCTTGCCTACGCCCTGGAAGAAGAGGTTCAGGCCTATTCCGTTCCAGTTGGCACCCAGGTTAAGACCGAAGCGGTAACGGGGAAGGCAGTTGCCTATGATGCTCAAGTCGCCGCTCTCATCTACGGTAAGGTCCTTGTAGTCGATGTCGCCGCTGAGGTCCAGATCCTTGAATTTCACCTGGCCGGGATACACGGCGTTGTTCACGGTCTGCTTGAAATTCTGGGTAGGCGAACTGTTCACGTCGTCCCAGTCTTTGTAGAGACCGACCACGGTATAGCCCCACATTTCGCCGAGTTCCATGCCCTCGTAGTAATCGGGCTGGCCGGTGTTCGCGATGAGGTTCTCGATAGTACCGAGCTTCTTTCCGTCGTTGCCGTTGAACTTGGTCACGAATGAACGGCTGTCCCAGAGCGTACCCTTGATGTTGTAGCTGAAGGGCTTTCCGCCTATGGTGAGCTGATCCCTCCACTGCAGGGAGAGTTCCCAGCCATCGGTGCGGAGCTCGGCGTTGTTACCCTTGGGGACCGAGGCGCCGAACACGCCGGGCAGGGTCTCGCCGGCGGTGTACATATTGGTGGTGTTGCGGCGGTAGAGGTCGAAGGATGCGGACAGGCGGTTGTTGAACATATCCAGGTCTACACCTACATCATAAGTGGTGGCGGTCTCCCATGTCAGCGACTGAGGCACGGTGCTCGCCACGCTGGTAACAATAGGAAGCTCGCCGCCAAGGGTGATGTCCGTTGCCTTGGAAAGCGTCATTTCTGATGTATACTTGTACGGAGCCACGCTGCCGTTACCCATGGAACCGGCGGACACGCGCAGCTTCAGGTTGTCAACGGCGGAACGCGACCAGCCCATCCAGGGCTCGTCGGAGATGCGCCAGCCTGCGGAAACCGAGGGGAAGAAGCCCCAGCGGCTGTAGGTCGGGAACTTGGAGGAACCGTCGTAACGGCCGCTGACCTCCAGAAGGTAACGGCCGAGCAGACTGTAATTCACGCGGTAGAAAGCGCCCATGAATGCCCACTCGTTGCCGGCCTCGGTAATAGTAGCCTCACCGTCCATCAGCGCGAAGGAAGGCTTCTGGGTGGTGTAGCCCAGGCGTGTGGCGTTCAGCGTATGATAGTTGCTCCACTCAACGTTATAACCGAGCAGCGCAGTCAGGGAGTGGTTGTTGCCGAGCTTGGGAGTCCAGGTGGCGTATGCATTGGCGCTCTGGTAAAGGGTATGATAGTCGACTTTCTGAAGCTTTTCACCCTGTGTAGGGCTCTCTGCCACAAAAACGCCCGGCTCCTTGGAATATTCCACCATGTGCTGGACTATCATGCGCTCGCGCTCGGTGATGTTGAAGGAATAGTCTGCCTGGAACTTGAGCACATCCTGTATAATGTCTATGTCAAGGCCGGTCTTGTTGCGCAGATAAACATAGTGGTCTTTTACGTAGTTGTTACCTTCCACATATGCAGCATAACCGGTACCCACGGCCGCGGGAGTCCAGGAACCGTCGGGGTTCTTCAGGCCCACCATAGGATTGGCCCAGTGCTCCATGATACGCATGACGCTCTGGCCTGCCTGCTGGCGGGGAAGATAGGTATCGTCCACGGAAACGCTCATATTGTTGGAGACTTTGAGCCAGGGGCGTATCTTCAACGAGCCTTTAGCGCGGATGTTGTATTTCTTGAAATCCTCGTTACCCACGCGGAAAACACCCTGGGAATCATAGAAACGGCCGGACAGGTAGTAGTCCGCGTTCTCGTTGCCGCCGGAGACGGAGAGGTTGTGTTCCGTGGAGTAATGGAAGTCGCGATAGAACGCGGCGTCCCAGTCAAAACAGTCGTAGTAAGCGTAGCCGAAGCCGGGAACGTCGTAGTTCTCTTCCACCTTGGGCAAGCTGGGATCTTCCTTCCTGCGCTTGATCTCGTCGTAGATCGCCTGGGAGTACGGAGCCTTGTTGTCCAGATGGTTGAGGCGTGACTTGGAACCGTTGTAGTAACCGTCATAGACTGCGATCCAGATGTCCAGCCATTCGTTGGAGTCGGTGACGCAGTCGGGTATGACTGTCCTGCGGTTAACGATGAAGGATCCGCTGTAATTCACCTTGGGACGGCCCTTGGCGGCCTTTTTGGTGGTGATGAGCACGACGCCGAAGGCACCGCGCGCACCGTATACGGCCGTAGAAGATGCATCCTTAAGGACGGAGACGCTCTCGACGTCCTGAGGGTTCACCATGGAGAAATCGCCCTCCACGCCATCGATAAGCACAAGCGAAGAACCGCCGGCACCGATGGAGCCCGTACCGCGGACGTTGTAGGAACCGCCGTGGGAAGGCTTGGAGTCGTTGAAGGTGATGTTGAGACCCGCAATCTCGCCCTGGAGGGCACGGGTAAGGTTGGATGCGGCACGGTTGCCGATAGCCTGGCTGCCGACGGCATCTACGGCTCCGACGAGATCGCGTTTCTTCATTGTGGCGTAGCCCACGACAACGGTCTCATCGAGGTAGAGTTTGTCCTCGTCCAGACTTACGTTGATGACGGTACGGTCGTCCACAACGGTCTCCTGGGTGGCATAACCGATGCAGGAGAAGACCAGGGTGGCACCCTTCTTCACGGAGTTGACCGACCATGAGCCGTCAAGGTTGGTAACGGTGCCGGAAGAAGTGCCCTTGACGAGCACACTAACGCCCACGAGGCCTTCCCCGTTGGCGTCGGTCACCTTTCCTGAGATTCTCTGTTGAGCGAAAGCCAGGCTTCCGGCCAACAAGAAGATGCCCAGAACAGCAAATAGTTTTTTAATCATAGTGTTAGAGTTATTGTGTTTATTGGTTATTCTTCCCAGGCGGGCAGGACGGTATATGATGGACGCTTTGCGAGTGCATCATAATCATCCGCCGTAGTTATTTTGCTGCAGCTGAATTTCCGGCCGCTGCGGTCGTAAACGACAACCTTGACCTTGGCTGCAGGATCCTTCAGGACGTATTTGAACATGTGGTAGTTCTTCGAGCAATAGTTGTTGCGGGTGCTGCCCTGGCTGTGGCCGCGGCCGACGATTCCCACGTTGTAACCTATGGCCCACCAGTCCTTGCTGCCGTTGTACGGAGCCTCGTATTCACCCGTAGCGGGCATGGGATCAAGGCTGCCGGCCAGCTTGCCGTTCTCGAACACCTCCGAGCGCCAGCCTTCGTCCCAGTTCCATACGTTCACCAGAAGGGTGCCGGCACCATGCTCCAGCCGGAACTCTTCGAACGGGCCTCCGAATACCGAGTCGCCGCGATAGATGCGCATCTGGTAGTCGTCCTTGAAGTTCTGACCCTTGTAGATGTCGCCCACTACCTCGTTGCCCTTTATCTTCCAGACGGCATATCCGTTGGGCGCGCCGTCTGCGCAGTTCTTGCTCCACCACCAGCAGCCGGACATGGCCCCGGCGACGAATTCGCTGACGCCGTTGGGGTAATTCAGATGCTTGATGGTATGCGTGTGGCCGCTGACTATGCGGGCGTGCTTGCGGGCAGCCAGCAGGTCCATTACCCTGCCGACATTGGGGACCTTCGTATATATGCCTTCGAAGGGAATGTGCACGCAAAGGATGACCAGCTTGTCTTCGGGCACCGCCGCCAGATCCTGCTCGAGCCAGCTTACCTGCCCGTCGGTGAAATCCCCGTGGTACTTGCCGGGAGCGCCGAAGCCCTCGAAGCATACGTCATGCATGGAAACTATGTGCACGTCTCCCCTGTTGAATGAATAGTTGGCAGGGCCGAAGACGTCTTCGAAGTAGCGGTGACGGCGTACTGAAATGGTCGGGCTGCCGGCTTCCACCGCCGTAAGCGGATACTCGAAGTCATGGTTGCCGACGGTCTGGAACACAGGCATTCCCGCTTTTTCCGCCGTAAACTCGTCGCGGATGACGGACAGCAGGTAGTTGGTGTTGCGGTGGCCTTCACTGTAGGCTATGTCGCCCAGGGTGATGGCGTAATCGGGCCCCTTGCACTTGCGGCCGTAGGCCTTCATGTCGGGAACCGCTTCCTCCGCCAGACGGCGGACGTGCCAAATCCACTGGCACTGGGGATCGGCCACCAGGAAGAGGTTGAATTCCTTCTCGGGGCCGTTCTTCAGGGGCTCAAACGTGAAGTTGTACTCGGGCCTGTCTTCCAGCTTCTTGTAAAAGCACGGGATTCCCTGGCGCAGGGGCACTGCGCAGTCCGAGGGGATGCTGACAAATACATAGTATGCCTCAGGGATGCGGGGGAAGCAGTATTTGCCTTCCGCGTCGGTGCGTACCACCTGATAGCCGTCGGAGACCACGACGCCGGCGAGCGGCTTGCCGTCAACGGTGCTGACGGTGCCCTTCACCTCCTTGGGCAGAGGCTTTCCGGCGAACAGCGCGAGACTTAACGCCAAACTTCCGATAACAAAGAATAACTTCTTCATTTATGCTTCTTTATGCAAATCTTCTTCAGTATAACCAGTAGCTTTTGCCGTCCAAATCGTAGAGACGGTAACCAGGCCGATAACGGCACATACGAAGATAGTTACGTATGCCGCGCTCCATCCGTAATGCTGGGCGATAAAGCCGAAGCCGAAGCCGGAAACTATGGTGCTGAGGTAACCGAAAATGCCAAGTATACCGTTGGCCGTGGCTGAAGCCCTGTTGGTGGCATGCTGTGCGGCACATATACCCAGGAGGGCCTGGGGACCGTAAATGCAGAAGCCCAGCAGGGTGAAAGGAATAAGCATCACCCACCATGCGGCAGTTACGGGCAGCATCCAGAACACCGCAATGCAAATTGCTACACCAACCATGCACACCACGCAGGTATGATGGGCCTTGTTATTGAAAATATGGTCGGTAGCCCAGCCCCAGAAAAGCATTCCCAGGTTGCCGCCTATAAGCTCGAACACCACGCAAAGCGTAGTGGCGTTGGCCATGGATAGTCCCTTGGACTCGGTCAGCAGCGTAGGTCCCCAGTCGAGTGCGGCAAAACGCACTACATAAACAAAGAAGTTGGTAATGGCCAGGGTCCAGATGATACGGTTTCCGTAAACATGCTTCTTAACGAAAGCCTTGTGCTCGGCAGCCTCCTCCGGAGTGGTCACAATGGCCTTTTTCTTACCTACGACCTCGGGCAGACCTACGTCTGACGGAGAATCCTTCATGGTGAAGAAAAGCCACACGGAGCCGATAACGGCAACTCCGGCGGGGATGAGGAAGCACCAGCGCCATGCCCCGAAGTGAGCGGCGAAGTTGGTGACTTTCTGCACATTGGCCGGATCCGACATGTCCAGATTCAGATTGGCGGTAATGGTGGCCACTGTCTCGGGATCCATGCTCATGTCTATACCAAGGTGAGGCATCACGAACCAGCCGCAGAGGGCCATGGCGAGACCGGCACCTATGGAATGGGACATGTTCCAGATACTCATCTTGGTGGCAAGCTCATTGGGGTGTATCCACTGGGTAAGGGTCTTGGTGCACGGAGGCACTCCCATTCCCTGCAGGAATCCGTTGACCATCCACAGGACGCCCATGACATAAACCAGCACGGACGCTATTGCGGCGGCGTCTCCCGCTTTGCCCGCAATGGCCACGATCCAGCCTGCCACGGCATCGCTGGTACCGAACAGGATGTTCACAATGGCACAAAGCATAAGGCCAAGGGACATAACCTTCCTGGCGCTGTTGCGGTCTGTAATTATGCCTACCACATAACGGGACAGGCCGTAAATAACGCCGTGCAGGGTCAGGAAGAGGCCCAGCTGGGTCTTGGTAATGCCGAATTCGGCACCCAGACCGGGCATGGAGAAGGAAAAGTTCTTGCGTACCAGATAGAACATGGCGTAACCTATCATGGTTACGATGATGGTGCGCCACTGCCAGTACTTGAGCGATTTTGTAGTAGCTTTCATATTACTTTACTTCCCATATTCCGCCTTTGCCGAAAAGCCTTTCCATGAGTTCTGGCATGAGTCCCAGGCGGTATACTACATCTATATTGGTAAAACGGCTGCGCATATAGGGTATATACGAGAAGGTCTTGCGCATACGCTCCCTGCTTACGCATATCATTTCCGGCTCATAGGGCGATCCAACGAGCTTGAGGTCCTCGTGAACCTCATTGAACGGGATAATCTGGGCACGTATCTTCTCCTTGAGTTCGGGCCAGGCGGCCTTAAGGGCTTCCAGCTGCCTGCGGAGGCCGTCCTTGTCTACATACTTCCCTTTCGTCTCCTCCAGGCCGCGGGCAAGATGTCCGGGCTTGCCGGCAAATATCTCACGTATCTCCTTCTCGGTCTCGTCCCAGCTCTTCCATGCGGCGACGCATTTCTCCACATCCAGGTTCTCAAGGTCCTTCTCCAGCAGGAACTCCAGGGAGGCGGTACTGGCAAGGGTGCCTATACCGACTTTGAATCCGTGGGAAACATGCTTTCCGCTGGGATACGCCAGGTTTTCCATGTCCCAGCAATGGGAGAACTGATGCTCGGTACCGGAGGCCGGGCGGCTGCTGTGAATCGCCTGCATGGCGAAACCGCTCATCAGCAGGCCCTCGGAGAGCTTCTCCGTCATCTCCACATCGCCTGCAAACACCGCTGCCGGAGCCGCAAGGGACTCCCGGAGCCCGTCCTGGACCAGATCCCAGCCGAACTTGTCTATGGCCTCTGCGCCGACGGTATCGGCCAGCATCCAGTCGGCGGCGGCGGGAATCTTGGCGATGAGGTCGGCATAGCCCGATGCGGCCAGCTCCTTGGGCGCGGCGGCGGCAATCACCGGATCCATGACGAATCCGTAAGGCGCCGGGCAGCTGAAGGTCTGCTTGTTGCCGTCCTTGGTGATTGATGCGCCGTAAGCAGTGTAACCGTCCATGGATGCGGCAGTACCTACGCACATATACTTACGCCCGAGAACGTGGGATACATATTTGGTGAGGTCGTTGATTACTCCGGAACCTACGGCTATGGCAATGACGTCCAGCGGCTCCAGGTGAGCCTTGAGCTGCTCCACGAATTTCCACTCGGCATACAGGTCCGGATCGTCAAAGACAAAAGGCTGCTCATGAGGAACGCCATCAGCTTCGAGTGATTGAAGCACAGCTTTACCTGCCACTTCCCAAGTATTTGTATCAGCTACAATTATAGCTTTCTTTCCAGGGAATAATTTACGGAACATTTCCGCCGTACGGGAGACTACTCCGGCCCCTATGAAGAGGTCCTTTGTATCCGTCGTGCGCTGAAGTGCACTTTCGATTTTGTTCATAGTGATATTGCTTTTCTGAATGTAGGTATAGTTTCTCTCAAGTCCATGCCCTTGCGGTAAATGCCGGCTGTACCACCGACGAAGATATTGGCGCCCATGCCGGCCATAAGCTCGGCCCGTTCTGCGCTTACGCTTCCGTCAACGCTAATCAGTACATTGGACAAGCCTTTGGAATCCAGCCATTTACGCGTTACAGAAACCTTGTCGAGTATGCCATCGACCAGTTTAGCCCCGGCATAGCCCGGATGAACAAGCATCAGAGTGACAGAATCGAACAGCCCGATATGCCTTTCAAGGGCCTCTACAGGGGTTTCAGGATTGACAGCCAGGCCGAATCGGCAGCCTTGTCCGCGTACGCGCTTGCTCAATTCCTCAAAACTGCGGTCCAATTCCACGTGAACGGTGAGGCTGTCCCCCTCCCTGAGTTCGAAACGGGAAAGCACAAGCTCGGGGTCTGTCACCATCAGGTGGATATCCAGCGGCTGAGAAGTGCGGGAATGCATGGCTTTGATAAAATCGGGGCCAAAAGTCAGATTGGGGACGAAATGGCCGTCCATCACGTCGACGTGCAGCCAGTCCACTCCGAGTTCATTAAGAAGATCTATGTCCGCTCCGAGGTTCATAAGATCGGAGCACATGACAGAAACGGAGATAATGTTTTTCATATCTTTCAAATATAGCAATTTTTATCGTCGCCGTATCCTAAATATACTCAAAAATGGAATCAAAATCATTGTAACATTTTTGTTAATACCATTAACTAAAATGTTTTATTATCGAAATATCAATAGATTACTCAATATAACATAAAAACAGGCCCGGACGGATGATAATTACTTCTTTTTCGTTAAATTTGTAGTCAAATACACTACTATATGAAGCTAGACGGAAGAAGACTAAGTACACATGTGATTGACAAGCGCGGCCGCTCTGTTGCAACAGCCGGCGGACTGGGTCTTGGAGGCATGATTATCATCGGTTTGCTTACCCTCCTGTTCGGAGGAGATCCGGCGGAAGTTATTCAGCAGGTGCAGGAATTGGGCGGCGCACAGACCCAGACCGAATACACTCCAACCGAGGAAGAAGAAGCCCTTGCCGTTTTCTCGAAACAGATTCTTGCAGGCACCGAAGATGTCTGGACAGAGATCTTCAAAGCCAACGGCCTGACCTACGAACCACCCAGTCTCGTACTCTACAATGACTACGTACAGACGTCTACAGGCACTGCTTCCGCCTCTACAGGCCCCTTCTACAGCAGCGCCGACCAGACGGTCTACCTGGACCTTTCATTCTTTACTTCCATGAAGAAACAGATAGGTGCAGACGGCGATTTTGCATACGCCTACGTCATAGCTCATGAGGTAGGTCATCACGTCCAGTACCTGCTCGGCACTCTCACCCAGGCCAACCGCCAGATGCAGCGTTCAAGCCAGAGGGAAGCCAACAAAATCAGCGTACGCCTCGAGCTTCAGGCCGACTTCTATGCCGGCATCTGGGCCCACCACGACAACAAGATGTACGGTTCTCTGGAGGAGGGAGACCTGGAAGAAGGCCTGGACGTAGCCGCCAAGATAGGCGACGACTATCTTCAGAAGAAAGCCTACGGCTATGCCGTACCTGATTCCTTCAACCACGGCACGTCGGAGCAGCGAGCCCGCTGGCTCAAAAAGGGATTCACCACCGGCGACCCGTCACTGGGCGACACATTCTCCATTTCTTACGACAGTTTGTAAAATATGACTTACGATATCACACTCCCCCTCTCTCCTGAGTGGGCAAGCGAGCAGGACCGCTACGAAGAAGTAGACGGTGCCATCATAACCCACATTGAGTGCCATCTGCCCAAGGGTGACGGCAAAAGCGACGAAGCCCTGATAGACCTTTACGTAGGCGATCTTCCTTCAGACACCACCGCAGAAGACGAAGCGTACGCCAATTACGCCGAAATAATAGGCTGGGACGAAGAAGACGAAGAGGACGACCCCATCGCCGAATGGCGTTTCCAGAAGAAAAAGGCCTTCGGCTTCACCGGCGAGTGCGAAGACGGCTCCATAATGCTTCTGATGTGCGTGGAGATAATTAAGGGCGGTCTGCTGATATGCAGCGTAGTGGCTCCCAACGACGACGAAGTGTCAAAGTGGGCCAAGTACGTAGAAGACAATCTCAGGGTCAGGAAACAGGACTAGCTGAAGAGCTTTCCGTGACACAGGCGGTACGACAATCCGCTGCCGCAGGGGCAGGGATCGTCCGGAGCGACCGGCCTTACCTTGTGCACGCTGTCGAAGAAACGCATTATCTCTTCATTCTCGCTCTCAGACAGTTCAGCGCCGTAAATCTCCTCCAGATAAGCGTCAGTGACCGTATACAGCATAAGCCCGGTCTCCTTTGCACTATGGCCCTTAAGCAGCCATTTGGGCACCGAATTGGCGTAATCAAGCACTATCTGGGCGAATTCCGCAAAGCGGTCCAGACTTTCTACATCCTCGGCGGCCGATGACAGGGGCGACATAAGCATATCCAGATTGCGACTGTCCGGCTCGTACTGTGCATTCAGCCATACGCTGTGCGCCGCAGCATCCAGCGAATCCCCATCGTAACCCAGGTACGACAGCATGTCCACCAGGGCCTTACCCTCAGCCGTATCCAGCCCGTAGCAACAGAAAGGCGCATTTACGCCGCAGCGCTCGGCCTCGTCATGGCTTGCCCTGGCATATTTGCGCACCTGCTTGTAGCGTTCGCGCCGTATCTTCATGGTCTCCTCGAAATTCTCCACATAAGGCGACACCAGATAGGGCTCTCCCTTATATTCTTCCTGATACAGGCGGATTACAGGATGACGGGCCACATTTGCCGCAAAATCGCGCACGGCATTTAAATCGTCGAAATCCTCGAAGATGCAGTCTACGAAGGTGCGTAAAGGCACTACGCCGTAGATATTGACAGCCCCCAGAATCAGATGCTCCAAATCGAAGGAACCATCTTTTTCTTTTCTTGAGATAACATCATCTATATCCTTGGCTATCAACTCATAGAATACGGCTGGAATACTCAGTCGCTGCATATCTTCCCCGGATCCCGGACGGCTGGCGTCCACAAAGCGGAGCACCTCCACGACCGAAGGGTAATCGCCGGGAATCATGTCCACGGAATTGTCCGGGCCGGCCTTGCAGAGGGTCTGCAGCAGGCGGAGATCCTGCTCCATCAGCTTGTCCAGCCACACCTTGGGGGCGGAAAGATAAGAGGCAAGCGTACGCACAAGCTCGTTCTTCCGCATAATCCGGAGCGGCAACGCGTCGAAGTAGTCCAGCGTCGCCTCTATTTCCTCCTTTGTGCGGGAGTTGAGTATGTCGTTTATTTTGGCTTGCATGAGCGGCAAAATTAACACTTTTCCAAAGAAAGCACAAATACTTTGCCGGAATCGACTTTGAATTTCACATCATACGGCCCGAAACTCATGCCGTAAACCCTCTCAGGATCATCCTGATAGCCTGGTCTTGGATCGAGAGAAAGCAACTGCCTCAATGCAGCAGCATCGCTTTCACCCAGCTCTGCAGCCAGAGGCTCCGGCAACAGTACATCAACAGGTTCCCAGGCAGAAGCGTCCACAAAGCCGCTGCGTGCGTCCGAATGACTGTCCGCATAACGCACATAAGGCTTTACGTCGTATATCGGCGTACCGTCGGCCAGATCCGCCCCGGAGACGTAAAGCACACCGGGCTCCACGCGCTCCAGTTTGACGCTCGACAGCCCAAGCCCGTTTGGACGGAAGGGCGAACGGGATGCGAACACCCCTACCCTCTCGTTGCCGCCCAGCCTGGGTGGCCTCACAGTCAGGGAGTTACCGCTTCCCGGATTGAGCGAGAAGCCCCATATCAGCCAGCAGTAGTCGAAGCCCGCGAGCCCCCGTATCGCCTCCGCAGCGTCGTACGGCGCCACAAAGAGCACCTCGCCCCGCAGGCCGGGAGCCAGCCCGGACTGGCGCGGCACGCCAAACTTGCCCTTTATAGGCGATCGGAAATAGGCAACAGGCTCTATTGTCATTTGGCAACTTCCTCCAGGTATGACGAGTACATTTTGCGGAGCGAATCCAGATTCTCCTGTTTCAGCGGCTCCGACGGCGGCGAAATCATCTTTAGCGGATCTACCGGAGTGCCGTCCTTCCACACCCGGAAATCCAGGTGAGGGCCGGTAGAGTGGCCTGTAGAGCCCACGTATCCTATAGTCTGCCCCTGCGCCACGCGCGCGCCCGCCTTGATGCCGGGGGCGAACTTGGAAAGGTGCATGTAGCAGGTCTCGTAGCCGTTCATATGGCGTATCTTGATGCGGTTGCCTCCCCCGCTGCCGTCCCATCCGCAGAGCGTGACGGTGCCGTCGCCTATTGAGTGCACGGGCGTGCCGGTGGGAGCGGCGTAATCCACCGCCGTATGAGGCCTCACGACGCCGGAAATGGGATGCTTGCGGTGGTAGGTGAAGCGGCTGCTGATGCGGTTGTAGCGCAGCGGCGCCTTCAGGAAGGCCTTCCGCATGCTCTCGCCCTTCTCGTTCCAATACTTGTTGCCGCCGTCTCCCTGGTCGAAGCGTATAGCGGCCGCACGGAAGTTGCCGCTGTCGTAGATGGCGAATTCTATGCTGTCTATGCGTACCACCTCCCCGTCGCAGACGGTCTGGTCGAAGATGACCCGGAAGCGGTCTCCCTCCTGCAGGCCGAAGAAATTGACGGTCCACGCGTACACGTCGGCAAGGTCCACTATCAGCAGGGGCGAGATGCCGGCCGCCAGCATGTCGTTCCAGAGAGAGCTCCTGATGCTCACGTCCGCCACCTTGCGCTCGGCCGTAACCGGCTTGTCGTAGGTCCACGCATGCAGGGAGTCGGCACACTGGAAGACGGTCGAACGTATGCGGTCGTTGTGATATACCATGTACTGCAACCTGCGGCCGCTGCTGTCGGCGGAATAATAGGCCTCCACGGGATTCCCGGCACGCATGCGGCGTACGTCGAAGATGCTGTCGCTGCGGGCCACCAGCGTGAGGGCGGCGGTATTGCCGAGGCCCAGGCGTCCCATCAGTCCGGTGAACGTCTCCCCTTCCCGCACCTTTGTGGAATCGACGGAATAGCGGTCCGGGTAGAATCCTATTGGCGGCAGTTCCTCTATCTGGGCACCAGCTTCAGCCTCCCCGCCCTTGTTCCGGTGGCAGGAAGGGACAAGGCACAATACGGCCAGTACGGCGGCCGGTATAAGGCTCCTGATCTTCATTTATTTTACAAGGTTGCCGAGTATGCTGCGGGACAGCTCCTTGGCTATGGTGTTGGTTGCACTGCGGGTGGCCTTGGTCACTGCTTTCTGGCCTACAGAGGTTTTGGAGGTTTTCTTGGTTCCGGTAACCTTGGAAGATATTGAATCGGCCAGCGCTGCGGCGGCAACGCCGGTGACTGCGGTAAACACAGACTTCAGCACCTTGCCGCCCAGGCCGTTGGCCTTTTTCTTGGCAGCAGCCTTTTCGGCTTTTTCGGTCTCCCTTGCAACGCGGGCCTCTTCCTTGGCCTGCAGGGCAGCCTGGCGTTCCGCTTCGGCCTTGGCCTCGTTCTCCGCCTTGACACGCTCGGCCTCTTCTGTAGCGGCGGTAATTATTTCATAAGCGCTCTCACGGTCTATCGCATGGTCATAACGGCCGTACAGGCGGCTGCGCTTGATTATTTCCTCCCTTTGGCTCTCGGAAACCGCACCTATCTGGCTCAGCGGGAAAAGTATCTTGGCGCGCTCGACTACAGAGGGCGTACCCTTCTCGTCCAGGAAAGACACCAGGGCTTCGCCGGTGCCGAGTTCCAGCAGGGTGTCGTAGGTCTTGAATGCAGGATTGGGCCTGAATGTGTCGGCGGCCACCTTTACGGCCTTCTGGTCCTGGGGACTGTAGGCACGCAGGGCATGCTGCACCCTGTTTCCGAGCTGGCCAAGGATGTTGGACGGAATATCTGTAGGGCTCTGGGTAATGAAATAAATGCCCACGCCTTTGGAACGGATGAGGCGGATAACCTGCTCGATCTTGTCCGTAAGTGCCTTGGACGTGCCTTCGAAGAGCATATGGGCCTCGTCGAAGAAGAACACCAGCTTGGGAAGATCCATGTCTCCCACCTCGGGGAGAGTCGAGTACAGCTCGGACAGCAGCCACAGGAGGAAGGTGGAATAGAGCTTGGGCTGCAGCATCAGCTTGTCGGCCGCAAGCACGTTCATTATGCCTTTTCCGCCTTCGCACTGCAGCAGATCGTATATGTCGAAATCGGGTTCGCCGAAGAATTTCTCGGCCCCCTGGTTCTCGAGGGAGAGCAGAGCGCGTTGTATAGCGCCCACGGAAGCGGAGGTGACGTTTCCGTACTTCGTTGTGTATTCCGCGGCGTTCTGCCCGACGAAGTTCAGCATCGCGCGCAAATCCTTCAAGTCTATGAGCAGCAATCCGTTATCATCGGCTATCTTAAATACTATATTAAGTACTCCGGTCTGCGTTTCGTTCAGGTCCATCAGACGGCCGAGCATGTCCGGGCCCATGCGGGAAATGGTACTGCGCATGGGATGGCCCTGCTCTCCGTAAACGTCGAAGAAGCGGACCGGGCAGGGCCCGAATGCCGGATTCTCAATCCCGAACTCAGCACAACGTTTCTCTATGAATCCGCTCATTTTGCCGGTCTGGCTGATGCCGCTCAGGTCTCCCTTCATATCTGCCATGAAACAAGGCACTCCGGCCTGGCAGAAGGTCTCTGCGAGCACCTGGAGAGTAACGGTTTTACCTGTTCCGGTGGCTCCTGCAATCAAGCCGTGGCGGTTTGCCATTTTTCCTGTTATGCTGATGGGGCCGTTGGGGCCGTGAGCTACATAAAGTCCGTTGTCGTTTGTGTACATATCAGATTCAATTTTTAGCAAATATAGCTTATATTTGTGGAAAAACATAGTAACCATGAAGTTTGCATTCAGGCTTTCAGCCTCCATTCTTTTCTTGCTGGCAAGCATGGCCGGACACGCCCAGGAAATGCGCACCGAGCAGAACTCACGCATCATCAACGAAGTAACTCTCGAAGGCGACTTTATTGTCGCGGGAGGCGGCCTTGCCGGCGTCTGCGCCGCAGTTTCCGCAGCCAGGCACGGAGCCGACGTCATCCTTATCCAGGACCGCCCGATGCTTGGCGGCAACGCCTCGAGCGAGATGCGTATGGGCATCGTGGGCGTGCTGAAAGACCAGTATTCCGAGGCCGGCATACTTGAAGAAATGCAGCTTCGCAACTTCTACTACAATCCCCTCCAGCGGTACACCATCTGGGACGACGTAATCCTCACCACCGTCGTAGAAGAGCCCCGTATCAAGCTGCTTCTCAACACTTCCGTGGAGGACGTGGTGATGGACGGCGACCGCATAGCCGCCGTGAAATGCTGGAACGGCAACGCATATACCAAATACCTTATTAAGGGCAAGCTTTTCGCCGACTGCACGGGCGACGGCATCCTGCGCCTCTCGGGAGCCAAATTCCGCCGCGGGCGCGAGTTCCCCGGGGAGTTCGGGGAGACCTACCTCCAGACCGGCGGCGACGCCCACACCATGGGCAACTCCATACTGCTGCAGCTCCGCAAGACGGACGAGGATCATCCCTTCATCGCCCCCGAGTGGGCCTACCATTTCACCGACGACGATTTCAACTACGAGACGCCCAAATCCACGATTCCCGGCGTCAAGTTCAACTACAAGAGAATCTACAACCCCAAGGACAACAACTTCTGGTGGATAGAATTCGGCGGCCTCTACGACACCATCTTCGACGCCCCGGACATTCAGCTGGAGCTCAAGCGCATCGCCTACGGTATCTGGGAATACATGAAGAACAATCCCGACGGCCGCTGCAAGGGCTACGAGCTTGACTGGATAGGTTCGCTCCCCGGCAAGCGTGAGAGCACCCGTTTCATAGGACCGCACATACTCACCCAGAACGACGTACTCAGCGGCGGCCACTTCGAGGACGTGGTGGCTTACGGAGGCTGGACGCTGGACGACCATGATCCCGAAGCCTTCCACAAGAAGGGCCGCATCAGCGTGGAGTACGCCACCCCCGACTACTTCGGCATCCCCTTCGACTGCCTCTATTCCGTCAACGTGCCCAACCTGATGTTCGCCGGACGCGACATCTCCTGCACCCACATGGGGCTCTCCGCCACCCGCGTGATGGCCACCACCGCCCTGCTGGGGCAGGCCTGCGGCACCGGAGCGGCCGTGGCCATCGAAAAGGGCGTCACGCCTGCGCAGGTGCGTGCCGAATATATAGGTCTGGTGCAGGACATGCTGGAGGATGACGACTGCATGCTCCCCTACCGCTGGCGCAAGCCGTCGGAGCTGACGATGAGCGCCCTTGTGCCTGCTGAATGCGAGGTGCTCCGCAACGGCATCGACCGCAAGTGGGACGAGGCCGACAACGGCGTCTGGGTGGCACCGGGCGACGAGTCCGTAGTCTACAGCTGGAAGAAGCCCGTCACCGTCAGCGGCGCCCGCCTTGTCTTCGACTCCATGTTCAAGGTGCGCAGCAAGCGCATGCGAAAGCTGGAGGCCACCACGGAGCGTGTTGCGGTACCGGCACCCATCGCCAGGTCGTACCGCATCGATGTAAAGTTGAAGAAGGGTCCCTGGACCACGGTCTACGAATGTCCGCTTAACTACCTGCGCCTCAATAAAGTCGCCTTTGAGCCCGTCCAGGCCACCGATGTCCGCGTTGTGGTCACAGACACCTGGGGCGCTGAAAAGGCCCACATATTTGCCTTTGACGCGCTTTAAACGCGTTGTTGATATCTGTGTTGATAACTTCTCGTACGAATCCCTTTTTTTGGCTTTCTATTGGCTAAATTTGTTGTCCGAATATAACCAATGAATCTAACAAAAACCAATAATGGACGTACGAAAAACCAACGGCTCGATTGAAGAGTTTGATAAAGCGAAACTGGCCCGTGGAATCCACGAGGCATACAAATCCGCTGGTGAATACTGCGACGACGCGGTTGTAGTCAGCATTATAAACAACTTATACATTTACGAACAGATAACCAGCCGCGAAATCCGCCGCCAGGTGGAGGATGCGCTGATGGGCATCAACAAGAAGGTGGCCCTCGCCTATATACACAAGTTCGACGCCAACCTTGACCTGCGCAAGAAGCGTGACTTCATCAAGGGCTACATCAAGGCCTCCAATGCCGCCACCGGCTCCAAGTTCGACGCCAACGCCAACGTCACGCGCAAGAACATCGTGACCCTCGGCAACGAGCTCTACAAGGAGAACAACATCAAGCAGAACCGCTACATCATGCAGGACAAGATCAAGGCCCTGTACGGCCGCGCCCTTGCGGACCAGTACATCAAGGACCTGGAGTCCCATATCCTCTACAAGCACGACGAGAGCGGCACCCCCGGTTTCCCCTACTGCGTGGCCATCACCATGTATCCTTTCCTCGTGAGCGGCCTCAAGGAGCTGGGCGGCGTATCCATAGCCCCCACCGACCTCAAGAGCTTCTGCGGCGAGTTCATCAACCTGGTGTACTCCGTGTCTTCCCAGTTCATGGGTGCGGTGGCCACCCCGGAATTCCTGATGTACCTGGACTACTTCATCCGCAAGGACTACGGTGACGACTACCTCGAGCACCTCGACGACGTAGTTGAACTGAATGTTAAGAAGAGGACCCTTGTTAAGGTGATAGACAATTACTTCCAGCAGGTAGTCCACTCCATGAACATGCCCGCCGGCAACCGTGGTTACCAGACCGTTTTCTGGAACATCGGCTACTTCGACAAGCCCTATTTCGAGGGCGTGTTCGGCGACTTCTACTTCCCCGACGGCACCAAGCCCAAGTGGGAGACCCTCGACTGGCTCCAGAGGCATTTCATGAACTGGTTCAACGAGGAGCGCAACCATTACATCCTCACCTTCCCCGTGGAGACCATGGCCCTTCTTACCGACGGCGCCGACGACTTCGCCGACAAGAACTACGCCGACTTCACCGCCGAGATGTGGGCCAAGGGGCACAGCTTCTTCTGCTACCTATCCAACAGCCCGGACAGCCTCTCCAGCTGCTGCCGCCTGCGCAACGAGATACAGAAGGAGGACAACCACAACCACACCACGCACCAGTACTCGATGGGAACGGCTTCCGTGGCCACCGGTTCCAAGTCCGTGATGACCATCAACCTCAACCGCCTCATCCAGGATTCCGTACGCCGCTACTTCCAGGAGCGTCGCGGAGTGCAGCTGGAAAACGGCAAGCCGCTCAACCCCGTCTCCAATTTCTACGACAAGGAAGACCTCTTCGTGAACTACATCGACAGGGATATCCGCGAGATGACCGAGCGCGTACACAAGTACCAGATCGCTTTCAACGAGATTATCAAGGACTTCCTCAAGGCGGAGATGCTCGATGTTTACAAGGCCGGCTTCATCGACATGAAGAAGCAGTACCTGACCGTCGGCGTCAACGGACTCACCGAGGCTGCCGAGTTCCTCGGACTTGAGGTCTCCCCCAACCCCGAGTACGGCGCATTCGTGAACACCATTCTCGAGACCATCAACATCGCCAACCGCAAGGACCGCACCGCGGACGCAATGTTCAACACCGAGTTCGTGCCCGCCGAAAACCTGGCGGCAAAGAACTACGCATGGGACAAGAAGGACGGCTACTTCGTCTCCGACAAGCACAACCTCTACAGCTCCTACTTCTACAATCCCGAGGATGTGAACGTGTCCATGATAGACAAGTTCAAGCTCCACGGAGAGGACTTCGTGAAGTACCTGGACGGCGGTTCCGCACTCCACATGAACATTGCAGAGCACCTGAGCAAGGACCAGTACCGCCAGCTCCTTAAGGTGGCAGCCCACTACGGTACCAACTACTTTACCTTCAACTGCCGCAACACGGTCTGCAACGACTGCGGATACATCAGCAAGGACACCCTTACCAAGTGCCCCAAGTGCGGCAGCGAAAACCTTGATTATCTGACCCGTGTCATCGGTTACCTGAAGAGGATTTCATCCTTCGCCGAGCCCCGCCAGATAGAAGCGGACAAACGCTACTACACGCCCAAGGAGAAGGATGCTTAAGTATGTCCCTGAACTGACGGACACCGTCATAGAAGAGATACCCGACCGCGTTACCCTGGCAATTGAGATAAGCAATTGCCGGGGTAATTGCCCAGGATGCCACTCCCCTTTCCTGAAAGACGACATCGGGGAGGAACTGACGCCGGCTGTAATAGACAAGCTGATCAAGGACAATTACGGCATCAACTGCTTCCTCTTCCTTGGAGAAGGCCGCGACAGCGAGATGCTGCTGGCCCTCGCGCGTTATATCAGGAACACCTATCCTGCGCTTGAAATTGCCGTTTACAGCGGCCGGGACAAGGTCGAAGACGAGTTCTTCGACGAATTCGACTTCGTAAAGACAGGGCCGTACATCGAGGCCCTCGGTCCCCTAAACAAGCGCACGACAAACCAGCGCCTGTATTATCACGGCAAGGACATTACATCCCGCTTCTGGAAACGATAATCTTTTTGGATTTCCGCGTTTTTTTCTTACTTTTGCAGTCCCAAACGGGGTATTAGCTCAGTTGGTAGAGCGTTAGGTTCGCAATCTAAAGGTCAGGGGTTCGATCCCCCTATGCTCCACAAAACATTTATCGATGCGGTTTTTCGGTGAAGGGAAAAGTGCAAGGCTTGCCGGACCTGTTAATCCGACAAGATGGCCATCAAATCTGTATTAAACCATATAAACTCTTTTCCCACTTTTTCTTTTGTCAGCATACCTAAAGATTCCAACTGCGACAGATATTTTTTTGCCGTGTTTACGCTCTTTATCTTGTCTGAAATAAGATTTCTCGGGCGAATATAGGGTTGTTCAAAGAGTTTTGGTATGTCCATTCGGGCGACTGGCAATCTGTTCTCCAACATCGTCGCTTGGGTTTTTTCCATCAAATTCTTAATCCGGAGGATTTTGTTCGTGGTGTATTCAACCGTTTGGGATACCGCTTCCAGCATATATAGAATCCATGGCTTCCAAAGAAGAGTTCCGGTTACTCCATTCAATTTCCAGTAATAGTCATCCTTATTCTGGAGTATGTACGCGCTGAGGTACAAAATGGGCAAATCCAGAAGCTCTTTCTGAATCAGGTATAAGATGCAAAGTATTCTGCCGGTTCTGCCATTTCCGTCCCGGAACGGATGGATTGCCTCAAACTGATAATGGGCCATGACCATTTTCAGCAGCGAATCAATCGGATACTTTGTATCATCATTAAGGAACTCAAGGAGATCCGCCATCTTCTTTTCAACGACGTCCTTGCCGCGTGGCGGGGTATAGACAGTTTCGGCGACCAGAGATCCCCATCCTCTCTTCTTGATTACCACTTCGGCCTGATAGGGGCGAATGCCGTCGTGAGTCCTTTTGACCTCACGGTATACATCGATAATCGTGTCGATGGTCAGCATCTTTTCTTCCATGACCCTTTGATAACCTTTCCATAGCGCTTCCCGATAATGGAGAATCTCTTTGGCGGGTCCGTCCAGATAATCATTTTCCTGAAATGACAGAGCCCGATAGAGCTCATCATCTGTCGTAAAGATATTCTCAATAGCACTACTGGCCTTGGCCTCTCGCAGAGCGATAGTGTTCACAAAAATGGACTGATTGGGAAGCGTAGATGCAAGCCCTTTCAACTCGGCGAGACGGCGACTGGCAGTCATAAGTCTGTTAACAACTTCATCATCACGATACAACTCCGTAGCCGGAGGGAGAGGTGGCAATTGGTTGTAAGGTACATTACGGTCGTATGCTTCCATTTTTGACAGTTTTTCTCTCAAGTGTCAAAAATACGGAAAATTTGACAGAAATAAAAAAATCTGTCAAAAATTCTTGGAAATAAACCAGACAACAAATCCGAAATACGTTATTCCGCTTCTTTCTTTGTAGCCGGTTCGTGAACATCAATATGTTGAATCCACAATCTCAAATCATTAGTATACTGGAAACCGGCCGAGATTGCCAAGGAGCTTGGGAAAAAGAGTATTGACTGCCGAAAGATCACACAGCTATTGCGGGTTGTCAGCTGCTTCTAGTTCGGCAACAATCATAGGGAGCAGCATTTCGTCAGCTGGTAACCAGTTGACGGAATGGATTTCGTCCTTGTCCAGCCACCTGGCGGCCTCGTGCTCGTTCAAATGAAGAGCTTCATTCAACAATGATGACATGAAGCAGTGCATTGTAAGATGGAATTTTGGATAATCCCAATCTACCGTATATAAGAATTTATCAACACTGATTTCCGCATCCAGTTCTTCACGGATCTCACGCACAAGTGCTTCCTCAGGCGTTTCGCCAGGCTCCATTTTCCCGCCCGGGAATTCCCACCAGTCTTTGAAGTCACCATACCCTCGCTGGGTGGCAAATATTTTGTCTCCTTTCCGGATGATTGCAGCAACTACTTCTATAGTCTTCATAATGATTGCTCTGTGATATATTCGTAAAGATTACTCTCTACAGGTGTGTCAAGTTTGTAACCAATTTCTACTGCCGTAACGTCTTCTGTATCATTCATCACAAACTGATGGAGATGCCCATTATGACGCATCGTACCCAAGAAATAAAACTCCTTTGAGGATTGATCATCCTTGTTCTTTCGTACAAACAATGGCATAAGAATACCGCGCTCCTGGCTATGCACGGCATTTTGGACATCATCCGAGTCAATGGTTCTACGACTCTTTGAGATAGCAGTTAACGAGGAGGGATCTGTAAACCTGTCCTCGTAACGAGTAGTGGCAGTAATGTCTTCCTCTTTCTCGTAATTGATAAAAATCGGATAAGTCTTTGAGTATGAGTCGTATTTGTATCCGCCAATATTCAATGATACTTCCTCTTTCCGCCAACCAAGAAGCCAACACACTTCAGAATAGGTGTACTTCTTATACAGATTAAACTGGGTCCCTGCATAAGGCTTGGAATAATCCCTATTATACCTGTATATGCCGAATTCCAGCAACTCCCTGATAGCATTATGGAAAGCCTCATTTCTCAGAGCATCCTCAAAGATGGCAGACAATTTATAACCACCGGGAGTTCTGTGTGCAAGATCTATCTGGAAACGATCTCCTCTAAAGAATTTTCCAGCTAAAACATCCTCAACATTCTGGAGTGAATGGTCATCCAAAACAACATCGTAGCGATTTGTTAACTGCAACTTCCACATTCTTGATAGTTCAGGCTCATCAATCAGAATACGAAGAAGAGCTAACTCATGGATGCGCATACCAGAAGCAAACTTTCTGGAAATAAACTCAAGAATCTGGTACTGCTTATCGGTCCACCTCTCGGTGAAATCATCCTCATAGTCACGAAGGAAAGCTTGATATGATCCTTTCTTGTCAATAATTCGAAGAGGGTCCAGTTCACCCATCACATCGAAGTCCTTTAAGTCTGGAATGCGGCCAAGCTTATATTTAAGCGATTGATACTCCTTCTTTAGGATGCGAATCTGGTTAAGATCTGCGGCATCTATGGATTTGTAAATCCTGTCTCGGGATATCTCGTCAAAATAAATAGTTGAAGCGCCTTTAATGACGTTATTGCCCTCCATCAAGGAACGACGGATATTGTCCTTATTACCGGTTCTATCTCCAGACAAAGCGATGGGAATCATGTAGTTAGTTTGATAATTCCCAATGAAATCAAGGACAATCACGAACTCTTTACCTTCTGACTTACGGAGTCCTCGTCCCAGTTGCTGGACAAAAATGATGGGCGATTCTGTTGGACGCAGCAAGATAACCTGATTGATTTCAGGGACGTCCACACCCTCGTTGAAGATATCAACTGTGAAAATGTAGTCAAGTTTATCATCCCGTGTGTCTGAAACCAGCCTTTCGATTGCAACCAAACGCTCTTCTTGCGAATCATCACCGGATAACATTACCGTGTTATAACGCCCTGTAGCATTGAACTTATCACTCAATTCCCGCGCTTCCTCTTTTCTACTGCAGAAAATCAGGCCTTTTACGCGCTGCCCACTGAAACCATAATACTCTGCACGTTCTAGGATATACTTCACCCTGCGGTCGGAAGTTAAATGCCGGAATCGACGAAGATCGTCATTATCTTCCCCCTCAATCTCAAGGTCGGTAATGCCAAAATAATGAAAAGGACATAGCATTTCATTCTCCAGCGCCTGTTGCAGACGGACCTCACATGCTATATTGTGGTCGAACAGTTGAAAAACATCAAAGCTGTCGGTTCGTTCAGGAGAAGCAGACATTCCGAGGAGCAGTTCCGGCCGGAAGTATTTAATAATCTTTTGGTAGCTCTCAGCGCCGCTTCTATGGCATTCGTCCAAAACAATAACAGAAAACTCCTGAGGGGCAAACTGTTCCCGTATATTCTCTTTTGCCATCATGTTCATGGTGGAAAAGAGAAATGAAGCAGAGTGTGCTTTCTCGATATCGTTGTGTGTTCCGCTCAGAAGCTCCATCGGGATATTCTTTCCGAAGATCCGTTTATAGCTGCCCAATGCCTGCCGGTTAATCTGCTCTCGGTGGGAAAGAAAAAGAGCCTTCTTCCCGTGGAGGATGTTTTCCGAGAAGAGCTTACGGATAGCAAATGCAGACGCATAAGTCTTACCGGTTCCTGTTGCAGAAATTAATAGTGCTCGTTTCCCACCTGAACGAATTATCTCCTCAATGTTTAACGTGAACACTTCCTGCATCGAATTAGGTTGAAGCACTTGGGAATAACCCAAATCAAGTGTACGCGTTAATCTTGATATTTCATCCCTGTCCTTCTGGCTGTTTTCGTATAAAACGGCATACTCGTCTCGGTATTCTTCATAGCAGACAGATGACTCCCATAGCTCATTGAATTCGGCTTCGATATCTTTTGCATATGCGCCTTCCGTGGAAGAGACCAAACGCGTGTTCCATTCGTGGTTTTTTGTAATGGCATCCTGAGTAAGATTAGAACTGCCAATGATAATACGAAGATTATCACCATTATGGAACATGTATCCCTTGGTATGGAAACCAACATTATTCTCTCCGGTCTTGAAAACACGGATATCGAGATTATTCAGTGATGCGAGTTTGTCTAATGCACGTGGATCACTGAACATCAGATAATCCGTCGTTAAAATACGGCCTCGAGTTCCTTGTTTCTCCAAGTCCTTTAACGTACCAAGAAGCGGAGCGATTCCACCCATAGTAATAAATGCGACGCTTATGAACAAGTCGTCGCACCCCTTCATCTCCTTCTCAATAACCGTTAACACCTTCTTGCCGTGGGAATTTGATATAAGGCTTGGTGAGAATGTCGGATCAGATTCACGAGTAGCATCGATGAATGCCTTGTGGTAGCCATCTACAAGTTTACGAGTAGACAATTTGTCCATTGATGCTGTATATTTGCTTTCTTAATTATGCAAAATTAACAAAAATGACCGACAAAGAAAACCGATTTATCATTATATTAGTGAAGCGCCCAGATGAATTCTTAATAGCGCAATCGGGCACGCCAAATAGAAACCCTCACACCATCAACCTTATCAGCCTCCCATCATTCACAAACATCTCCTTACATATAGCACTCATACACCTGCTCATTCTTCACCTGCTTCCTGTCTTTCCTCAGATGCAGATTTCCTTTGCATAGTTCAAGAGTATTGACTATATTTGGGGTGGCACGGTCACGATGGCCGGTAATGAAATCAAAAAAGGATACTCCCAAAAGCATCCTTAAGACTTGCCCCAAGAATACGCGGTGGACGTTTACCCTTAGGTGAGGCTCGAGGCGGGGTCTTTGCACTTAGCGAATTACCTCATCCGTTTCCGCGGCTTACTTCTCTTTACAAAGGTAGCGCTTTTTCTTGAATCGGCAAGAGAAATCGGGATTAAAACAGTATCTTTGAATCAATTCTCAGGTTTTCCGTCCTCGATCAAACGGAGCATGTTTAACCCTACCAAGGATAACTGTGCTCTATGCCTGGGAATCAATCACACCTGCGGCTTGAACGGCCGCTTGACTCTAAGAATCTCTCTTCTCTGCCCATAATACCGGGCAAAGTAATCAATCGCATCCTTCAACGTCCACCCTGACGAGGTCCGCAGGACCCCGTTGGCATCGCTGTACACCGTAAATGCGGTGTGCACACATCCGTCCCAATCGAACGCAGGGACCGTTATGACGTTCAATTCATTCATCAATCAAAAATACACATTTATGGAAAACAATACAAATAATACTTCAAGAGGAGAAATCGTTATCTATCAAACTGAAGATGGAACAACGAGTATCGATGTTAGATTCGAAAACGACACTGTTTGGCTTACTCAGGACCAGTTGGCAACACTTTTTCATAGAGACAAGTCCGTTATTTCCAGACACATAAGTGACATATTCAATGAAGGAGAGCTTGACCCCAAAGTGGTTGTTGCAAAAAATGCAACAACCACTAGACACGGAGCAATTGCAGATAAAACCCAAACACACGATAAGTTAATATATAACCTGGATGTCATTATATCCGTTGGATACCGAGTGAAATCGAAACGTGGTACACAATTCCGTATATGGGCCACTACCGTCCTCAAAGAATACCTTATCAAAGGCTACGTGGTTCGAAACAATCTGATTCAGCAGAAATACGAAGACCTTAAGGCACTGGTTGAAGTAGTCGGCCGTACGATGGGCTATCTGGAAGGCCCCAAGAATGACCAGATCATGCCCATCTTCGATGTTGTGCGGGACTACACCTACGCACTGGATACACTTGATGCGTACGATTACCAGAATCTGACGTTAGAAGGGACCTCTGCTCCGGAGCGCTTTCACGCGACCTATGAAAACGCAATGGAAACCATTATCAGTCTTAGGAACAAATTTGGCATCAGCGATCTTTTCGGCGTAGAGAAGGACGAATCCTTCCACAGCAGCATCGGTCAGATATACCAGACCTGGGATGGCAAAGACCTATATCCCAGCATCGAAGAAAAAGCCGCAATGCTACTGTACCTGGTTGTAAAAAACCACTCGTTTGTGGACGGTAATAAGAGAATTGCTGCCACCCTTTTTCTCTGGTTTATGCAGAATAACGGCATCCTGTATCGTCCGGACGGCACCAAGAGAGTTGCAGACGCCGCTCTGGTAGCCCTGACCCTGATGATTGCAGAAAGTCATACCGACGAGATGGAAACGATGGTGAAAGTGGTAGTAAACTTGATTAATCAGAAAGCCATTAAATAAGAGAAGGGCGCCAACCATGCGCCCTTCTATCTTCTTCGAGCCTTTTACGAAGGCATAACGAGCCTTCCAGGCATCCTGGATCGAGATCCAAGTCTATTGCGTCCTCACGCAGCAGCTCTATATACCCCCTAATACCCTGGCCGGCGTTTTTTCTTTCACATGAAGGATTATTTTATTTACCTTTGCGTATGCGTTACAAATTGTTGATCCTTTTGCTCTTCATATCCGGCGCAGCCATGGCGCAGAAGCCGGACAGCACTTATGTATTTGCGGAGCGCGACGGCAAGGTCCTGTCGCTGGACGTCTATTATCCTGAGGCCGGGGCCCCTACGACCCTGGACGGAAAAGCCAAACCGACTATACTTTACGTCTTCGGAGGCGGCTTCATCACCGGCAGGCGCAACGACCCCTACATAATACCATGGGTGAAGCACATTCTTGCAGACGGCTACACCTTTGTATCTATTGATTACCGCCTGGGGCTCAAGGGTGAGAAGCTCGATTTCGGGCTCTTCGGCATAGCAGAAAGCGCAAAGAAGGTCAAAAGGGCCGTGGATATGGGAGTGGAAGATGTCTTCTCCGCCGTGCGGTTTATTGCCGACAACAGCGAAGCCCTGGGCATAGACCCGGACAACATAGTCATCTCCGGCAGCTCCGCGGGAGCCATGATTTCCCTCTCCTCCGAGCTGGAGACCTGCTCCCCCACCGAACGCACGGCCATCCTTCCGGAGGGCTTCCGCTTCAAAGGCGTCATGTCCTTTGCCGGCGCTATAATGTCCGATTCCGGCATGCCTAAATACCTCTCAGAGCCTGCACCTCAGCTGCTCTTCCACGGCGACGCAGACGAAGCGGTAACATACAAGAAACTGGCCTTCGGCAAGCTTGGCTATTACGGCAGCAGCTCGCTGGTAAGCGACATATTCATCAAGAACGGATATGTATACAACATCTGCCGCTATCCCGGTCACAATCACGATATTGCTGCAGCAATGGAGGCCACCTGGCCCGAGCAGAAACGCTTCCTGGAGGCCAATGTGATACTCGGGCAGAGGCGTATCGTGGACGCATCCATTACAGACCCTTCCATCCCTGTCTGGAAGAGTATAACCCTGGACTACATCTACAAGCGTTAAATGGACATTGCCGACATACTGATAGACGCCCTGCGCGCCGCGGTTCTCATCACCGGCATGGTGGTGATAATGATGATGATGATAGAGAGCCTGAACATCAGTTCCAGCGGCCGTTTCTTCCAGCGCCTGCAGGGGTCGAAATTCGGCCAGATAGTGCTCTCGGCGCTGCTGGGATGGATTCCCGGTTGCATGGGCGGCTTTGCGTCCGTATCCCTGTTTTCGCACGGAATGATAAGCTTCGGCGCCCTTGTGGCCATGCTCATCGCCACCGCAGGCGACGAATCGTTCGTGATGCTGACCCTCTTTCCCGGCAAGGCGCTGCTGATATCGGGCATATGCCTGGCTGTAGGCATAGCTACCGGCGTCATTATCGACTACCTGGGGCCGAAAGTGGGTCTCAAGCCGCTTACGCTTAAAGCCTGCGGCCATATGGAGCTGCACGAAGAGGACACTCACCACGAGCATGAGCACAAACGCAAGCGCAGCTTCAGCTGGAAGCGTGTGGTGCTTTTCGCGGGCATCGCCCTGTATATCGCAGCCCTCGCCAGCGGCATGCTGGAGCATGAGCACGAAGGCGCGGAAGGGCACGACGAGCACGGATTCAACCTCCTTAGCGAAGACTGGATGAACATGCTCTTCGCCGGCCTGAGCGTTATAATGCTGGCCGTTGCTGCATTCGGCTCCGACCACTTCGTGGAAGGTCACCTGTGGAGCCATGTTATAGCCCGCCACGTACCCAAGATCTTCGCGTGGACCTTCGGAGTGCTGGTGCTGCTCGGCTTCATCACCGAGGTCTTCGACATCAGCAGCTGGATTAGCGCCAACACGGCACTCATGATACTGCTGGCTACCCTTATCGGCATTATCCCCGAGTCGGGCCCGCACCTCATTTTCGTAACGCTCTTCGCTGCCGGAGTGATACCGGCGCCGGTGCTCCTGGCCAGCTGCATAAGCCAGGACGGCCATGCCTCCCTGCCCCTGCTGGCGGAATCAAAGGGCGCCTTCCTGCGTGCCAAGGCGGTCAACTGCATCGTAGCACTCATCATCGGATTCGGAGCCTGGGCCTTCATCCCTTAGCCATGCCGTCGTACCTTCAGATAGAGAACATTTCCAAGTCGTACGGGACCAAGGTCCTGTTCGACCACATAGGCTTCAATATTAACGAAGGGGACAAAATAGCCCTGGTGGCGCCCAACGGCACGGGCAAGACTTCCCTGCTGCGCATCCTCGCCGGCAAGGACAAATCCGATTCGGGCGGCAGCATCAAATTCCTCCGCGACGTGCGCATAGCCTTCCTGGAGCAGGAATACGACTACGACCCGCAACTCACCGTGGGCCAGCAGCTGGCGACCGATGACTTCGAGCACGAGCTCCGCATCCGCCGCATCCTTGACGAGCTTGGCCTGAGCCCTGAAAAACGCATGTGCGAGCTCTCCGGAGGCGAAGTCAAGCGGGTGGCCATCACTGAGATGCTGGCTGCCGACGCCGATTTCCTCATAATGGACGAGCCAACCAACCATCTGGACCTGGACGCCATCGAGTACCTGGAAAACGCCCTGAAGCGCTCCCGCTGCACGCTTTTCATGGTATCCCACGACCGCTACTTCCTGGACCGCGTGTGCAATACCATTATGGAAATGGACCGCGGCTCCATATACATCTACCGCGGCGACTACGAGAACTACCTGCAGAAGCGCGACGAGCGTATAAGCAACTACAACGCGGAAACGGAACGCATACGTAATATAATGAGGCGCGAGCTGGAGTGGATACACGCCACCCCCTGCGCCCGCACCGGCAAGGCCAAGTACCGCAAGGAGGCGTTCAAGGAGATAAAGGCCAGGGCGGAAGACACATATACTGTCAGGCGCGTATCCATGGAAGGACTCTCCGGAGCATCTTATCTGGGGAAGCAGGTGATCGACTGTAAAGACCTGTGCTTCAATTGGAACGGCAAGCCGCTAATCGACCATTTCACCTATAACTTCCAGCGCGGCGAGAGGGTCGGAATTGTAGGCGGCAACGGCATTGGCAAGAGCACCTTCCTGAACCTCCTGGCCGACAGCGACGACCCTGCCGTAAAGCGCGGCGAGTCTGTCCGCATAGGCTACTACCGCCAGACGGGCATAGAGTTCAGGCCGGACGACACCGTCATGGAGGTCGTTCCCGACACCCGTCTGCTTGAACGCTTCCTCTTCCCTCACGAGATGTGGAACAACCGCATCGACCGTCTCTCCGGGGGCGAGAAAAGGCGCCTCTACCTGCTTACGGTGCTGATGCAGGAGCCCAACGTGCTCATACTGGACGAGCCTACCAACGACCTCGATATAGTCACCCTGAACATTCTGGAGGAGCATCTGCTGGACTTCAAGGGCACCCTGCTCATAGTGACGCACGACCGCCACTTCCTCGACCGTCTGGTAGACCACCTCTTCGTCTTCTGCGGCGGTGGCGTCATCAAGGACTTCATAGGCGGCTACAGCGAGTACCGCAGCTACATGGAGGACCTCCGGAAGGAGGAGCGCGCACGCCAGCAGGCGGCCGAGCCCAAACCGGTACGTGAGAAGCCGAAGAGCGACGCGCCGCGAAAGCTGAGCTGGAAGGAGAAGCGAGAGCTGGAGCAGCTGGAGGCCGACCTGGAGGCGCTCAACGCCGAGCAGAAGGAGCTGGAGGCCCTGCTCGCCGGCGGCACGGACGACTATCAGCGCATCACCGCCGCCTCCGCCCGCTACCAGGAAGTCAAATCCGCCATCGACGAAAAAGAAACCCGCTGGCTGGAACTCAGCGAGCTGCAGTAGCTACTGCTGCTTTCGCTGGGAGCTGTTCCGACAAACCTTCGCTCCGCTCATCCCTCCCAGCCGAGGCTGGGCCCCTCCCGTTCACGTGGCCACGGGCGGCCACGGGTTGTCGGGACAGCCCCCAGCCTCACTCCGCGTAGCTACTTGCCAAAAATGTCGTTCCAGCTGCTGATGCCGATAACGCTGAGGTAAGGGTCGAAGACCGCCGATTCGCTGGCGGTGCCGGCGGCCTGCCAGACGTACCACGCCGGCTTCTTGCCGTTGGGATCTGCAGAATCGTCCGGGAAGCGGCGCAAGCCTATCATGAGGCCACCCTCGGCACGGTTGTCCCGCCAGTTGTGCCACTGAATGCCGTCAATGCCGTCCAGGGCCGCCACTTTCTTCCACGCCCAGGCAGCGCCTGCCGCCTGACGGGCCAGGTCCGTCTCGCTGTACGAAGGCGAATTGGTGCCGTTCTCCGACAGGAAGAGTATTCGCTTCTGCGAGCCCTTGTAATAATGGGCCTTGTCCAGCATCCAGTCGCTTACGACCTCAAGATTCTTGAATGTACAATAAGGAGAGCTGGCCGAATATGTTGCAGAAGTATCGTCCTTCCAGAAATCAGGCTTACTGAGGACCTGGGGATATGGATGATATGCTACGCCCCACAGGAAGTCCCCTTCCGCCGTGCTGAACTTGCAGAGGTCTTCCAGCAGGCTCTTGGAAGCATACTGGAATTCCGCCTTGCCCCAACTGTGGGTCAGGGAAATCATCACGGAGGCGTTGGAATCATACTGGTGCACAATGTTGTGGCAAACGCGCATGGACTTCACGTATGCGTCCATATAGCGCCATTCCGGCTGGTCACCCATGTTGGTCCACTCTTTGGCAGCGTCGACCTCGTTGTTGATGATCCAATGGTGAATTTTCCCATAGGTGCTTGTAGAATAGCGGTCTGCAAGGAAATCGAGGACCGCGGCATAGACATTTACGGCCTTTGCCTCAGTGAGATTCTGCATGCTGTAGTTGCCACCGTCATTCTCCGGGTGCTTCATTAGTGACGTGGCCGACGAAATGGTATCGGAATGCCGGTTCAAAAGAATGGCAGACACTACTATACCACGCTTATAGCATTCGGTCATCACCTTGTCGAGCGAAGACACGTTGCCCTTGTCCATGTAATATGTGACTCCGCCGAATTTGTGCTCCATGGTGAAGTTACCCGTCTTGACAGTGTTGACTATGGAGTTCAGCACTATGTTCACTGTGACGCTGGTAATTCCCAGGTCATCCAGGTCGCTGAGGTTATTGTTGTAGATGAAGCCGCCGAGGCCCTTCTTGGATTTTGGCACTACCGGTTGACTGAACGGAGAAGCTATCTCATCGGCGTAGCGGGCATGGGAGCATACCGTGCCGTCCTGCCTGACAATTGCGAAGCGCGACAGCAGGCGGTCATACTCAGGAAGTCCGTCGCGCGACACATATCGGCTCAGCGTAGCGGAAGATGAAGTGCTCCCCTCCGAGCCGCCGGCAAGGCTGAACGATTTTGCCTCTGTGATGCTTTCCCACGGCGCTATGTCGGCGAGGAAGTAGGCTCCGTTGCCATCTGTAGTAGCCTTTATTGTAACATCGCTGGCGCTTACTTTAACTTCTGTGATACTGCACGGGAAGCTGCGCGTCAGGTATTCCCCTATCCTGGCCGCCTCGGCATCCTTGCCCTGGGCCTTGGCCAGATCTGCCTGGTACGCCGCCAGCTCATCGTCGTTCATCTCCCTGATACAGAGGTTCTTGATGATGATCTTGATGCCTTTCCTGGTGCCGAAGTCGAGGCGCATATTCTCGCCCGACTTGCCCCAGGAATAGCTGATACGGTCCTCTGCTATACGGCATCCATAGCTCTTCCAGCTGTCTCCGCTGCTTGCCGGTATACTTCCGAAGTGCCTTGAACGGTTCTCGGCAATAGCCCTGCCGTAAAACACCTGAAGGTCATCTATGCCGCTGGTACATTTATAATCGAAGCTCAGTATCCTATGCTCCTCCTCCAGGTCCTGACTGAGAGCGTCCAAATAAATATAAGGGTCCGTTCCGGTAGTGTTAAGAGTCCACTCCCCCGTACTCCCGTCGTGGGTGAAAGTGATGTCGTATTTTCCCTTTTCCACGAAGGAGAGGGCAACAGGGTCCACGTGCTTCGGCTCCGGCTGGGGAGGATCGACCACTTCGGGCTCGTCAGGTACTACCGGATCCGGTTCATCCGGGCCGTCATCAATTGGCTTGGGGGTGCAGGAAAGCAAAAGCACCGGCAACAAAGCCAGTGCTAAATATCTTTTACTCATCGTTATTTCTTTTTCCTGTCAGACAAAAGGAAGAGGCCGCTGACGGTGAGGCCGCTGACAATATGCCATACGCCCCACCAGGCAGTGATAACCAACATGCCTCCGTGAGGAGGAAGGCCGGCAAAGATGCTGGTACCCAGCAGCAGGGCAAGGCCCAGGCCGCTGTTCTGTATGCCGGTCTCTATTGTAAGGGTTCTGCGGTCAGCTTTGGACACCTTGAAAACCGAACCCACGCTGAAGCCGGTGAGCAGTGCCAGCAGATTGTGGATCAAGACAATCAGGAAGATGTACTTGATGCACTGAAGGAAAGCCGCGCGGTTGCTCCAGAAAGAAAGCACCACCATGGCGATGAAGAAGATGATGCTGAACCACTGCATGGGCTTCTTGAGCTTTTCAGCCACCTTGGGCAGATACTGTGAAGTAAGGATACCCAGGGTAAGGGGAATACCCAGCAGGATGAAAATGGTCTTGAAAACGTCCCAGAGAGGAATTACCAGCTGAGGCACGTCTGCGCGCACGCTGGCTATGTCCAGATACAGGTTTCCGTAAAGCCAGAAATTGAACGGGGTCATAAGGACGCAGAGGGCCGTGCTTATTGCCGTAAGGCTGACGGAAAGCTCTATGTTGGCCTTGCTGAGCGACGACATGAAATTGGAAATGTTTCCGCCGGGGCAGGAAGCCACCAGTATCATTCCCAGGGCCATGGACCAGCTGATCCATTTGCCGAAGAGCAGGGTGAGACCGAAGGTGAGCAGAGGCAGCAGGATAAGCTGCGAGCACATGCCCAGTATGACGGATTTGGGTTTGCGGAACACTTCCACGAACATGCGGGGCTTGATTCCCAGCGCTACGCCGAACATCACAAAAGCGAGCACTATGTTGATAGTGTTCATGCCGCCGGCGTTCATGGTTACGTTAATGCCGTCCAGTAATTCAATTACAGAGTTGTCCATTGGTTATTTACGGTTATCTTGTTCAAACATTGCCATACGCTCGTCCAGGAGCGGATAGAGGTCTTCATGCATGAGGCTCACGCATGCGCGCACGCCCTCCTGCCTGCTGCCGGTGGTCGACAGGCTTATGCAGCTTACGCCGTAAGCTATAAGGGCCGGGACCAGCCTGGCCGAGCTCCAGTCGCCGTATCCCAGGGAGAAAAAGAAGCCGTCCCCCACTTTCTGCGTCACGTCCCTGTCGTAAACTATATGGAAGCCGTGGCGGAGGAAAATCTCCTTCACCATGGCCGCCCTGCGCTCGTAGTCGCGAGTATCCTCGATAAAGTCGATAGTGCCGTCGCAGGAAAGGCGCATCATCTCGGCATAGCCGTACTGGGTGGATGTGGTGCAGCCGCTCGTTATCATGTAGAGTATGGAAGCCACCAGCGTCTGTCCGAAGACTCCCGCGTCGTGGTAACGCTCCGCCAGGGCGGGATACTGTTTCTCGAAAAGCTTGTCGCTTATACACGCCAGTGCCATACGCTGGCCGGCATAGCTGTATATCTTGGAAGACGACAGCATCAGGATGTAATTGTCCGTATAGCGGGCCACGGTGGGCAGGAACGGCGGCACGAAGGGGTGCCCCAGGTCTTTCCTGTAGTCCATGCAGAAGTAGGCCAGGTCTTCCATCACCACGGCGTCGTAGCGGGTGGCGAGCTCCCCTATCACCTGCAGTTCCTCCTCTTCCAGGCATATCCACGCGGGATTGTTGGGGTTGGAGTAGATGATGGCGGCAACGTCGCCGCCGGAGAGCATCTCCTCCAGTTTGGGCCTGAGTTTGGCGGCTCCGCGGTAAGCGTAGATGTCGAAGGCAACCCAATCGATGCCGAGTATGCGCAGCTGCGCCTTCTGGATAGGGAAACCCGGGTCGATGAAGAGCACCTTGTCCTTGCCGGGGATACGCTGGCAGCATGCGGCGAAGGAGCCGAACGATGCCGCCACGGAGCCCGTCGTGGGCACGCAGGAACGGGGGCTGACGTCCACGTCGATATAGGCCTTGACGAAGCGGGATGCGGCCTCCTTCAGGGCGGGCACGCCGTCCGCCGGCGGATATTTGGCACCGACGCCGGCATCCAGCGCACGCTTCTCGGCCTCAATGCCGTAGCGGTTGGCAGGCAGGCCGGGCGACCCCTGGTCCATACGTATGAAAGGAATTCCGGTGGTGCGTTCCAGATGCTGTGCCACCAGGAGCACCTCTCCTATAGTGGCCGACGCCAAGTCAGATACATTATTGGCCGCACACGCCGCAGCAATAGCTTCCTCGCTGAAAAGTCTCATGATTTCCTGGCAGCCGCGCCGTTGGACACGCGGGAAACGGTGGATGACTTTATATTCTCGATGCTCACCTGAGGTTCGTTCGTGAAATACAGGGCTGAGCCACCGTTCAGATTCAGGGTGAGGCTGCGGTATGCCGCCTGGTACAGGGCGCAGACGCTGGTCATTGTAACCTTGGCGTCAGGCACTTCGAAGTTGAGGGCGTTCACCTCGGAGGTGCCGCTGAGGTTGTATGAAATGCTGTCTCCCGTACCGAAGAGCTTCATGTTGGAGTTGGCCTTGGTCTTTATCTCCATATGCACGGCATGGCTCTTGGCCACAATCTTGGAAGAGCCCTGAAGGGAGTAGCCGGAGTCCTCGGACTCTTCCTCTATAGTCAGGCTGGAAGAATTTGAGGTGTCCACAGCCAGTTTCTTGCAGGAAACCTTCACATCTGCCGTACTCTTGTTCTGAAGGGACAATATGACTTCCTGGGAACTGATTTCCACGTTCTTCATGCTGGAATTGTCGTCCAGGTCAAAGGTCACATGCCCCTTGTCGAACACATCTTCGGAATCGCACAGCACGGCCTTGCCGTCCAGCTCCACGGAGCGTATAAGTTCCGGCACGTATATGATTGCAGAGAACGCCGGATCAGAAGTGCCCTTGGCCCTGAACTGGCGCTTAATCTCCGACGGCACGCGGCGCTCGTCTATATCTATGTTCAGCACACCGTCGGTCACCTGGCATACGATATAGTCCATGTAGCTCTCTTCTACAGTAACCAGGGCCCTGTAGTCCGAACCCCTCACGAGGCTGACCGAAAAAGTACCTGCCACTTTCATATTGCTGAAAGGGCTGAGGTTGATGCTGGTCTGCCTGGGAGCCGCCCCGGCCGTGAAACCGGAAACGACGGAAAGCAGAAGCACAGATAATATCCACTTTTTCATAACTCTATTCTATTAGCGAGCCCCATTCGTCCGTCTTGGCATCCAGATCCCTCTTGCACTCCAGGTAAGAACGGGTAAGCTCCATTATATCATCTTCAGGGCCCGGAGCGGAAAGGATTTTTTCTATTTCCGCCATACGGGACTCCAGTTTTTCAATTTCGCACTCAAGATAAGAAATTCTGTTCTTTTTCTTGCGGTCCAGCTTGTTTTTTTCTTTCTGTTCCTTGTATGCGCAGTCGTCTTTAACAGTCTGTACCTTGACTGTTTCGGCATTCCTTTCAAGCTCCTGAAGGTTCTCCAGCCGCCTTCTGGCAAGGAACTCGTTCACGCCTCCGAGGTGCTCGCGGACCTTTCCGTCACGGAACTCATAGAGCTTGTCTACGAGGCCGTCTAGGAAGTCCCTGTCGTGACTGACAACAATCAGCGTGCCATCGTAAGACTTAAGGGCCTGCTTGAGTATGTCCTTGGACTTGATATCCATGTGGTTGGTAGGCTCGTCCAGGGCCAGCAGGTTGTGGTTCTGGAGCATGAGCTTGGCCATGCCGAGCCTTGCCCTTTCGCCTCCGGAAAGCACGGATACGCGCTTGTCTATATCTTCTCCGCGGAAGAGGAACTGGGCCAGCAGGTCGCGCAGCTTTGTGCGGATGTCCCCAACTGCGATACGGTCCAGGGTGCTGAATACGGTCTCGTTCTTGTCCAGTATTTCCTCCTGGTTCTGGGCAAAATAACCCAGATCCACATTATGCCCGAGCCGGCTCTCTCCGGCAAGGGGCTGGAGTTCTCCGGCAATCACCCTCATGAGCGTGGTCTTGCCTTCGCCGTTACGGCCGACGAACGCCACCTTCTCTCCCCTCTTGATTTCTATCTCAGCGTCCGTAAACACCACTTTCTGCGGATAACCGGCACTGAGTCCGCTGGCCTTGTAAACCAGGTCGCCCGAACGGGGTGCGGGCGGGAACTTCACCGTAAGACGCACTTTGTCGGTCTCGTCTATCTCCACCCTCTCCAGTTTCTCCAGGGCCTTTATACGGCTCTGAACCTGGTTGCTCTTGGTGGGCTTGTAGCGGAAGGTGTTGATAAACTCTTCCGTCTTCTGTATCATGCGCTGCTGGTTTTCGTAGGCAGCGGTCTGCTGGGCAAGCCGCTCCTCACGCAGCACCAGGTATTTGGAATAAGGCACCTTGTAGTCGTGGATATGCCCCAGCATTATTTCCACGGTGCGGTTTGTCACGTTGTCCAGGAACTTGCGGTCGTGCGACACCAGCAGGAGGCTGCCGCGGCGGGCCTTCAGATACGCCTCCAGCCACTCTATGGACTCTATGTCCAGGTGGTTGGTGGGCTCGTCCAGCATAAGCAGGTCTGGCTGCCGCAGCAGTATCTTGGCCAGCTCGATACGCATGTTCCACCCCTGGCTGAAGGTCTCCGTCTTGCGGTCCAGCTCGTCGTCGCGGAAGCCAAGGCCCCTCAGGGTCTTGCGTGCGCGCACCTCGGGCGTCTCGCTCTGGGACGTGGCCAGGCGGTCGTTCAGGTCGCCCAGGCGCTCGATCAGGGCCGAATACTCCGGCGACTCGTAGTCGTCCCGCTCCCCCAGCTCCGCAGTCACCTGGCGTATCTCCTCCTCCAGGCCGTTGGTCTCGCTGAAGACGGTCATGGTCTCATCCAGCACGCTGCGGCCCTTGTGGTGCTCCATCAGCTGCGGCAGGTAGCCTATTGTGATGCCGGAGGGCTTGTCGATACGGCCGGACGTGGGGTTCTGCAGCCCCATAATCAGCTTCATGACGGTGGACTTCCCCGCCCCGTTTCGTCCAACGAGGCCTATCTTGTCCGTCTCGCTGATGTGGAAATTGATTCCGTCCAGCAAGACGAAGCCGCCGTAGGCAACAGTTACGTCGTCAATCGATACCATTGGAACGGGGGCACATTAGAATGGAAACCTCGTACATCAGATACAGCGGCGCCGCCACTATGAGCATGGACAGCGGGTCGGCGGGAGTGACCAGGGCGGCGAGCACCAGCACGGCCACGAGGGCGTAACGCCTGCCGCCGCGCAGCTGCTTGCGGTCCAGCACGCCCAGGCGCGACAAGGCCCAGATAACCGTCGGGAATTCAAAGGCCAGGCCCACCAGCAGCACGGTGGAGGTGAACATAGACATGTACGAGCCTATGGTGATGGCATTTGTGACCTGGGAGCTCACGCTGTAGTTCATGAAAAACTGCACGCAAGCCGGCAGCACCAGCACGTATCCCACGACGACGCCCAGATAGAAAAAGCCGGTGGCCATGAGGAAGGCGCCTCCGACGGCCTTTTTCTCCTTTTCATAGAGGGCCGGCGCGATGAAACGCCAGATCTCCCAGATAAGATACGGGAAGGCCAGTATGAGAGCCGCCCCGAATGCAGCCTGAAGGTGCACGAAGAACTGGGCGGCCATCTCCACATTTATCATTTCCAGGGTGAAAGACCAGCCCAGGAGACGATAGATGAAGAAATCCGGGGATGCCGGAAGGAAGATAAGCCAGAAAAGCTGTTTCTTGAAAATGAATCCGAGTACGGCAAAGATGCATAGAGCGATAATCGAGCGGAACAGGGTTCCCCTCAATTCCTCGAGATGGTCCCAGAAGGACATCTCGCGCTCTTTGCCGCCGTCAGCCACGTCTAGGCCTCCGGCTCCTTGGGCTCTTCCTTGGCCTTGGGTGCTTCAGCAGGCTTGGAAGGAGTATCAGCGGTGTTAATCTGCTCTTCAACCTCGTTGATACCTTCCTTGAAGCTCTTTACGCCTTTGCCGAGTCCCTTCATGAGCTCGGGAATCTTCTTGCCGCCGAAGAGGAGAAGGATCACAAGGGCGATAATGACTATCTGCCAGGGGCCTACTACGCCGAGTGGATAAACTATCATATGCGTCTGATTTTAAGTTGCTTATAATGACTTCAACGATGCCTCCAGGGCCTCTATGCGGGCCAGGGCGTCGGATTCTTTCTTGCGCTCGTTGTCAACCACGGCCTGGGGTGCATGGGCCATGAAGTTCTCGTTGCCCAGCTTGGCGCGCACGCCTGCGAGGAATTTGCGCTGGTGCTCCAGCTCCGCCTCCAGTTTGGCGCGCTCCTGTCCTGCGTCAACAAGTCCTTCCAGAGGCACGCTGCACTTGATGGTGCCCACAATGAAACCGACGGCGGCGCCTGCGCTCTCTTTTACGAACTCTGAAATGTTGGCCGACTTGGCGATGACGGGCAGCAGTTCCTCGGGAAGCTCCCCTTCCAGCTGCAGCTTAAGGGGTTCCTTGGGTGCTATCTGCTTCTGGGCACGGACGGCACGTACGCCGGCGGCAATCTGGCGGGCCTGCTCAAAAGCGGCCAGGAACGCCTCGTCGCAAGGTCCGGCGACCGGAGTGCGCTCGAACATGATGGTCTCACCGGGACGCCTGTTCGCCATTGCGTGCCATATTTCCTCCGTAATGAAAGGCATCACGGGGTGGATGAGCTTGAGCAGTTTGTCGAAGAAGCCGACGGTAGCCTCGAAGGTATAGCCGTCGATCCCCTCGCCATAGGCGGGCTTGATGAGTTCCAGGTAGGTGCTGCAGTAGTCGTCCCAGAAGAGCTTGTAAATGGCCATCAGGGCGTCGTTGATGCGGAACTTGCGGTAGTGGTCCTCCACCGTGGTGATGGTGCGGGACAGCAGGTTGTCGAACCACTTGACGGCCACGCGGGCAGATTCGGGCTGACGTCCGTTCTCCTCCACCCTCCAGCCGTTGACGAGGCGCCAGGAGTTCCAGATCTTGCCGCAGAAGTTGCGTCCCTGCTCCACCTGAGACTCGTCGTACAGTATGTCGTTGCCGGCGGAGGCGCAGAGCAGCATGCCCAGACGCACGGAGTCGGCTCCGTATTTCTCTATCAGCACCAGCGGGTCGGGGCTGTTGCCGAGGGTCTTGCTCATCTTGCGGCCGAGCTTGTCGCGCACGATACCGGTGAAATATACGTTGCGGAAAGGCACGTCGTTCATGAACTCGCCGCCGGCCATTACCATCCTGGCCACCCAGAAGAAGATGATGTCCGGGCCGGTCACCAGGTCGCTGGTGGGATAATAATAGCTGAGGTCGCGGTTGGGCTTGTGCTCGGGATGGCCGGGGCGCTCGGCGTCGAATACGCTGATGGGCCACAGCCAGCTGGAGAACCATGTGTCGAGCACATCCTCGTCCTGCTTCAGGTCAGCCGCAGTGACGGCAGGATTGACGGCCTTGGCGGCCTCCAGGGCCTTTGCCTCGGTCTCTTCCACCACCACGCTTCCGTCCGGCAGATACCATGCGGGGATGCGCTGGCCCCACCAGAGCTGGCGGGAGATGCACCAGTCGTGGGCGTTCTCCATCCAGTGGCGGTACACGTTGCGGTACTTATCGGGAATAAGCTTTATCTTGCCGGATTCCACGGACTCGAGGGCGGACTTGGCCAGCTCCTCCAGTTTGAGGAACCACTGCTTGCTGAGCTTGGGCTCTATTACTGCGTCCGTACGCTCGCTGTAGCCGACGGGAGAAATGTACTCCTCCACCTTCACCAGGTTGCCGGCCTCTTCCAGCATCTTGCAGATCTTCTTGCGGGCCACGAAACGGTCTTCGCCAACCAGAATCTGAGCGTTTTCGTTCAGCTTGCCGTCGTCGTCCAGAATCTCCAGGATGGGCAGGTCGTGACGCTGGCCTATGGCATAGTCGTTCACGTCGTGGGCGGGGGTAACCTTCAAGCAGCCGGTACCGAAGTCCATCTCCACGTAGTCGTCTTCAATAACGGGTATCTCCTTGTTGATCAGGGGGATAAGCACCTTCTTGCCGCGCAGCCAATGGTAGCGCTCGTCTGCGGGATTCACGCAGATGGCGGCGTCGGCCATAATGGTCTCCGGACGCGTCGTGGCAATGGTCAGGAATTCCTTGGTAGGATTGCCGTTGCCGTCCGAGATGAAGTAACGCAGATGGTAGAAATGGCTCTTGGTATCGCGGTGGATCACCTCGTCGTCGGAAATGGCGGTGTGGGCCACGGGGTCCCAGTTGACCATGCGGTAGCCGTGGTAAATAAGCCCCTTCTTGTAGAAATAGACGAAGGTGGCGATTACGGCGTCGCTTAGGGCGGGCTCCATGGTGAACTTGGTGCGGTCCCAGTCGCAGGAGGCGCCAAGCTTGCGCAGCTGCTGCAGGATGATGCCGCCGTGCTCTTCCTTCCACGCCCAGGCGTGCTTCATGAACTCTTCGCGGGTAAGGTCTTCCTTCCTGATTCCCTGCTCCTTAAGGCGCGCCACCACCTTGCTCTCGGTGGCTATGCTGGCATGGTCGGTGCCGGGTACCCAGCAGGCGTTTTTGCCGTCCATGCGGGCCTTGCGGATAAGCACGTCGTTCAGTGTATTGTTGAGCACATGGCCCATATGCAGAATGCCGGTAACGTTGGGCGGCGGTATGACTATGGTATAAGGTACCCTGGAATCGGGTTCCGAATGAAAGCACCTGTTTTTCAGCCAATAGGCATACCACTTGTCCTCAACCTCGGCGGGATTGTATTTCGTATTCAGTTCCATATCTTGCAAAGATAACATATTTACACTAAATTTGTGGGTCTGACACTTATATTTTTTATTGTATGGAAGAGAATAAACAGATACAGCTTGACCTCAAGCCCGAAATTGCAAAAGGAAACTACTCCAACCTTGCCATCATAAGCCACTCGCATAGCGAGTTCATCATAGATTTCGCCACCATGCTCCCCGGCCTTCCCAAGCCGGAAATCGGCAGCCGCATCCTCATGACTCCGGAGCATGCAAAAAGGCTTCTCAACGCCCTGGCTGACAATATCGGCAAATACGAGTCCCAGTTCGGTCCCATAGAGCTTCCGGGCTCCCCCAAGGCCACTTTCAACCTCGCCGACTTCAATCCCAATGGAGCCAAATCTTAAGGCGGTCAAAGCCATAGTCTTCGATATAGACGGCGTGATGACGGACGGCAGCGTGCTGTGCGACGCCAACGCCGAGCCCCTGCGTATCTATAACGAAAAAGACGGCCACGGACTGCGCATGGCGGCCCTGAACGGCTACATACTCGTAGTCATTACCGGCGGCCATACGGAGGCTGTGCGCAAGCGCATGACAGACTACGGCGTGCCATACGAAAACGTCTACCTGAAAGCACGGAACAAGAGGAAGATAATCGAAGGTGTATGTGAACGTTTCGGCCTGTCATCTGAAGAGATACTTTATATGGGCGACGACATCCCTGACGTAGGCGCAATCAAGTTCGCAGGCGTGGGTGTAGCACCTGCCGACGCGGCCGAAGAAGCCCGCGAAGCGGCAGATATCGTAGCCCCTATGGGAGGCGGCCGCGGCTTCGTGCGCTGGACTCTGGAACTGGTCATGAAGGCCCAGGGCAAATGGATATTCGACGTTGAGAAATATGAAAAAATGTTCTAAACGTATCATCCTCGGCAGCGGCTCCCCCAGGAGGCGCGAGTTGCTTGCAGGACTGGATGTGGAATTCACAGTAGATACAGGAAACACGTTTGAGGAGTCCGTTCCCGAAGGAAGCGTCCCTGAGGACGTCGCCCTGCTTATGGCTCTGGGCAAGTCCCATGGCTTTCACAGGCCTCTGGAGGCGGATGAGCTGCTGATTACGGCAGATACCGTCGTAGTAGTAGACAATCGCGTCCTGGGCAAGCCGCATAGCCGGGAAGAGGCCGTCGCCATGCTGCACGAGCTCTCCGGCAAACCCCATAAGGTAATCTCCGGACTGGTATTCCGCACAGCGGAAAAAGAGCGCAGCGTAACCGATGTTACCACCGTTTACGTCAACCCTCTTGACGATGACGAAATCAACTATTACATAGATACTTACAAGCCATTCGACAAGGCCGGCGGCTACGGCATCCAGGAATGGCTGGGCTATGCCTCCATGGGCCATATAGAAGGTTCGTTCTATAATGTGATGGGCTTCCCCGTCCACCGGGTGTGGGAGCTGCTGCAGGAGTTTGCCTGATGGAACTCCCCTCCCGCTTCACCTATCCTTTCTGCTACGTGCCGCATCCGCTTGTGACAGATGCGGCGCGCGCGTTGATAGCCCGCCTGTCATCCCCTTCCCCGTCATCCCCGGCCCCGACCGGGGCTCTCCTCCGCGACGGCAAAATGCTCGGCGTCCTCATCACGGACCACGGCCCACTCTACGCCTTCAGCGGTCTCGCCGGCGGACGTTCTGTTCTCCCCGGCTTTGTCCCTCCAATCTATGACCTTACGCAGGGTTACTTCAAGGAGCGCGAGAAGCAGATTTCCGCCATGCCGGACGGCCCCGGAAAAGCGGCGGCCTCCGCCGAACTGCAAGACTGGATCTTCCGCCAGTACCGCGTGCACAACGCTCTCGGCGAGGAGCTCTCGGTGGCCGAAATCTTCGCCCAGAGAGGCCTGGTCCCTCCCGGAGGCACCGGTGACTGTGCGGCCCCGAAGCTGCTGGAATATGCATATCGTAACGGTCTCAAACCCATAGCAATGGGCGAATTCTGGTATGGCCGCAGCCCCGCTCGCGAAGTACGGGAGCAGGGGCGCTTCTACCCCTCCTGCACCGGCAAGTGCGGGCCGCTGCTTACATGGATGATGAAAGGACTCGACGTAGAAGACAATCCCCTGGATTCGGCCGTCAGCTCTCCCGCTGAGCCACAGATCCTTTATTCCGACGACAGCATCATAGTTGTAGACAAGCCCTCCGGCATGCTCTCCGTCCCCGGACGCATAGATGCGGCATCGCTGCTTGAATGGCTCCGGGAGCGCTTCGGTCCGGAGGTGGAAAGCTGTCATCGCTTGGACATGGACACCTCCGGCATCATGGTCTATGCCCGTTCGCTGCTGTGCAAGGCGGAGCTCGAACGGCAGTTCGCCGCGCGCGAGGTGCATAAAACCTACCGCGCCAGGCTGGACGGCGGGCCATGGAATCATGGCATGAAAGGCACCATTGCCCTGCCGCTGATGCTCGATTATTACGACCGGCCGCGGCAGATGGTGGACCATGAGAACGGGAAACTCGCCGTCACCGAGTACGAAGTGTTGGAAATTCTGCCGGACAGCAGTGTGGACGTACTGTTCCGCCCCCTGACCGGGCGTTCGCATCAGATACGGGTGCATGCCGCACATGTCCGCGGCCTCGGCCATCCGGTCCGCGGCGACAGGCTCTACGGCAGCGGCAGGGCCGGAGAACGCTTATGGTTGCGTGCGTGCAGCCTGGAATTCCGGCATCCTGTTACCGGAGAACTGCTGTCGTTCGGAGATAATCAGCGGGATCCCTGAACGAAATACAGGATATTGAACGAAAGGCCACCGTAGAGCGCATAGCGGGTGCCTATGACGTTGATGGAGAGCCACTTGAGCGGTTGGAAAGAAATGCCTCCTCCGTAGTTGAAGTAATGCGAACGGGAGCCTGGAGTAACTATATATCTGTGATACCAGGAATTGTCGCCATCCCAGTCAAGCGAAAGACCGTCCGTGGTACCGTAATTCGTCTGAGAGTACCCTACAAGTGGCATTATCCGCAGCCAGCTGAGTATAGGAATCTGATAGCCCAGATTGATGCTGAAGGCCTCTGTGTCATCCCATTTGACATTCCGCAGGCGGGTGTCGTATTTGTGCTGCGCATCCGCTTTAATAAAGTCTACATACACGCCGCCAACCAGAATGCTGCCCCCCATTCCAAAGTGAGCATACTCACTGAAGGAGCCCGCCTGGCCAACCGTAACGCCAATCTCCAGCCGCTTAGTATTAAGCGGAAAATCAAACAGATGTATTTCCTTGCCAACTTCGGCACCGGCACTGACTTCCTGAGCATTAGCCGCTGACAGAACAGCGAGTGCCAGAAAAATAGATAAGATAATTCGTTTCATATTACGCTTTGCAAGATAGCAAAAAACTCTCATTCTGACGCAGAGTGCGGTAGACGAGTAGGCTTGGGCTCCGTGACGTCAGGCAGTCAGACCCTGGCGCGTAACCCTCTGTATCACAAAACGTTACTTATAATGCCTGCATAAAAACAGGTGCAGGCAAATACAGCAAGTTGTTAATTTACAGTCATTTGCGCGCCAGGAGACGAAGATGTTGCCGCGAAGTCCATACATGTGCCGCTTGGTGGATTTCGCGGCACTATTTTAGCCATTTCCTGTATTATTCTGGTTGCGAAATCAACGAAAAGGCGTCACGATGGATTTCGCAAACATTTCGCATAACAGGACTCCGCAAACAGGAAACATGGCCGAACAAGGGGAAAAAAGAGGCCGACCCATTAGTCGACCTCTATTTACATTTGCTGGTTAGGCTGAAATTACTTGGTGGGTTCCCACTTGCAACGGACGGGCGACACGATGGCACCTTCTTTCTTCAGTTCGGCAAAAGCCTTGTCTACTTCTTTGCGGTCGATGCCTGTGATTTCCGCAATCTTGCCGGCATATGTACTGCAGAATGCCCAGCAGCGCGCCATCGTACAGCGCCAGACGCCCCAGCGCGTGGAGGAAATCTTCATCGATTTCATCCGGCTGCTGCCCCGCCACTTTGTAGAGCACCACGACATCCCGTTCTATGCCGACCAGCTCCATATCTCTCCCGTCTATCTCTCCCGAGTAGTCCGTCAGGTCACAGGCCGCACAGTTGTGGACTATATCAATCAGATGCTGCTGATGGAGGCTACCTTCCTTTTGAAAACCTCAGAGTTGAGCATAACTCAGATAGCCGACCGCCTCAACTTCGCCGACGCCCCTTCTTTCAGCAAGTTCTTCTCAAGGCTTAAAGGCCTGTCGCCGAGGACGTATAGGGAATCTTGACTGAAACCTGAATCGGTTAGCCCCTTCGGATGGTGTCCGGAGGGGCTTTCGTATGGCCATGTCGCAGATTATTGGTATCTTTGCATACCCTCAGAAGGAGACGCCGGGTATAGCTGCAGCCCTCGGAAGGGAGCATTCCAACTATGAGCGAAGAAATGACATTCCGGCCCATGCGCCGGTTCAAACAGCAACTTCCGGAGGAAGAGTGCGTGGCCATTCTGAAAGAGGCCTATCGTGGCTTCCTGTCCGTCATCGGTGAGAACGGCTATCCTTATACCATTCCCATCAACTTCATATACGAGGATGGCCATATCTACTTCCACTCCGCACAGCAAGGACATAAGATGGACGCTATAAAGGAATGTGACAAGGCGTGTTTTACCGTGATTAACGATCCTGTTCAGGAGCCAAACAACTGGTGGTATCACGTAAAGAGTGTGATTTGCCGGGGACGGATTTCCATCATTAAAGATGATGCAGAGCATCTGTCCAAGCTCCAACTACTTGGCTCCAAGTACTTCCCAGAAGGCTATGATATGGAGGCGGATATCCGGAGGAACGGTCCCAGGACCGCCATCCTGAATCTGCGGATTGAGCATTTGAGCGGGAAGCGGGTTAAAGAAAACTAATGCCGGGGCTTGTTTCACAACACGAAGCCATTACAGCGATTCCAACGCAATATACTTGTCACCCAGCAGATACTGAGGATAGCTGCGCTCTTTGTTGATACGGATGAGCGTGGTGTCCGGGAAAGAGGCTACCATCCGCTCGAAGGGGAAACGGATGATGGTGGGGGTGTTGAAGCCGACGCCGTATTCCAGCAGGACCAGTTTTTTATCCTGGGCTTTCTCAAGGAAGTGGTAATAGTCATTGGCGCGGGCGTGCCAGCGCTCGTCTTCCACGAAATAACCGTCTTTCCGGACATTGATTTCCATCGGTCCTCCGCAGACGGGACAGACAGGGACCAGTTCTGACGGAATGCGGCAGTCGTGTTGCTCGGCAACCATCTGCTTGACAAGGTTCTCGTTACTGTACCGCTTGGGATGGCAGGCTGTGGCGCATTGCATCAGGCCGTAGTCGCCCTGCACCTCGAAGACCTTTTCTTCCGGAAATCCGGCCTTGATGAACTGGCCGTCCACATTGGTGGTGATGACGAAGTATTCCTTGCCCTGAACAAGTTCCAGCAGCCTTTTGTAGAGCGGCAGGCCCTCCGGAGCGAAGCGGGCATAGTCGATATGGCGGGACCAGTACGCCCATTTCTCTTCTTCGGATTGGAAGGGATAGAAGGATGACGTATAGAGATCCGTGAAGCCGTAGCGGTCAATCATATCCTTGAACGCGGTCTGGAAATCCGGCCCGCTGTAATGGATGCCGGCAGCGGTGGAAAGACCCGCTCCCGCACCTAGCACAATGTATTCGGCCTCCCGAATGGCCTTTTCAGCCTTCTGTAAGGGCGTTTCTATAGCGTTCATGGTCAACGTCTTTGAAGGTGTTGAAGACGATGGTTTTCAGCTTGGTCTCCGGATGCGATGCCAGATACTCCCTGACGGTCCGGACGGCAATCTCGCAAGCCAAATCATTCGGAAAGCGGAACTCTCCGGTGGAAATGCAGCAGAATGCGATGCTCCCAAGGCCGTTCTTGTCAGCCAGTCCCAGGCAGGAACGGTAACACGATGCCAGCTGTACCTCCTGCTGGCGGAGCGGCCGTGCAGTGGTAACAATCGGACCTACAGTATGGAGCACGAACTTCGCGGGCAGGTTGAACCCAGGCGTAATCCGGGCGCTGCCTGTGGGCTCTTCCGTTCCTTGCATCATCTCTTCACAAGCAAGCCGTAACTGCACGCCTGCGGCACTGTGGATGGCGTTGTCGATACAGCGGTGCATCGGCACGAAGCAGCCCAGCATCCGGGAGTTGGCGGCGTTGACGATGGCGTCCACCTTGAGGCGGGTTATATCGCCCTGCCATTCCACCAAACCTTCAGTGGCAATCTCTACCATACCTTTTTCAGAGAGCTGAGCCTGCAACTCGGCATCCTGTGCGTGCAGGAACTCCTCAGTGACCGGCATCGGTGGCCGGATATTCAGCAGCGAACGCATCAGCTGCTGCCGCTCCTCCAGGCTCTCCGGAACGGCCATCTGCCTGTACCGCGGCTGCTCATCCAGCAGGTGCCTGCAAATCCATCCTATGTTTTCGTATCGGTTCATTTCTTCACGCCAAAAGGGCTTAAATCCTTGTATTCTTCCGTTGCCCGGTCGTAGTGCCGCAGCACAGGGGGCGTGGGGGTGAGGTCGTAATAATCCAGCCGGTCAATCTCTAAGCGAAAATACGCAAGATCCTTGTAACTCGGATACAGCCGGGGCAGAACAGGATTGGTGTGGTATATCTCCCGGCAAATATCATCGGGTACATCGAAGACGGCATCGCCGCTCACTCGTACGGAAATATTCCCGTTTCTTGCCAGGATCTCCACGGCCGGATTCTCTTGTAATTCGGCATAGACCCGCTTGTGAGGGCCGGTGGCGAACCAGAGCGTGGTGCCTTCCATCTTCATGATCTGGAAGACCCGCAGTTGCGGACGATTGCCCTCGCCAAGGGTGGCGAAGGCAATCTCGTTGTTATCCCGAAGGAAGTCCAGCGCCGTCTGCATATCAATATGCTGCGGTGAAACGCTCTTTGTGGTGGTTCTCCTGTTCCAGCTCGTCGACCATCGCCACGGCGTAGTCCTCGACGCTGATGAAGCTCTCGCCCTTCTCGTCGAAGAGCATGTCGTCCTTGCCAAGACGGTACTTGCCCGTGCGAACACCTGTGGTCATGTTGCCCAGATTTCCGGCAGGAGAGAAGAAGATCCAGTCGATGTCCTGCTCCTTCATAAGGGTGTTTAGATAGAATTCGCCGAGGCTCTTCACGCCGGGAAGCCACTCTGCGGGCAGCGTGCCGGTATCAATGAGACGCACGCCAGGTGCAACGAACAACGTACCTGCACCACCCACAATGAGGAGGCGGCGCACACCTGCCTGTTTTGCACCCTCGACAATCTTGGGATAGTTCTCCAGTGTCTCCTCGTACTGACGGGGATTCTTCCAACCGGGATTGTAGGCAGAGATGACGGCATCCTTGCCTTTTGCCAACTGTGCCAGTTCGGCGGGATTGGTAGCGTCGGCGACCACTGCCTCTACGCCTTCTTTGCCAACGAGGCTGTTTGCGTCACGAACGATCGCCGTTACCTTGTGACCGCGACTGATGAGTTCATTAAGGATTGCGGAACCTACGAAACCCGTAGCACCAATGAGTAAAACATTCTTTGCCATAACTTCTATGTGTTTTGTGTTGTTAATGAATCTTGTCTTTTCGTTTTACAGTGCAAAGGTACAACACCGATATACATTTGTCAAGTAGGTACAAAAATGTAAGGTAGTAGTATTCTTGTAAGAAATGGAGTATAACACCGTATATCGTCGAAATAATTATTGTGAAATTTTCAACTTTTTTCACTTTCAAAAAATAATGTCGCTTTCTATTGGAAAGTATTAAAGAAACGGCTACCTTTGCACCGTCGAACAAATGCGCATATTATGAAAGAAATCAATACCGCCTACCTTACCTGTCCCATCCGCAACGTCATCGACCGATTCGGCGACAAGTGGTCCCTCCTTATATTATATCACCTGCATCAGGGCGGCACCCTCCGCTTCGGACAGATCTACCATGAGATGACCGATGTTTCCCAGAAGATGCTATCCGCCAAACTCAAGGACCTGGAACGTGACGGTCTGGTCCACCGTAAGGCCTATCCGGAGATTCCTCCCCGGGTGGAATACCGTCTCACCCCGCTTGGCGAATCCCTGATGCCCCACGTGGAAGGCCTCATCGGCTGGGCCAAAGAGCATTTCCAGGAAGTTACCGGCGGAAAGGTGATTGTGAAGTAAATACCCTGTTTATCGAAATGAATAGGCCCCGACAGTCCAGGTGGATTGCCGGGGCTAGCTGTATGTATGTGTGGTTATCGGGATAGGTACTGCAGGATGCCGTCGACGTGGAGATTTACGATGGCCTTGGCTCCTTCTTCTGATTCCAGGAAGGCAACGTCCTGCCGGTTATCCATAAAGAGATTCTCTGTCAGGACAGCTGGGCAGCTGGAGTGTCGGATGATATAGAAGTCTTTTTCGATGTCGGGATCTCCGTCCGAGAAGTCGGTCCGGATCTTCATCCCCGGCAGATGGTTTTTCGCGGCTTCGTACAGGCATGTTGCCAGGGCGTCGGCCTTGGTCTTGCCTCGGGTGGTGAAGCAGCTCCAGCCGCGGGCGTCGAGCCAATTCTGGCCGTTTCCAGCGGCGTTAACGTGGATGGAGAGGAGAATTACCAGATCGTTGCCGAGCTGCCTGCAGATGGCGTTTACGCGGCGGCAGCGCTCCTTCAGGGAGATGTCTTCGCGCTCGGGAACTACGAGCTGGGCGTCAAG